>NZ_JNVB01000073.1 GCF_000770305.1 Erwinia oleae
CTCACCGTTAACGGTAGATAATATCGCCGGAAAGCACCTTAACGATTTTACCTTCCGCATCGGTGATCAGCACATAGTCGCCGCCCATATACGTCCAGTGGCTGCCCGGCTCTGGCGCCGTCAGCTTTCTTTTTTGCCATTCAGAAATTTTGTACTTCGGCACGCGATAGGTATCGGGCACCACGTCGCCAATCTGGAAATGCTTAAAGTCGGCGTAGAAAGAGGTTTTATCGTAGGTTTTCTTGCCCGGCACGGCGGGCGCGGTTTCACCGTCAGGGTTAGACGCAGAAGGCTGCTGCCCCTGCGGCGCCGGGCTCTCCTGCCCTTCCCCGCTCACCTGCGGCTGGCTCTGCTGTTCGCCTGCGGCCGGCGCCGGCTGCTCAGGCGTCGCCGACTGGATTTGCGGCGCCGGCACGGCCTGTTCGCCCTCGGCCCATGCCGCTCCCATCACGGGTAAAGCGCCCAACAAAAGTGCTGAAAAAACGGCGACCGTTGACTTACTCATGATTTCTCCAATAATTTTTATCTGTCCGGCAGCTAACTTATCAACTTTTTACGATTATCTGCGGATTTTATTTCACTGCAAGGCTTCTCTGAGACATTTCTGCCGACGCCTGCCTATGGAGAGACAATGACACCCCGCTTCTGCCTGTTCGCCGCGCTTTGTTTCATGCCGCTTTGTACGCAGGCGCACAGCTTTGTGTCAGGCCAGCGCGTTCCACCCACCGGCGTCACGGATACCGGCGAGCTGATTTTTAACGGCAATACGCTAACGTCGCGCCCCTGGAACAGCGCGCAGCTACGCGGAAAAGTTCGGGTTTTGCTGCATCTTGCCGGGCGTCTTTCGGCGAAAGAGGAGAACAGCGCGGTCGCGGAGGCGATTCAGGCGGCGAAATTCCCTGCCGATGGTTACCAAACCACGCTGATCGTTAATACCGACGACGCCATTCCTGGCAGCGCGATGTTTGTTCGCGCCAGTTTGAAATCCAGCAAGCAGTCGTCGCCGTGGTCGCAGTTTATTATTGATGACAGCGGGATAGTCCGCAGCGCCTGGCAGCTTAAGGAGCGCGGCTCGACGGTGGTGGTGCTGGATCGCGAAGGCCGTGTCCGCTTCGCCAAAGACGGCGCGCTGACAGAGGCCGAGGTTCATGAGGTTATTGCTTTGATTAACACGCTGCTGCGGTAAGGGTTTTCACTATCCTGCTGAATACGCGCCAGCTTTTTTGCCGGGCGCAGGCGCAATTCTCCGACAATATTCTACGCTTAATGGATGCTGTTCCACGAACCTGCGGGTTCGTCCTGACAAAAGCGGCATCGCTAATTCACCGCTCATTCATCCTGCATAAATAATAAGAGTGATCATGATCGTCAACGCCGAAAAATCCGTTAACCCGGAAAGCGACCTGCTGGCCTTGCGCGAGGCGCTACATCAGCGGCTCGACCAGCTTCTGCCCGTGGTTGATGAGCAGGATCGGGTAAGCGCCGCGATGCGTGCCGGTACGCTGGCGCCCGGCAGACGCATTCGTCCACTGCTGCTGCTGCTGGCCGCTCACGATCTGGGTTGTGATCGGCATCACCCTGGTCTGCTGGACTTCGCCTGTGCGATAGAGATGATCCACGCCGCCTCGTTAATGCTTGATGACATTCCGTGCATGGATAATGCGCTGCTGCGGCGCGGCAGACCGACCATTCATCGCCAGTTTGGACAGCATGTGACCATCCTCGCCGCCGTGGCGCTGCTCAGCAACGCCTTTGGCCTGGTGGCCAGCGCCAGAGATTTGCCGACAGGCTGTCGGGCGCAGGCGGTGGCGGAACTTTCCGGCGCGGTCGGGCTACAGGGGCTGGTACAGGGACAGTTTCAGGATCTCAGTGAGGGCCACGCGCCGCGCAGTTCGGAAGACATTGCCAGAACCAACGATCTCAAAACCAGCATGCTGTTCGACGCCGCACTGCAAATGGCGGCGCTGGCCGCCGGCGCATCGCCGGAAGTGCGTCAAAAACTGCGCTGCTTCGCGCAGGATTTGGGCCAGGCGTTTCAGCTGCTGGATGACCTGGCGGACAGCCACGCCAGCACCGGCAAAGACGCCAATCAGGACGAGGGCAAATCAACGCTGGTGGCGCTGCTGGGTGCGGAAGCGGTGCAACAGCGTCTCCGATCACATCTGCACAGCGCCGACCAGCATGTCACCCTGGCCTGCCGCCACGGCGCGGCGACCCGCCATTTTATGCACAGCTGGTTTGAGTCGCAGCTGGCCGCGTTCGGTTGATAACCTGTTAAACCTACCGGAGAGTCAATGAAGGACGCGGAGCTGATTCAGCGTAAGAACGATCACCTTGATATCGTGCTCAACCCGACGCGCGCGGTCAGCCGCGCCCGTAACGGATTTCAGCACTGGCGCTTTGAGCACTGTGCGCTGCCTGAACTGAACTTTAACGACATCGATCTCAGCACCTCGCTGTTTGGTCGTCCGCTGAAAGCGCCGCTGTTGATAAGCTCAATGACCGGCGGCGCGCAGCGTGCCGCGAATATCAACCTGCATCTGGCGGCTGCGGCCCAAAGGCTGGGGCTGGCGATGGGCGTCGGTTCGCAGCGGGTGGCGCTGGAAAGCAAAGTGAATGACGGACTGACTCGCCAACTGCGTGATATCGCGCCGGACGTGCCGCTGCTGGCTAACCTCGGCGCGGCGCAGATCGGCAGCCCGCACGGCCTCGACTATGCGCGCCGCGCCGTAGAGATGATTGACGCCGATGCATTAATAGTGCATCTCAACCCGCTTCAGGAAGCGCTTCAAAACGGCGGCGACCGCGACTGGCGCGGCATTCTTTCCGCTATTGCGCTGTTGGTTAAGCAGCTTAGCGTGCCGGTGGTGGTGAAAGAGGTGGGCGCCGGGCTGTCGGTGCCGGTTTCCCGTCAGCTGGCGGATGCGGGCGTCGCCATGCTCGACGTGGCAGGCGCAGGCGGCACCAGCTGGGCCGCGGTGGAGGGCGAACGCGCCATCGATCCGCGCGCGCGCGCTGTGGCGATGGCGTTTGCCGACTGGGGCATTCCGACGGCCGACGCGCTGTCCGCGATACGTCAGGCGCTGCCCGAGGTGCCGCTGATCGCCTCCGGCGGCATCGTAAACGGCATCGACGTGGCGAAGGCGCTGGCGCTGGGTGCGGATCTGGCCGGGCTGGCGGCGGCGGTGCTGCCGAGCGCCAGCGCGTCTGAAGAGGCGGTAACAGCGTGTTTCCAGACGCTTATCGATCAGTTACGCACCGCCTGCTTCTGTACCGGCAGCGCGGATCTCGCCGCGCTGCGCCATGCGACGCTGCAACCCACGCGAGGCGAAGCGTGAGCCACTATGCGCTGATCGCGCCGCCGCTGTTCAGCCATCAGCGCGCGATGGAAGCGCTGGCGCTGACGCTGATCGCGCGCGGCCACCGCATCACCTTTATTCATCAGGCCGATGCGCAAAGCGGCCTGCGCGACCCGCGCATTGCTTTTCATGCCGTAGGCGCAACCTCGCACCCGCCCGGTTCGCTGGCTCGCACGCTGGCGCTTGCCGCCAGTCCCGGCGGCTTTTCCCTGTTCCGGCTGATTGATGACATGGCGCGCACCAGCGACATGCTGTGCCGTGAACTGCCTGCCGCGCTGAACAGACTGGCCGTGGACGGAATGATTGTCGATCAGATGGAGCCGGCGGGCGGGCTGGTCGCCGATGCGCTGGGCCTCCCTTTCGTCTCGGTTGCCTGCGCGCTGCCGGTCAACCGAGAACCGGGACTGCCGCTGCCGGTGATGCCGTTCAGCTATGACACCGGCGACCGTGCGCGGCAGCTTTATGCCTCCAGCCAGCGCGTCTATGACTGGATGATGCGCGGGCAGCGCCGGGTGCTCAACCGGCACGCGCGCGGTTTCGGGCTGGCCCCGCGCGACGGGCTGCACGACTGTCTGTCGCCGCTGGCGCAGATCAGCCAGACCATTCCGGCGCTAGACTTCCCCCGGCGCGAGCAGCATCTCCACCACGTCGGCCCGCTACGTCGGGCAGGCAGCGCCAGCGACGCCCGCTGGCCGGTCGACTCATCGCGCCCGTTTGTGTTCGCCTCGCTCGGCACCTTGCAGGGGCATCGCTTTAAACTGTTTAAAACCATCGCCCATGCCTGCCGCCGCCTGGATCTTCAGTTGCTGATTGCCCACTGCGGCGGGCTTGATGCCGCGCAGGCCGACAGCCTGCACGCCAGCGGCGCGCGGTGGGTGACCGACTTCGCTGACCAGCCGGCGGTGCTGGCGCAGGCGCAGGCGGTGATCACGCACGGCGGGCTGAATACCGTTACCGACGCCATCGCCCATCAAACGCCGATCCTCGCCCTGCCCATCGCCTTTGATCAACCCGGCGTGGCGGCGCGCGTGGCCTGGAGTGGTCTGGGCCGACGCGTCTCGCGGTTTTGCAGCAGCGATACGCTGGCGCACGCGCTGGACGCCTTGCTCCACGATCGGCGCTGCCGTGAGCGCCTGGCGGACGCCCGGACGCAGCTTGCGCAGGCAGGCGGCGCGGCGCGGGCTGCCGACATTACCGAACGGGCATTGAGCACGACGACGTCGCCGCTGGCGGAGGCGACGCCGTGACAAAGTGGGATCTGATCCTCGCAGGGGGCGGACTGGCCAACGGGCTGATTGCGCTGCGCCTGCGCCAGCTTCGCCCGGAACTGAACGTGCTGCTGCTGGAGAGCGGTTCACGCCCCGGCGGTAATCACACGTGGTCGTTTCATCAGCACGATCTGCCGCCGGCGCGACACGCCTGGCTCGATCCGCTGGTGGCGCACCGTTGGGACGGCTACGACGTGCGCTTCCCGCAGCTGCGCCGCACGCTGCCGGGCGGCTATCTCTCGGTCACCGCCGAACGCTTCGCGGACGCGATCGAGCAGGCGCTGGGCGAACACCTGCTGACCCAACGCGATATCGTCGGGGTGACACCGCAGCATGTGCACCTGGCGGATGGCACCGTTTTCTCCGCCGGGGCGGTGATCGACGGGCGCGGCTGGCTGCCCGACGCGCACCTGACCGTCGGCTGGCAGGCGTTTCTTGGTCAGCAGTGGCGGCTGGCGGCACCGCACGGGCTGACGCGGCCGATCCTGATGGATGCCACCGTCGACCAGCAGCAGGGTTATCGCTTCGTCTATACGCTGCCGCTCTCGGCGGATACGCTGCTGATTGAGGATACGCACTACATCGACAGCGCGGCGCTGGACAGCCATGAAACGCGCACGCGTATTGCCGACTATGCCGCCGCACAGGGCTGGTCATTGCAGACGCTTGAGCGTGAGGAACAGGGCAGCCTGCCAATTACGCTGGCCGGGCGCCCTGACGCTTTCTGGCGGCAACGCGCAGGCCAGCCGTGCAGCGGGCTGCGCGCCGCGCTGTTTCATCCGACGACCGGCTACTCGCTGCCGCTGGCGGCGCGGCTGGCTGATCATATCGCCGGGCTGCCTTCGCTCACCCATGATGCGCTGTTTACGGCGATCCAGCGCTTTGCCACCGGACAGTGGCGGCGGCAGCGCTTCTTTCGACTGTTGAACCGCATGCTGTTTCTGGCCGGGCAGCCATCGCGGCGCTGGCAGGTAATGCAGCGCTTTTACCGGCTTGACGACAAACTGATCGCCCGTTTTTATGCCGGCGATCCCACGTTTTTTGATATGGCACGCGTGCTGACGGGTAAGCCGCCGGTTCCGGTTGGCGAAGCCCTGCGCGCGGTGCTTAAACACACTCCCCGGCTGCGAGCCTTTTAAATGAACAGAACAATTGTTATCGGCGCCGGTTTCGGCGGACTGGCGCTGGCTATCCGGCTTCAGGCGGCGGGCATTCCCACGCTGCTGCTTGAGGCGCGCGATAAACCCGGCGGGCGCGCGTACGTTTATCAGGAGCAGGGCTTCACCTTTGATGCCGGGCCGACGGTGATCACCGATCCCACCGCCATTGAAGAGCTGTTCACCCTGGCGGGCAAACGCATGGCCGACTACGTTGAGCTGCTGCCGGTGAAGCCGTTTTACCGCCTCTGCTGGGAGTCGGGCAAGGTGCTTGACTATGATAACGACCAGCCACAGCTTGAAGCGCAAATCAGACAGTTCAACCCGCGCGATGTGGCGGGCTATCAGCGCTTTCTCGACTATTCCCGGGCGGGATTTAAAGAGGGTTATCTGAAGCTCGGCACGGTGCCGTTTCTCTCCTTTCGCGACATGCTGCGCGCCGGGCCGCAGCTTGCCCGACTTCAGGCATGGCGAAGCGTCTATAGCATGGTGTCGAAATTTATCGAAGAAGAGCACCTGCGTCAGGCCTTCTCATTTCACTCGCTGCTGGTGGGCGGTAATCCGTTCTCCACCTCGTCCATTTATACGCTGATCCACGCGCTGGAGCGTGAATGGGGCGTCTGGTTTCCACGCGGCGGCACCGGCGCGCTGGTGCAGGGCATGGTGAAGCTGTTTGAGGATCTGGGCGGCAAAATTGAACTGAACGCCAGCGTCGCCCGTATGGAAACCACGGGCGACCGGATCAGCGCCGTTCATCTGACGGACGGTCGTCATATCGATACGCCCGCCGTTGCGTCTAATGCGGATGTGGTGCACACCTACGATAAGCTGCTCGGCCATCACCCGCGCGGCGCAGCGCAGGGCGCGTCGCTGAAGCGTAAAAGAATGAGTAACTCGTTGTTTGTGCTCTACTTCGGCCTGAATCATCATCACAGTCAGCTCGCGCACCATACGGTCTGCTTTGGCGCGCGCTACAAGGCGCTGATTGATGACATTTTTAACAGCAACGTGCTGGCTGACGATTTTTCGCTCTATCTGCATTCGCCCTGCGTGACCGATCCCTCGCTGGCGCCGCCGGGCTGCGGCAGCTATTACGTGCTGGCGCCGGTACCGCATCTGGGCACGGCCGATATCGACTGGGATCGCGAAGGCCCGCGCCTGCGCGATCGCATCTTTGATTATCTGGAGGCGCGCTATATGCCCGGCCTGCGCAGCCAGCTGGTCACTCATCGCATGTTTACGCCGTTTGATTTCCGCGACGAGCTGGGCGCGCATCATGGCTCGGCCTTTTCCATTGAGCCGATCCTGCGCCAGAGCGCCTGGTTTCGCCCGCACAACCGCGACGCGCAGATCAGCAATCTCTATCTGGTTGGCGCAGGCACCCATCCGGGCGCGGGCATCCCTGGCGTTATCGGCTCGGCCAAAGCCACCGCCGGACTGATGCTGGAGGATCTGGCATGAATCAGCCGCTGATGGATCACGCCACGCAGACCATGGCGGCGGGATCAAAAAGCTTTAATACCGCCGCAAAGCTTTTTGACGCGCAGACGCGGCGCAGCGCGCTGATGCTCTATGCCTGGTGCCGCCACTGTGACGATGTGATCGACGGCCAGGCGCTGGGTTTTGCCGCCGACGCGCAGCCCGGCTCGCCCGTGCAGCGGCTGGCTGCGCTGCGCACGCAGACCGAACGCGCCTTCAAGGGCGAGCCAATGGCTGAACCGGCCTTCGCGGCGTTTCAGGAGGTGGCGCTGGCTCATGCCATTCCGGCGCAGCAGGCGTTCGATCATCTGGAGGGCTATGCGATGGACGTGCGCAATGAATCCTATTTCACCCTCGACGATACGTTGCGCTACTGCTATCACGTGGCCGGCGTGGTCGGGCTGATGATGGCGCAGGTGATGGGCGTTCGCGATGGCGCGGTACTGGATCGCGCCTGCGATTTGGGGCTGGCGTTTCAGCTGACGAATATCGCGCGCGATATTGTTGAGGACGCCGAAGCCGGGCGCTGCTATCTGCCAGAGCAGTGGCTGGGTGAAGCGGGTCTGGACCGGGGAAATTATGCGGCGCCGCCGCACCGTGCCGCGCTGGCGCAGGTGGCGGCGCGGCTTCTCCGCGAGGCCGAACCCTATTATCATTCTGCGCAGGCGGGGCTGGCGGATTTGCCGCTGCGTTCTGCGTGGGCTATTGCCACGGCGCGCGGCGTCTATCGTGAAATCGGCGTCAAGGTTCATCACGCCGGGGAAAACGCCTGGGCCCGCCGCCAGGGAACCAGTAAGTCGGAGAAACTGCTGCTGCTGATGCGCGGCGCGGGTCAGGCCGTGACCTCACGGATGGCGAGGACGCCGCCGCGCCCTGCCACGCTCTGGCAGCGTCCACGTTAAAAAAACAGCTTCGATCACACCACCGGAAAATATTTTGCAAAAAAACACGAAAGAAACCGTGAACGATAATGTCGTTCGCTGGGCGCTGCTGGCGCTGGCCTTAGGGGGATTTGGCATCGGCACGGGGGAGTTTATCATGATGGGTTTGCTCCCGGATGTGTCGCGCTCGTTGTCCATCACCGAGCCAGAAGCGGGCAACGCTATTGCGAGCTATGCCCTGGGCGTGGTGGTCGGCGCGCCGGTGATTGCGGTGCTGGCCGCGCGGATGGCGCGTAAAACCCTGCTGCTGACGCTCATGGCCCTATTCAGCGCAGGCAACGTCGCCAGCGCGCTCGTCAACAGTTACCCCGGCCTGATTGTTGCGCGCTTTCTGACCGGCCTGCCGCACGGCGCCTATTTCGGCGTGGCAGCGCTCGCGGCGGCCTCGCTGGTGCCCACAGAAAAACGCGGGCGGGCGCTGGCGTCGCTGATGCTGGGTTTAACCATCGCTACCCTGATTGGCGTGCCCTTCGGCTCGTGGATTGGTCAACTGTTTAACTGGCATGTGGTGTTTGCCTTCGTGGGCGCCATCGGCCTGCTGACCTGTCTGCTCATTATCCGTTTTGTTCCTCACGCGCCAGGCAATCCCGACGCCCATCCATTACGTGAACTGAGCGCGCTCAAAAATCCTCAGGTCATGTTGACGCTGTTAGTGGGCGCGGTGGGCTTTGGCGGTATGTTTGCCATATTCAGCTACATTGCGCCGACGTTGATGAACGTTGCCGGCATGTCCGCCCGCCTTATTCCGTGGGCGATGGCGGCATTTGGTCTGGGCATGATTGTCGGCAATCTGGTGGGCGGACGTCTCGCTGACGGCCGGGTGCTGCGCGTTATTGGCGGCACTTTGCTGTGGAACGTGCTGGTGATGGCCCTCTTCCCGCTGCTGGCGCAGCAGGTATCCACAGGGTTACTGGCTACGTTTCTTCTCGGCACATCGTCAGTGTTACTCCCTTCGCTGCAAATTCGCCTGATGGACGTTGCTGACGATGCGCAAACCCTGGCCGCCGCCATGAACCACTCCGCGCTGAACATTGCGAATGCCATGGGCGCCTGGCTGGGAGGCGTGGCGGTTACGCTGGGCTTTGGCTGGATTGCGACCGCGTGGGTTGGCGTCATACTGGGCATGGCGGGCCTGCTGGTCTTCGCCATTACCGCGCGCCACGCAGGTCGCCAAAAAGAGTACCACCGCAAGCAGGCGCATTAGGCCCGGCAGCGCGTTAATGCGCCTGCCGGTCTGAAGCGGCTGCTTTACCCGGACGGCCGTGGCGCTCACGCAGCGTTTTTTGCAGCTTCGCTACCGGCGGCGCGTAGAGAAAGCCGAAGGAGACGCAGCCCTCTTTACCGCGCACCGCATGATGCAGGCGATGCGCCATATACAGGCGTTTCAGGTAGCCACGGCGGGGAATATAGCGAAACGGCCAGCGCTGATGCACCAGCCCGTCGTGCACCATAAAGTAGAGCGCGCCGTAGGCCGTCATTCCGGCTCCGATCCACTGCAACGGCCAGGCGCCTTCGGTGCCAAACCAGATTAGCGCAATCGCCAGCACCGCAAACACCGCCGCATAAAGGTCATTGACCTCCAGCGCGCCGTGCCGTGGTTCGTGGTGCGAACGGTGCCAGCCCCATCCCCACCCGTGCATCAGATACTTATGCGCCAGCGCCGCAATAATTTCCATGCCGATAATGGTCATCAGTACGATGAGCGCGTTGTAAAATATAAGCATTATCATCCGCCTTATGAGAGAGCATTAAGCTTAGCGCAGATTCAGCGAAGTTCCGGTTTACAGAACCCACGGACGCGGCGCCAGCCTCTCTGGCGGTTGATATCGCCTGCTTCACGATACGGACGACGAACGAGCGTTAACCGCGCTCAAACGGTTCGCCCAGCGTGAGCATCAGCCGGTTGGCCCAGGCGAAGAACGCTGCCGACTGGATCAGATCCAGTAAATCAAGCGTTTCCAGCCCTTCAGCCCGCAGATCGCTAACCTGCTTTTGCGTCGGCGCGGGCGGCGTGACTGACAGCGAGGCGGCCAGGGCGATCACCGCCGTCCAACGCGGCGACTGGTGCTGCGATAGCGAGGCGCCGGGCTGGACGTTGAGCAGATTCTCTATTGCCGTCTCGTTTTTCGACAGCTGGCCCGCTTTACGGGCGTGTACCGACGCGCAGTAGATGCAGCCGTTCACTTTACTGGCAACCGTCGCCGCCAGCTCGCGTTCGGCGCGCGGCAGCCCGCCCGTGGTGTAAAAAATGCCCTTGTCGGTCAGCGTGCGCTGTTCCAGCAACGGCAGATTGCGCCCGAGCAGGCGGAAATAGTCAGAATCCGTATGACCGAAACGCGCCAGCGTCGCCTGTTCGTCTGTCGAAAACGCCGCCAGCGGTTTTGCTGTCAGCCAGGGTTCCCAGCCAAGCTCCTCGCGGGTGAATCTCACCGGCGCGGTTTTGCCCTCTGCGGTTTGCGGCGCGGTGTGCCAGCGGCCCGCCGTGGCCTCCGGCGCGCGGCCGTCGGCGTCGTTCCCCTGTAACAGGCGCAGTCCCGCCAGCAGGCGGCTCTGGAAGCTGACAAAGGCCACCAGTTGCGCCAGCGTCACCACGCCGCGCTCGCTCCAGCCCGCCTCACGAAGCCGCCCGATCGCTTCAGGCGTCGCCGCGACCGGTTCAAAGGTCAGGAGATGGGCAAACGCCTGCGCCGCCTCGCTGCGCGGTGAGGCGCTCACCGGCTGCGCATGATGGGCATAGTGCGAATGTAACGCGGGCTGACCGTGCCATTCCGCCACCTTCGCCGCCAGCGCGATACGCTCGCTCAGCGGAAAGTCGTCATCGTCCTGACCAAACAGCACGTCATGGCTGCCCTGAGCGTGTCGGGTCGCGGCGTCACGCGTTGCGCGCGCCCTGGCCAGTTCCGAAGCGGGATCGATATCCGCCAGTTCAGCCAGTAAATCCGTCGGGTAAGTCATTATGATCTCCTGTTAATGGATCGCAGCACCGGCGCAATCTTTTCGCCGATCAGTTCGATGGAACGGAGCGTCTCTTCATGGGAGGGCTCGACGGAGTGCACCTGGAAAGAGATTTCGGTCACGCGTTGCAGCACGCTGTCCCGCGCCAGCGAGGCTTTTACCTGCTCCGCATCGCCAACGTGGGCATCGAACTGGCCAAACAGCTCGTCCAGCGTTTCGCCGCGCAGTTCATGGCCCGACGCGCGATACTGCGCCGCCTGCTGACGCAGCCCAGGCTCCGCCACGCGCCGCGCATACGCATCCGAATCCGCCACGAAGGCGGTACGCGAAGCGAGCACGCGGGGTTCCACGCCCTTCGGCAGCGCCGCCAGATAAGCATCAATCAGGGGATTCTGGATGGCGTCCAGCGGCAGTTCGGGCCGCCCCGGCGGTCGCGGCTGGGTGCGCGACAGCATCAATCCGTGCCCTGCCTGACCGGCCCGCGCCGCGCCCTCCGCTGAAAAGGTGGCGATCCACACCCGCTGCGCCAGCGTCGGCGCGGCGGGGTAAAGATGGTTATCGGGATGGGCCAGCGAATCACCGCGCCAGGCGCTGAGCAGCGTATGCAGATTGTCAGCGAACGCCTCTGCACGCCGCTCAAAGGTGAGCCCGAAGGGCAAAAACGAGGTGGGCGTGCCGCCGGAACCCAGCCCTATCTCCAGCCGTCCGTCAGCCAGCAGATCCAGTACCGCCGCATCCTCCGCCACGCGCAGCGCATTTTCCATCGGCAGCGTAATGATCGCCGTGCCGAGCCGGATGCGTGAAGTCAGCGCTGCCACGTGGGCAAGCAGCAGCAGCGGTGAAGGCAGACCGCCTTCATGCTCATGAAAGTGATGTTGGGCAATCCAGGCCGTATCAAAACCCAGCCGCTCCGCATGCTGGATCTGTTCAGTTGCCAGCCGGTAGCGCGCCTGCGCCGGCACTTTTTCCAGCAGTCGGGTAAAAAAACCGATGCGTGTGGTCATCAGGCTGTCTCCTGTATGGGCAGCGAAAATTCAGGGATCGCGGCGATCAGTTCGCGGGTGTAGGGCTGCTGCGGCGCCGCGAACAGCGTCGCAACATCGCCCTGCTCCACGACTTCCCCGGCGCGCAGTACCGTCACGCTGTCGGCAATCTGCCTGACCGTCGCCAGGTCGTGCGTGATAAACAGATAGGTCAGCCCCAATTCCTGTTGCAGCTGTTGCAGCAGCGAGAGGATCTGCGCCTGCACCGTGACGTCGAGCGCTGAGGTCGCCTCATCCAGCACCAGAACCGACGGCGCCAGGATCAGCGCCCGTGCCAGCGCCACGCGCTGCCGTTGCCCGCCGGAGAGTTCGCGCGCGCTGCGCGCAAGAATATCCAGGGGCAGCGCAACGCGACGCGTGACCGCCTCAACTCGCGAGCGCCGTTCGGCGGCGTTAATGCGTTCGAAGTTGCGTAGCGGTTCTTCGATGATTTCGTACAGCGTCTGACGCGGATCGAGCGAGGCGAAAGGATTCTGATAAACAAACTGAATTCGGCGACGCAGCTGCCGCTGCGCCTCGCCGCGCAGGCCGCTGATGTGCTGGCCATTGAACGTTACGCTGCCGCTGTCGGCCTGCTCAAATCCCACCAGAATACGCGCGAGAGTTGTTTTGCCGGAGCCGGATTCGCCCACCAGGGCATGCGTGGTGGCCCGCCGCAAATCAAAGCTGACACCGTTGAGCGCCTGAAAGCGCGCACGTTTACCCAGGGTAAACTGCTTACTGATGTCGCGCACCTGAATGATCGGCGGATCGTCGCGCCCGCTGCGTAAGGCTTCGCCCCTGCGCGGCCGCGGTGCAGCATCCTGCAAAAGCTGACGGGTGTAGGCGTGCTGCGGCACGCCGATCACCTGCGCGGTCGCACCCGCTTCCTGAATTTCGCCGTGGCGAAAAACGATGATCCGGTCCGCGCGCCCGGCGGCCAGCGCCAGATCGTGCGTGACAAACAGTACCGCCGTGCCGCTTTCGCGGCGCAGCGTATCAAGTTGATCGAGAATACGCTTCTGCACCGTGACGTCCAGCGCCGAGGTTGGCTCGTCGGCAATAATAATATCGGGCTGTAACGCAAGGGCGATGGCGATCAGCACGCGCTGCTTCATGCCGCCGGAAAGCTGGTGCGGATATTGATCAACACGCTGTTCGGGATGACTGAGTCCTACACGCGTCAGCAGCACCACCACGCGCTCGCGCCGCGTCTGCGAGTTGAGCCGCGTGTGCAGGCGTAACACCTCCCCAACCTGCGCGCCGATCGTTTTTACCGGATTGAGTGAGTTTCCCGGATCCTGCGGCACCAGACTGATACGCGCGCCGCGGAGCGCGTCAAGACGCTTCTGCGACCAGTCGGCAATATCGCTGCCGTTGAGCAGAATACTTCCGCCATCGCGGCGGCCATTCTCCGCCAGCAGGCCGATAATCGCCTGTGCCACGGTGGTTTTACCCGATCCGGATTCGCCGACCAGCGCCACCATTTCTCCCGCCCGCAGTGTAAAACTGACGTTATGCACCACCTGGCGCCACGCCTGTCCGCTGCGATAGCTCAGGCTGAGATTTTTCACCGCCAGTAGCGGTTCAGCAGATTCGCTCATGGGCGGCCTCCTGACAGTTGATAACTGATACGGTTGGCAGCCAGCACCACCGCGATCACCACCACGCCAGGAAAGGTGGTCAGCCACCAGGCCGTGGAGAGATAGTTGCGTCCCTCGGCGATCAGCAGCCCCCACTCCGGCGTTGGCGGCGGCGTGCCGTAGCCGAGAAAGCTCAGCGTGGAGAGCGCCAGGATCGCCTGGCCAAACTGCAAAGCGGCAAAGGCAATCACCGGCGGGATGATATTGGGCAGAATATGGCGACGCAGCACGGCAAAGAAGGTGCCGCCGCTGCCGAACGCGGCCTCCACGTAGTCGCTACGGCGAATGCGCACCGCCTCGCCCCGCGTGAGGCGCGCAAAGCTGGCGACGGAGGCGATGCCGACCGCCAGCGCGGCATTCAGCGTCCCGAAGCCCAGCAGGATCAGCATGCTGAGTGACAAAAGCAGCGACGGAATAGCCAGCAGCACGTCCACGGCACGCATAATCAGCGTCTCCGTTCTGCCGCCCAGCGCACCGGCCAGCAGGCCGAATGCCGTGCCGATAATCAGCCCCATCGTCACCGCCGCCAGCGCGGCGGACAACGAGTGGGATGCGCCGAATACAATGCGGGCGAACAGATCGCGTCCCAGCTGATCGGTGCCCAGCCAGTGGCCCGCCTGCGGCGCAAGCCGCTGCGCGCCGGCGGTGCCTTCCGTCGCGCTGTAATCGGTAAACAGCCAGGGCGCAATGGCCGCCGCCGCGGCGACGATAATGACCAGCCAGGCAAGCCACAGTCCCGGTTGTATACGCCGGAACCGGGTGCGTGAGGCGGGCGACGTGCGTCGGGCCGCGGCATAATCGACAAGACTCACAGGCTTCCTCCGGTAACATGTTGCAGGCGCGGGTCGAACAGCGGCATCAGCAGATCGACCAGCAGGTTGATCAGCACAAAGCCCAGCGCGGAGATCATCACCACCGCCTGAAGCACCGCCACGTCCTGGTTATTCACCGCCTGCTGCGTCAGTTGCCCCAGGCCGCCAAGGCCGAATACCGTTTCGGTAATCAGCGCACCGGCGATCAGTTCGCCCAACAGCAGGCCGGCAATGGTCAGCACCGGCAGCATGGCATTGCGCAGCACGTGCCGCCAGAGCACGCGGGTTTCGCTTGCGCCTTTGGCGCGGGCGACAACCACAAAGGGCTGTGTCACCACCTGGTCAATGCTGCGCAGCAGGATCTGTGCCAGCGGCGCACTGATGGGGATCGCTACGGTCACCACCGGTAGGATCATGCCCTGCCAGGGCGAAGGATTGATCACCGGGATCCAGCGCAGTTGAAAAGAGAAGATCTGGATCAGCGCGATGCCGAGCCAGAAGGTCGGAATTGAGATAAACAGGGCGGGTGCCGACTGTAGCAGAGAACGCAGCGGGCGCAGCGCGGGCAAACGAGCGAGCGACGCCAGCGTAAATGCCAGCGCCGTTGCCAGCACAAAGCCGAACAGCGCCAGAAGCAGCGTGCCCGGCAGATTGCTTTTTAACTGTTCGCTGACCGGCACGCCCGCCTGCACCGAATAGCCGAAATCGCCCTTAAGCATCGCTCCCAGCGTGTGGACGTACTGCCGCCAGAGCGGGCTGTCCGCGCCGTAACTCTGGCGCATTTCGGCAATTTGCTGCGGGCTGAGCCCGAGGTCGGGGTTCTGAAATTTGATCAGCACCGCGTCGCCGGGCAGCACCTGAAGAAGTACAAAAGAGAGCGTAAACGCGGCCCACAGCACCAGCAGGCCTGTGCCGGTGCGATGCAGCAGATAATCTCGCATGGCGTACCTCGCTTACTCTTTAGCCAGCCAGGCGCTGTAGAACGAAGGCCGCCCTACGGCTTCGAAAGCGATGCCCTTCAACCGCGGCGATCCGGCAAACACCTGCGGCTCCTCGAAGATCGGGATCACGTAGGCGTTATCCAGCAGGTAGCGCTGCGCGTCACCGGTGAGCTTAAGCCGTTTTTCCGGATTCACTTCAGCGGAGATGTCCACCAGCAACGTGTTCAGCTTGTCGTCACGGAAGTTTTTAACCTTGTCGCTTGAGCCGCCTTTTTGCAGCAGCGCGTCGCGGTTGGAGGGATGAAACATGCTCTTCACCACGTCAGGATCGGCGCGGCCCACTTCGGAAACGGTTAGCGGCGTTTTTAGCGGATCGAGGTTATTTAGCGTCTTACTGCCTGCGTCGCCGGCCTGCACCGTCAACGCCACGCCCGCCTGGCGCCACTGCTGCGCAACAAGCTGTAATACCTCTTTATTTTGCGGCTGCGGCAGCGATTCATAAACCGTCAGCGCCAGACGCTGTCCCTCTTTTTGGCGGATACCGTCCGCGCCCGGTTTCCAGCCCGCCTCGTCCAGCAGCTTTTTAGCCTGTTGCGGATCGTATTTCAGTTTGTCGGCAAGATTGACATAGCCCGCCGCGCTGGCGGCGATCACCGAGGTCGCGGGTGGATAATTGGACGAGAACAGCGTCTCCACCACCTGCCGCGCATCGGTGGCGTGCAGCAGCGCCTGGCGCACGCGCAGATCGCTTACCAGCGGATTATCAGGACGGAAGCTGATACTGTCATTTACGCCGCGCGTCGGCGCCGCATAAATGGGAAAGTGTTGTTCCTTCGCCTGTTTCTCGTCATAGGCCTGAACCTGACGAATAAAATCCGCCTGACCCGCCAGCAGCGCGCCAATACGCACGCTGTCTTCCGGCGTCACGATCACCTTAATGGCATCCAGATTCGCTCTGCCCTGCTGTTGAAGATTTTTCGGCCCCCAGCGATAGTCTTTACGAACCGTCAGATCCACTTCGCGTCCCAGTTTTTCATCGCTGACCACAAATGGGCCCGAACCAATAATATGACGGGCGTCACCCAGCTGGTCGAAGCTCCGCGCCAGCGTACTGAGAGACACCAGCCCGGAACCAATCGTCGCAGTGCCCTGAAGAAAGCCCGGTGACGGCTTTTTAAAAATGAACTTCACCGTGAGCGGGTCGATAACTTCACTGCGCTGATAATTGTTAATCACTTCCGACACCGGCAGACGCTGCGCTTTATTGCCCAGCCCGTAAGTATCGAAGTTTTTGGCAACCGCGTTGGCATCCAGCGGCGTACCGTCGGAGAAGGTCACGCCAGGACGAATTTTAAAGGTGTATTCGGTTTTATCAGCATTGGTGGACCAGCTTTCAGCAATCCACGGTTCAACCTGCAATGTTTCCGGGTTTTGCCAGGTCAGCTTATCGGTAATCTGATTCAGTATGCCGCCGTTGGGGTAAAAACCACCCGCAGGCGGATAGAGATTGGTGTGCGCCTGTTGCTCAAGGTAGACCAGCGTTCCGCCCTGCAACGGCGTCTGTGCGGCATGCACCGCGCCTGCAAATAAAAGTAAGGCCAGCGCGCGCGGCAGTGGCGAAAAGTGAAATCGCGTCATAATAGTGAATTCCCTGTAATTAAATGGCACCTCTGGCGGAATTCATCATTGAATGAAGGAGCAGGGCAGGAGAAGTAAAGAATTACGGAAAGCTTATCTGAAAAAGATAAATGCAGTGCCCGACGAGCCGCCGCCATCAGCTATGATTGGTGTGCGCTTATCTCCCCGATTGCCTGATACAGGTCGCGACTCTCCGGAAAGGATTATGACGAACTCAACGCTGATACTGCTTCGCCACGGCGAAAGCCTGTGGAATCATGAAAACCGCTTTACCGGCTGGACGGACGTGCCGCTGACGCCAGCGGGCAGGCAGGAAGCGAATCGGGCGGGCGTGTTATTAAGAGAAGCGGGTATTTTTCCGGATTTTGCCTGTAGTTCGGTGCTGACGCGCACCATTCATACGCTTTGGACAGTGCTGGATCAGATCGACCGGGCGTGGATACCGGCGGAGATGAGCTGGCGGTTGAACGAGCGTCATTACGGCGCGCTTCAGGGGTTAAACAAGGCAGAAACGACCCTGCGGTTAGGTGAAGAGCGCGTCCGGACATGGCGCAAAACCTTTACGGGCGTGCCGCCTGCGGACGTGGACGCCCCCGCACGGCTTCAGCAGACCGCACGCTACCGAAACATTGCGCTGGCCGATTTACCCACCGCTGAAAGCCTGGCGATGACCATCGAACGCGTTCTGGTTTACTGGCAGCAGGGGGTTGTTCCGCATCTCCTCGCGGGCAAAACGGTGCTGGTGGTTTCGCACAAAAACGCCCTGCGCGCCCTGATTAAATTCCTCAACGGGCTGGATGACGAGGCGGTCACTCACCTTCGGGTACCGACCGGCGTTCCTCTGGTTTATCAAATGGATCCCTCCCTGACGGTTCTGACCCAGCGCGTGTTGACCTGAACAGACACCTTTAACGATGCTGATTTCACTGGATAACGCCGTTTCCGGTTCATACCGGCAATAAACGGAGCAGATGCGATCTGAATTTTGAAATGGTAAACTGTATGTATGTCCAGATTACAGGGGGCAATTTTGCATAGCGATGACGATTCAAATAACATGGTTGAAATCCACGCGGTCATTGGCCGCGCAGTGGCAGCACTGCTGGAAAGCGGCCAGTCACCCCATATCCAGAATCTTATTACCATGCTCCAGGTGCATGGTGCTCAGGCCATGGATAAGAGCCAAAAAGAGATCTTCTTGCTGGCGAAGCGGTTTATAACAGAAAAAATGCATTAATCCGTCCGTGTTCCCTGTTGCCTCCTGCTTTCCATAAAACGCCTGCCAGCTTCAGTCAATCCTCTGTTCCGCTGCTGGTGGCGGCAACCTGGCGCTGCTTTTTCGGGCGTCCCGGCGCGCGCTTTTCGCAGGAAATAATCGCGCCGTGCTGATAGACGCACTGCGGCGCATTAAGCGCCTTGCGCATTGCCGGATGCGTTTTCAACCATCTGTGCACCTCAGCCTTATTTGAACCCACATTCACGATTGCCTGCCGCAGGCGCTCCTGCGTAACATTCAGTTTTTGCGTCCAGTAGGTAATTTGCCACTGCTCCTGAATTTCCACATTTTCCGTGTTCTCCGGTTCGCGCCGGTGAAAGTAGTGCCGCACAACTCTTCTCCCATAGTGGTCTGATGAGTTGCTATTTTAGCGGAAAATCCTGCTTTTCCATAAGAGAAACAAATGAGAGAAGCTAATAATAACCCCATGATTTTTAACAAAATAAAAGGGTTAATCTCATTTTTCGGGAGATATTCATCTTAAAAAAAATGATAAAAAGCGAGAAAAGATGAAAAGTTTCATTTAAAGCCTGGCTTAACACTCTTTAAACTAAATTTACATTTTTATGACTTGAATAGCGCGGTGCCGTGAATATCGCCACGGCACGGGCGGGAATTTTTTTGTGGTTCACGCTGACAGGGGGGAAACGACAGCTTCGCTCAGATACCGATATCGTCAGGTGTGCGCCCGACAACAATTTCCAGGGTTTTACGGTAGATATCCAGTTCAACGATGTCGGACGTGTGCTCCAGCTTGTCGATGAGACTTAAAATAATCGCTTTGTTAGTGACCTGCCTTTTTGCCATCAAAATCTCTTTGATGACAGCGCCAAGAACCTCACTTTCTGGAGCCAGTACGTCTCCGGCCTGGTGGAAATAACTCAGGATCGCGGTTTCTGCCGATTGTTGCATCGTGTTAGCCTCTGGTGGGATACGCTGCTGTAAAGTTATCCCATAATAAATTGTTAAATGAGATCAATGCTGGTTCCGTCGGTTAAGGACTGACCGTTAAGCGCACAACACTGCCCCGAAGCGGCAAGGAGGCCTGTGCATTTAATGTTTTTTAGTGTCGTCCGACGGGCCATCGTTATTAAAAATATGTCTGACATTATCGCGATCGCGAACTTCATGCGTGGTACGGGTATTGTTTTTACTTTCCCGCACTTCGTTAATGGCACGTTTACAGGCGCGCTTTTTTATTTCGTCCTGCTCAACGTCAATCATTGTCCGCAGTTGGTCGATGAGCGCCGCATTGGTGACCGGGCCACCGCCGTGCAGCAGCGCCAGAACCGCTTCGCCCAGCATGATATCCGTCAGTTTGTCTTCTTCATTTTTGTACATACCCGTTTCTCTGCCTCAGTTAAGCATCCATACGTTGGGAAGGACAGCAGCAGGCCACTCCCATGGTTTGCAGACTGTTTCAGTCAGGTAAAACGGGCTTGCGAACAACCGTGATCCATACATACAAACCGTACCAGTTATTCTCCGCGTTCAAACAGCAAGCCGATCAGTGCCTGATAGTGCTTTTCCTGCTCCGGGCTCTCCGCCTGCTCAAGGCGACGCAGTAAGCGTGTGCAGATTGCCTTACGGCTTAGCGAGCGGCCGGAACCCAGTACTTCTACAACGATTTGCCCCAGCGTTTCCTGCTGTGATGGCAAGGAGGCTTTATTGAAATAACGCGCAATGTCGTTTTCTGAATGTGGAGCTAATCCATTTTGATACACAGGGCGCCTCCAAAAAGAGTAGATGTTTGCGTAAAATAGCGTGTGATGCGCGTAAGTTATACAAACAAGAAAAATCTGTACAGAAATACTGGAGAACTTAGCGCGCTTTTTTTGTGCAAAAAGTGCTAATCTTTTATAAACAATAAGTTAAATGAGGCCGGAAAAATCTTGTCTGTTTCCAGTTCTATGGCGCGGGAACATGAGAATTAAAGCCGGAGATTTCGTGAAAAAAATTATTACAATCAATTGATTGTGCGCCACCCTCCCTGACAGCGCAATGTAAAACGCCCTATCTGCCCGACTAACTTTTTGAAGAACGATGTTTTTGCGAGTCGGAAAAGTGTATGGCCGACGTTGCTTCATGCTGTTCGCCAGAATCTTGTACAGATACAGGCCAGCCTGCGCGGTGGGATGACAAATTGCCTGCTGCCTGTAGCGTTTTAGCCACTGGCGCACCTGCTCGATTTGTCTGACCCGTTCCTTATCACTTTCCCCATCAGCCATCTTCTGCAACGCGTCGGACAGTGCCTGCGGCGTTATTTCTTCCCTGTTGAAGATAAGGCTGATAGTCGCTTCACCAATCAGAATATGCCCTTTTTCTTCATCAGAAATAAACAAATCAAACCTCCCGTTCAGGTCTCAAATGTAAGTTGTGTCTGGCGGGTTAATTATAATAAAACCTGTACACATAGCAAAAAACTGATTTTCTCAGTCTTATACCCGATATAAGGTCATGCCCGGCCGGAAAAAAATCATACTTCCCGACTAAACAAATCAGTAATGGAATGAAAGGCGCAGCGCCAGGGCCGCCAGAGTGATAAACAACACGGGCAGCGTCATGACCACGCCAACGCGGAAATAGTATCCCCAGCTTATTTTAAGGTTTTTTTGCGCGAGCACATGCAGCCAGAGCAGCGTGGCGAGGCTGCCTATTGGCGTGATTTTCGGGCCCAGATCGCAGCCAATAACGTTGGCGTAGATCATCGCCTGTTTAATCACGCCGGTAGCCGAACTGCCTTCTACGGAGAGCGCGCCCACCAGAACGCTCGGCAGGTTATTCATCACCGACGAAAGAAACGCCGTCAGAAAGCCCGTTCCCAGCGTGGCTGTCCACAGCCCCTTTCCGGCAAAGTAGTCCAGCAGGCGCGACAGCGCATCCGTCAGACCGGCATTGCGCAGGCCATAAACCACCAGGTACATGCCCAGCGAAAAGATAACAATCTGCCAGGGCGCGTGGCGCAGGACGCTGCCGGTATTAATGG
>NZ_JNVB01000074.1 GCF_000770305.1 Erwinia oleae
GTGGCAACGCAGGGCTACAATTCTCTGGCAAGTGGGGCAGGTAGTCTGGCGAAGGGGACAGGTGAGTTGGCAACCAGCGCAAAGAATCGCGCTTCGCAGGCCTATAGAGATCTCAATCTTCGGAGGGGAAATCAAATGCAAAGCAGCGGTACTTCCTCTGCCCCGACAAACCAGCCGATTCTGCCGCTGTCAGCCGCCCCGGCCGCAGCACCGGTGACACCAGCCGCTGCGGCGCAGACGACAGCACCCGCCGCCCCGCCAGTTTCCTCGCAAACGGCACCACCCCCCCGCGCTCAGGCGAGTTCATCGCAGACGGCGCCGACACGCGGCGCCTCACCCGCTGAGGAAATAGAAATGCAGCCGCTTGAGGGGAAAAGTAAGCAGGCGTAAGCGCGACAGGCAACCCTGGCAGCGCTGAAGGATGAATGATTGCCGTATCATGAGCGGGGGAGACTTCCCCCGCTCGTGGATCAGGCAACCTGCACCGGAACCGCTTTCGCCAGGCGCTTCATCTGATTATCGCCTTCGAAATAGGCCACTTTAGGCTGCCATTCGCGGGCTTCTGCATCCTCCATGGTGACATAAGAGCAGATAATCAGGATATCGCCTTCGCAGGCGCAGCGAGCGGCCGCGCCGTTGACAGAGATGATTTTAGAACCGCGCTCGGCGGCGATGGCATAGGTTGAGAAACGCTGACCGTTAGTCACGTTATAAATGTCGATCGCCTCATACTGAAGAATGCCGGAAGCGTCGAGAAAGTCCTGATCGATGGCACAGGAGCCTTCATAATTGAGATCCGCCTGAGTGACTTTCACCCGGTGAAGTTTGCCCTGCAACATGGTACGAATCATAGTATTGCTACCTTTGTTACATCATCATGACAGACGCCTGAGCGCCTGAACCGGTTACTGCGTTAAATCGACCTGCTGATTATCGATAAGGCGCGCCATACCGAGCCAGGCGGCCATCAGGATCACCGCGCGCTGACTGTCGACGTTCAGCGGCAGCAGCGTATCCGCATCGCAAATCGCCAGGCCATCCGGGCGCAATCCTTTCAGCGTCAGCGCCGCTTCGGCATCGGCAATAATCTCTTCCACGTGACGTTCGCCGCTGGCAAGGCGATCCGCCATGCTATTCATCACCTTGCTTAAGGCGGGAGCCAGCTTGCGTTCATCGGCACTCAGATAGCCGTTACGCGAACTGAGCGCCAGCCCGTCTTTGGCCCGCACGGTCGGCACGCCAATGATGTCGATGTCATAACCCATATCCGCCACCATCTTACGGATCAGCGCCAGCTGCTGGTAATCTTTCTCGCCGAAGCAGGCGAGATCCGGCTGCACCAGGTTGAACAGCTTGCTGACGATGGTCGACACGCCGCGAAAATGTCCCGGACGGCTGGCGCCTTCCAGCAGTCCGGAAAGTCCGGGCACCTCAACAAAGGTCTGCTCGCTGAGGCCGAGCGGATAGATATCGCCGGGCGCGGGCGCAAAAATCAGATCCACCTTGCGCTTGTTCAGCTTTTCGCAATCGTCCTGAAGCGTGCGCGGGTAGCGCGCCAGATCATCAGGCCGCTCAAACTGCATCGGGTTCACAAAGATTGAGACCACAACAATGTCGGCGCGTTCTCGCGCATCATCAACCAGCGTCATATGGCCGTCGTGCAGGTTACCCATGGTGGGCACCAGCGCAATACGTTTACCGTCCTGTCGCCAGCGGCGAATCTCCCGACGCAGCATCGGCAGGGTTTCAATAATCAGCACAAACCTTCCCCCGGTTAATTAAAACTGTGTTCGTCAGCAGGGTAAGCGCCTGCTTCGACATCCGCCACATACTGCCGGATTGCCGCGCGCATGTCGCCGGTTTCAGCAAGGAAATTTTTGGCAAATTTGGGGATGTGGCCGCCGGTAATGCCGAAGGCGTCATGCATCACCAGAATCTGCCCGTCGGTAGCGTTACCGGCACCAATACCAATCACCGGGATCGACAGCGTGTCGGTGATGCGCTTCGCCAGCGAAACCGGCACGCACTCCAGCACCACCAGCTGCGCGCCAGCCGCTTCCAGCGCCAGCGCGTCGGCAAGCAGGTTGTCGGCGGCAGTGCTTTCACGGCCCTGCACCTTATAACCGCCAAAAATATTAACCGACTGCGGCGTCAGGCCCAGATGACCGCAGACCGGAACGGCGCGCTCGGTCAGCTGTTTCACCGTCTCCGCCAGCCACTTGCCGCCCTCAAGCTTGACCATGTTCGCGCCTGCGCGCATCAGCGCCGCCGCGTTCTCAAAGGTCTGCTCCGGTGTGGCGTAGCTCATAAAGGGCAGATCGGACATCAGCAACGCGTTGGGCGCGCCGCGCCGTACGGCCTGCGTGTGATACACAATGTCCGTCACGGTGACGGGCAGGGTGGAGTCGTGCCCCTGCACCACCATGCCCAGCGAATCGCCAACCAGCAATACCGGCACGCCCTCATCGGCAAACAGGCGGGCAAAACTGAAATCGTAGGCGGTGATAGAGGCGAATTTGCGCCCCTCTTTTTTCCACTGGTGAAGCGTGGAAACCGTTGTTGGCTTCATCGTAACCTCTGTCGGATAGCTGTTGAGCGTATTTTAATGGAAGGACGAGCGCTTTGCATCCGCACGCGGCGGCGCTACCAGGGTTGAATTTGTGTGGTATCGAGTGAGGCGAGCAGGTCGGCGATGCGGACGCCGTCCGGCAGTTGCGCATCGGGCGCGATCTCCAGCAGCGGCAGCAACATAAATGCGCGATTGCGCATATCGTAGTGCGGCACGGTCAGTCGCGGCGTATTCAGCTGTAAATCGCCGAACAGCATAATATCGAGGTCAAGCGTGCGCGGCCCCCAGCGTTCATCTTTTCGAACGCGGCCCTGCTCCCGTTCGATGCGCTGCGTGAGGTCGAGCAGCGCCTCCGGCGCAAGCCCGGTATCCAGCGCCACGGCGGCGTTGAGATAGTCAGGCTGGTCGGGCGGGCCGTAGGGCGGCGTGCGATATAACGATGAGGTGGCGACGCGCAGGCTGTCAGGCAGCGCGTCAAGCGCCTCCAGCGCGGCCTGCACCTGATGCAGCGGATCGGCCAGGTTGCTGCCCAGCGCGAGGTAGACGCGCGTCATGCGTTGTTGTTATCGCTGCTGTTACGGCGCGGGCCGGGCACGCGTTTGCGTGGGCGACGCGTGCGACGACGCGGTTCGGGATCGCTGTCCAGCGTCGTAAGCATGTTTTTCTGCTGAGGCGGCGCGGCAACCTGAAAATCGTTCCACCAGGCGGCAAGCCGGAGCAGTTCCGTGTTGTTCTCCACCTCGGCGCGCAGCGCCAGCAGATCGTAGGCGGCGCGGAACTTAGGATGTTCCATCAGCTTCCAGGCGCGCTTGCCGTTGCGGCGCGAGAGCCGCAGTTGAAGCTGCCAGATATCACGGATTAGCGTGGTCAGACGCTTAGGGATCGCCAGCGAGCGGCACGCTTCGTCCAGCACGTCATTCATCGCCATCGCGAAAGCGTCGTAGTAGGACAGCCCGCTCTCCTGAGCAATTTTCTGGGCGGTTTCAAGCTGCGGATACCAGAACATGGCGGCAAACAGAAACGCAGGGTTAACGCGCATCTGATTGTGGATACGGCTGTCGGTGTTTTTCAGCACCTGCACAATCATCCGCTCCATATTGCTGTCGCCCTGCTCGGTAAAGTAGCGGGTGATCAGCGGGAAGAGCGGCTGGAACAGTTGATATTCACGTAGTTGCAGCCAGGTTGCGTAGCCGTAGCCCGTTTGCAACAGTTTAAGCGTCTCTTCAAACAGGCGCGCAGGCGGAATATCGTGCAGCAGCGTTGCCAGACGCGGAACAGGTTCGGCGGTTTCCGGCGCGATGGTCATATCCAGCCGTGCAGCGAAACGGATCACGCGCAGCATGCGCACCGGATCTTCGCGGTAGCGGGTTTCAGGATCGCCAATCAGGCGAATGATGCCCTGCTGAAGGTCGCTCAGCCCGCCGACATAGTCGCGCACCGTAAAGTCGGCGACGCTGTAGTAAAGGCTGTTGATGGTCAGATCGCGGCGCTGTGCGTCGTCTTCGATGCTGCCGAAAATATTGTCGCGCAGCAGCATGCCGTTTTGGCCGCGCTGCGAACCGTTGCGATCGGCTTCGTCCTGCTCCACTTCGTGATGCCCGCGAAAGGTCGCGACTTCAATAATTTCAGGGCCAAACATCACGTGCGCCAGGCGAAAACGGCGGCCGACAAGGCGGCAGTTGCGGAACAGCTTACGCATTTGCTCCGGCGTGGCGTTGGTGGTGACGTCAAAATCTTTCGGCGTTTTGCCCAGCAGCAAATCACGTACGCCGCCGCCAACCAGATAGGCTTCATAGCCCGCTTTGTTCAGGCGATACAACACCTTGAGGGCATTTTCACTAATGTCTTTGCGCGAAATGGTGTGATGATCGCGCGGGACCACGTTCATCCGTGGCGCCTGTATCGGTTCAACCGGCGCGTCGCCTTCGCGGCTTAAAACTTTTCGGCAAAAATTAGCAACTCGGGTAAAAATGGGACACCTCGATAGTGACAATAAGCTGGGCAATAAAAAAACAGCGGCTAATATAGCTCAGTGCGGCGCATTTGAGAATGCTCATTGCGGCATTGATGCGTCCTGACGCGGAACGGCGGCGAGATCCCAGCGATCAACAGCCTGTTCCAGCAGCGCGGTTTGCGACAGATCCCGCCATCCTTCGCCGACCGGCTGACCGAGAAAACGCAGCGCCTGCACCAGCGCAGGCCGCGCGTCGCCTGCGGGCAACGGCGCGGCATGATTTTGCTTGGAGAGTTTATTGCCGTCCGGATTAATTACCAGCGGCAGATGCAGATAATCAGGCGCCTGCCAGCCAAACTGCCGAAACAGCGTGAGCTGCCGCACCGTTGGCTCAATCAGATCCGCGCCGCGTACCACTTCCGTTATGCCCTGAAAATGATCGTCCACCACCACAGCCAGATTGTAAGCAAACAGGCCGTCGCGGCGGTGGATAATAAAATCTTCACGCGCGAGCGCGGCGTCAGCATGGATCTCGCCACGCAGCACATCCTGAAAACAGAACACCGGGCTGACGGATTTCAGGCGCAGCGCGGCATTTTCCGCAGGATGGTTCAGGCTGCGGCAGTGGCCGTCGTAGACGCCGTCAGGCAGTTGCTGAATACGGCTGCGGGGACAGGTGCAGTAGTAGCTGTGATGTTGGCGTTGAAGCCAGCTCAGCGCCTCGCCATAGGCCTCATGACGCTGTGACTGCCAGAGCACGTCGCCGTCCCAGTGCAGACCATGCTGCTCAAGCTGTTGCAGAATGCGCGCGGCCGCGCCGGGGACTTCTCGGGGTGGGTCGATGTCTTCGATGCGCACGCGCCAGCGGCCCTGCTGCGCACGCGCGCGCAGAAAGCTGCCAAGCGCGGCAATCAGAGAACCAAAATGCAATTCACCGGAAGGAGAGGGGGCGAAACGCCCTGTATAAGAAGCGGACATTGTTTCATAACGGCAGTGAAGCGGCTGCTTCACTGCGCGTCTTCAGCCATTAACCTGCCATCTGCTTTTCGCGAATTTCCGCCAGCGTTTTGCAATCAATGCAAAGATCGGCGGTGGGACGCGCTTCGAGACGACGGATACCGATCTCAACGCCGCACGATTCGCAGAAGCCAAAATCATCGTCTTCTACTTTCTTCAGCGTCTTCTCAATCTTCTTGATCAGTTTGCGTTCGCGATCGCGGTTACGCAGTTCAAGACTGAACTCCTCTTCCTGCGCGGCGCGGTCAACCGGATCGGGGAAGTTGGCCGCTTCATCCTGCATATGAGAAACCGTGCGATCGACTTCATCGCGCAACTGGTTACGCCAGGCCTCAAGGATCTTCCTGAAATGCTCCAGCTGGGCTTCATTCATGTACTCTTCGCCCGGCTTCTCCTGATACGGCTCTACGCCAGCAATGGCGAGAATACTCAGAGACGAGGTTTTACGGGTTTGCCCTTCTTGCATGTTGCTTCTCCTGGATAACACGCACTATCGATCCCCAGAGGGGAAAAAAACAGGCCGCTATAAATAACAGAAGCGATTCTGATTGGCAATTATTCCTCAACATGCCTTGACAGCACTGTGAAGAAAAGCGTAATTAGCGCAGCGTGACGCATCTTTTTTTAACAAAAAGTGCGTAATCCTGTCTTAAACCGCTACGTTCAGCGCTTTTTCTAACTGCATACCGTCGGGAGAAAGCCGCGCGTTATAACACAGCACCTCCACGCCGCTCTGTCGAGCCTGAACCAGTAGTTCTGCGTAACGCACATCAATGTGATGCGCGGGGGAAACGTCCTCAATTCCCGTGTGCAAAACGGCAAAAAAAAGAACCGCTCGCTGGCCATTTTCTGAAATCTTCGTCAGTTCACGAAGGTGTTTCTGGCCTCGTTCGGTTACCGCATCCGGGAAATACCCTTTGCCCTGCTGTAGTAGCGTCACGGATTTGACTTCAATATAGCAGTTCGCCTGATTATCTGCCTGTAACAGGAAATCAATTCGGCTTTTTTCAGCGCCGTATTTTACTTCGCTGCGCAGCGTGCAGTAAGCGGACAATTCCGGAATGCATTTTGCCGTCAGCGCCTCTTTGACTAACAGATTAGCGCGTAACGTATTTACGCATATCCAGTGGCCCTGCTGCGTCTGCGTCAGCTCCCAACTGTGCGGGTACTTGCGCGTCAGACTTTCAGATGTTGAATACCAGACGGTATCGCCCGGGGTCGCGCAGCCGGTCATCGCGCCAGTGTTGGCGCAGTGCAGCGTCAGCGCAACGCCTTCAGGAGTGATGACATCGGCGAGAAACCGTTTATAGCGCTTTACCAGCCGGGCCGGTTGCAGCGGCGGCGTAAACTTCATGGTTGCTCCAGCGGCCAGTGAGCGACTTCGCCATAGCGCGTCCGTCCCTGGCTGTACGATGAGTGATACAGCGCAAAGCGCGACACGCGGAACGGCCAGCTGAAATTACGCGGCGGCAACGCGACCGGCTGTGAAGCATTGCGCAGTAATGTGACGTGCGGATGAAAGGGCAGCGTACTTTGCGGGCAGCCGCTGCGCGCCGCCTGCGACCGTAAAAGTTCCGCCAGCTGGAGCAGCCCGCGCGGCGCGCGCTTTGGCCCCAGCCAGACCACGCCGGATCGCGGCCAGTGTCCGGCATCGTCCAGCGTGAGTGTAAACGCCGGTTGACGGATGCGACCCGCAGAATGTTGCAGCATCAGCGACCTTTCTTCGCTGATCTCACCCAAAAAAGCCAGCGTCAGGTGCAGATTTTCTGCCGCTACCGGCCGGCCTGCTTCCGCGGCGAAGGTTTCTGCGCGCCACTGAATGATGCTTTGTCGGCTCTCCCGGGGTAATTCAATGCCAAAAAACAGCCTTTTTTGCTCGCTCATGGTGCTCTCCGGTATTCCCTGAACAGGGATGCTACAATGCCGGGCAGGATAAGGCTATGGAGTTAAGACGTGAGTTCATTACCGGTCAGCGCCGTGCTGCCTGAACTGCTTGCCGCGCTGCGCGAGTCATCGCAGCTGCTGCTCGCCGCGCCGCCGGGCGCCGGAAAATCGACCTGGCTGCCGCTGCAAATTCTGCAACAAAGCGGCTTAAGCGGCCGCATTCTGCTGCTGGAGCCGCGGCGGCTGGCCGCGCGCAATGTCGCACAGCGCCTCGCCGGGCAGTTGGGTGAACAGCCCGGCGAAACCGTGGGTTACCGCATGCGCGCTGAAACCCGCAGCGGGCCGAACACGCGGCTGGAGGTGGTAACCGAAGGTATTTTAACCCGCATGTTACAGCGCGATCCGATGCTGGAAGGCGTGTCGCTGGTGATCCTTGATGAGTTTCATGAACGCAGCCTGGAAGCCGATCTGGCGCTGGCGCTGCTGTTGGATGTGCAGCAGGGCCTGCGCGACGATCTGAAAATCATGCTGATGTCCGCCACGCTGGATAACGCGCGCTTGCAGGCGATGCTGCCCGATGCGCCGGTTATTTGCTGCGAAGGGCGCGCCTTTCCGGTTGAACGCCGTTACGCTTCGCTCCCTGCCAGCCTGCGCGTTGAAGAGGCAGTGGCGCGCCAGGTGAGCCAGCTGCTGCGCGAGGAGCCAGGCTCCCTGCTGCTGTTTCTGCCGGGCGTCGGGGAGATCAAACGCGTACAGATGCAGCTTGCGTCGCAGGTATCCAGTGAGGTCGAACTCTGTCCGCTGTATGGCGCGCTGTCGCTGACCGAACAGCGCAAAGCTATCCTTCCGGCGGCGACGGGGCGGCGTAAAGTGGTGCTGGCGACCAACATTGCAGAAACCAGTCTGACTATTGAGGGTATCCGCCTGGTGGTGGATTGTGCGCTGGAGCGAACGGCGATGTTTGACGTGCGCACCGGTCTGACCAGGCTGCAAACGCAGCGCGTCAGTCAGGCGTCAATGACGCAGCGCGCCGGACGCGCCGGACGTCTCGAACCCGGCATTTGTCTGCACCTGATCGCTCGTGAGCAGGCGGAACGCGCTGCCGCCCACGCCGATGCGGAAATGCTGCATGCCGATCTGGCCTCGCTGTGGCTGAATATTTTGCAGTGGGGCTGCTATGATGCGCGGCAACTGCGCTGGCTGGATGCGCCACCCGCAGCCGGTCTTCGTCAGGCGCAGGCGCTGCTGTCTCAGTTGGGCGCCACCGACGCAGACGGAAAACTGAATGCGAAAGGCCGACAGATGGCGGCGCTGGGCGCAGAGCCGCGGATCGGCGCGATGCTGATTGCGGCCGGAGACGATGCCGACAGTATTGCTACCGCCGCGCTGCTGGCGGCGATGTTGGAAGAGCCGGATCGCAGTGGTGCAGATTTACGCGATGCGTTTCATCGCCGTCTGCCGCACTGGCTGGCACGGGCGAAACAGCTGCAAAAACGCCTGAAGGCAACGACCGGTTCGCCGGACGCCGGGCGGATAGCGCCGCTGCTGGCCAGCGCCTTCCCGGACAGGATCGCCCGTCGGCGCGGCGCTGAGGGACGCTACCAGTTAGCGAACGGCACCGGCGCCATGCTGGACGGTGCGGATGCGCTGACGCGTTACGAATGGCTGCTGGCGCCCGGCCTGTTGCAGGGGAGCGCGCAGCCGGACGCACGCATTTTGCAGGCTATTCCGCTGGATATCGCGGCGCTGGAAAACGCGCTGCCTCAACTGGTGACAACGCGCACCGAAGTAGAGTGGGATGAGGCGCGCGGCACGCTGCGCGCCTGGCAGCGAGAACAGATTGGCGAACTGGTGCTCAGGGCGCAGCCGCTGACCAAACCGGAGGAGGCCGAACTTCACCCGGCCATGCTGCGCTGGATCCGGCAAAAAGGTCTATCGCTGCTGAACTGGACGCCGCAGGCCGAGCAGCTGCGGATTCGGCTGGTGTGCGCAGCTCAGTGGCTTCCTGAGGAGAACTGGCCCGACGCTACCGAAAGTGCGCTGGTAGCGACGCTGGATCAGTGGCTGCTGCCTGCGATGAACGGCGTGCGCGACGCGCGCGGCCTGAAGCATATCGACGTCGTCGCGGCGTTATTACATTTACTCACATGGTCGCAGCGACAGCAACTGGATACTCTGTTACCAACTCATTACACTGTGCCCACCGGAAGTCGGCTGCCTATCCGTTACGATGAGGAGAAGCCGCCCGCGCTGGCGGTTCGCCTCCAGGAAATGTTCGGCGAAGCGCAGAATCCCTGCGTGGCGGCCGGGCGTATTCCCCTGGTGCTGGAGCTGCTTTCGCCCGCGCAGCGTCCGCTCCAGATCACCCGCGACCTGGCCGCGTTCTGGCAGGGTGCGTGGCGGGATGTGCAAAAGGATATGAAAGGACGCTACCCCAAACATTCATGGCCGGACGATCCGGCCAGCGCGCTGCCCACGCGGCGTACGAAAAAGTATTCCGCGCCCTCGTGAACCTCGCTATTTAGGAAGGTTCCCGTTCCGAAGCGCATTAAGCCATAACAGAGTAGTCGGCCTGGCCGACGGCTACCCGGAGAAGAGAAGAGCATGTCAGACGATCGCGAACCTATTGGGCGCAAAGGCAAACGGCCCCCGCGCAATCTGGCGGGCCAGGGTCGCCGCAGGGATGAGGACTATGAAGACGATTATCAGGATGACGAAGACGACGAGGAGAGTGAACCCGTGCCACGTAAAGGAAAAGGGCGTCCGCCGCGCAAGAAAAGAGGCTGGCTGAGCCTGCTGCTCAAACTGTTGCTGATTTTCATCGTGGTGATGGTTATTTATGGCGTCTACCTGGACGCGCAGATCCGCAGCCGCATTGACGGAAAAGTCTGGCAGCTTCCCGCCACGGTGTACGGGCGCATGGTCAGTCTTGAACCGGGCATGTCCTGGGACAAAAAAGAGATGATCGCCCTGCTGGAAGGCACGCAGTATCGTCAGGTCACGCGCATGACGCGTCCCGGCGAATTCACCGTGCAGGCCAACAGCATTGAGATGATCCGCCGCCCGTTTGACTTCCCGGACAGCAAAGAGGGGCAAATCCGCGCACGGTTGAGCTTCAGCAACGATGCGCTGAGCGAAATCAAAAACCTCGACAGCGGACGTGACTTCGGCTTCTTCCGCCTCGATCCGCGCCTGATCACCATGCTGCAATCGCCGAAGGGCGAGCAGCGCCTGTTTGTGCCGCGCGCGGGTTTCCCGGATCTGCTGGTGGATACGCTGGTCGCCACTGAAGATCGCCATTTCTATCAGCACGATGGCATCAGTTTCTACTCAATTGGCCGCGCTTTTCTGGCCAACATTACCGCCGGTCGCGCGGTGCAGGGCGGCAGTACGCTGACGCAGCAGCTGGTTAAAAACCTGTTTCTGACCAACGAGCGCTCTCTGTGGCGTAAGGCAAACGAAGCCTATATGGCGCTGATCATGGATGCGCGCTACAGCAAAGATCGTATCCTCGAGCTTTACCTGAATGAGGTGTATCTGGGCCAGGCGGGCGGCGATCAGATCCGCGGCTTCCCGCTTGCCAGCCTCTATTACTTTGGCCGTCCGGTGGATGAACTGAGCCTCGATCAGCAGGCGCTGCTGGTGGGCATGGTGAAGGGCGCATCGCTGTACAATCCGTGGCGCAATCCCAGGCTGGCGCTGGAACGCCGCAATCTGGTGCTGCGTTTGCTTCAGCAGCAAAAGGTTATCGATCAGGAACTGTATGACATGCTCAGCGCGCGACCGCTGGGCGTGCAGCCGAAAGGCGGCGTGATCACGCCGCAGCCGGCCTTTATGCAGATGGTGCGTAACGAGCTACAGGCGAAGCTGGGCGATAAGATAAAAGATCTGTCGGGCGTGAAGATCTTCACCACGCTGGATTCGGTGTCGCAGGATGCGGCTGAAAAAGCCGCGGAAGAGGGCGTGCAGACGCTGCGCAAGCAGCGCAAGCTGAACGATCTGGAAACCGCGATGGTGATTGTCGATCGCTTCAGTGGGGAAGTCCGCGCGATGGTCGGCGGCGCCGATCCGCAGTTCGCCGGTTATAACCGCGCGCTTCAGGCGCGTCGTTCGATAGGTTCGCTGGCCAAACCGGCCACCTATCTCACCGCGTTAATGCAGCCGGATAAATATCGCCTCAATACCTGGATTGCCGATAATCCGATCGCCCTGAAGCAGCCAAACGGTCAGATCTGGAAGCCGCAGAACGACGATCGCCGCTTCAGCGGTCAGGTGATGTTGGTGGACGCCCTGACTAACTCGATGAACGTGCCGACGGTGAATCTGGGCATGACGCTCGGCCTGCCGCAGGTGGTGGATACCTGGACGCGGCTGGGCGTGCCGAAAGATCAGCTTCAGCCGGTTCCGGCGATGCTGCTGGGCGCGCTCAACCTGACGCCGATTCAGGTGGCGCAGGCGTTTCAGACCATCGCCAGCGGCGGTAACCGCGCGCCGCTCTCCGCCGTTCGCTCGGTGATTGCGGAAGATGGCACCGTGCTTTATCAGAGCTTCCCACAGGCTGAGCGCGTGGTTCCCGCGCAGGCCGCTTACCTGACGCTCTATACCATGCAGCAGGTTGCCGATCACGGCACCGCGCGCGCGCTGGGCGCGCGCTATCCTCGCGCGCATCTGGCGGGCAAAACCGGCACCACCAACAATCAGGTGGATAGCTGGTTTGCGGGCATTGATGGCAAAGAGGTGGCGATAACCTGGATCGGTCGCGACAACAACCAGCCGACCAAACTCTACGGTGCCAGCGGCGCGATGCAGATTTATCGTCACTATCTTGATAATCAGGCGCCCATGCCGCTGTTGGCGACGCCGCCGGAAGATATTGCCCCGATGAACATCGACTCCGCCGGAAACTTTGTTTGTAGCAGTGCCAGCAGTAGCTGGCGAATGCTGCCGGTGTGGACCATCGATGGCAACGCGCTCTGTCAGCAACAGCAGCAGGTGATGCAGCAGCAACAGCAAATGCTGCAACAGCAGCAGGCGCCCCAGCAGCAGCCTCAACAGCAGCAGGCGCCGCAAAACGAGCAGAAAGACAGCGACGGCGTGGCGGGATGGATTAAAGATATGTTTGGTCAATAATCTTCATCCGATCAAAAAAGCCGGTTCATCCTGAACCGGCTTTTTTATCGTTCAGCAGCCATTGTGACAACAAATCAGCAGCAAACAGAGTGTTCAGATTAACAAGACCGTTACCGGCCTGTTTCTGGCAAACTACATTCGTCTGTTCGTGAATCAAATGGCGTTTGAGCCGGGCATTTCTTCTTGCAGAATTCACTGCGTTTCGCATATTATCCCCCCGTTATAATAATAATTCTCGTTTACGTTTACGACTTATCAATTTCATTCAGAGAAATGCCACATGCCAACCGCATCTTTGATTCGTTCGTCTTTGCCAGTGAAATGCCGCCTTGCCCTCCTTGTTGCTCTGGCCGTTTCCTCTTCCACTTTTGCCGCCGAACAGACGATTACCGTTGACGCCAGCACCAGTGATGCGCCACAGGAAAACGCATGGGGCCCTGCGGCCACCATCGCCGCCAAACACAGCGCAACCGGTACCAAAACCGATACGCCCATCGAGAAAAACCCACAGTCGGTTTCGGTGGTGACGCGTCAGGAGCTGGATATTCACCAGCCGATCTCGGTCAAAGAGGCGCTGGGGTACACGCCTGGCGTGACGGTAAGCAGCCGTGGCGCTTCTGACACTTACGACTTCGTGATTATTCGCGGGTTCTCCTCGCGCGGCCTGAACCAGAACAACTACCTGGACGGGCAGAAGCTCCAGGGCGATTTCTATAATGACGCCTCAATCGATCCCTACATGCTTGAACGCGTGGAATTGATGCGCGGGCCCACCTCGGTGCTCTATGGTAAAAGCAGCCCCGGCGGCATCGTATCTATGGTCAGCAAACGCCCGACCACCGAACCGCTACGTGAAGTGCAGTTTAAAATGGGCAGCGACAACCTGATGCAGACCGGGTTTGACTTCAGCGATGCGCTGGACGATAACGGCGAGTTTTCTTACCGTCTGACCGGCCTGGCGCGCTCTGCGAATGAGCAGCAGACCAACGCCGAAACCCAGCGCTACGCCATTGCCCCTTCCTTCAGCTGGCGTCCGGACGAAAAAACCAATTTTACTTTCCTCTCCTATTTCCAGAACGAACCGGAAACCGGCTATTACGGCTGGTTGCCGAAAGAGGGCACGGTCGAACCTCTGCCGAACGGCGGCCATCTCTCAAGCGCCTTTAATGAAGGCGCGACCAACAATACCTATTCGCGTAACCAGAAGATGGTCGGTTACGCTTTTGAACATGGGTTCAATGATACGTTCACCGTTCGACAGAACCTGCGCTTCTCTGAAATGAAAACGGCGCAGAACAGCGCCTACGGCACCGGCCTGTGTAACAACAGCATGAACGGCTTTAATGTTTACTGTCAGGCGCTGACGCCTGCTCAGCAGGCGCACTATCTGGGCCGCGGCACCGTTGTCGATCATGAACGTTTGCAGAATTTCAGCGTTGATACGCAACTGGAAAGCAAGTTCGGCACCGGCGATGTTCAGCACACCCTGTTAACCGGCGTCGACTATTCACGGATGCGTAACGATATCAGCGCGCTGTTTGGCAATGCGCCCGCGCTGGATCTGAATAATCTGCCCTCCATGAGCGACGTCGATTTTGGCGATGCGGTGCCGTACCAGATGAACGAGTCCAAACAGACCGGCCTGTACGTTCAGGATCAGGCGGAATGGGATAAATGGGTATTCACCCTGGGCGGTCGTTACGACTGGTCAACTCAGGCAACCACCGTGCGCGCTGATAACGGCTACATTGAGCGCAACGATCGCCAGTTTACCTGGCGCGGCGGCGTTAACTACCTGTTTGATAATGGCATCACGCCTTACTTCAGCTACAGCCAGTCTTTCGAACCCAACGCGTTCAGCCTCTACAGCGATCCGCGCGTGGCCTATGCGCCTTCCAAAGGCGAGCAGTACGAAGCGGGCGTGAAGTATGTGCCGAAAGATCGTCCGATTGTGCTGACGGGGGCAGTCTATCAGCTCACCAAGAGCGATACGCTGATGGCCGATCCTGATAACGCGCTCAACCAGGTGCCTGCGGGCGAAGTGCGCGCGCGTGGCGTGGAGCTGGAAGGTAAAGCTGCGCTGTCGGCCAACGTCAATATGACCGCCTCTTACACCTATACCGATGCGGAATTCACCAAAGACACCACGCTGAAAGGCAATACGCCGGAGCAGGTGCCTGAGCACATGGCGTCGCTGTGGGGTGACTACACCTTTAATAACGGCGCCCTGAGCGGGGTAACCCTGGGCGCCGGTGGTCGGTTTATCGGCTCAAGCTATGGCGACCCGGCGAACACCTTTAAAGTGGGCAGCGCGACGGTGATGGATGCCGTGGTGAAATACGATCTTGGTCGTTTTGGCCTGTACGGTTCCAACGTGGCGCTGAACGTTAAAAACCTGCTGGATCGTGAATATGTCGCCAGTTGCTTCCAGACCTACGGTTGCTTCTGGGGAGCAGGCCGCCAGGTTGTCGCGACCGCCACGTTCCGCTTCTAATCCTTTACCTACACGGGCGCGGTTCACCCGCGCCCTCCAATCAGAAGACCGCTATGTCGCACGTAACAGAAACAACCTTCACGCTGGATGGCGCGACGTTCACCGTACCAGGCCGTACGCTGCTGCAACCGCTTTCTCTGACGTTTCCTGCCGGCAAGGTGTGCGGGCTGATCGGCCACAACGGATCGGGGAAATCGACGCTGCTTAAACTGCTCGGAAGACACCAGGCCGCGACGGCGGGCAAGGTGCTGCTTAACGGTCAGAACGTGGAGACGTGGAATACCAAAGCGTTCGCCCGCGAAGTGGCCTATCTGCCGCAGCAGTTGCCGGCCGCCGAAGGGATGACGGTTCGCGAGCTGGTGGCCATGGGACGCTATCCGTGGCACGGCGCGCTGGGGCGGTTTGGTGCCGAAGATCGTGAGCGGGTTGAAGAGGCAATAGCGCTGGTTGGTCTGAAACCCTTTGCCAGGCGGCTGGTGGACAGCCTCTCCGGCGGCGAACGCCAGCGTGCGTGGATTGCCATGCTGGTGGCGCAAAACAGCCGCTGCCTGCTGCTTGATGAACCGACTTCCGCGCTGGATATCGCGCATCAGGTGGAGGTGCTGGCGCTGATCCAGCGGCTGAGCCACGAGCGCGGACTGACGGTGATCGCCATCCTGCATGATATCAATATCGCTGCCCGCTACAGCGATTCGCTGGTGGCGCTGCGCGAGGGCGCGATGATCGCGCAGGGCGATGCGCTGGACATTATGCAGGCGGAGGTGCTCGATCGTATTTATGGCATCCCGATGGGAACACTCCCTCATCCGAACGGCGGCGCGCCGGTAAGTTTCGTTTACTGAAGGATGGATATTACCATGCCGGATCCTGTTCGCCGCCGCCTGCTGATGGCGATGGCGCTTTCACCCTTACTTCCCGTGCTGCGCAGTCGCGCGGCGTCACCCGTCGATCTCAGCCGTATCATCACCATTGAGTGGCTGCCCACTGAACTGCTGATGGCGCTGGGCGTCGCGCCGATGGGCGCAGCGGAACAGCATGGTTATCGCAACTGGGTGGCCGAACCGGCACTGCCCGCCTCCACGGTGGATGTCGGCCTGCGCACCGAGCCGAATCTGGAACTGATGATCCAGATGAAGCCGTCGCTGATCCTCTGCTCGTCAGGCTACGGCCCGGATCTCAGCAGGATCCGCCAGATCGCCCCAACGATGGGGTTTTCCTTCAGTGATGAAAGCGGAAAACCGCTGGATGTGACGCGTAAATCATTGTTAAGGCTGGGCGAGCATCTCAATCTTCTGCCCCAGGCGCAGGCGCACCTCGCGCAGTACGACAGCTTCATTGCCGCTGCCAAAGTGCGCATGGCGCGGCGGACCAAACGGCCGCTGCTGCTGATCTCGGTGCTGGATAGCCGTCATACCATGGTGTTTGGCAAAGGTAGCCTGTTTCAGAACGTCATGGATGACCTGGGTATTGAAAGCGCCTGGAAGGGGGAAAGCTCTTTCTGGGGCAGCGCGGTCATTGGCATTGAACGGCTGATTGGCATGACGGGCGTTGATGCGATCTGCTTCGATCACGGCGACGATGCCGTCATGCAGCAGGTTGAGGCGATGCCGCTCTGGCAGGCGATGCCTTTCGTGCGCGAAAAACGTTTTCACCGCGTGCCGCAGGTCTGGTTTTACGGCGGCACGCTGTCGGCGATGCGCTTCTGCCGTTCGCTGGACAGCGTTCTGGGGACAACGGCATGAAAACATCCATTCGTATGCCGGCGGCGCTGCTGACGGGACTGTTCGTGCTGGCGCTGAGCCTCACCTGGTACAACTTCAGCCAACATTTGCCGCGCGACCAGTGGCTGCATGCCCTGTTAACGCCCGACAATAACAGCGGTGCGCAGATGGTATTCCACTTCAGCCTGCTGCCGCGCTTTGCGCTGTCGCTGTTGGTGGGTGCGGGACTGGGGCTGGTGGGGCTGTTGTTCCAGCAGGTATTGCGCAATCCGCTGGCGGAACCCACCACGCTTGGCGTGGCGACAGGCGCCCAGCTTGGCCTGACCGTGGCGACGCTATGGGCGGTGCCGGGCGGGCTTTTTTCCCCGCAGGTGGCGGCCATGAGCGGCTCGTTGATTGTCGGGATGCTGGTGTTCGGTATCGCCTGGGGCAAGCGCCTCTCGCCGGTGACGCTGATTCTGGCCGGGCTGGTGATTTCGCTCTATTGCGGCGCGTTGAATCAGCTTATCGGCCTGTTTAACCACGACTACCTGCAAAGTATTTTCCTGTGGGGCACCGGCACGCTCAACCAGATGGACTGGAGCAACGTCAGCTTTCTCTGGCCTAAACTGCTGGCAGGATTTTTGCTGTCGCTGCTGCTGCTCCGCCCGATGACGCTGATGGGGCTGGACGATGGCGTCGCGAAAAATCTGGGGCTGGCGCTGTCAGCGGCGCGCTTTGCCGTGCTGGTGCTGGCCATCGTCCTCAGCGCGCAGATCGTCAATGCCGTTGGCATCATCGGTTTTATCGGCCTGTTCGCGCCGCTGCTGGCGAAGCTGCTCGGCGCACGACGTCTGCTCAGTCGTCTGCTGCTGGCACCGCTGATTGGCCTGCTGCTGCTCTGGCTGGCGGATCAGCTGGTGATCTGGCTCACTGACAACTGGCGTGAGGTCTCCACCGGCACCGCGACGGCGATTATCGGCTCACCGCTGCTGTTGTGGCTGTTACCGCGTCTGCGCACCGGCGGAACGCCGCCTGCGATGAACGCGGGCGACAAAATACCCGTGGAGCGCCATCGTATCCTGCTGTGGAGCGCGGTCGGCTGCGCCGTTCTGCTGCTGATTGCCCTGGTGGCGCTCAGCTATGGCCGCGATGCCAACGGCTGGCGATGGGCGACAGGCGCGCTGTGGGAGCAACTGCTGCCATGGCGGATGCCACGGGTCGCCACCGCGATGGCGACCGGCATGATGCTGGGCGTGGCGGGATGTATTGTTCAGCGCCTTACCGGTAACCCGATGGCCAGCCCGGAAGTGCTGGGTATCAGTTCCGGTGCCGCATTCGGCGTGGTAGTGATGATGTTTTTGGTGCCGAATGACGCCTTCACCTGGCTGTTGCCTGCGGGGAGCCTGGGCGCCGCGCTGACGCTGCTGCTGATCCTGATCACCGGCGGGCGGGGCGGTTTTTCGCCGGAGCGTATGTTACTCGCCGGTATGGCGCTGAGCACTGCCTTTTCCACGCTGCTGATCCTGCTGATGGCCAGTAACGATCCGCGCATGACCAGCCTGATGGCGTGGATTGCGGGCTCGACCTACAAGGTGAGCGCGCTTCAGGCGCAGCGCACGGTGATTACCGCAGCAGTGCTGATTGCGCTGGTGCCGCTGTGCCGACGCTGGCTGACGCTACTGCCGCTGGGCGGTGAAACGGCGCGCTCTGTCGGTATCGCTTTAAAGCCGACGCGTATCGCGCTGCTGCTGCTGGCAGCGGCGCTGACCGCTGCGGCCACGCTGAGCACCGGCCCATTGAGCTTTATCGGCCTGATGGCGCCGCACATTGCGCGAATGATCGGTTTCCGCCGGACGGTGCCGCAGCAGATCATGGCTGCGCTGTTGGGCGGCGGTTTGATGATGGTGGCAGACTGGTGCGGTCGGATGGTGGCGTTTCCCAGCCAGATCCCGGCCGGGATGCTGGCGAGCTTTATCGGCGCGCCATACTTTATCTATCTGCTGCGAAAAATATAGTCAAGGGCAGGTGCAAACCTGCCCTTCCGGGTTAATCCAGCTTAGCGAAGCAGCGCCGCGCCGCGTCAACGGTGTGCTGAATATCCTCATTGCTGTGTGCCAGCGACATAAAACCGGCTTCCCAGGCGGACGGGGCGAGGTAAATGCCTTCCGCTAACATCAGATGGAAAAATTGCTTAAAGCGCGGCAGGTTGCAGCGGGTAACGTCCTCGTAGTGAGTGACCGTTTCGGCATCGGTAAAAAACAGGCCGAACATGCCGCCAACGTGGTTGACCACCAGCGGTATATTTTCCGCTTTCGCCGCGGCCAGCAGGCCGTCCGCCAGTTTGTCGGTGAGCGCGGTCAGACGGTCGTGCGATCCGGGTTTAGCAATTTCATTCAGGCAGGCCAGGCCAGCGGCCATCGCAATCGGATTGCCGGAAAGCGTGCCCGCCTGATAAACCGGGCCGGTGGGCGCCAGCGCGGCCATAACCTCGCGGCGACCGCCGAACGCGCCAACCGGCATTCCGCCGCCGATAATTTTACCCAGACAGGTCAGATCCGGTTTCACGCCATAATGTGCCTGCGCGCCCGCCAGCGCCACACGAAAACCGGTCATCACTTCGTCGATAATCAACAGCGCGCCAAACTCGTCGCACAGCGCGCGCAGGCCCGGCAGAAAGTCAGGCAGCGGCGGAATGCAGTTCATGTTGCCGGCAACCGGTTCAACGATAATGCAGGCGACTTCATGCGGATACTGCTCAAACGCCGCGCGCACCGTCGCCAGGTCGTTAAAGGTGCAGGTCAGCGTGTGTTTGGCGAAGTCCGCAGGCACGCCAGGGGAGTTGGGCTGGCCGAGCGTCAGCGCGCCCGATCCCGCTTTGACCAGCAGACAGTCGGCGTGACCGTGATAGCAGCCTTCAAATTTGATAATTTTATCGCGGCCGGTGAAGCCTCGCGCCAGACGGATCGCGCTCATCGTCGCTTCCGTGCCGGAGTTCACCATGCGCACCATGTCCATGGTGGGCACCAGTTCGGTCACCCGTCGAGCCATGGTTATTTCCATTTCGGTAGGTGCGCCAAAGCTCAGGCCGCGCGCTGCGGCTTCAATCACCGCATCGCGGATCGCCGGATGATTATGGCCCAGCACCATCGGCCCCCAGGAGCCGACGTAGTCGATATAGGCTTTGCCATCGACGTCATAAATCTTTGCGCCGTCTGCGCGTTCGATAAAGAGCGGTATGCCGCCAACGCCAGCAAAGGCGCGAACCGGCGAGTTGACCCCGCCGGGAATGAATTGCTGCGCCTGAGCATAGAGATTTTCTGACTGACTCATGATTCCGCTCCTGAAGATTCATTAAAAAACCCCTACATTCTAGGGAACAAGCCGACCGGATAAAAGGAGAGTTGCAGAATGAAAAGTTTTTTATCGGATCTTACCTGCCGTTTTGCGTAAAATACGGGTGGTTTTGCTGGCAGGTATCATTAAATAAATGAACGACTCTTCTCACTCCTCCGACTCGCTACGTGTGGTTCCCGCACGCCGGGGTGATTTTCTTCGTCTGATGCTGCGCCGTGACAAAACGCCGGTGGCAGTGCTGATTCTGGCAGGCGTGGTCGGTACGCTGGCGGGGCT
>NZ_JNVB01000075.1 GCF_000770305.1 Erwinia oleae
TCGCTATTGAATTTCCGCCAGCCGGTAAAGCCCCAATGGGTGCGATGCAGGCCCGGCGCGCGATCGCTGGCGATCATTGCCGCTTCAATCAGCAGCGTGCCGGAACCGCACATCGGATCGACCAGCGGTGTGCCAGCCTGCCAGCCGGAACGCAGCACGATCGCCGCCGCCAGCGTCTCCTTCAACGGCGCCTGCCCGGCCTGCTGACGGTAGCCGCGCTGATGAAGACCGTCGCCGCTCAGGTCGAGCGCGATGCTGGCGGTATCATTATTCAGCCAGACGTTGATGCGAATATCCGGCAGCTCGCGATCCACATCGGGACGCGGCAGGTTTTTACGGGTAAAACTGTCGACAATGGCGTCTTTCACCTTCAACGCGCCGTACTGGCTGTTGCGGATCACCTCGTTCAGCCCGCTAAAGTGCACGGCAAAGGTTTTTTCACTGCTGAACAGCGCTGGCCAGTCGATGGCCTGGACGCCAAGGTAAAGATCAAGATCGCTGTAAACGCCGCATTCGGTAAGCGGCAACAGGATGCGCGAAGCCAGGCGGCTCCACAGTAAACTCTGATACATCAGACGATCGTCGCCCTGAAAATGTACGCCGCCCTGAACCACCCGGCAGCCTTCGGCTCCCAGCGCTTCCAGTTCACTTTTTAACAGCTCTTCGAGCCCACGCGCCGTACTGGCAAACAGAGAATTCATAACGTCACTTATCGTCTTCAGAAAATAGTTGCGCATTATAGCTAATCGCAGGCGCATGTCATAAAGTTAGCTTCTTTTGATCGCGTCTTATTGCGGTTTGATGCGCCGCAGCGCGACAGTTTTTATCAGGAGCGTGTGATGGTTACCCTGTCTCGTCTTTATATTCATCCGGTTAAATCAATGCGAGGTACGCAGGTTTCCCACGCGCAGGCGTTGGAAAGCGGCCTTGCTTTTGACCGCGTGTTTATGATCACCGATACCAACGGGACATTTATCACCGCGCGTCAGTATCCGGATATGGTGCTGTTCACGCCAGCGCTGATGCAGGATGGCCTGTTTCTCTCCGCGCCGGATGGCACCAGCGCCACTATCCGGCTGGCTGACTTTTCCGGCGATGCCGCCTCCACGGAAGTCTGGGGCAGTACCTTTACTGCACTGATTGCCCCCGATGAAATAAATCAGTGGCTGAGCGGGTTCTTTCCGCGACCGGTGCAGCTGCGTTGGGTCGGCCAACAGATGAGCCGTCGCGTGAAGCGCTTCGAGCAGGTGCCGTTAGGCTTTGCCGACGGCTTTCCCTTTCTGCTGATCAATGAGGCCTCGCTCAACGATCTTCGCCAGCGCTGCCCGGCGGGTATCCGCCTGGAGCAGTTCCGCCCCAATCTGGTGGTCACCGGCGCCGGCGCCTGGGCTGAGGACGCCTGGTCAACCCTGCGCATCGGCAACATTATTTTTGATGTGCCGAAACCCTGTAGCCGCTGCGTCTTCACCACCGTCAGTCCCGAGGGCGGCAAAAAGCACCCGTCCGGCGAGCCGCTGACGACCTTACAAAAATTTCGAACCGCCGCTGATGACAGCGGCGATATCGATTTTGGCCTGAATTTAATCGCCAGAAGCAGTGGCATACTGCGCGTGGGTGATGAACTGGAGGTGCTTTCGAATAAACCGCCGCGCCCGTATGGCGCAGGAAAGGTGAGCGAAACGCTGGAGGTCGTCCACAGCGCCTCGCAAAAGCTCACCATCAACTGGCAGGGAAACACCTTTACCGGCAATAATCAGCAGATATTGCTGGAGCAACTGGAGATGCAGGGTTACCGCATTCCTTACTCGTGTCGTGCGGGCATCTGCGGTAGCTGCAAAATCACGCTGGTATCGGGAGAGGTGCGGCCCCTGAAGAAAGAGGCCATTGGCGCCGACGGTCGCGTTTTGAGCTGTAGCTGCATTCCCGCCGGCGACGTTGTTTTACGTGGGAAGTAGGGCTCAGACCGCGCTGGCCAGCAGCAGATGCTGCTCATCCGCCCTGGGTTGCAGCCTGTCGTTCATGATTTTGATCGCGTCGCCAAGCACCATGCTGCGGCCAGCCAGCGTTAGCTGCGGCTGAGCCAGCACGCACAGCGCGGCGCTCTCGCCGGCCTCCGCCACCATCATTACTGCCTGTTCGCCCGTTTCGCACAGCGTCACGCAAACCAGCTCGCCCTCTTTGGGTGAGAGATAATCGCGACAGGTGGTAAAGTGCCAGCTCTTAGGCATCAGCGGTTTGAGGAAACGGCTGGCGACCAGCGCATTCAGTACCAGTTCGACACGCTGGCTGTCGTCAAGCGTGCAGCGGCGGCAGTGTTCGGCAAAGCTATAAAACAGCGCCGCTTCATCAACGCAGAAGGCGGTTTCGCTGAAAGCATCAGGGGTTAACATCTTACGGGGAAAGCGGGAGCGGAACAGCATTCCATCAGCCAGATCCAGCATCATGCGATCGTGTTCCGCATCGAAAAACCAGCGCCAGCTGTCGTCGGGTTTTATTTTCATGATGTGTCCTGTTGTCATACTTGTTTACATTCCGGTCGCAAACTTCAATTTTTGTAAATTCAGGCGAAGCCGTAATGACAGAGAATGCGCCTGTAAATCTGAATATTGCGAAAACATCCCAAAATATAAACGAGCCAGCGGGGAAAATAAACCCCCTGGCCTGGTTTAAGCCAATATTCTTCAAAGATGGGTCACAATTTGTTTTATCAACGGCGGCCCTTTATAAATAAACCCGGAATATATTTGAATCAGCGATGCGCCTGCCGCCATTTTTTCTCTGGCAGAGATCAAAGAATCAATTCCGCCAACGCCAATTATTGGCAGTCGGCCCTGCAACTCGTCGGCCAGACGGCGAATGATTGCCGTGCTGGAAAGCTGTAGCGGGCGTCCACTTAACCCTCCCGCCTCGTCTGCATATTTCAATCCGCTGACCAGCGATCGGTCGAGCGTGGTATTGGTGGCAATCACGCCATCAATATTATGTCGAACAAGGCTGTCTGCAATTTGAATCAGTTCTTCTTCAGAAAGGTCCGGCGCTATTTTCACCGCAACGGGAACATATTTGTGATGGATCGTTTCAAGATCTTTCTGTTTTTGTTTAACCGCCCTTAACAATTCATCTAACGCATCACCATACTGCAAAGTGCGTAATCCTGGCGTATTGGGCGACGAAATATTGATAGCGATATAACCGGCATGACGGTAGATTTTTTCCATACAGATTAAATAATCTTCGGCGCCCTGCTCAACCGGCGTATCTTTATTTTTACCGATATTGATGCCGAGGACGCCATCGAAGCGGGCTTTTTTAACGTTTTCAACCAGCCTGTCGACGCCGTGGTTATTAAATCCCATCCGGTTAATGATCCCCTCCGCTTCCAGCACGCGAAACATTCTGGGTTTATCATTTCCCGGCTGGGGCCGCGGCGTGACCGTGCCAATTTCAACAGAACCAAATCCCATTGCGCCAAAGGCATCAATGCATTCGCCGTTTTTATCCAGGCCAGCCGCGAGGCCAAGCGGATTTTTAAACGTCAGCCCCATGCAGTTTACCGGACGTAAAGGAAGAGACTGGCGAACCAGCTGTATCAGCGGCGTACCGGAAACGCGCTGCAACTGACGCAGCGTAAGTTCGTGCGCGCGCTCGGCATCAAGTTGGAAAAGTGCCTGACGAACCAGGTGATACATGAATGCTCCTGAAGCCCGACTGTGCGGGAAAGTAAGATGAAAACGCGCGTCGGTCGATCCCCGACAAACGCCGTGCGAGCGCGTATCGGCTATTCCAGTCTGGCGGTGTGGTGTCAGGATCGGCGCAGAAACGCGACGGGTGCGGCACAAAATGGTAAAGCGCTTTAGCTGCAATGTAAACGATTGCACGCGCGCGCAAACGTTTTCTTATTCGTAAAGCAGCTTATCAATACCGGATAAATCATTTAAGGCTCTTTATGGGCTCTGTCAGGATAACCCTCTCTGTTACACGATCTGTTGAATAATTAACATCCGGTTAAAAGGAGAGATTATGCGCGTTATTACCCTGGCGGGAAGCCCTCGCTATCCATCACGTTCAACGGCCCTGCTCACGCTTTGTCAGCATCGGCTGGAACAGCGCGGCGTCGAGGTTATTCCGTGGAATCTGCATAATTTCCATCCTGAAGATCTGATTTGCGCCCGATTCGATTCGCCTGCCCTGCTGGCGCTCAATGAGGATCTGGAAAAAGCGGACGGCGTGATTGTGGCGACGCCTATCTATAAAGCCTCTTTTTCCGGCGCGCTGAAAACCCTGCTCGACCTGCTGCCGGAACGTGCGCTGGAGCATAAGGTGGTGCTGCCGCTGGCGACCGGCGGCACCATCGCGCATATGCTCTCCGTGGATTATGCGCTGAAACCGGTGCTGAACGCCCTGAAAGCGCAGGAAGTGCTGCATGGCGTCTTTGCCGATGACAGCCAGGTGACGCATTACGATCGCCAGCCGGTGCTCTCGCCGGTGCTGGACGCGCGCCTCAATGAATCACTGGACACCTTCTGGCAGGCGCTGGCGCGTCGGCATCAGCCGCTGGCGCTGGCGGTTTAAAGGGGAAAGCACGCTATGAACAGATCGCTTCAACGCATTACTCAGCCCCTGATCCCGTGGGCATTGCCAATTCTGCTGGTGGTTGTGTGGCAAATCGCGTCGCAAACGGGCTGGCTCTCTACGCGCATCCTGCCCTCGCCCGAGGCCATTGTGCTGACGTTCTGGCGTCTCTCCGCCAGCGGCGAGCTGTGGCAGCATCTGGCGATCAGCGGCTGGCGCGCCGCCATCGGTTTCTGTATCGGCGGCTCGATTGGTCTGACGCTGGGCCTGATCACCGGCATGTCGCGTCTCGGCGAGCGGCTGCTCGATACCTCGGTGCAGATGCTGCGTAACGTTCCGCATCTCGCGCTGATCCCGCTGGTGATCCTCTGGTTCGGCATTGACGAATCGGCAAAAATTTTCCTGGTGGCGCTCGGCACGCTCTTTCCCATCTATCTGAATACCTATCACGGCATTCGCAATGTCGATCGCGGACTGGTGGAGATGGCGCGCAGCTATGGCCTGTCTGGCTGGAGCCTGTTTATTCAGGTGGTGTTACCGGGCGCGCTGCCTTCTATTATGGTTGGCGTACGCTTCGGGCTGGGCCTGATGTGGCTGACGCTGATTGTGGCGGAAACCATCTCTGCCAATTCCGGCATTGGCTATCTGGCGATGAACGCGCGCGAATTTTTACAAACAGACGTGGTGGTGGTGGCCATTATTTTGTATGCCCTGCTCGGTAAACTGGCCGACGTCAGCGCGCTGCTGCTTGAGCGGATCTGGCTGCGCTGGCATCCGGCTTATCAATTGAAGGAGGAAAACGCATGAGCGCACTTGCCCCCTCGCCGGCGCGACTGAACGCTGGCACGCCGCTGGTTATCAACGGCGTCAGTAAACAATACAACGGCCGTACGGTGCTGGACAATCTGACGTTGCATATTCCCTCCGGCCAGTTTGTTGCCGTGGTCGGGCGCAGCGGCTGCGGTAAAAGCACGCTGCTGCGGCTGCTGGCCGGGCTGGAGAAAACGTCATCGGGTGAGCTTCTGGCGGGCAGCGCGCCCCTGAGCGAGGCCAGAGAAGATACGCGACTGATGTTTCAGGATGCACGGCTGCTGCCGTGGAAGAGTGTTATTGATAACGTCGGGCTTGGCCTGAAGGGCCGCGCGTGGAAGCATGCGGCAAGGGATGCGCTTGCCGCCGTCGGCCTGGCCGAGCGCGCTGATGAATGGCCTGCCGCGCTGTCCGGCGGTCAGAAGCAGCGCGTGGCGCTCGCCCGCGCGCTTATTCATCGTCCCGGCCTGCTGCTGCTTGATGAGCCGCTCGGCGCGCTGGATGCGCTGACCCGCATTGAGATGCAGGATCTTATCGCATCGCTCTGGCAGGAACACCACTTTACCGTGCTGCTGGTGACGCATGACGTGAGTGAAGCGGTGGCGATGGCGGATCGGGTGCTGCTGATTGAAGAGGGAAAAACGGGGTTGGATCTGATGGTCGATCTGCCTCGCCCGCGTCGTAAAGGTTCGGCAAAGCTTGCTGAACTGGAAGCAGAAGTCCTCGACCGGGTAATGAAACGCTCATCAGCTGAAGCCGATAAGCGTTATGCCCATCGTTAAGGTCGAAAAACGGGCGAATTGCTTCGCCCGTTTCCTCAGGCGCTTAGCGCCTTGCTGATCTTCTCGTAGAGATCCCCGGAGAGATTTTCCAGCCCCTTGAGCTGCTCCAGCGCCTGACGCATCAGCGCCTGACGTCCTTCATCGTAGCGTTTGAGGCGGATCAGCGGCTCAATCATGCGCGCGGCGACCTGCGGGTTGCGACGGTTCAGATCGGTAAGGATTTCCACCAGAAAATGATAACCGCTGCCATCTTCCGCATGGAAGGCGGCCGGATTGGCGGAGGCGAAAGCGCCAATCAGCGAACGAATGCGGTTTGGATTGCTCAGGCTGAATGAGCGATGGTTCAGCAAACCCCGCACGCGGCCCAATACGTCTGCGGCCGGGCTGGTCGCCTGTAACGCGAACCATTTATCCATCACCAGGCCATCCTGATGCCAGCGTTCGTCAAACGCGGTGAGTAAGGCTTCGCGACACGGCAGTTGCGCCATCACGGCAGCCGCCATCGCCGCCAGCGAATCGGTCATGTTATTCGCCTGCACAAACTGCGCTTTCACCAGTTTGTCCGCCAGCGACACTTCACCATGTGCCAGGTAGCCCAGGCAGACGTTTTTCAGCGCGCGACGGCCAATATCGGCATGCGTTACCTGATAATCGGCGCTCTGGTTGGCGTTATACACAGCGAGCCATTCGTCAGCCAGTTCGTTTGCCAGCAGGCGCACCAGCGCGTGCCGTACTTCCGCAATGGCGATGGGATCGATAATGTCGAACAGTTCAGCGATCTCGTTTTCACCCGGCAGCGTCAGGATCAGCGCCATCAGCGCCGGATCGCTGTTCTCTTCCAGCAGCACGCCGCGGAACGCATCAGCAACGTGCAGCGGCACGGAGAGAGGCTGCTCCTGCTGATAGCGGGCAACATTAAGTTTGATATAGGTTGCCAGCAGGCTTTGCGCCGCATCCCAGCGGGCGAAATCATTTCGCGCATGACGCATCAGGAAGGTGAGCTGCGCATCGCTCCAGTGATAGTCCAGCTTCACCGGCGCAGAGAATTCACGCAGCAGCGAGGGCACTGGCTGGAAGTAAACGTTGTCGAAAACAAAGCTCTGAAACTCTTCGGTCACGTTGAGCACGTGATGCACCGGGTGACCGTCGCGCTGAAGCGGGATCGCCTTCCCTTCGCTATCGTACAGTTCAATATCCAGCGGAATATGCAGCGGACGCTTCTCTTTCTGATCGGCGGTGGGCGGCGTCATCTGCGTGACGTGCAGCGTGTACTGCTCAAGTTCAGGATTGTAGTCGTCACGTACGGAGAGCACCGGCGTGCCGGACTGGCTGTACCAGCGGCGGAACTGTGAGAGATCGACATTGGAGGCATCTTCCATCGCCTGCACGAAATCGTCACAGGTCGCGGCGCTGCCATCGTGGCGCTCAAAATAGAGCTGCATGCCCTTCTGGAAATTCTCTTCGCCGAGCAGCGTGTGCATCATGCGGATCACTTCAGAACCCTTTTCATACACCGTCAGGGTGTAGAAGTTGTTCATCTCGATCACCTGCTCAGGTCGGATCGGGTGCGCCATCGGGCTGGCATCTTCAGCGAACTGCGCGCCGCGCATGACGCGCACGTTATCGATGCGGTTAACCGCCCGGGAGCCGAGATCGGAACTGAACTCCTGATCGCGGAAAACGGTCAGCCCCTCTTTCAGACTGAGCTGGAACCAGTCGCGGCAGGTGACGCGGTTGCCGGTCCAGTTATGGAAATATTCGTGGCCAATCACCGCCTCAATGCCCAGATAGTCTTTATCGGTCGCGGTTTCAGCTTTTGCCAGCACGTATTTAGAGTTAAAGACGTTAAGTCCTTTGTTCTCCATCGCGCCCATATTGAAGAAGTCGACGGCAACGATCATAAAGATATCGAGGTCGTACTCCAGACCGAAGCGCTCTTCATCCCATTTCATGCTGTTTTTCAGCGATGTCATCGCCCAGTCGGCGCGATCGAGGTTGCCGCGGTCGACAAAAATCTCCAGCGCCACGTCGCGCCCGGATCGGGTGGTGAAGCTGTCGCGCAGCACGTCAAAATCGCCCGCCACCAGCGCAAACAGATAGCAGGGTTTCGGAAAGGGATCTTCCCACTTCATCCAGTGGCGACCGTCTTCCATCTGGCCGCCGTCAATGCGATTGCCGTTCGACAGTAAATAAGGATAGCGCGTGCTCTCGGCGATAATCGTAGTGGTAAAGCGGGCCAGCACGTCTGGCCTGTCCAGATACCAGGTAATATGGCGAAAGCCTTCCGCCTCGCACTGCGTGCAGAGCGCTTCGCCGGATTTATAAAGCCCTTCCAGCGCGGTGTTTTTGTCGGGGTGAATGTCGTTCACCACCGTCAGCGTAAAGGTTTCCGGCAGGTGTTCCAGCACCAGCGCGCCCTCTTCCAGCCGATAATGCGACCAGGGCTGACCATCCACCTCAAGCGAAACCAGCGTGAGATCTTCGCCGTCGAGGCGCAGCGCGGCACCGTCTGCGCCCAGCCTTTTGATGCGGCTCACGGCGGTAACCTGCGTGACGCTGGCATCAAGATTAAATGTCAGGTCGATATCGGTAATGGTGTAATCCGGCGCACGATAATCATGCCGATTTTTGGCTTGTGGCAGTTGCGTCATAAGTCCTTCTCACGTCGATATTAGTTAGTCGGATAAAGTCTATTCCTGTTAGCGCAATGTTGCCACGACGAATCACCGCGCCGCAGGCCAGAAAACATAAAAAACGATACCTGCGCACGGATTGCCCTCGACCTCTGACGGCGAATTATGTTGTGATCGGGTTCAATAAATGAGTATTCACGTTATACTCCTGCGTCTTTCGTTTTTTTACCGGGGATAACGCTCTTCGCCAGAGGATGCTGAAACGCACCATGACATCTTACGATAACCCGATTTTAACCACGTTACTGGATACGGATGCCTACAAGCTACATATGCAGCAGGCCGTGTTTCACCGTTATCAAAATATTTCTGTGGTTGCCGAATTTCGCTGCCGGGGCGACGATCTGTTGGGTGTGTACGCCGATGAGATCGTGCAGCAAATTGAAATGATGCGTGCTCTCAGGCTGACTGATGAAGAAGCCACTTATCTGGCCGGCCTTCCCTTCTTTAAAGACGACTATCTCAGCTGGCTACGTCAGTTCCGCTACGATCCTTCTCAGGTACGCGTGCGCAATCACAAAGGCAAGCTGGATATTCGCATCAGCGGCCCGTGGCTTGAGGTGATTATGTGGGAAGTGCCGCTGCTGGCCCTGATAAGCGAGGTGGTGCATCGTCACCGCTCGCCACAGATCGCGGTTGAGACAGCGGTCGAACAGTTACAAAGCAAGCTGGCCGGATTTCGTCAAACCACCGACGGAATGGATCTCTCTCGTTTTAAGCTGATGGACTTCGGCACCCGCCGCCGCTTCTCGCGCGACGTGCAGTTGGCGATTGTCAGCACGCTTCAACAGGATTTCCCGTGGCTGGTTGGCTCCAGCAACTACGACATCGCCCGCCGACTGGCGATCGCGCCCGTAGGCACGCAGGCGCATGAATGGTTTCAGGCGCATCAGCAGATAAGCCCGGTACTCGCCAACAGCCAGCGCGCGGCGTTGCAGGCGTGGCTGGAAGAGTACCCCGACAGCCTGGGCATCGCCCTCACCGACTGCATCACGATGGACGCTTTCCTGCGTGATTTTGGGATGAACTTCGCCAGCCGCTATCAGGGATTGCGTCACGATTCCGGCGACCCGGTTGAATGGGGCGAAAAAGCTATTGCTCACTATCAGCGGCTGAATATCGATCCGAAAACCAAAACGCTGGTCTTTTCAGACAACCTCGATCTGGATAAAGCCGTCGATCTTTACCGGCACTTCGGCCAGCGCACCGAGGTCATTTTCGGTATCGGCACGCGACTCACCTGCGATATTCCGCAGGTTAAGCCGCTGAATATCGTGATTAAGCTGGTGGAATGCAACGGCAAACCCGTCGCCAAACTCTCCGACAGTCCCGGTAAAACCATATGCCAGGACAAAGCCTTTGTCCGCGCATTGCGCAAAGCGTTTGACCTGCCGCTGGTTAAAAAAGCCAGCTAGCCTCTCTTCATAATAAAGAGGCGGCTGCATCGCCTCTTTTCTGTTTGTAAAAGAAATCTCCCGCACGGTAACGAAATCTGCTTGTGTCTCGCCGATCGACAAGTAACATAGCACTACCCTGAATTTGGGTATTTATTTTCTAATTCTGATTAAAAGTGAGAGACACTTATGAGCGTTGTGCCTGTAACGGATGTACTGCATGGCCGTGTCGCGGTTGACAGCGAAGTCACCGTACGCGGTTGGGTGCGTACACGAAGAGATTCGAAAGCTGGTATTTCCTTCATCGCCGTTTACGACGGCTCCTGCTTCAATCCCGTCCAGGCTGTCGTCAATAATTCTCTGAATAATTATCAGGATGAAGTGCTGCGCCTGACCACCGGCTGCTCGGTGGCCATCACCGGTAAGGTGGTTGAATCCCCCGGTGAAGGTCAGAGCTTTGAAATTCAGGCCAGCCACGTCGACGTGGTCGGCTGGGTCGACGATCCTGATACTTATCCAATGGCGGCCAAGCGCCACAGTATTGAGTACCTGCGCGAAGTGGCGCACCTGCGTCCTCGCACCAACCTGATCGGCGCGGTTGCGCGCGTTCGTCATACTCTGGCACAGGCCCTGCACCGCTTTTTTGATGAGCAAGGCTATTTCTGGGTTTCCACGCCGTTGATCACCGCCTCCGATACCGAAGGTGCAGGTGAAATGTTCCGCGTTTCCACGCTGGATCTGGCAAACCTGCCGCGCACGCCGGACGGCAAAGTGAATTTTGATGAAGATTTCTTTGGCCGTGAAGCGTTCCTGACCGTATCGGGCCAGCTCAATGGCGAAACCTACGCCAGCGCGATTTCTAAAATCTATACCTTCGGCCCGACCTTCCGCGCCGAAAATTCCAATACCAGTCGTCATCTCGCTGAGTTCTGGATGCTCGAACCTGAAGTGGCGTTTGCCGATCTGAATGACGCCGCCGCGCTGGCGGAAGCGATGCTGAAGTATGTGTTCAGCGCCGTTCTGGCCGAGCGCGCTGACGATATGGCGTTCTTTGCGGAACGCGTAGATAAAGAGGCGATTTCTCGCCTGGAGCGTTTTGTAACAACCGATTTTGCGCAGGTTGATTATACAGAGGCGGTTGAGATCCTGATGAACTGCGGCGAGAAATTCGAAAATCCGGTAGCCTGGGGCATCGATCTCTCTTCTGAGCACGAACGTTACCTTGCTGAAAAGCATTTTAAAGCGCCGGTGGTGGTGAAAAACTATCCCAAAGACATCAAAGCGTTTTATATGCGCCTGAACGACGACGGCAAAACCGTCGCGGCCATGGATGTTTTAGCACCAGGCATAGGTGAAATCATCGGCGGTTCGCAACGTGAAGAACGTCTTGATGTGCTGGATGCGCGCCTGAACGAAATGGGCCTTAATAAAGAAGATTATTGGTGGTATCGCGATCTGCGTCGCTATGGCACCGTGCCACATTCTGGTTTCGGTTTAGGGTTTGAACGTTTAATTGCATATGTTACTGGTGTACAAAATGTGAGAGACGTGATTGCCTTCCCGCGCACGCCGCGAAACGCGAGTTTCTGATTTTTGGCATAAAACATAAGAAATTCATATATATAATCAAGGTCAGCGCTGCTGGCCTTTTTTTATTTTTGTAAATTATGAAGTACTTCACAAAGTTCCGTGATTATTACATTTTGTAATACAAATTTTCTTCCTGTTACCAGAATAAGCTATTAGTAGCATTTTCGCGCTAGATTAACGCCTCAGTGAATGGAAAGATGCGTGCAGACACAGGAAGACACCAAACTCTCTTCAGAGTTCTGTAAAGAATTTTTGACGGCAGTGGCAGGTGTCCAAATAACTCCAATGAGGGTAATAAAAAATGATGAAGCGCAACATTCTTGCACTGGTTATCCCAGCCCTGTTAGCAGCAGGCGCAGCCAATGCAGCCGAAGTTTATAACAAGAATGGCAACAAACTGGACCTGTATGGTAAAGCTGTTGGCCTGCACTACTTCTCTGATAACGACGGCAATGATGGCGACCAGTCATATGCGCGCTTAGGTTTCAAAGGCGAAACCCAGATTAACGACCAGCTGACCGGTTTCGGTCAGTGGGAATACCAGTTCAACACCAACAACTCTGAAGGTTCAGACGCGCAGAACGGCAACAAAACCCGTCTGGGCTTTGCTGGTCTGAAATTCGGCGACGCGGGTTCAATCGACTACGGTCGTAACTACGCGCTGCTCTACGATCCAATGGGCTGGACCGACATGCTGCCAGAATTCGGCGGCGACTCAGCTTACACTGATACAGGCGTAACCGGCGGCCGTACCACTGGCGTACTGACCTACCGTAACACCAACTTCTTCGGCCTGGTTGATGGCTGGGATTTCGCCCTGCAATATCAGGGTAAAAATGACCGTGATGATGCTCGTCGCTCTAACGGTGATGGCTATGCCGTTTCTACCACCTATACCTCGCCAATCGGCTTAGGTGTGTCAGGTGCATACGGTTCTTATGACCGTACCAATGCTCAGGAAGCGGGCGTTCGTAACGTAACTAATGCTGATGGCGATACCGTTGGCACCATCAACAACGGCGCAGGTGAACGTGCTGAAGCATGGGCAACCGCCGTTAAATACGACGCTAACAACATTTACCTGGCCGCGATGTACGGTGAAACGCGTAATGCAACACCTATTACCGCTACGGGTGTAACTTTTGACAACGGCGTGACCGGCAACGTGTCCTCTTTCGCCAATAAAGCGCAAAACATTGAGTTAGTGGCTCAGTATCAGTTCGACTTTGGTCTGCGTCCTTCTCTCGGCTACGTGCAGTCTAAAGGCAAAGATATTGGCAGCGGCATCGGCGATGCTGACCTGATCAAATATGCTGACGTAGGTGCGACTTACTACTTCAACAAAAACATGTCTACCTATGTCGACTACCAGATCAACCTGCTGGATGATGATAATCCACTGGGTCTGAACACTGATGATACCGTAGCAGTAGGCCTGGTTTACCAGTTCTAAAAACGCTACCGGGGTGATAATCTCACCGCCGTTCATCGTAAAAAATGGAGCCTTCGGCTCCATTTTTATTTTCTTTGATTTACTTCCCTGTTTACCCCTCTCTTTTTCACGCAAACGGTTGGCATTTTGTGCGCTGTGGCGGTAACCTGAACCTTCACTTCGCTTCAGATTACGCTAACGGACTTTGACTATGTTTGAACGCATTGCAGCCGCCCCTGCCGATCCTATTCTTGGCTTAGCCGATCTTTTTCGCGCCGACGACCGTCCTAATAAAATCAATCTCGGTATTGGCGTATATAAAGATGAAACGGGCAAAACGCCGGTGCTCACCAGCGTGAAAAAAGCAGAGCAGTACCTGCTGGAAAATGAAACCACAAAAAATTATTTAAGCATTGACGGCCTGGCCGACTTTGCCCGCTGCACCCAGGCGCTGCTGTTCGGTAAAGACAGCGCCATCATCAGCAGCAAACGCGCCCGCACAGCGCAAACGCCGGGCGGAACCGGTGCCCTGCGCGTTGCCGCTGATTTTATCGCCACGCAAACCACCGCTAAACGCATCTGGATAAGTAATCCAAGCTGGCCAAACCATAAAAACGTCTTTCATGCTGCCGGCCTGGAAGTCTGTGAATATCAGTATTATGACGCCGTAAACCACTCGCTGAACTTTGAGGCGATGGTGAGTTCACTGCGTGACGTGCAGGCCGGTGATATCGTTCTCTTCCATGGCTGCTGCCATAATCCTACCGGCGTGGACCCGAGCGCTGAGCAGTGGCAGCAGCTTGCCGCCCTTTCTCAGGCTAACGGCTGGCTGCCGCTGTTCGATTTCGCCTATCAGGGCTTCGCTCGCGGTCTTGAGGAGGATGCTGAAGGGCTGCGTATTTTTGCCGCCAGTCATCAGGAACTAATTGTCGCCAGCTCTTATTCTAAAAACTTCGGTCTGTACAACGAGCGCGTTGGCGCACTGACGCTGGTCGCCAGTGATGACGCGGTTGCAGATACCGCGTTCAGCCAGGTGAAATACACCATCCGCGCGAACTACTCTAACCCACCGGCGCATGGCGCGGCGGTGGTTGCGACTATTCTCGGCAATGACGATCTGCGCGCTGTCTGGGAGCAGGAACTGACCGACATGCGTCAGCGCATTCATCGCATGCGTCAGCTCTTCGTGAATACGCTTCAGGAGAAAGGCGCAGACAGAGACTTCAGCTTTATTATTAACCAGAACGGTATGTTCTCCTTCAGCGGACTGACCAAAGATCAGGTCGTTCGTCTGCGGGAGGAGTTCGGCATCTACGCCGTCAACTCCGGACGCGTTAATGTGGCAGGCATGACGCCAGACAACATGTCGGCACTGTGCGAAGCCATTGTCGCTGTACTGTAATCCACCAGCGGGGCCTGGCTGGCCCCGCGATTTATTATGCCATGGCTATTTCAGGCCAAACCCAAGCGGGTAGAGCGGATGCTCGCTATCAGCAGCGCGATCTGAATGCTGTTTCAACACGCTCGCCATTGATGAAGGCAATTCGAACGGCAGCTTACCAGTGAAGGGTGCATTATCCATCAGCGCAGTAAACAGAACAGCATCACTCACGCCGAAATTACCGATTAACACGCTGGCTTTATCTCTTAAGGGTGTAAGGATCGCTGGCCGGTCAAGGTAAACGGTCACAATAACCGGCATTTTTTCAGCCAGCTTTGCGATGGCGGCGATATCGGCATCATCGTTCCGGAAGGCTAAAGAGCCCTCATGATACTGGGCGCCAAAGAAATAGTTCTTATGCGGCTGCTCAAAGGGCGCAACAATACGCGCAATGGCAATATCCGCTTTTTGGGGTTGATCAACCACCACCAAACCGGCTTTTTTCGCCTCGTCAGCATTAACGCCATGCAGCCAGACCTTTGTTCTGGCTTTGACGGGCAACACGCCCGTTTTTTTCTCTAACAAAACCAGCGACAGACGCTGTGCTCTGTCTGCCTCCTGCTGCCATGCCGCATTGGGTAATTTTTTTGCCGCATTGACGTCCACATAAGCGTTTTCAAATAACCCAAGCGCAATCTTCTGCTCCAGCAGGCGTCTTACCGAGTCATTGATTTTTTCTTCGCTGACTTTGCCCGCTTTGAGCGCCTTAAGCAGTGGCGTGGTGTCAGTGACGCCGCCAAACTGATTGATACCTGCATTAACGGCCCTGGCGAAACGTTCAACCTCGGTCAGTGATTCAACGCCCCACGGCATGCCCAGGCTGCTGGGATCGGGCGCTTCTCCCTCAGGGTGACCATGAATACATTTATCGACACAGTCAGCGGTAATCATCCAGTCGCTGATAATCACGCCATCAAATTTATAGTGCTGACGGAGTAAATCCTGGAGCAAATAGTGGTTAAATCCGGCGCCGACCTGTTCAATCTTTTTCCCTTTATAAACCAGGTTTTTCAGAATGGCGTAAGTTGGCATTACGCCTGCCGTATTGACCTCAAATGCGCCGGTAAACGGGATAAGATGTTCATCCAGATTATTACCGGAAAAATCAGCATATTTGCCATAAACACTGTGGCCGTCAAAGCCGTTTTCCGATGCGCCATAGCCCGCCCAGTGTTTTACCACCGTACTGACGCTCCCGGCATTCAGACCTGACGTGCCGTTTTGCATTCCCGCTACATACCCTCGCACCATCCGTCTGGTCAGTTGAGCATCCTCGCCAAAGGTGCCGGATAACCGCGACCATCTGGGTTCTGTTGCCAGGTCAGCCATTGGCGACAGCGCCTGCGTGATGCCCAGCAGGCGATACTCCTGACGGCCGATGTCCGCGTAACGCTTCACTAAATTTTCGTCTCCGATGGCGGCAAGGCCGGTGGTTTCCGGCCATTTAGAAAAGGCGTCCGGGGTAGCGGTTTTTTCGGGCAGATAGCGATAGGTATTGACCGGATCAATACTGATTGTTAAAGGAATGCCGAGGCGCGCGCCTTCTGCAATTTCCTGTAAGCGATTATTTTGCTCAGCCAGCTTAGCCGGTTCTGTACTTAATCGCGTAATAAAAGTATTTACCCTTTCATCAATAATCATTGCGGCCGAAGCCGTCAGATCGTATTCGCTGCCAATCCCGATAATACTGCCCGGTGCCGGCGCAGAACCGTGCATCATGACACCGGCTTTCTCTTCAGGCGTCATTCTGGAAAGCAGATCGCGGGCCCGCGCCTCGGGTGATAATCGCCAGTCCTCATAGGGGTTCAGCGTTTCATCTTTATTAAGATCCTTAAATAGCAGCCCATCCTGTTGGATAACAGAAACTACTCTGTGCCCCAGTTTGATCTGTTCAGTCGCCTGGCCTGCTAAGGGTAATAAATATGATGTACCGATGACGAATAAAAGCGGATTAATCTTCATCTTTCACCTTCCTGGTTCATTGATAAGATAATGAGGGGTTGTGACAACGGCATAAAAAAACCTGAACCCGCACGCTGCATTTAGCGCAGAAGCGGTTTCAGGTTTTGCCCGTTTTTCTCTTAACGGTAACAATCCAATATCTGATGATAAATTAACCAGACAGTAAAGACGTTATCATATCCGGTGCTGCCTCACAGAACGCTTTTCCTGAAATGTGATCGGCGACAGCTATTGCAGGAAAGGATTCGAAATACGTTCACGTCCAAGCGTCGACGAAGGGCCATGACCGGGCAGAAAAATCACCTCATCGCCCAGCGGCAGCAGCGTGTTTTTAATGGACGCGATGAGATCGCTGTGGCTGCCCATCGGGAAATCCGAACGGCCCACGCCCCCGCTGAAAATAACATCGCCAGAGATCAGCAGGCGGGAACGTCGTTCAAAAAAGACAATATGACCCGGTGTATGGCCGGGACAGAGGAAAATATCAAAGGAGAGCTCACCCAGTTTAACGGTGTCGCCCTCTTCCAGCCAGCGATCCGGCTCCAGCGGCGCGCATTCCGGCAGGCCAAACATTCTGCTCTGCTCCGGTAATCCTTCCAGCCAGAAAGCATCAGCCTTGTGGGGGCCAACAATCGGCACGCCGTACGACCCGGCCAGCGCCGCCGCCGCGCCAACGTGGTCAAGGTGACCATGCGTCAATAAAATTTGCGTAATTTCAACGCCCTTTTCCGCCACCACTGCCTGGATTTTTTCGGCGTCGCCGCCAGGATCGACAATAGCGGCCTGCCGCGTTTGCGGGCACCAGATGAGCGAGCAGTTCTGTGCGAACGCCGTCACCGGGATAGTTTGATACTCCATATTACTCCGTTACCGGCTGCCAGAGACATCCGGGGATCGCCTTTACCAGTGCCGCATTGGCCCGGTATCAATGTGCACAAAGTTACTCTTTGGATAGTATCCTACACCACCCGCGCGCATGGAAAGCGCAGCTTTGCGGACATTGCTTAATTCGATACCTTCAATATGGAAATCCATTGCCTGCCCGAGCGTGTGATAGCTGTGCTTCGCCACGCCTTTACTGTGGCTGCGCAATGAATTGTTGGTCGCCAGCGAACGGTAGCCAGAAACCAGCTGAACGGGCTTGCGCGTATCCAGCAGCGACTGCAAACGGAAGATTTGATCGAAAAGATGGGGATCGATACTTTTTATTTTATTAGCACGATAGTCGCGAAAAAAATGATTCAGCCGCGCCAGTTCATCTTTATCGTATTTCTTACCGTTGAAAAATTCCGTTTTGAGGCTTTCACCCGTATTAAGGTTACTGAGCGTCAAAACGCGTGGACGAGAGGTTGAAAGCGAAGCGAGAGCCTGCTGCGGCAGGAGCGCAACGCCCAGTGCGGCGCCACCTAATACCAGCAGCCTGCGACGATGAGAGTCAAATTTATCCATTAATCTGTGATACCCGGCTAGATGTTCAGAAACGGTGCTTATCAGTTACCGTCGGGAACCATAACCGTGGAGAAAAGCGGAGTCAACCGGGGAAACGTGATCGGCGCAGCAATTCAAAAATGAACGACTGCGCCGCAGGAAGTGGCGAATTTTCAGGCGACCAGTGAAAGCCAGAAAAATCAACCGTTAGAGCAATAATTGACCAGCGGTAGTCAGCACCTGCGCGCCCGACCGTGCGGTCATATCATAATTGTAAATATCTGTACGAAATTGCGGCATCCCATCTTCTGCCACCCACGCCGTCAGGTAGTAAAGATTCACCGGGATGCGGTGACGAATTGACACATAGCGCGTATCGCCCTCTTTCAGCGTGCTGGAGATGCGTGAATCATTCCAGCCTGCATCCTGAAGCAGCAGATTCGCCAGATCGGACGCCTTATTTACCCGCACGCAGCCCGAGCTTAGCGCGCGAATGTCTTTAGCAAACAGCGTATGGTTCGGCGTGTCATGAAGGTAGATAGCGTCAGAGCTGGGCATATTAAATTTGTAACGCCCCAGCGAATTGGTTGCGCCTGGCGCCTGGCGAATCCGGTACGGGAAGGACGCTGCCGACACCATTCGCCAGTCAATCATCGACGGATCGATTACCTCTGCATCACTGCTCCAGCCTGATAGCAGCGTGTAGTTGTGCTTATAGAGATAGGTAGGATCCTGCTTCACCTTCGGCACGATATCCTGCCGCACCAGCGTGGTGGGCACGTTCCACGGCGGGTTGAGCACCACGTTGTTCAGCGCGCTGCGCATCAGCGGTGTTTTACGATCCGGTCGGCCGACAATAACCCGCGAGGCCAGAATCTGATTGCCGTTAATATAATAATTCAGCGAATAGTCAGGAATATTCACCATGATGCCGTTATGCATATCATCCGGCAGCAGGCGAAGACGTTGAATATTGAGTGCCAGCAGCGCAGCCCGAAGCTGTGGTGAGGCGTTCAGCCATTCGCGGGTACGCGGGCCAATCGCGCCGTCTGCTTCAAGCCCCTGCCAGCGTTGAAACCGCTTCACGCCTTCAATCAGTTCGGCGCTGTAGATATGCG
>NZ_JNVB01000076.1 GCF_000770305.1 Erwinia oleae
CCACGATAATGCGGTTGCAGAAAGCTTTTTCCAGTTGCTGAAGCGTGAACGGATAAAGAAAAAGATCTATGGAACGCGGGAAGAAGCCCGCAGCGATATTTTTGATTACATCGAAATGTTTTATAACAGTAAGCGTCGGCATGGTTCGAGTGATCAGATGCCACCGACGGAATATGAAAATCAATATTATCGACGGCTCAGAAGTGTCTAGATTATCCGTGGCGATTCATTCCCGCTTTGTTATGTTAGCCAAAATCAGGGACAACAAGACCATAACGGTTATATCTGCCCTCATCAGACAAGCCCGGGAATTACCTGTTGAGCTATATAAAACATTAACCTGGGATCGGGGAGCTGAAATGACCAGTCACACCCGGTTTACTGTAGCAACAGACATCCAGATTTACTTCTGTGATCCTCAATCTCCCTGGCAACGTGGCTCAAATGAAAATACGAACAGGCTACTCAGACAATATTTTCCAAAGGGAACTGACTTATCGGTTCACAGTCAGCAGAGACTAAACAGCGTTGCCAGACAGCTCAACGAAAGACCGAGAAAAACGCTAGACTATGAATCACCCGCAGAGCGGTTCAATAAGTGTGTTGCGTCCATCAGTTGAACTCACAGCGAAGAGCGGACATTAAAATGATGGCTACCGGGAAGTTCTGCCACATTAGGCATAACATCTCAAAAGCGTCGTGCAGAAGGAACACAGGATGAACAGACATGACATCACCTCCGTGCTTTTCAGGTCGGCGGGCTTTGATGCGACCTCGGGCGTGCTGGAGCTGGAGTACCGGAACGGCGCGTGCCGGCGCTGGCTGGCCGTGCCGGCAAAGGTTTACCAGGCGTTCTGCGCGGCCGCAGACAGCGACACTTTTTTCAGGACCCGCATCGAGGGGCGCTACCTCTCCGTGCGGGGCAGCCTCAGCCTGCGGCGTGACGTCTAAGGCCATCATCTGCGCGTACGCATCATAGTTCTTCCGCGCCTGCTGGCGACAGTAGCAGACGGGGGCCCTGCGCTCAGCCCGTACCCGGTATCCACAGCGGCACTGACGGGCGGAATCCGTCAGCGTGGCCTGCACCCATGACCAGAACGCGCGACCGGGATGCGGCGTCACACTGTAGCCGGCCTTTTCCATAATTTTACGGGCAATGCTCTCACTCCATTTACTGATGAGTGAAAGTGCCCCGTTAATATCACCGCGCGATGTAAGAATGTTTATTTGGTGAAATTCGTTCATGGTTCCCCCGCTCCCTGTGTGAATTATATTATCGGCAGGAATTAATAATGACTTAATACGTATTTGTTATATTTTGTTGCAACAGTAACAGTGCGTTATTTAATTAAATAAACGCGCGGCGTGATAGAATGGTTAATCATCTTTCAGCCGGGAAAATAGAAGTGAATAAATACACTGCCATAGTCATCGTGTTATCCGCGACTGCATTTATACCCTGTTCGTTCGCTACGGTGACGACGGGATTCTCTCCCGGCACCTGATACTGCAGTTCGCCGGTAGTGCGCGCCAGAGCATGGATGTGGCGGCTTATGACTTCACCAGCCAGCCAGCCCGTGCCGCAGGTGCTGGCGGCTTCCGTGGCGCTGGGCGTGACGGTACGGCTGGTTGCCGACGAAAAGAAAAGCCGGGACCGGTGGTCACTCGTCAGCGCGCTGGCCTGCGCGGGTATGCAGGTGCGCGTCAACGGCATGTACAGCATCATGCACAATAAGTTTATTGTCGCTGACGGAAGCGCGATTGAAACGGGTTCATTTAATTACACTTCTTCGGCCGAAAAAAGAAATGCTGAAAACGCGCTGGTTATTACGGGCGAGCCCGAAACCGCCCGACTGTATCAGACGGAATTTAACCGGCTGTGGAATGAATCCTCACCAGTAACCTGCCCGGCACCCGCGCTGAATTAACATCACGCAGGGTATATATTTAGTATTCAGGTCCTGAGGATGCTTATTATGGCGGTAAAGAAAACATTTCCGGTGCGGTTCGCCGGCCTGCGCGGAACGCGGGAATGCGCCGCAAACTTCCGTACGGAAAAGCCGGAACAGTGGCAGCGCTGGCTGAAATACGCGCGGGATAATAAAGCCACGACGGTGGTGACCTGCCTGTGCCGGCCACCCGATGAGGACGCCCGCAGCCGGCGACTGAAGGTGCACCTCTCACAGAAAACAGATCAGTGCTGGCTCGCGTCATGGCCATTTTCCGGCCATGAGCACGCGCCGGACTGCCGCTTTTATTTCGTCTGGTCTGATGAAAGGCAGGCCGCTGTTTATGCACCTGATGCCGTAAAGGCGGCACCGGACGGGAGCATTATCATACACCTCCCCACCGGCATGCTGAAGAAAGATATCCAGGAAAAAAAACCGGATGCTATCCCGGTCTACGCCGGACCCGTTAAGCGCCGCCGGCAGCCCTCGATGCGCCTACTGGGGTTGCTGCACCTGCTCTGGGAGCAGTCCGGCATCAACGTCTGGCACCCCGCCTTTGACCGGAAAAAGCGCTATCTGGGCTGGGTCAGCTGGCGGCTGAATGAAACGGCCACACGTACGTATCGGACCGGTGCCGATGCAGCAGTCGCTGATGCTGATGGCCATGAAGGATTCGCCGCAGGTTGCGCAGAACCGTCAGGTGGCAAAGGATGCCGGCAGCGGGTCACGCCGTCTCATCCTGATCTCGCAGCTGGCTGCCTGGAGCGATGCGGCCGATGCGCGGCTGCAGTCCACGCTGTCGCTGGGGCTTTTTGCCGGTTTTCCCGTGCTGCAGCTGCCTGAAGACGTCAGAGTACGTCTCATGCATAGCTTTTCGCGCGAGCTTGGAGACTGGCGCCGCGGTGCCCGGATCATGGTTATCTGTGAAACCGAGGTGCCGGAAACAGTTTTTATCCGAAGAGACGGCCAGAACCTGCCGCGCAGCAGCTGCAGAATAATTGATGCGGCGCTGATGACCGTCAGTCCGCGCTATATCCCCCTGGACTCGCGCTATGAGGGAATGGTTGAGGCACGCCTGTGGGAGGAAAAGCGCGCATTCATCAAGCCGCTGCGCTATGACGGTGAAGAAAATGTATTCCCCGATTTCGTGCTGACGGACGTCGCCGGCGCGGAAGCCCTGCCGATGGAGGTGTTCGGCATGAACACCCCGGATTATCTGCAGCGTAAACAGGTTAAAACGGTGGCGTACGACAGAGAGTACGGGCCCGGACGATGATGGCAGTGGGATGCCTCTGCAGACCCTGAAGGCCATGATATACCGGCCTTTCCGCCCCGCTGAGCACGGTTTAATGCAGGCAACTCCCCGGCTTGCGTCGTATACTGACATTCTGAGTAACGGATACGCACTGTGTGGCAGACAGCGGCATTACAGGTTCACGTCTTAAAGCTGAAAAGCTGTCAGAATGGAGTATTTTCATGGCCTTTCAGAGCCCGGCCCATAACTACACCGAAACACGCCTGAGTCTGGGCGACCTCGTTCATCTTTCACCTTATTCAACCTATCTGATGCGCAGCGACAGCAGCTTTCCTGATGCTGGCATCGTTAAGGGGTCAGTGCTGGCCATTGATCGTGCGCTGGTACCGGCGCTCGGCCAGCTCATCGTGGCCGAGTTCGATGGGGAGCTGACGCTGCGGCGCCTGCTGCTCGATCCGGTTCCCGCCCTGCAGGCGCCGGATGCGGATGAAACAATCACTCTGCTGGATGTGAGTCAGCGACTTCCCGTGTGGGGTGTGGTTGCCTACGCACTTACCGATGTGGCCGGACTGGGATTCACCGGACCGGCGGGAGAGTAACCATGTGTGCGCTGGCCGATGCCAATAACTTTTACGCTTCCTGCGAAACCGTGTTCAGGCCTGATCTGCGCGGTAAACCTGTCGTTGTCGTGTCAAACAACGACGGATGCGTTATCGCCCGTTCGGCCGAAGCAAAGTGCATGGGCATCAAAATGGCCGCCCCGCTGTTTCAGAATGAGCGTTTTTTCAGGCAGAACGGCGTTCAGGTGTTCAGCTCTAATTACGAACTCTAGTAAGTTAAGTGGAATGCAACATTAGCTGAGTAAACTTTGAGCAGCACAACTGCTGACAGAGGTGAACGCAATGCTGATCCTACCGGATGAACACGTTCTGTTGCTGGCTGAGCGCTGGCTGAAACTGTTAAGAGGCGCACGAAATCAGTCATAAAGACTAATGCCGGCCTGGCAGATGGCAGCGACACTGGCTGACTGTCTGAGAGTGAAGAGCCGGCATTAGCGTGACTGATGGAACCGGCGAAAGCCGGTTTCTTTATGCCAGTCAGTCTCGCAGTTTTGACAGTTTATGAAGGCGAAGGGCTACCGGGATAAGTAATGCAAAAAAGACCAGCACGCCCAGACTTATTAAAGGTTCAGCAGGCAATCTGAAAGTAAGTGCAATAATTTCACCGCCCCCCACGCACACAATAAGCAGAATGAAAACGATAAGCAGTGAGTTCAGTTCAAAGAGCCTGTCCGCCAGCCTCATATCAGTACCATCTTAATTGCAGTGTTTCTTATGTTTTGAAAGGGTGTGATTATTTTTTTACCCTATTATCAGATGGATGGCAATGATAAAACTTAATACCGGCTAACATAAGTCAGCTTAATCTGGTCTGCATTAACACTTGTCAGATAACGAGCTTTCCTGCATTCACTGCCACCCTGAGCATCCCTGATGAGGTTTTTTGCGGGGCATTTCAGGAATAAGGCTGTGCATAAAGCAGGGGGAAACATTAAAATCACCATCTTTAGTCGCCGGGTCCAAAAACTTAGTGAAATACTCAGTTATCCGGATAACGACATACTCGCAGAGCTCTTACAGGTTCGCCCGCAGCCTTCCTCCTGCAGGCATTTTTTTATGCCTCGCTCCCCCGAAATGAGAGCGAAATCAGCTTAGCTGCATCTGGCGAAACAGGCATAAAAGTAGTGGAGCTGATGTGCTTACGTGCTGAATTCAGACAGGGGGATGTCCTGGAATGAACTGTCTGATTTGATTATCACCTGCACGAAGGACGGCCTCACTATCATCACCGCCTTGTAAATTTCTGGTTTTCAGGTCATGTCCGTTCTGTACAGGTAAGCGTCTCACCTGCACCTGCCCGGGCTTTAAAGTGTCCGTACCCCGCTCCTCCTCACACTGACAGCGCAGGTGATGTCTGCTTCGGCTGACCGGCTTTCAGTGCCCCATATTTTTACTAAGATTAATCCGGGCGTGGATGAACCCCGCCTTTTCATGAATTTTTAAATGGAGATGACAATGGAACTTGTAAAAGAAGCGGAACTAAACAGGCGCGTCTCGTGGGGCAGTATCATTGCGGGTGTGGTAACGGTAATGGCAGTGTCCCTGCTGCTGACCACGCTTGGGTCCGGCCTGGGCTTTTCCATGCTTTCACCTCAGTCTGACGATGTGATTAACGGTGCTGACAAGGCTGTTCTGATCTGGTCAGTTATCTCGATAGTCCTGAGTCTGGCCTGCGGCGGATTTGTGGCCGGCAGGCTGGCGGGCGCGGATGGAACCATCCATGGATTTCTCTCATGGGCCACATCTCTGCTTGTTGCTTCCGTGCTGGGCTTCGCCGCCGCTGGCGGCATTATGCATATGGCGGGAAGCGCCGTTGGCGCGGCAGCATCTGCCACGGGCTCTGCCGTGAGCGGACTGGGTAGCGCCGCAGGAAAAGCGTCTGGCGCAACAGCAGATATTGCTCAGAATATTGCTGACAGGCTCGGACTGAACACGCAGCTCACGGCCCCGCAGGCGGACGGACAGGTGCTGGATGCGCTGCGCAGGAGCAACATAAAAGAACTTCAGCCGGAGTTTCTGCAGTCCCAGCTTCAGGCGGCGGCGGGCGACATTGCGGATTCGGTTAAAAATCTGGCCGTCAACCCGGGCAACAGCGACGCCGTTATTGATACGCTGAGCGGTAAACTGAAGTCACGGGCGGATGAGGTCAGCAAAGGTGTCGACAGGAATGAGGTGAAAAAGGCGCTGGCAGATAATACCCGTCTGTCACCGGAAGAGGCGGACAGAGCCGTCGATAACTTCATTCAGGCGCGTGACAAAACTGTTCAGGAGGTAAGCGACCGCATGACTCAGCTCCGGAGTAATCTGGACGATGCGAAGGCGCAGTACGCGGAATTTAAAAAGCAGGCAAGAGAAAAAGCAGATCAAGCTGCAAGTGCGGCTGCAAAAATCGCAGTGTGGTCATTTATCGCTCTTCTGGCGGGGGCTGTTGTCAGTGCGCTGGCCGGTTTGTGGGGAGTAAATACTCATCCTGCATACCGGAAAATCAGGGCCTGAAAGAAACCGGAGGGCATAATAATCACACCGGTATTCCGGTACGCTTTTCTGATGTGTAGTTCACCTCCGGAACCAGCATAAATAAAAAGGCCTGCGGGTAAATCCGCAGGCCTTTTGTCTGCTGAAAAATGTAACTTTCCCGGATGTAGGTATGTTCGTGTCTGACCTGACCCCGCCGTTATGGGGGATTCTCCGCATAAAGAAAACAGCACGTGTGACACGACAACCTGACGCATCTTTATTTATGACTGGCACTGGTGTGTCGCGGTCAGTAAAGCATTGGATGTGGATTTCTCACCAGACCTGACTGCTGGATGATTTGGGCCGTCTGTATCCGGGTCCATCTTTGATGCTTCTCCGGACCCGCCCATTCCCGGGTGTGAGTTCAGTAACAGGCCTGTTAACCCTGCTAAATATCTGTTTAAATAGGGAACTATTTTATACCGAAACCACTCTATCACTCTGTTAAGAATTCAGCTTTTAAGGGCCATATAAAAATATAAAACAGGATGTTTTTGACAGTGAATGCAGCAGTCGGGAATTGCGCTCAGAAAATCAGGCAGATAGCCGGCGTTTATCAGTCTGGCGGAAACCTGATGGACGCAAAGCGCAGTGTCGACCTCGCCCTCAGTGAGCTGGGGTACCTGAACCGGACACAGCCTGAATTGCAAATCATCAGCTGGGAACAGCTGCGTTTATCGCTGCAGGCCTACCTTAACTGCTGCAGTGATATCCGCTGGTTAACCGTCATCAAATACGCCAGAGCAAAAGCAGGTTCACGCAGGGCTGGCGCAGTTCACAATCTGAAAAAAAAGGTTGTCCGATCCTGAACGGGTGCCGCGCACGCTTACCGCTTGGCGCTGTGCCCTGCTCATTTACTTTATACTCTGCGGCCAGAGCAGACCTGAACCTGAAGGGCCCGGTCTGAAGACCTGGCCGTATTTATCAGTCTTAAGTTAACAGACCTGTATTTTCCGGCTACCAGCAGACTCTGTCCTGGTCTCTTTGACGGCGCTGCGGGGCTTATGCCTCCCGGATTCCGGCATCTCCTCTGCCCATCAAAGCGCTCCTGAGGAAAAGTCTGCTGGCTGCGCAGCCCCGCTTTTTTCAGAGCCGGACGTTTCTGCTACAGTAGGCTTCCTTCATTACCGGCATAAGGGACGGCTCCATGAAGCGACATGATATGAATACCACGCTGTTCAGCAGCGCCGGATTTGACCCGACGTCCGGCGTACTGGAGCTGGAGTACCGCAACGGCAGCTGCCGCCGATGGCTGGCCGTGCCCGCACGGGTGTATCAGGCATTCTGTGCCGCCGCTGATGCGGATGCATTTTTTCGCAGCAGCATCGACGGACGCTACCTGTCGGTACGTGGCCAGAGCGGCCCGCTGTAAAACAGAGTAAGGAAGCGGATGAAACCGGGTAACACATCGGTGGGGCATCTGGCCTGGTGTGGCCTGATTGCCCTGCATATGGCGCGACAGGACGGCCAGGCGGGCACGCCCGCGCAGGAAACACTCTTTCTGACGCGGTGGCTCGCCGTCGCTGAAAAACAGCGACGCTTCAGTAAAGAGCTGGCTCCGGAAATCCGGTGGCTGCTCCGTGAGGGGCGCGAAAAGGGAATACGTGCTGACCTGCCCGGTAAACTGGAATACCTCTGGCTGACGGGCAGCGACGCGCTGCTGACGCAGAACGACCTGTCCCGCCTGCAGCACGCCCTGCAGGCGCTGCAGATGGCCGGCTGGGTTTACAGGCTGCTTGATGAAGGCCAGTGGCAGGGCCGGAAAGCGCTGCGGCTGAACCCGTCCGTGTCGGGATTGTATCTGCATAAGGACTCCCTGCACGCCGGATTTAACCCGGCCGGTCTTCAGACGGCGCCTCTGCCTGCCCGTATCACCGGCGACCTGAACGCCCTGGATTCCCTGCTGCAGCGTTCGGGCTGGCGGCGGGAGCCGGCTGGCAGTGACCCGGTGCTTTATTATCTCATGACACAGACTGTGCAGCATGAGGACATCATACGCAGGCTGACTCCGTAAATTTTCCGGCCCCTTATAGCTGTGTTTATTTTCCGCAGGCGGTCCTGTCATCATTATGCAGATACAGGTCCCCGCGACATAACGCCCCGGCTCCCTGCCCGTCTCTGGCATCCCGGCAGGCGGATATTTCTTCCTCAGGAGTCAGCCAGCATGCATGCCGGCTGCGTGCACAGCTGTAACACTGCGCGTGCCTGGTGGGTGGTACCGGTTTCGGACCAGCGAAAAATGAAGTGTTATGCCATCGTGCGTGTTTTTCCTGCGCTGCCAGCGCAGGTCGTTTATTCAATGGCAGTATGCATGAACTATAATCACCCATGGTACCCGGTTTATAACGGGTATTTTTTTACTGGCGTGTCAACTGATAACAACTCATACGCGGGAAAATACGATGGATGACGCAGATTTAGCACATGAAGTTCAGGAGGCGCTGATTGCTTCGGCCCTGTCTGCCCGCAAGCCCGGACTGACGAGTCCTGACGGCAGATGTATCTGGTGCAGGGATGAAGCGGCCGTGGCCGGTACGGCCTTCTGTTCTGCCGAGTGCGGACAAGACTACTTCAGAAACGAGCATCAGATGAAACAGCGTTATATACCGTCTAAAAACCCGTCAGATAATCCCGGTAATAATTGATACAGGGCCGTGCTATCCAGACGGCCTTTTCATAGCTTCATATTTCCTTTCAGCCTGCCCGATACCTTTACCGTCAGCAGGCATGCGGCTCCGGTGCATTCTGAATCTTCAGGGATAGCCGTGATAACCTCCCGGCATCGTACAGGACTTTTTTATCTGCCGGCCTGTGTATCCGGCGGGCAGGTGTATTTCACCGTCCTTAATCGTTATATTGTGATCTCCCGCACAGCATATGCCACGACTTAACCTTATTAAAAACCGGACCTGTTTTTTTCTGCAGGCTGCCTGAGAGGACAGCCGAAAGAGGCAGGGATGGGTCATCATTTCTCATACACCCGGTGAACGGCGGAGCAGAGATGTTCGGACTCAGGCACTATACAATTTTACTTAACGAGGTCTTCGACACCGGTTTTACCAGCGACGGCCTTCTGGCGCGGCTTCAGGCCTTTCTGGCGGCAGAGAATGAGCCCGTCAGGCCTTTGAGTGAGGCTTCTTCAGAACTGCACGTCACACTGAACAACAACCGTGTCATGCACGCGTTTACCCGGATTATGGGCGGTGAAGTGCGGCTTCATTCCTGCTTCCGGATGCAGGTCACCCGTCTGCAGCGCGTCGATTTCATCCGGCTGACCACGGCGGGCGTATGCTGCCTCGGTATCCGGTTTGACGGGGTGGTTGCCTGCGCAGTCAGCGCCACAGGATCTGATGTCCGTACTCTGTCTCCTTCCCGGACCCGTCACTGATTGAGTCTCAGGGCGCTCGCTATTTTCCCTTAACAGTACTTCGTTGTCCCTGACGGGACGCAGGCTGCGATGGCGGCAAAGCTGAAGAGGTAAGTATTTTCGCGCAGGATTTCGTGGGATACAGTCACGCTTCTGATGTTATCCACAAAAACGGTGGATAAGTTATGTACAAATCACTGCAGGCGGTATCAGACCTGACGTCGGGTGTGTGCCGAACGGAGAGTGAGACCCGTAGCCGGTAGTGACTGCAAAAAATAAATCCCCCTGTTCGGCTGCAGCCTGTGCTGGCACCTGCTGCATGCGAACACGATTACAGCCTGTTTATCCGGCATGTGTGCCATCCGTCGCTGACGCGGGGGCTGCAGCGACGGATAATCAGCGCACTGCGCACCGGGCCGGTCATGCTGCTGTATTTCATCCGTCGCGTCTGAGAGGCTGAGCAGCAAATACCCGGTTAGCCCCGCGGGTCCTGTCCGGCTCAGGGCAAAGACATTTTCTTTCAGATAAATCATGAGTTTTTCATCAGTGTCCTTTTTCAGAAAATGCACGTGAGAGCGGCACTCTTTTTATGAAGGGAACGGAATGAGGCCGTGTCAGACCCTTTATTCTGGGGGGGATGCGCGCATTTCAGCATTGCCGGGTGTGTTTTCAGAGCGCCGCTGTAGGCAGGGCCGGCACTGAGGAGTAAAATCACCCTTTTTAACCGGAGCGGACGCTATGAAAAACGTGGTACTGAGCATGCTGGCTAAAATTTCACATATCGATGCAGATATGAAGCAGCTGACGGCGCGCGTCGAGGCACAGTCGCTGCTGATCAGCGCGCTTGTTCTGGCTGTGAGCCGGGAAGGCGGCGTGACGGAGATGATCGAAAGCGCTAATAAGGCCATTAATACCGTGATTGACTCCGCTGAGTCCGACGAACTGCTTAAATCCGATGCGGCCATCCTGTTAAGCGAGCTGCAGGCCCTGCTGAGCATTTCCGCTGCGGTCGATGGTGCGGATGAAGAAATCAATCATCAGGCGCTTGATAAACTGACCGGCGTGACGTTCCCGGAAAAGCCATAACCGTCAGGGCGGTCGTACCTTAACGTTAAGCCTGCCTGCGGAGCCGGTACAGAGGCATCATGTCTTTTTTCTGAAGAGCGCGGGCATACCCGCCTTTCTTTTACCCGCTCCGGCACATCTCTGCGTGACGTGCTGCGCTGGCCGGGAAAACTCAGGCTGTTCACATGAATGTCACTGCGCCGCGCTTAAAACACAAGAAAACCCGCCATCCTGACGGGTGAACCAGTAAAGAAGTTCAGAATAACTCGTCGTGCCCGTGATCGGTTGAAACAGACACGCTGTCATTCTGATACAAAAAAGCAGATACGCAAGCGAACCGGCAGAACCGGTCATGCAACATGCCCGATGTACGGGCTGCAGACCTCATCAGACAGCGCTATTTCAGGCAAAAAAAACCCGCCGGCGGCGGGGAAATTCGTTACGGGGAATATCCCGATATCATTCTGACTTCAGAAAAATAATTAAGTTCATCAAAAGGTTAGTAACGCATGCTGATAGTTAAGGGTAGCAACCAGCTGAAAGAGTGCCGGGCGCGGGAGTACGCGCCGGCCTCTGCGCTGTTCCGGCTCTGCCCACCAGGTATCCGCCTCAGAATGCATTATTATTTCTCCGGAAAGCCGGATGCCGTGCGGTGCATAAATTTCCGGTTGAACATACCGTCGCAGAGGCTACCATTGATGACTGAGTCCTCCGGCAGATACCGGCGTCGCCGGCATTGGCCATAACTGAAACCAGGAATGCGGTGCAACGTTAATGTACAGAACAGAAGATGAAAAACGGGCAGACACGAAGCTCGGTGAGGCGGTGCTTTTTTTACTCAGAGAGGGCGCGCCGGTTAATGAGTCAGCGCTGCTCCTCAGGCTGCAGCAGATGCTGATGACGGAAAAGGATGCCGCCGGCAGGAAGGCAACCTTTTCCGCCATCCGGGAAGCTGAAGCGGCACTGGGCATGCGGAAACAGGAGAACGCCGCCGGCCGCGTCGCGGACCGGGCGGATGCCTCAGCGCCGTCCGGCGCGGTGTTAAAACACTGAAGCACCCGGCATCATCAGTCTGTGTCACCGGCAACGACGCTGATTGCCCGGCCGTAAAGCTTTTTACGGCCGTCCGCAGACCGGGCCTCCTGCTGCTTCAGAAAGGCCAGTATCTCCTGCACGCTCACCTCCTTTCCTGACTTCATCAGGGCGGAGACGGCATGCCCTATCACTGACTTAACATTTTCCATATTATCCGGACGGTCGGTACCCACTTCATACTCCTGACGCATAGATGTGCTGCTGTATATCACCGGGAACGACGTCATTCAGTTCCCCCGGCGTGGTTATGATACCTCCCATACCGGACGGGAGGCGGTAAAACGATGTCAGGCCCGTGCGCGCACCAGCCTTTCGCGCAACGCGGCGACCCGCTCAGTCAGCACACTCAGCTCATCACAGGCCGTGTCCGTCACCGACACCCTATCCGCCGGTATGCCGGCGACCGTTATCTTCAGCCGGCGGCCCTGCTCCTTCAGGAAAATCAGCACGAGCCGTTCATCATGCTGCGTGTCGCGCTGCCGGCAGATAACGCCGGTCTGCTCCGGCCATTGCAGGATCTGGCTGAGCGTGCCGGGTCATGGCAGGCGACGCCGGGGTAGAGCGCAAAGTACAGAAACCGGTCAATGGTTTCTGGCGCAGTTGTGGCGGGAGCCGCATCGCGGTTCCCGTGGGGTTCATCTTTCATATCATCATATCTTCCGGGCGGGGCCGCATTTTTCCGGCGGGCGGACGTACAGCAGCGGGTCCGCGCCCCGTTGAGGGCGCACAGTATTGAGTCAGATTAAATTGATGTCAACGTAAACCGGCGGGCCGGTTCAGCGCGTGGAGGCAGTGCAGCGCAGAAAATTGTTCATCACCATAATCATCCGGCCCACAGCCATCAGGTCGGCGGTCAGCAGCAGGTCCGTGCGGACCAGCCGGTCCATCAGGACCCGGTCGTTCATCTGCACCTGAATTCTGGCGTACAGGGCCGTCAGATGAACCCAGTTGTTGGCAAACGTATCCACGCTCAGGTACTCCCCCTCGCTGAGCTGCCGTAACAGCGTGTCCACATCGGCCTTGAGAGTAGTAATACGGTCCGTGCCGGCGAAAACAGCCTCACTGTGGTACGTCATACGCTGAAGGTCTCCACCATGCCGCGCAGGGCACGGGCCTGCTCTGACAGCGACTGCGATGCCGAAGACGACTCCTCTACCAGGGCGGCGTTATTCTGCGTCACCCCGTCCATCTGGCTGACGGCGATGCTGACCTGGGAGATACCCTGCATCTGCTCGCCGGAGGAGAGGGAGAGGCTGTCCATGGCGTCTGCCAGCTCACCCACCATGCCGACTATTCTCAGGATACTCTCTCCTGTACCGGCAGCCGCAGCCACGCCGCCTTCCACCTGGGACACGGCCTGTTCAATCAGCAGCTTGATGTCACGGGCAGCGCTGGCGCTGCGCTGGGCGAGTGACCTGACCTCCCCCGCCACAACGGCAAACCCCCGGCCCTCTTCGCCGGCGCGTGCGGCTTCCACGGCCGCATTGAGCGCCAGAATATTGGTCTGAAACGCGATACCCTCAATGACTGAGGTGATATCCCGTACCCGCACCGCACTCATCGAAATCTCATTCATGGTCTCCGACATGCGCTGCACGTCTGCCTCACCGGCGCGGGCCAGCGTGGCCGTCTCGCGCGCCGTGGCCGCAGTCTGATGTGCGCCGGCCGCATTGCTTTTTACCGTGGCGGTCAGCTGCTCCATGCTGGCGGCCGTTTCCTGCAGGGCGGCGGCCTGCTGCTCGGTGCGCGAGGAAAGCTCGGTATTACCCTGAGAAATTTCGTCGGCGGCCAGCGCCACCGAGGCGGACGCGTCCTTAATCTGCGACACCAGTCCGCGCAGGTTCGCCTGCATGCCGTCCAGCGAGGCGAGAAGGCTGGAGGTGTCACCGCGGCGCAGCGTGACCGGCGAGGTCAGGTCGCCGGCGGCGATGGCGACAGCCAGCGTACGGGCCTCGGCGGGTTCACCGCCCAGCTGGCGCATCAGTATCCGGACGAGCAGATAACAGGTTGCCACAGAAATCAGAATGGAAAGCAGTGCCAGGCCAGACAGAACGGCGGCCGTCCGGGAGGTACTGGCGCTGTTTTCCGCTACGGTATCGCGGCTCAGCTGCATCTCAATGCCCGTCAGGTCATTCAGGGCATCCAGCAGACTTTTCTGCGCAGGACGGGCGGTGGCCATCAGAAAGGCGGTGGCCTCCTGCTGGCGGTTATCCAGCCCCAGCTTTCCGGCCGTCATCAGCGTGGAAAGGGCGGCCCCCTCTGCTGACAGCGCCCGCTCCAGCGCGGCCTTTCCCTGTGCAGAAACGTTGCCGGACATGCTTTTTTCCAGCTGCTCACGATTCTGAATATAAGCGGCGCGCTGGGAAACCAGTCGCTGCCACTCGGGCTGCATCTGTGCCGCGTCGGACAGCAGGGCCAGGTTGCGCACGGCAATCGCCATGTCGCGCACGCCGCCGCGCATATCCAGCACCAGGGCAAAGCGCTTCATTTTTACATCGACGGTATCGTTCATCCCTTCCCTGGCCTGCCACAGGGCGTGAACGGCGATACCCGTGCACAGGACAAAAAGCAGAATAAGCAGGCCAAAGCCTGCGCTGAGGCGCGCTGAAATCTTCATCGGTTCTCCGGGAAACATTTGTCTGATGAAGGGGTATCGGCAGAAAGCGCGCATTCAGTAGGGCGGAGTGCAACAAAATTGCGCGCTATATAGTTTTCAGGGGTTGCAGCAGGCTCGTTCTGGCGCATCGCATATAGTCTGAATGCCGGACAGCCGAAATGCCTGCCTGTGGCATGCAGAAGTTACTTAAGCTGATTCCGGTATCAATCGCATATCTGATGTGTTTTTAAGTTATGGTTTTTTTATGCCCGGATAGCCCGCCTCAGTCAGGCCAGCGGCACGCTCTGCCGGAACGGGCTGGCTGAAAAGATAGCCCTGGCCGTAATCACAGCCCCGCCTCCGCAGCCATTCCAGGGTGGCTGCATCCTCAATCCCCTCAGCCGTCACCGTAACGCCCAGCTCCTTACACAACAGTAAGAGGGTCTCAACTACCTTCTCCTTCTGAGGGCTGTTTATCAGGTCAGAGACGAACGAGCGGTCAATCTTGATATGGGTAATACCGAGCCCCAGCAGGACCGACAGGTTGGAATAGCCGGTGCCAAAATCATCGAGCACCACGCCGATGCCGGATTCTTTCAGGGTGCGGATAGCCCGCCGGGCATCTTCCGATATCGTCATCACGTTCTGTTCGGTAATTTCGAGCTCTAACCTGACCGGTCCGGCATGCTGCATGAGGCGGGACAGGCAGGCCGTGAGCGCCGGCTTAAGCAGCTGATCCGGAGTGATATTCAGTGCCAGATGAAGGCCTGCCGGCCACTCTGGGGTCAGCGGGACAACGGCTTCCAGCAGCCGGGCGGTCAGCGTGTCCATCAGTCCCAGTTTCGCCACTACGGGAAGAAATACGTCCGGGGCAACGGCCCGGCCGGAAGCATTTATCCACCGCGCCAGTATCTCAAACCCCCTGATTCGGCCCGTCTTAAGGCAGACCAGCGGCTGCAGGAAAGGTACGATGTCGTGATTTCTGATGGCCATGGCAACGTCATTCTGTAACCGTTCCCGGCGCCGGAACCGCTGCTCCAGGCCCAGCGTAAAACGAACCACCGGATGCGCTGTATCCCTTTTCGCCTCATACATAGCAAGGTCGGCCGCCCGCACGATGTCATATCCGGCGCTGCACGCAGGGCTGGCCACTCCCGCGGACAGGCTCAGGAACGTTCCCGGTCCGGTCCGTACGCTCGCCGCATGCCTGATGAGGGTGTGGGCTGTCTCAATGGCCTCATCCGTATGAGAATGTCCGGAGGTAACAGCAAACTCATCACCACCGATGCGGAATACATGTGTTTCAGGCCCGGCGAATGCAGTCAGCAGCCGGGCCAGAGTGATCAGTACGGCGTCACCCTGCTGATGACCGTGAAGGTCGTTGATGCTCTTAAAGTCGTTAACGTCAATCAGGGTAAGGGTGTAGGGTGTGCCGCCAGCGTCAAGTTCAGCAAGGCGGATGCTGAACGCCCTCCGGTTACCGGTACCGGTCAGCTCATCCGTTCCGGCAAGCAGGAGGGCACTTTTCTCTGCTGCGAGACTTTTGCGGATGAGGCCGGCGATGAGCAGGCCCGGGATTATCATTGCCAGTCCGGCAAAGACCGTGGACGTCAGAATAAATCTCAGTCTCTCACTCGCTTCAAAGCCAGCGTCATAGTCCAGGCCAAATACGCCCGAAACATGCTTTTCCAGCCCGAATTCCCAGAGAGATGAAAGTAAAAAAATGGTAGCCATGTTAATCATGGCCAGCCGGAGAAGCTTCTGGCGCATCCGGGGACTCCCGTCAGTATTTTCAGTGAACATTGTGCTGTTTTTAATCAGTCCAGATCGGGACGTGCTTCCCGCACAATACCTGCCTGCTGCCAGAAATAACCCGTTATTTATCCTAAAATGAGCATGAAAACGTAAGCGGATGAAGCCTGTCATCGGCTGCCTGCTGTTGCCCGGTCCCGGAAAGAGAGGCTGTACGGGCACCTGTAGTCAGCGAAGAAACCAGAGAAGCCGTCAGAAGCGCATACAGACTGTATCGGCTCCGCGCACTAAAATAACAGGGCCCTGCCCATATAATATTCCTGGCACTGCAGGCGCTCTTTGTAACCCTGACCGCGCGGCAGGTGAGAGTTCAGTTGCCATGATTTGTCCCTTACAGGATGGTGCGGTACCGAAGGCGCACGCAGAAATGTCGGAAAAAAACCGAAGGCGAAGTTGTTGCGGAGAGGAAAAAAGAGCCCCGTTAAACAGCTTAATCAGGGGAAAGCATGCTGGTATCGTGTTGCGTCACCGGAATTGCGGCTGACATACGCTATTGCCCGGCACCGTAAGAATCTTAGCGGCAGTGGCATTTTAAAGGCGTCAGCGATGCACATATTTTTCTTCCAGATGCGCCATGTCACGCTCTGCGTCCTCAATCTCTGACAGCATCGAGGACAGAAACGTCGCACTTACGGAAGGATTAAGGCAGGCGCGCCGGTAGCGCAGCCGTAGTGCAATAAGACGAATGAGGGACTCCCGCCAGGGCGTTGCGCCGGACACCATTGTCACCTCCTCTTCATCATTTTTCTGCTGACGCCGCCTGAAGGTTGCCAGCGGCACGTAATTCTGCGCGGCTTTTCCGGCTGGCTCCTGTGAGACACTCATCCGGCGGGATTCACGCAGGCGGACTTATAACTTCTGCCCCTTGCGGGCAGGCTTTCCAGTACCATACGCCAGAGTACTGTAAAATGCACAGTTGCTGAGGGGGCCGTTAATGTGGCGACAGGAACTCCTCTCATTCAGCTTGACGACCCGGCAGTTTTTCTGCTTTATCTCTGCAGGCATAATGAATGCTGAAGGCATTGTTCAGATCGATGTTTTTTTATAACAGCATTTCCGGGTATAAAAAAACCGCCACGTGGACGGTTTAAAGAGGAACTTACTGACTGTTGATTTTATCGTGATCCGGATGAGCCACCGGAGGACCTTAATGATAATAAAGATGGCCACAACAACAAGCGTAAGCGGTAAAACTGAATTTTTATGCTTCCATACCGGCGTCGTATTCACCACCGGCTTTTAGCGTGAGTCCTGCCCTTCATGAATAAAACCCCTTCCTTTCTGGCAGACAGATTAATCAGAATATATACATCTGCGCCCATGGGGTCAGGCAGAATGGCGGCAGACACATGCAGCGAGGAAGTGAACTGAAGCAGTTTCGGGATGCGCGCGTGCAGCGCACATGTTGTAAGAAACGACCACTGAATGAACTTCATCTCATTTTGATGTTCCATTCCACATAAATGCTGACATGTCTGACAGAGTGATGACTATTTTGCAGATGTTAGCTCCCCGCGTAGAAATATACAGTATTGATGAAGCCTTTTGCGATCTTACGGGAGTAAGTGGTCTTTTATCACTTGAGGTTTTTGGCCATCAGATACGTGAGCAGATCAGGCGCAGGACACACCTTACCGTGGGGGTGGGGATAGGCCCAACGAAAACTCTGGCTAAACTGGCCCAATATGCAAGTAAACGCTGGCCAGCTACGCGAGGAGTAGTTGACCTGAGCAATATAGGGCGACAGCGAAAGTTAATGGCCTTGGTGCCAGTCGAAGAGGTCTGGGGTATTGGCCGTCGGCTCGGTAAAAAATTGCAGTTGATGGGGATTAACAATGCACTCCAGCTGTCTGAGCTGTCTCCTTCATTTATTCGTAAGCAATTTTCAATGGTTGTTGAACGAACAGTAAGAGAACTCAACGGCACGCCCTGCCTGGGCCTTGAAGAGTTTACAGCTCCAAAGGAGCAAATCATATGCTCCCGCTCCTTTGGAGAAAAACCTACAGATGAATTCAGCATCCATCAGGCCGTCTGCGCTCATGCCGAACGTGCAGCAGAAAAGTTACGCGCAGAGCACCAGTTTTGTAAACGAGTAGCGGTATTCATCAGTACCAGTCCCTTTGCAGAGAATGAATCGTTCTATAAAAATCAGGCTGTAACGGAGCTTGCTGTTCCGGCCCGTGATTCCCGGGATATCATCAAGGCGGCTGTTGCGTATTACCATGAAGGAGATCGGTGAGTAACATTGATGGAGATCGGTTCGTGTCACTTTCACAGAACCATTTTTACATTAACTTCACCGATCTCCTTCGGTCAACGTGGTTTGTATTTTTCGCATTGATTCTCCTTTAAGTTCTATCTTGATGCTCCCGTGAACCAGCCGATCCAGGATGGCATCGGCATGTGTTGAGTCCCCGATCATCTT
>NZ_JNVB01000077.1 GCF_000770305.1 Erwinia oleae
CGTGATGGTGGCAACCGTGCCGCTGTTCGCCATGTGCTTCAGCCGCCTGTTTGGCATCCAGACCCGCTGGATTGAGTGGGTCGGAATCGCCGTCGGCCTGGTCGGCATTATTTTACTGAACAGCGGCGGCCATTTAGGCGGCAATCCCTGGGGGGCCGTGATGATTCTGATTGGTTCGCTTAGTTGGGCATTCGGTTCAGTATGGGGATCGCGCATTACGCTGCCGTCGGGCATGATGGCGGGTGCGGTCGAAATGCTGACGGCGGGCGCAGTGCTGCTTGTCGCCAGCGCGTTAAGCGGTGAAAAGCTGACGGCGGCGCCTACCTTGCAGGGCTTTCTTGCTCTGGGCTACCTGAGCCTGTTTGGTTCCGTTATCGCTATTAACGCCTATATGTATCTGATCCGCAACGTCACGCCCGCCATTGCCACCAGCTATGCCTACGTGAATCCGGTGGTGGCGGTGCTGCTCGGCATCAGCTTTGGCGGTGAGAGCCTGACGTCCCGCGAGTGGCTGGCGCTCGGCGTCATTATTCTGGCGGTGGTGCTGGTGACGCTGGGGAAATACCTGTTCCCTGCACCGCCTGACGTTAAACCCTGTCAGTGAGGGAGCCATGCGCAGCCTCGTCCGCTGACATGTAGCAGGGATGAAAATTTGCAGCTTCAGCAACAGCGCTACGACTGGTGGATGCCTTTTACATTAATCTCAGCGTTGCCGCTGCCGGCAAATATCCACTCTTCGAGGCGTGAACTCAGCGCCTCGTTGTCCAGCTTCATCTTTCCGCGTAACGCGCATTCCCAGACAATCAGCACCCGCCAGCCTGCGGCGGTGAGTTCGCCGATAAAACGTTGATCACGCGCGACGTTGCCGGCGATTTTTTCCATCCAGAACGTGGTGCGCGTCGCCGGCACTTTAAAAAGATGGCAGTCATGGTGATGCCAGAAACAGCCGTGGACAAAAACAATAGCCTGATGCTGGCGCAGAACAAAGTCAGGACGGCCGGGCAGCGTTTTATCCTGCACCTCATAGCTCAGCCCCAGCTCGGCCAGCAGCGTTGCCAGCCGGTTTTCAATTGCCGTATCGCGGGTGCGAATGGCGCGCATATTTTTACTGCGGATTTCAGAAGAGTGTACGTCAGCCATGGTCTCGTCCGTGTAAGTCAGCACGTTTAATCATAGCGCGCTGTCGTAAAGAGACGACTCAGCACTGTTTTCCCCTGCTTATACTCCATGTGCGATATGCGGAGAGTGAAGCGCCATAAGAAGAACGTTTTCGTATTTGCCGCGGCGTAAAGCCGCGCCACGCTTCCGCCCCTCTTCGCTAAAACCAAACTTACGATAAAGGCTAATCGCTTTTTCGTTGTCCTCAAAGACTTCCAGTTCAATCTTCCTTGCGCCCAGCCAGTCAAAGGAATAGCTCATGCCATGACGCAGTAACGCAGAACCAACTCCTCGCCCGGCGAAGTCCGTATCGACGCCGATACCAAAGCTGACAACATGTTTGATGCGGGCATTCGGGTGCGTGAAAATCGTCAGCTCGCCTGCCACAATGCTATCCACTACCGCAACAAAGCCATATTTTCCCTGACTGGCGTATTCAGACAGTTTTTGTTTCCAGCTAGCAAGCGAAGGATAAGGGAGTTGCAGCGTATTTTCCTGAACCTCTCTTTTACTGAAAATACGCTGGTAGTCTTTCGCATCCTCCTGCTCAGTGCCACGAATAATGATGCTCATCCTTTCTCCTCATGCTTGTCAGGTAAAATCGGTGACGTCTTCTGGCAAATGGCGTTCGCTTTTTTGGCGTTACGCGCGCAGCTTTACGGCTTTGTTAATCCAGGGCAGCAGCAGCGTTGCCACGGCGGCAAAAGCGGGCACCACCACGGAATTGCCAAACTGCCGATAGGCCTGCGTATCGGAAACCGGCTGCCGGAAGCGCGGCCCGCCAGGTTGTTCAAAACCCATCAGGCGAGCGCATTCACGCGGCGTCAGGCGACGCGGGCGGCGCTGCTGATTGGCTTCATCGTCAAAATCACGTTCTCCCAGCGCACGATCCCAACCGCGATCGATCAGAATTTCCGAGCCGTCCTTGTGATAACGCGCGGAGAGCGTACGCACCACGCCGTTTTCAAGCAGAGGATCAACTAACCCGTAGCCAAATCCGTTGCCTTTTGCCTGGTGTTTTTTAGCGTACTGGTAAAGGTATTTCCACAGCGTGGGCGTGAGGATATATTTCGCGTCCACCGCCGGTTCCAGCAGTTCGCGCAACGGCGTACGGCGGGCGGGATAGTGGCTGGCAAGCGCGCGCAGGCTGAAGGTGGGCAGTTGCAGATCCCGCCGAAATCCCACCAGTACGATGCGCTCCCGATGCTGGGGTAAAAAATGTTTGCCGTCGATGATTTTAGGATCGCTGGCGCCGGTGGCTTCCGCATCAGCCACGTCATAGCCCAGCTCGTCCAGCGTCTCCATGATGATGCGGAACGTCTTCCCTTTATCATGACTCTTCAGATTCTTAACGTTTTCCAGCACAAAAATGGCCGGTCGCCTGGCGGTGATAATGCGCGCCACGTCAAAAAACAGCGTGCCCTGCGCCTCGCACTCAAACCCGTGCGCGCGGCCCAACGCATTTTTCTTTGAGACGCCCGCCAGAGAAAACGGCTGGCAGGGAAAGCCCGCCAGCAGAACGTCATGTTCCGGGATGGTGCGCACGATATGTTCGCTGGCCTGCGCCGGAGTGACCGCCGGGTTGCCGCTCAGGGTGACATCGCGAATATCCTGATTGAAAGTGTGCCGTTCCGGATCGCAATACCAGTTCGCCTTGTAGGTGCGCACGGCATATTTATTCCACTCGCTGGTAAAGACGCACTCGCCGCCCGCTGCCTCAAAACCGCTGCGCAGGCCGCCGATACCGGCAAAGAGATCGATAAAGCGAAAGGCATAATCAGGGTGATGCGGCGGCGGCGAGGGGAGAAGCTGCCTGAGCCGGGCGATCTCCGCTTCATTGAGCGCCGCTTGCGAACCTTTCCCGCTGAGCCAGCGGTTCAGCCCGTCGCGCGTCCATGCGCGATTGCCGAGCGTGGCCAGCACGGTTTTGATGTCGTAAATGTCCAGCACCTGACGCATCAGCTGACGATCCTGCTCCCACTTCTCCGCCTGAGGCTCTTTCGCCGTCACGTTCTCACGCTCGCTCATGATTGTCCGGTTATCAGAAAAAACGGCGGTCAGTTTATCACTTACTCTGCGCGATGCCAGGCGCATGGGCTATTTTTGCCGCCGCCCCGCCGTGACATTGCGCGCCACGCCGCCTAAACTGGCGCTTATCAGAAAAAACAGGAGCCCCTGCCGCCATGCAAGACATTAATCGTCCCCCGCTTCAGTTGCCAAACGGCGCAAAAAAACTGCTTCTGCACTCCTGCTGCGCGCCCTGCTCCGGCGAGGTGATGGAAGCCATTCAGGCCGCTGGCATCGATTACACCATTTTCTTCTATAACCCGAATATTCATCCGCAAAAAGAGTATTTGCTGCGTAAAGAGGAGAACATCCGCTTTGCAGAGAAGCACGGCGTTCCGTTTGTCGATGCCGACTATGATACTGATAACTGGTTTTCGCGAGCGAAGGGCATGGAGTGGGAGCCGGAGCGCGGCGCGCGCTGCACCATGTGTTTCGACATGCGCTTTGAACGCACCGCGCTTTATGCGCACGAGCACGGTTTCCAGGCGATTTCCAGTTCGCTCGGCATTTCACGCTGGAAGAATATGCAACAGATCAACGACTGCGGCGTGCGTGCGGCAGCACCCTATCCCGATATGGTTTACTGGGAGTATAACTGGCGTAAAAAAGGCGGTTCAGCGCGAATGATTGAAATAAGCAAGCGTGAGCGCTTTTATCAGCAGGAGTACTGCGGCTGTGTTTACTCATTGCGCGACAGCAATCTCCACCGTAAAAACCAGGGTCGACCGCTGATCAAGCTCGGCGTACTTTACTATGGCGATGAAGAGCAGTAGCGGCTTGCCTCAGCCAGTTTGTGCTCTGAGACAATAAAGCCCCTGGCTGGCAGGGGCTCCAATGAGCATCGTTACTTCTTCTTTTTGGTCTTTTTCAGTAGCGCGCGCACTTTTTTGATTTCGTCGAGGCTCAGCGGCGCATCCACGTCTTCGATGACGCCCTGATTGTCTACCGCCGGATGTTGAAAGGTGTTCAGGCTGTCCTGCAAACGCTGGCTGACTTCCTGGCTGAGTGTAATCTGGTTTTCAAGGGCAAAGGATTTGAGCATTTCCTTTAAAGCAGGATCGATCTTAATGGTTAAGCTCACGGTATCGTTCATAGCTGATTCTCCTGAAGAATTCACCGATACCGTAGCCCAAAGCGCCTTCATAACCTATACAGTCACAAAAATTTAATATTTCTCATTGATGGCGCTGAACTCACGCAGCACCTCTTCATCCAACGAGCAAAAGTCCCCTTTCAGCTCAGCGCACAGCTTGGCCATATAGGTCACCAGAAAGCTGGCGTTGTGTTCTGCCATCTGCCTGCCCTCTGCGGTTTGCATGGTTTGCGGCAGCGTGAGCAGCTTTTTCTGGAAGTGATCGAGCGCCCATTCGGTGTCATTCAGCGGCCTGGCGCGGCCAAGCGGATCAACACTGTCGAACATCGGTCGCCCCAGGGCGCCGGAGACGTAAAAGACGCGAGCCAGACCAATGGCGCCCAGCGACTCCAGGCGGTCGGCATCCTGCACAATTTTGGCTTCCAGCGTTTCGGCCGCCACACCTGCGCTGAAGCTGTGCGCGTGCACCGCATGTGCGACAGCATCATATTTCTCTTGCGGAAAGTCCGGGAAGACGGTGAGAAGAATACGCCGCGTTTCCGCCGCTGCCTGAGCTGACGCAAGATGACGTTCCGGATGGTTCTTCGGCAGGTTTACAACGTCGTGAAAATAGCAGGCGGTCAGCACCACCAGTTCATCGACATCATGTGCCGCCATAATGCGCTGCGCCGTTTGCCAGACGCGACGCAAATGCGCCACATCGTGCGCTTTGTCGTCCTGCGGCCAGGTTTCATGGAGCCAGTTCTCAAACCGCGATTGCCAGTGAATTAATGTCACTGCTTCCTCCTTGCTGATTTAGCCCGTGGGCCGTTTTATACCGGGCTGAGCCGCAGCGAATAACCTGCTGAATCACGCCGGTAAAATGGGATCCATGTCATGTTTATAGCGCTAATTTTCAGGATTTCACACTATTTTTCACTATTTAAGCATTTCGCTATTCAGAAAAAGTAATTGGTTTTCAGGTAAATGATGAAAGCCGGATAGCGGAAAGATTGAAACGAATGTGCTGCTGATTGAGCGATATTGAGGTAGAATTGGGCCTGTGCCATATCGGGGACGGGACGCGCTGAGTCCAGTAAACCACACTGCCATGCCCGGTGTAAGGGACTGTAAAGAAAACAGATGTCAGAAAGATGACAGGCGAGTGGCGCCTCAGGTCGTGCCTGGCCTTCGTACAGCTAAGCATAATAACGCAATCGTTTACGTTTCTTGTTTTTTTCGTTGCATATTTAAAAGCACAGCTAATGTATATAATAAATTGTTCCCGCTGACGCGCCTCCCGGCGCTAACGTTCAGACTTGTTCATATGATGTTTTTCATTACGGCGTCAGCGTGTCAGCAACCGAGGTGAATTATGAAAGAACGCCCGATTTTATTTAGCGATCAGCGGGTGCGTGCGCTGCTTTCAGGGCAGCAGACTCAAACCCGTCGTATCATGAAATCTCAGCTTATGGGTCCGGGACAGGATAATCATGAAGGCTGTTATGGCATTGACGTTATCAATAATCACCTTCAGGGTAATCGGGTTATGGGGATGGAAAACTTAAGTTATCATTGCCCGTATGGACAGCCGGGCGACAGATTATGGGTACGCGAAACGTGGCGCGGCCCGATTATCGACGCCAATGAGGTAAGCGATTACGAACGCTCGCCAACGCGGTTTAAAAACCCGCGCTATTGTCAGTATCGAGCCGACACCAGTCACTTTGTCGATCGGGCGGATCAGGAAGATCAGTCGGGATGGCAGGCGGGCATTCATATGCCGCGTTGGGCAAGCCGCATCGATCTGGAAATAGCCCGTATTCGCGTCGAAAAGATTCAGGACATCAGTGAAGATGACGTAATGGCGGAAGGCGTGCAGACCGACTCCCACTTTCTGAATAACTTTTTTACCATGCATAATGAGCCTGTTTCCGCGAAGGACGCTTACCGCAAGCAGTGGGCGCTGCAATATGGCGGCACCAGTTGGGAAGTCAATCCGTGGGTATGGGTCATTGATTTTACCCGCATTGACGCATAAACGCGCCTGCGGCGCAGGTTAACTTCACCCTGTAAAACTGAGCGGCAACATGATCAAATGGCCCTGGAAAACCCGTGAATCCGCTCCTTCCGCGCTGCCCTGGTCGGAAGCGCTCATGCTGCCCGTGCTGAGCGGACTTAGTGAGGACGAGCGGCGCTCTCTTATCCAGCTTGCCGAACGTTTTTTGCAACAGAAAAGCCTGGTGCCGTTGCAGAACCTCCAGCTTGATGCATTAAAACGCGCGCGGCTGGCGCTGCTCTTTTGCCTGCCGGTGATGCAGTTAGGCTTTGAATGGCTGGATGGCTTCCACGAGGTGCTGATCTACCCTTCGCCTTTTATCGTTGATGATGAGTGGGAAGATGAATTTGGCCTGATACATGCCGGGCGCGCCGTTCATGCCGGGCAGAGCTGGCAGCAAGGGCCGGTCGTGCTGAACTGGCTGGACGTACAGGACTCTTTCGATCTCTCCGGTTTTAACCTTATCGTCCATGAAGTAGCTCATAAACTGGATTCTCGCGGCGGTTACGCCAACGGCGTACCGCCGATTGCTCTGCGTGACGTTGCGGGCTGGGAGCAGGATCTGCACGGCGCAATGGCGGAAATTCAGGAAGAAATTGATTTAGTCGGCGAAAATGCAGCCAGCATTGATGCCTATGCGGCAACGGACCCGGCAGAGTGTTTTGCGGTACTATCAGAGTATTTTTTTAGCGCACCGGCGCTTTTTAAAGCCCGTTTTGCCACGCTTTATCAGCGCTTCACGCAGTTTTATCAGCAAGACCCCTATCAGCGTTTATCTGATGGCGATCCGGCCGTGACTGCTGCGGAAACTGATTACTAAAACGTCGGGTTGTTTTAATCGTAGTCAATTGAAAGCCTGACGCTTTTTTGCTGTTGACAGTGCTCTGCGCCCTCGCTAATATGCGCTCCATCGAAACCGATTCCTCTGTAGTTCAGTCGGTAGAACGGCGGACTGTTAATCCGTATGTCACTGGTTCGAGTCCAGTCAGAGGAGCCAAATTTAAGAAACCTGCTCACCCGAGCGGGCTTTTTTTGTCATCACAACGGCCCTGAATAAGTTTTCAGAACCAGGCCTGTTCATTCCCGGTTAACCGCAGCATTTCTTAAATTTCTTACCGCTCCCACAGGAACAGGGCGCATTCCGGCCTGTTTCTTTCCCTGCCTTACGCTTCTCAACCGCCAGCCATTGCATAATCGCAGGCACCGGATAACCCTGATTCAGCATCTCTCGCCATGCGTTCATCACCGGCGTGATGTGCTGAAAAAAATGTTGATATCCCGCGCACAGATAGCTGTGTCCGGGATGACCAGAGGGCGATACGGCGAAGCGATGTTTCGGGCAGCCGCCGTGGCAGACAAAACGGTAATCGCAGCAGCGACATTCGGCAGTTAACGTTTTGCGTTTCGCTTCGCCAAAGGCCATCGCCCGTTCGCTGTTATTCAGCGACTGAATGCTGTGCTGATGAATATTGCCCAGCAGGTGTTCCGGATAGACAAAATGATCGCAGTTATAGAGATCGCCGTTTGACTCCAGCGCAAACGCATGTCCGCAGGTTTCGGCATGAACGCAGAGAACAGGCGGCTGCCCCATCCAGGCCGCCAGCGCGACGGCAAACATCTGTACGTAGACGTTGTCCACGTCGCGCCGTACCCAGATATCAAAAATCTGGCTGAGAAACTGGCCATATTGCCATGACGGCACGGTCCACGGCGCCAGCGTCGCGGCGCTCTCACCGGGCATCACCAGGTTCAACGTGCTGGTCACGTCACTACTCATCCGTTCCACCAGCGGGATGAACTGGATATAGCGCGAACCGGCCGCCAGAAGAAATTCATACACTTCCCGCGCATGATCCACGTTATGTCTGCCGATCACCGTTAACGTGTTGAACTCAACCCTGTGGGCTTTCAGCAATGCCAGCGCGGCCATGACCTGGTCATGCGTCCCCTTCCCGGCGCGATTGACGCGATACTGGTTATGCAGATGCGCCGGGCCGTCGATCGACAGTCCCACCAGGAACCCGTGTTCCGCAAAGAAGCGGGCCCACTCATCATTTAACAGCAGGCCGTTGGTTTGCAGAGCATGTTCTGTTTTTTTGCCGTTAGCGTATTTATCACACAGCGCAATGACCCGCTGAAAAAACGGCAACCCCATCATGGTGGGCTCGCCGCCCTGCCAGGCGAAATTAACGCAATCGCTGCTTTGTGCCGCGATATGCTGGCGAATGAAGGCTTCGAGCGTCTCATCTGACATGCGCCAGTTGTTATGACGCTCAGGGTACAACGCCTCCTTTTCAAGATAGAAACAGTAGGTGCAATCAATATTGCAGACCGATCCGCCCGGTTTCGCCATTACGTGGCAACCTGCTAACGCCATGTCAGCCCTCTCCTTTCATTAAATTGAGCAATGCTGGCAGCGCAAATGACAGCGACACCAGACAAAGCGCTGCGCTGATCAATCCTTTAGCCAGCGCCGATGAGAGCGTCGACAGGTCTGTTCGATTGATAAGGGTTTGCTGCCGACGATAAGAGATAGCCATCATCAGCAACAGGATAATGCCAGCGCCACTGAGTGCGCCGGAGACAATATCACCACGGGAAAGCGCCACGCGAACCGCCGCCAGAGAGAAAATCAGTACGGTGAAAACGGTTCTTTGCCAGGCCAGCGCAGTACGTTCCGGTTGCAATCCCGCATCGCGGGGGCGAACGTTTTTGCTCATAACAGCATCAACGCGGCCAGCGTCAGTAAAATCCCCGTTGCCAGACCGCCGCTCAGCCAGACAAGTATGTGCGGTAAGGTCAGCTCGGCGTCATTACGCATGGTGCGTTCATTGAGCACCCAACGTCGCCAGGCATACCAGGCCAGCAGCGCTGCCGTGATGCCCAGTGCGGCAACCAGCCCTTCACGCAGTTGGGACGGCGCCAGATCGGGCGCAAGCTGATCGATGCCAATGGCGGCGGCCATAAACGCCAGCGCGGTGCGGATCTAGGCAAGAAACGTCCGCTCATTCGCCAGTGAGAAACGATAATCCGGCGATTTTCCCTGCGTTCGCCAGCTCACTGGCTTTCTTCTGTAATGGGCGGGCAGCCGTTGATAAGCTGCCCTGCTGAACTGAACGTTCTCCCTGTTTTCATCAACGTCTCCTTTTCCCTGTGATCAACGCGTCACCGCAACAGCAGTTAGCCGCTTCTGGTCACGATATAGCAGGGCGTCCGGCAAACAGATTGCGCCAGATCATTGATACAGAAAGTTTTGAGCTATTTTTCAGCCTTGTGTGCGCTGCATCCCTCTGACAGCGCCATCTTTTCTCCAGACTTGCCTGGCACTGAAACGCCTGCGCATTCTCCTGAAAACGGTCGGTAAGAAGAATTCAGGCATATTTACTGTGTCATACTGAGCCTTCTTTACAGGGCGAGATTGCCCGCAGCCCTTTCCCGACAACGAGATTTTTCATGTGTAATTTCCTCACGCCCGCTGCCGCTTACCTCAACCGACGCAATGAACTGCTGGCAGAACGCTCGGTGGTGGCTTCCTCGGCAGAGATCCATTTAATTAACAAAGCGCTGATGGCCAGTGAAATTGCAATGTCGACGCTGCACGAACTGGAAGGTCTGAAAACGCTTCAGCAGCGTAAAGCCCGGCTGATCGATGCTGAGGATGAACAAAGCCAGTCTGAGCTTCAGCGTTTTGAACTCGCCAGCAATCAACTGCCTCAGGTTGACGACAGCGACAGCCTCGCATTCGGTGCTTACCAGAGTGCTTTTTTTGAGCTGATTAGCCGGTTTAACTGGCAACACGCCAGCCTGGAGATGGCACAAAACGAGCTGTTTAATACCACGCTGGTTCTGTGGCTGGAAACGCTGGAAGAGCTGTTTGCTTCTGCTCATCGGCGGCTGCTGTTTATTCGCGTGGAGAAAATGCTGGCCTTTTCCATTGGCAAAATGCCGGTGCTGGGCGATGCGCCAGATGTTTGTCGCCTGCTGGTTTCCGCTATGCAAACCAGCCGTCAAAACGCGCAGGGCGATGAAATCTATTTGCAATCGCTGGAAAGCTATACCGACGTGACCAATCTTTGCAGCCGCAGCATTTTAATTTTTTGCTTTACCACTGAGGCTCTGCTGCGCGGAAAGCCGCTGCCCGATCAGGCCGAACTCAATGCAAAAATAGACACGCACTTCGCGAGCGTGGTGGATGGCACACACACGTTAACTGACCATCGTCATTAGTAAATTTTCTATTCCCTTCCCTTCTTCCTTGCATAAAAATCTGTACAATACATCTACCACCTGTACAGATTTTTTTAACATGAAATTTATTCCTTTTGCCGCAACTCATCTACGCTTAACGGTGTCTGAAGCAAAATAACCGTGACGACTCACACATTTCAGACCGATAAATTTTTTCTTCATTTAAAAGGAGCTCCAGATGGCAAGCGATTATGCCGGATACCCACGCCGTGAAACCGATCCCGGCGCAGATCAATCTCAGGTATGGAACTGGGCCCGGAACGAAACACTGGGTAAAAAACGTATTGTTGTTGCGCCGCAAAATGAGGCAGAGCTTCAGTCGATCGTGGCAGCGTGTGGCGGTAACGTGCGCATAATGGGCAGCAAGATGTCGTCGGGGCGAATGCTGAAGCTGACCGCGCCGGACGATATGCTGGTGGACCTTCATCACCTCAGCGGACTTATCGCACTGACCGAAGACAGCGCCACGTTTGCCGGCGGCACGCCGCTGCATGAGGTTTACGAAGTGCTGGCTGGCGTGGGCCGTATGCTTCCCTCCTCGCCGGGCGTTATCGCCTCACAGTCACTGGCCGGTGCGCTGGCAACCGGGACACACGGACAGGGATTGCGCCAGAGTTCGATTGCCGATGAAGCATCAGAAATTCGCATGGTGTTGGCAGATGGCAGCGTCGCCACCTTCGATCGCGATCACCCCTGGTTTCACGCCGTACAGCTTGGATTAGGCGCGCTTGGCGTGGTGACACAGGTCACCCTGCGCACGCAGCCTCTGCAAATTTACACCTGTTTCAAGAACGCCGTCAGCGCCGACACGTTGGAAGAGGATCTCCTGCACTGGAATCGCGATTTTGCGCTAAGCAAAGCGTGGTGGTTCCCGAATGAAAATCAGGTGCACGTATGGGCCGCACGTGAAGCGAGCGGAGAAGAGATCCAGCTGTATCGCGACAATAACGAAGAGCTGGTCACACAGGAAGCGACCAGCGATGCCATGAACGACACGGTGGAGCAGACGCTGGAACATATGCGCAGCGATACTAAAATCGTTGATGAAAACGGCAAACCGTTTCGTACCGTCACCCGCTTTAAAGACTTCTCCGACGTAACCGGCGACGTTTATCAGGTATTTTGCCGCGGCATCGCCACACCGCAGATCAATGTTGAAATCGGTATTCCACTGGCCCGTACGGCAGCGGTAATAAAAAAAATCAAAGCGTGGCATCAGGAAACGCAACCGCATATGCACTATCCGATTATCCTGCGCTGCACCGGCGGTTCTTCTGCCTGGCTCAGCCCGGCAGCCGGCGAGGAAACCTGCTTCTTTGGCTTTGTGGTCTACTACGCTGAGGACGGTTCACTTTCTGAAGAAGGCGTAAATTTCCTGCTGGCCGTCGAAAAACTGCTGGCCGAAGAAGGCGGAAAACCGCACTGGGGCAAATATTTTGATGCTTCGCTGTATGACTGGGCTGCGATCTATCCACAGTGGGCGGCCTTTAAGAAGGTCAGAGAGGCGCTCGATCCGCAGCATAAATTCGCTAATGCGTTTATTGATGGATTATTGAAGGAGGCGCAACGATGAAAGCATGGGCTACGCTGCTGACGCAGCCGGGGTACGCCACTGGCGTCCGCACGCTCTTCGCCTCATTAAAAAAAGTGAACAGCGCCTACCCGCTGGTGGTGATGGTGACGGCAAATATCGGTGCCGATATCAGAAAGCCGCTGGAAGAAGCCGGTTGCCTGCTGAAGAACGTCGAGCCGGTCAGCCCCGACAGCCGCCTTCAGAGCAACTACGCCAATGCACGGTTTTCAGAGGTGTGGACCAAGCTGGCCGCCTGGACGCTAACGGATTATCAGCGCATCGTTTTTCTTGATGCCGACATGCTGGTTACGCAAAATATGGATGAGCTGTTTGAGCTTCCGCTGGCGGAAGATGAGATCGCTGCCTGCCACGCCTGCCGCTGCAATCCCAATAAAATCCGCAGCTATCCGAAAAGCTGGACGCCGGAAAACTGTTTTTACAGCTACTGCCGTGGACGCGATCACACCTCTGCGCCGGACGAGGTGGACAACTACCTTAACAGCGGTTTTCTGGTGCTGACACCGGACAAGGCCGTTTTCGACGATATGATGCATGAGCTGGCCACGCTGGGGGATCTTTCCCGCTATCTGTTCCCGGAACAGGATTTTCTCAATGACTACTATCATCAGCGCTGGCGCCCGCTGCCCTACATCTATAATGCGCTGAAAACGCTGCCGCATCAGCATCCGGCACTGTGGGATGACTCTGCGGTAAAAAACATTCACTTTATTCTCGATAAACCATGGGATAAACCGCTGGATCCCACCGACCGCTATTACGCGCTGAATAAGCAGTGGTGGGACGTGGCCGGATAGATAGCACGTCCGGCACGCTTGCCGGACGTTATGGGCTAAGATACGACGCTGCTCTCCAGCCCAACCGCCAGTAATTTTTCCGCCGCCTTCCTGCCCGCCAGAAAAGCATGGTCGGAATTATAATATTCCCACTCGCTGTAGCGTCCGGCCAGCGTGATGCCAAAGTGACTCAGCCAGTGACGAATAAGCGTCACGTTTCTCTCCCGTGCATGGTCGTAAATAACATAGGCACACGGGATATCGATTTGCGTGGCGGTAAGCACCTCATCTTCAGCGGTAAACAGCCCCACCTCAATACACTCACGGATACAGCGTTCATTCAGCGCATCGCCCTCCAGCGGCAGCGGCGACGCCTGCGAATAGCTGATCTCGCAGGTCAGGCCAAAACCACCGGGGGGATTGCAGTGCGGGCTGGCATTCCCCTGCATAAAGATGCGATGAAACAGCGTATTTTCCGGGTAGTACACCCAGTGTTTGTCAGTCAGATTCGGGCGGTTAATGCCTAAATTCACACAGCGAATCGAGGTATGACGCAGCTGACCGGCGGCGTTTCTGATCTCCTCAGGTGCCTGATCGCCAATCATCTTTATCAACGCGGGCAGCGGTAACGTGCTGATAAGCTGCTCATACTGATAGTGACGCCCGTCTGCCAGCGCAACAAGATGCTGGCTCGGTATCACGCGAACGATCTCCGCTTCTGTTTCAAGCGTGCCCTTGAGCAAAGGCAGGAAACCGGACATCAGCGCCTCAAACCCACCTTTTAATGGATAACCAAAACGGGCGTTCGGACCGACGGGTTGAGATACAGGCGCCAGCGCCCCTGAAATAATCTGCCGGAGATCGGGCAGCGGAACGCGTCCGCCCAGCCATGACGTCTCCATCTCAGCCAACGGCACCTTCCATATTTTTTTGTTGTAGGGCACAGCGAAGTGCTTCGCTATTCCGCTTCCCCACGTGCGATAGATAAACTGCTCAAAGTTTTTCGCCTCTTTATCGCGCCGGGTGAGCGTACAGTCGTCGGTGGCAGGCGTGCCGCCATCAGCACAGCAATCTTCCACCTTAACCATGCCCGGTTCATACTCATCGGTCTCGTAGCGCGCTTCTATTGCGCCCATCACGCACTCGGTGATCACCCCGGCGGGCAGCCCAAACAGCGCGCCCTGAAAAGGATAGCGGGTGTAGGTTTGGTGTGACCAGACCCAGGCTTCACGGTTTTGCCAGTGGAGATTATCGCCAAGCAGGCGCTGATACATCTCCAGCACCCAGGGATCGGCGGAAAACATAATGTGTCCGGCGTAGTCAAAGGTAAATCCACCGTGTTGCTCCGAACGGCACCAGCCGCCCACGCTGCTGTTTCTTTCCAGCAGCACTGCGTCTTTTCCCAGACGCTCGGCGGCGCTCAGGCCGGTCGGCCCGGCGCCGAGGATCAGGTATTTTGCCTTCAACGCCGCCGGATTACGCGGCATGATGTCTGGTTCAGCCAGCGGCTGGCTCACGTCCTCAATGCGTACAGTCGGCATGAAAGGGTTATCGATCAGCGCCTTCATTTTTTGCACGGTGCTGTCCCACGAGGTTGCGCTGACGATTGCGCGCATGCGTTCCCCTGTACGCAGACGCTCTGCGTCCGACAGCGACAGCGCCCGCGCGCAATCAGTGATAAACGCCTGTTTGTCGCGGGCAATGAACACCACGTCGTCGTAGCCTGCCACCACGTCGGCAATCGCCGTACTGACAACGGGCAGTTCCGCTGCCATGTACTCCAGCACTTTAGTCGGACTGATAAAACGCGTGGCGTCATTCAGCGCAAACGGCATCAGGCAGACGTCCCACCCCGCCAGAAACTGCGGCAGCGCCTGATAAGGCTGCTGACCCAAATAGTGAATATTATCCCGCACCGGCAGCGTGGCGGGATCGATCTTCACCACCGGTCCGACAAAAATGAGCTGCCAGTCATTGTGCGCGTCAGCCAGCGCAGCAATCAGTTCGAGGTCCAGCCGCTCGTCGATCACGCCGTAATAGCCAAGACGCGGATGCGGTATAGCATTCTGCAACGGATGACCGTTGCTGCGATCCAGCGCCTGCTCGAAATGGATGGCGTCCACGCTGCTGCTGAAACAGTGCACGGCCGGATGCCGCGTTTTTTTCGAGGCGTAGAGGCTTGGGCCGCCGGTAAAGACCAAATCCGCGCGTTTCAACAGCGCGGACTCACGCTGTAAGAGCTGGCGCGGGGCCTGCTGGAAAGCGGAAAGTTCATCCATACAGTCGTAAATCACCCGCGACGGCGTGAACTGCGTTAACAGCGGCAGCGCCATCGGCGTATAAAACCACACCACGGGTTTCGCCTCTGGCGAGCACAGCTCGCCCATCAGCGGCTTAAGCTCTGCGAGCTGATCGTCATGAAACCCCGGCTGCTGCACGCTGGTATGCGGCCGCGCAACGGTGATATTGGCCGCCGGCCAGCTATAGTCAAACCCGGCTTCGCCGGCGCGAAAAACCGGCTCCTCGACAAACACAATGCGGTAATACCCGGCGAGCCGCGTCAGCAAATGCTGCGGACGTTGAAACACAAAATCCCAGCGCAAGTGGCTGAAAACGATCATTTCAGGCATATTCATAGGTGTTTTCTCTCTTATGTTGAGCTTCACATTGAAAAGGCGAAGCGATGCCTGCGCGGCCTCAAGCGCCCTGGCGAACGGGTGATTGAGCGTGCGGGTAAAAGGGTCATGGTGGGTGGCGGCGACATCCCATAATCCGCTGTGATGCCAGGTGCCGTGATCCCAGTCGGGCCGATCAACCACCGGATAGAGACAAATGCCCGTCAGGCTGACACCATCAAGCAATGCCTGCGCGACTTCATCAGCAATGTGCTTTATCCATGCGCCTCTGCCGCTGCCCACGTGGCTGGTCTCCGCCAGCAGCACGGGCCGACCGTAGCGCTGATGTAATTTTTGCAGCATCTGGTGCAGCGGGATGCGTCGTGGGTCGCCAAGGTGCCAGCCGAGCCGCTGGTTGGAGAGGAATTCCCACTGATTGTCGTGATAATAATTTGCGCCGATCAGATCGAGATAACGCGGCGCGCCGCCCAACTCCGGGGCCAGCCTGCCGGCGATCATGTCCCACGCCTGATACTGCGCCTCGCACGCGGCATTCACCTGCGCGCGATCGACAGCCATCTCAGGTGGCGCAACAAGATGGATTATCGGATCGCAGTGCAGAAAACGCGCGCGGGGATCGGCCTGCCAGATGGCGTCGCAGCCCGCTAACAGTGCGCTGACCAGCTGGCGCTTGCAGCGTTCCCCCGCGCCGTCGGCGGGTGCACAGGAAGAGGGGAAATAGCCTTCCCCCAGCGCCCAACTGGTGAATGAGATCTCATTTACCGGCGAATAAATGGGGGCCTGCTGGTCATAGAAAGGCGCCAGAAAGCGTGCCAGCGCGCCGCAAAACATGGCAAAACGGTGGACAAAGCGTCGGTCAAAAATATCGGTTTCTTCCGGCCAGCCGTAGTGCATAACCGTCCAGCATACCTGTACGCCCGTCTCCTGTGCCGCCAGCATGCGGATCTTAACGCTGCTGAAGTCATAGCCCTCGGGAAAATCGCAAAGCCGCCAGCCGACGCTTTCACGCACTGTTGCCATTCCCAGCGCACGCAGCGCCCGGTAGTCCTCCACAACCTTCTGTAAATGGCCGTTAGCAGTGATCATCGACAGCGGTGCGCCCTGTCGCGTCACGTGATCGGCCCCTTCAAAACCCGCCTGCCAGAATGAAGCAAATTCCGCCATACACCGTCTCCGTCTGTGAAAACACGAGGCATGCCTGAACGGACGCGAAAAAAACGCGCCGCCCGAAAGAGGAACTGACTCTGCAAGGAATGCAGTGAGAGGGAATTAGCATCTGGCGCTATCGCGGCGCGATAACGGAGGGGCTAAGGAAAAGGAAAGTCGCTTGTTGTTATTAAGTTCAGGCAGCGCCTGGTGCGCTTTCCTGTTTCAGTGTAGGCGTAACCGGACAGAGCTGCGCAGATTTTAAACAAAAAGTGAGCCGGCGCAATATGGCCCTCCTTACCGTGGGAAGGGCCAGCGAGGTTACTGCGGAAAATCCGTGCCAAGCGTGGTTTCTTTCCAGGCTTCAACCTGCTCAAGACGCTCTTTGAGTTTTTTGCTCACCGCATCAAAACCGAAGGCGCCCATCACCAAATGACGCGGTGGATTTGTGCTTTCAGTGAGGGCAATCATCGCCTGCGCCGCCCGCACCGGATCGCCGGGCTGAGTGCCGCTGTAGCCAGAGGTGGTTTTCATGCGGGCAGCGGCGGTTTCTGCGTAGTCATCAATGTGGCTGGCGGTCTGGCGCAGCGAGCGGCCGGCCCAGTCGGTTCGAAACGGCCCCGGCTCCACGCAGGTGACATCAATGCCCAGCGGCGCCACTTCCGCCAGCAACGAGTCAGACCACCCTTCAACGGCATGTTTACTGGCTGAGTAGTAGCCGGAAGAGGGAAAACCGATCAGACCTGCCACGGAGGTGATATTGATAATGTGACCGCTTTTCGCCTGGCGCATCACCGGCAGCACCGCGCGCGTCATCGCAAACAGGCCAAAGACGTTGGCATCGAACTGCGCGCGAATCTCCGCCTCGTCACCCTCTTCCACCGAGGACTGATAGCCATAGCCTGCATTATTGGCCAGCACATCAATAGTGCCGAATTTTTCCTGCGCCGCCCTGACCGCCTCATCAATCTGCTCGCTGCGCGTCACATCCAGCGTTAACGCCAGAGCGCTCTCGTCTGATCCCGCAACGATATCGGCGATTTTTGCTTTGTCACGGGCGGTCGCTACCAGACGATAGCCTTTTTTCAGTACCTCTTTTGCCAGCTCGCGGCCGAAGCCGGTGGAGCAGCCGGTAATAAACCAGACCGGTTTTTTATCTGTCGTCATCTTTTTTTCCTCATATTTACAG
>NZ_JNVB01000078.1 GCF_000770305.1 Erwinia oleae
GGCAGCACCCGAGCACAAAATCCAAAGGACTCCGTGGAGTACCAGGCCATCATCACTACGTGGGCGACCCATTTTCTGCTCGGGAGAAACCAGATCCTTGATCAATTCCCACGATGCGTCGGAGAGTTCGTAACGCTTTGCCATGCGGGCCTCCAGCCAATCATGGCGGCAATTCTACCCCCCACCGACTTTTCGTACAAAACCTAATACCTCGAACCAGCTTGGCGAATTTGAATCCGGCATGCTGGCGGCGTGGTTAGGCGCGGCGCCCGCTGCGCTGGTGGGCGGCGTGGGCACGCTGATCGTGGTCGGGCTGTGGATGGCGTTATTCCCCGGATTGCGGCGGCGCCAGCGTCTGCATAATGAAACGTAGCTAACGGTTAAAATCCCGCGGGCGTTCGCGGCGAAAGCCAAGCCCGATGATCCAGCCGAATACGTGCGGAAAAAAAGGCAGCCGTCGAACCAGTTTCGGCATTGCGCTGCTTTTTTTACGCCGCTTTTTACCGCTCATTTTAATCTGTAAAAACTGTGTGGCGCGGGTAGGGAAGTCTCGCCGACGCTGTACTTTGTGCAGATCGTTCAGCGTCAGCGTGTTATTTCGCAAGGGCAGCGTCAGAACGTTCGCGGCGGCAACCGCGTCCTGAATCGCCAGATTCACCCCTACGCCGCCCACCGGCGACATGGCATGCGCCGCATCGCCAATGCAGAGCACGCCGGGCTTCGCCCAGACATCCAGCCGATCGATACGAATTTCGAGCAGCTTGATTTCATCCCAGTCGCGGAGTTCCGCCAGCCGCCCGGTGTCAAATTGTGATACCTGCGCAATCTGCTGCTTCAGTGCCTCCAGTCCGGCATTCACTATCGCCTGATAGTCGCCTTTGGCGATGGACAAACCGCACTGCCAGAAGTCGCCCCGGTCGATCAGAATAAAATTTTGCTTCGGCCCGGTGTGGCCCATGCTCCACGCAGGATCGTCAGGCCGTTTTGCCAGCCGGAACCACAGCACATCGCGCGGTGCGCCAAAGGCGCATCCGGTCAGCGTGGCCTTTTCTCTTACCTTCGACCGGCGGCCATCGGCACCGACGACCAGCGGCGAACGGATCTCAAGCGGCCCGTTTGGGGTCAGCGCCCTTACGCCGCAGATGCGGCCATCCTCAATGAGGAAATCCTCAAATCGGGCAGACCGGAGCAGCGTAAAGTCAGGCAGTGCAGCGGCTTTGCTGGCAAGAAAATTGAGGAAGTCCCACTGCGGCATAAAGGCAATAAAGCGGCATTTGACCGGCAGCCGGGAAAAGTCCGCCATGGTGACCTCTTTTCCATTCATTTCGGCATGAAGCTTCCCGGCGCGCTGGTGGGGCAGCGTCAGCAGTTCGTCAAGCAGCCCAAGCTGATGCATGATTTGCAAGGTGGAAGGATGCACCGTGTCGCCGCGAAAATCGCGCAGGAAGTCGGCGTGTTTCTCGACAACTACCACGCCCACGCCTGCCCGTGCCAGCAGATAGCCAAGCATCATGCCTGCCGGGCCGCCGCCTACAATACAGCATGCCGCCGATAACGAAATCGTCTCTGTCACCTGCCTCTCTCTCTGTAAACAACCCATACGTGATAATAGTTCTCATCAACGGTTTTGGGTAATGCCATGCGCCGGGGCGATACAAAAACAGCGTAATAAGTTAGCAACGATTGTGGATAGCTTAGATTTTTTTCTCATTTGTAAACAAACGGTCGCTGCACGCAAAATCAAACTTCGCTCGGCAGCGTTTCTCAGATCAGAACGTTATAAAAATCGTCGGACGTTAACGCTTGTGTCTCGTGACAGCGCGACAGTTATTAACGATTTAATCAGGAAAAGGTTCATGATGAAGCTGGCTAACGTATTGATCCCGCTGCTGATGGCGGGAAATGTATCTTCGGTATGGGCAGCAGAGCAGAACGTTCCGGCGTCGTCGACCTTTACGGTTTCGCCAGACGCGTCGCTGAAAGGGAAACTTCCTGCGGATATCAGCAAGCGAGGTTACATTGTGGCAGGCACCAATCCGAATACGCCGCCCACCACCTTTTTTAAAGAAGACAACAAGACGCTGGCAGGACGTGAGATTGACATCATGAACGCCGTGGCCGCGCGACTGGGCGTCGACGTACGCTGGCAGGATACCGGCGGGTTCGACAATATTATTCCTGGTCTGAAATCGGGCCGCTATGACGTCGCGTTGTCGAATATTAACGCCACCAAAAAGCGTCTGGAGCAGGTTGATTTCATCAGCTATTACGATGCCTCTCGTCTCGGCGTGATCTCTCGTAAAGATGCCAACATTGCGCCATTTACCTCTTTCGACGCGGTTTGCGGCCAGGAGATTGGGGCGGGTGCGGGCACCACGCAGATCGGTCGCCTGGAAGCAGCCAGTAAAAACTGTACCGACGCGGGCAAAAAGCCTGTCAAAATTGCCGTCTTCCCTGACCGGCCATCCGGTGTGCAGGCGGTGGTAAGCGGCCGCGTGCCGCTGTTCTTCGGCCCGTACGAAGGGCTGACGTATCAGGTCAGTCAGGTGAAGCCGCTGACGATGAGCGGACAAATCCACGTTGATGATGCACCGGTCTCCATTGCGCTGCCCAAGCAGTCACCTCTGGAAGAGGCGATTCAGGCTTCGCTTAACTCGCTGATTAAAGATGGCACCTACCAGAAAATCCTTGATAAATGGTCGATTGGCTTCGGTGCGGTAAAAGAGTCTAAACGTAATGAAGAGATCTTTGGATGAGCCACTATCAGGACGGCGCGACTGTCGACGGGCTGCGCATCGTCAGTAAAAAATATGCCGGCCGCTGGATAAGCGCCCTGATTGTTGCCCTGCTGCTGCTGGCGGCAGGGCATTCAATGCTGAATAATCCACGTTTCGAATGGGCGGTGATTGCGGAAAACTTTACCGCTCCTTCGATCATTCAGGGCGTGCTGATGACCCTGCAACTGACCGCCATCTCGGTGATTGTTGGTTTCGCTGGTGGTACGGTGCTGGCGCTGATGCGTCTGTCGTCCAATCCGGTGCTGGTGGCGGTGAGCTGGAGCTATACCTGGTTTTTCCGTGGCGTGCCGATGCTGGTTCAGCTTTTTCTCTGGTACAACGTGGCCGCGCTCTATCCGACGCTCTCTATCTCGCTGCCGTGGATCGGCGAAATCTGGAGCGCGCCCGCCAACGCCCTCATCAGCCCCTTCAGCGCGGCCGTTATCGCGCTGGTGATGCACCAGTCAGCCTATGCGGCGGAGATTATTCGCGCGGGCATTCAGAGCGTTGGCGCCGGACAAATCGAGGCGGCGCGCGCGCTGGGCTATCGTCCGGCGCAAATTTTTCGCCATACCATATTGCCGCAGGCCATGCGCGCTATTCTGCCGCCCGCCGGCAATGAGGTGATCGGCCAGCTTAAAACCACGGCGGTGGTGTCGGTTATCTCGCTACAGGATGTGCTCTTTTCAGCGCAGATTATCTATCAGCGTACCTACGAGGTCATCCCGCTGCTGCTGGTCGCCACGCTCTGGTATCTGGTGCTGACCTCGCTGCTGTCGGTGGGGCAGTATTATGTCGAACGCTACTTCAGCCGCAGCAGCTATCGTCAGGTCAAACGTAAACGCCCAGCGGCGGAACCCGCGCTGCACCGCAGCATGAATGCAGGAGAAACCAGCCATGGGTGAAGCCATTGCCTTTCGTCAGGTCAGCAAACATTTTTCCGGCAATACGGTACTGGATCAGATCGATCTGGATATTCCGGCCGGCTCGGTCACGGTGATCCTTGGCCCGTCCGGCTCCGGGAAATCCACGCTTTTACGCTGCATTAATCATCTGGAAAAACTGGATGGCGGCACGATACGTATCGGTGGCGAACTGGTGGGCTATCAGCAGAAGGGGCAGGCGCTCCACGAGCTGAGTAGCACCAGGATCGCCGCACAACGCAGCCGCATCGGCATGGTGTTTCAGCAGTTCAATCTTTTTCCGCACCGCACGGTGCTACAGAACATCATTGATGCGCCGCTTCGCGTGAAAAAGCAAAATCGCCGACAGGCGACGGCAAAGGCGCGGCAGCTGTTACAACAGGTAGGGCTGGCCGATCGCGCGGATGACTGGCCGCAACAGCTTTCAGGCGGACAGCAACAGCGGGTGGCGATTGCACGCGCGCTGGCGATGGATCCTGAGGTTATGCTGTTTGATGAGCCAACCTCGGCGCTCGATCCTGAACTGGTGGGGGAAGTGCTTCAGGTGATTAAAAAACTGGCGCACTCCGGCATCACCATGGTGATCGTGACGCATGAGGTTGGTTTCGCGCGTGAAGTGGCCGACAACATCATCTTTATGGAAGCCGGTAAAATCGTCGCTTCCGGGCCGGGTAAAGCCGTCCTTGACGATACCAGCAATGTTCGGGTGAAGAATTTCCTGTCAACCGTGCTTTGAGTCTTCAACGCGCAAAGAGCCAGCGGGTAAGCTGCGACAGGCTCTCCGCCGTCTCCAGGCGGGTGTGCGCAATGATATCAGCGCGTTGCGCTTCGCTGGCGGCAGGCAAACAGCCGCGCAGCTTTTCAGTCAGATCCAGCGGCTGCGCCAGGCTTTGCTGACGGGTGAAGCGCTGTTGCAGCGTCTCCCCATTATGCAGAAACAGCGTAACCTGATGAAAACGTGCGGTGGGGTCAAGTGCATCCGGCGGTGCGCTGGCGTCCGGGCAGCGTGACACCTTCATCGCCAGTTCAGCCAGCTCTGGGTCGACCGGCGCTTCAGAAAAATCCTGCAAGCGCAGCGTGTCGCGCAAGAGGCTGGCAGCAATGACGTACTCCAGACTGAAACGCGCCTCGATACCGTTAACGGGCTGGCGTACCGAAGCGGCAATATCGCCGCCGGGCGGGAATGACACCTCAATGTGTGCAATCTGCGCGTTCAGCATGGCGATGCTTTTTCCCGCCGCCTGCCAGGCGTGACGTATCGCCTTTGCTGCATCAATTGCGCCGTGAGTGCCGCCGCAGGTCGGCCAGGGTTTAAACTCCAGACCTGGCGCAACGATACGCCACGGCGATCCCCAGTTCTGCGTCAGCTTTTCTGGCTGCTGCCCGCCGCCACCGAAGGCGTGAAGAAAGGCTTCCAGCACGTTGTCAGGCTGCCCCTCAAATCCTGCCAGCACCAGCTGCGTGGCGGCAACGGCAGCGCGTGCGGCCAGCCCGGCGTGCAGCGGTTTCACCGCGCTACCAAACTGCGCGCGAAGCCCGCTGGCCTGCGTCGCGGCAACGCCGATGATCATCGCGACCTGAGACGGGCTGGCGTTGACCAGACGGGCGCAGGCGGCAGCGGCGGCGATCGTGCCGAGCGTGGCGGTATTATGAAAACCCAGCCCATAATGCTGCGGGCCCGCAGCCAGCCCCAGACGACCGGCGGTCTCCACGCCAATCACACAGGCATCCAGAAATCTTTCGCCGTCGTCGTCCGCTGCCAGTGCGAGGAGCGCGGGCACGATCACGGTGGTGGGGTGTCCGCGAAAATCCGGATGAAAATCATCGAAGTCGAGCGCGTGTCCGGCGTAGCCGAGCAGCAGCGCGCGGCTCTGTGCATCGTCGGACGGATAAACCTGCCGCAGGCTGCGCAGGCCCGAATCCGCAATGTCACCGCGAACGACCGGCAGCGTGACCGCCAGAAAATCCAGTAATCCGTCTCGTGCTTTTTCCCGCGCGGCGGAGGAGGGCGTGGAACCGACAATCGCCGCCGCCAGCGAGCGGGCAAGAGAGGAAGAATAAGATACGGTCATTGTTTTTCCGTTGACGTTAACGGCGGCGGCGTTCTGCGCGCCAGCCACTGTGCATGGAGCGATTCATCGAGCACTTTTTTCATATAGAGGGTGATATGGCCTTTACCGAGATCGGTTTCGTGCATCGCTTCAAAGCCCAACTTCTGATACATCGCACGCAGCCACGGATGGCTGATAGCAGTGCCCAGCGAGACGGCGGGCGCTCTGAGCTCCGCCAGAAGCACCTCCTGCTCCAGCCAGCCAAGCAGCGTGGCGCCAAGGTTTTGGCCTTTGAAATCGGGATGGACGCCAAACCAGCCGATATGCGGCAGACCGAAGGGGCCTGGTAGCGGCCCCCAGGGAAAACGCACCGTTACGGAGGCCGCCAGCCTGTGATCGCTGAGCGCGGCGTAAACGGCATGATGTTCAAGGTGTTGCGTCACTTTTTGCAGGTCGGCGCTGGCGGCGTCAAAATGGATACCCAGCGCGCGGATAGGCGCATAGGCCGCCTGCATCAGGATCAGATACTCTTCCCGATCGGCGACCGTGAGACGTTTGTAGTGCAGCGTCACCGTTCGGTCTCCTTTACGTGAGTGAGATGGCCGGATTGTTCGGCAAAGCGGATGGCTTCATCCACCTTTTGCGAGGCGCAGCCGGTATAGTTGGCCGGGTCAAGCCAGCTATCCAGGTCCTCCGGCGTAATGTGCGCGGCGAGTACCGGGTGGGCCAGCAGGAGATCGCGGAATGACAGTCGCTGCTCATATGCCGTCATGGCGCACTCATAAACCAGATGATGCGCCGTCTGCTTGCCCAGCCGTTTTCCCGTTTCAAACATTACTTTCTCAGAGAGCAGCAGGCCATCCAGCAGTTGCAGATTCGCCAGCATGCGCGCTTTATTCACCGTCAGGCCGGAGAGGATTTCAAGGGCGTTTTTTAACTGCGCGGCGAGATAAACAGAGATCTGAGGCAGCGCGATCCATTCGGCGCGCCAGCTCATCGCGTCGCGTTCATGTTCAACGTGCATTGAATGATAAATCAGCGAGGCGCTGTGCAGCAGCGGCGCGGTCAGGCTGGCAAGGCCTTCCAGCGCGGCAGGATTGCGCTTGTGCGGCATGGTGGAGGAGCCGATTTTCCCTGCGCTGAACGGTTCTTCCACCTCGCCGATCTCGGTGCGCATCAGGTTATAAAGCTCGTTGCCAATTTTGCCCAGCGTGCCGCTGATCATCACCGCCACCGAGGCATATTCCGAGAAGCGATCGCGCGCCGACTGCCAGCCGATAGCGGGCGTGTTCAGACCCAGTCGCGTCAGCGTCTGGCGTTCAACTTCCGGCCCGATCTCGCCCAGCGCCGCATAGGTGCTGACGGCACCGCTGAGATTGCCGGTGAGCAGGCGAGGGCGCAGCGCCGCCAGTCTGTCGAGATGCCGCACAAACTCATCCAGCCAGACGGCGGCCTTAAAACCAAAGGTGACAGGAAGCGCCTGCATTCCGTGCGTGCGGCCCGCCATCAGCGTGTGCTGATGCTCCCGGGCCAGCGTTTTCAGCGCATCGGCAATGGCCACGCAGTCGCGCCGGATAACGTCCAGCGTTTGGCGAAGTTGCAGGACGGTGGCAGTGTCAACGATATCCTGCGTGGTGACGCCGTAGTGAATAAACTCGCCCGCTTCACCGCACTGCTGCTGTAGCGCGGCAATCATCGGCATCAGCGAATGCTTCATTTTTACGCCGGACAGGGCGATATCGCGGATATTGAGCCGGCCCGGGTCAGCCTTTGCCGCGATCTCTCGTGCCGCTGCGCGTGGAATAACCCCAAGTTCACCTTCGGTAAGCGCCAGCGCCACTTCCACTTCTGTTTGCCGCGTCAGGCGATTTTGCTCTGACCAGATATCACGCATTTCTGGCGTGCCGAAATTATCGCCCAGCAAAAGATAATCAATGGGATGTGATGACATAATATTCTCATCGCGTTATTTCATCTCATCATTTCCCTTCATCAGGGGAGGATGCAAGGGATTTACTTCTTTAGCTGAATTTCATCTGTTTATTTGCGAATAAGAGAATAAGGAAACGTAATCAACGGGTTGTGGACAGCGTTGATTTACGTATTATCGATAAGATCGCGATCGAAAAACCTGTTTCACTTGTCCGTCCGGCGGAAAATAATTTTTTCGCAGGGTGAATGAATTTATTTTCGCTGAATATTATCGCCAGAAGAATAAGGCCATTATTGTGTTTGCCATTAAATCGCCGCAGCACTACCTCAACCAGGCGGGACTTCGCACCCGCGTGGGGGAGATCCTCTCCGCCCATGCCAGCCATGTTGCAATTATCACCAGCCCGCAGGCGTGGAAGGCGGTCAATCCGCAGCTGAGAGAGAGTCTTGAAGCGGAAAATATTCGCTATCAATGCCATTTTCTGACCACGGAATGCACCGATGTCGCTATCGCATCACATCTTGCTGCCGTTCAGCAGCAGGAAGCATCGCTTATTTTAGGCATCGGCGGCGGCCGCGCGCTCGACTGCGCCAAAGCGGTCGCTGCCGGACTGGGCGACGGCGTACTGGTGACGATGCCAACCGTTGCCGCCACCTGCGCCGCCTGGTCGCCGGTGAGCATTATCTATAATGAACGCGGTGGACATGTACGCAGCCAGCCGCTTTCAACGATGCCGTTGATGGTGCTGGTGGACAGCGAAATCATTGCGCAGAACGACGTTCGTTACCTGAAGGCGGGCATCGTCGATGCGTTGGCAAAATGGTATGAGTTTCGCCCTTATAAACAGAAAAGCGACGACAGCCTGGCGCTGAATCTGAAGGTGCAGGCCGCGCGACTCGCCGTCGACATTTTTGAAAAATACGGCACTGAGGCCGTCCGCGACAACGAGCTTCATGCAGTGACGCCCGCCCTGATAAAGGTCATTGATGCGAACATCGCGGTGGCAGGCATGGCGAACAGCATGCGCGACGCCACGCCTGCGCCGGGTGTCGCGCACGCCATTCATAACCGGTTAACTCATCAGCCAGAACTGCATGACTGGCTGCATGGCGAGAAGGTCGGTTTTGGTTTGCTTGTGCAGTCGTTGATGGAAAGCGAAACCGGCCAGCCCGACGCACAGCTGCTGGCGCTGCTGCGCCAGTATGATGCGCCGCTGACGCTCGCACCGCTGTCGGGCGATCGCGCGGCGGCTATGGCTGCCATTGCCCGCGAAGTTAAGTTTCCGGCATCAGGCGCGGCGCGGCTGCCATTTTCGCTGGCGGCGGAAAAAATTGAACGCGCGCTGATGGCGACTGAACACGGTTTTTGATACAGAACACCTGGAAAGGAATAGCGATGTCCACAACGACAGACTCCCCACGGCAGCTTCGGCTCGGCCTTTTTGTCCAACCGCTGGGGCATCACGTCAGCGGTTGGCGTTTGACCGAAGAGCTCGGCTCACCAACCGATATTGACTGGCTTATCCGGATTGCCAAAATGGCGGAAGCAGGGCGGTTCGACCTTTTTTTCATTGGCGACGCGCTGGCGACCAGCGTCTATCGCCTGCCGTCGACCATGGCACGACTGGAGCCGCTGACGCTGCTGTCGGCGTTGGCGGTGAACACGCGGCATATCGGCCTGGCGGCAACGGCCTCCACCACCTTCACCGATCCGTTCAATCTGGCACGCAGTTTCGCTTCACTGGATCACATCAGCCGCGGGCGCGCGGCCTGGAACGTCGTCACCTCGTTTTCGGACGACGTGGCGCGCAATTTCAGTCGCAGCGATATTCCCACGCATGCACAACGCTACGCCCGCGCACATGAGTTTCTTGAGGTGACGTTCAAACTGTGGGAAGGCTGGCAGGAGGGCGCGGTCCGGCCCGACAAAGAGAGCGGGCAGTATTTCGTCAATGAAAAAATTCAGCCGATCAACCATCAGGGTGAGCACTTTCAGGTGCAGGGGCCGCTGAATATTACGCGTTCGCCGCAGGGACGACCGGTGATTATCGAAGCGGGGTCGTCTGCCGATGGTCAGAAGCTGGCCGCCGCCACCGCCGAAGTGGTGTTTACCGCCGCCGCCACGCTGGACGATGCGCAGCGTTTCTATCGCAGCCAGAAACAGCAGGTCACTGACGCAGGGCGAAACCCCGATCGTCTGCTGATCCTCCCCGGCGTGATGCCGATTGTTGGCCGCACGCGCGAAGAGGCGCGTGAAACGTGGCGTCGTTTAAATGAGCTGGTCGATATTGATAACGGTATTCGCCAGCTTTCCACACGCTTTGAGATGGATCTCAGCCAGTTTCCGCTCGATGGCCCGGTGCCGGACGTGCCCGCAGGCGAAGGCGGGCAAAGCCGCGTGAAGCTGCTGACCGAGCTGGCGTTTCGCGAGAATCTGACGCTGCGCGAACTGGCCGCCATTGCAGCCGGATCGCGCGGGCACCGGGTGCTGGTCGGGACGGCGGAGGATATTGCCGATGACTTCCAGTTATGGCTGGAGCAGCGCGGCGCCGACGGCTTCAATATCATGCCTGCGGTGATGCCGGAGCAGCTGTCGCTGTTTATTGAATTAGTGATCCCTGAACTTCAGCGTCGCGGCCTCTTTCGGGAGGAGTATGCGTTCAGCACGCTGCGCGAGAACCTCGGCCTGCCCGCGCCTGACATGCAGCAGGAGGCGTAATCCATGGCTATTTCTTTGTCAGAACGCGTACAGCGCGTCTCGCTTTCCGCTAACGCGGCGGCAAAACAGCGCACGGTCAGTCTGAAACAGGCCGGGGTGGATATTCTGGATTTAACCACCGGCGAACCCGATTTTGATACGCCCATGCATATCAGGCAGGCCGCGTATGAAGCGATGAACCGGGGCGAAACCAAATATACGCCGACGGCGGGGACGAAACCGCTGCGTGAGGCGGTGCGGCAGAAGCTCCTCCGTGAAAACCAGCTGGCGTTTGAAACAGAGAACATCATTATCGCCAACGGCGCCAAACAGATAATCTTTAACGCCTTTGCCGCGACGCTGAATGAAGGCGACGAGGTGATTGTACCGGTGCCGTACTGGCCAACGTTCCCTGACAGCGTGCGCTTTAACGGCGGCAGGCCGGTGTTAGTGGAATGCCCGCTTGAGCAGGGATATCGGTTGACGCCGGAGGCGCTGGCCGCCAGCATCACGCCGCGCACGCGCTGGCTGGTGCTGAATCATCCGGGAAATCCGAGCGGTGCCGTTTACTCGCGGCAGGCGCTGCTGGCGCTGGCGGATGTGCTACGGCAGCATCCACAGGTGATGGTGCTGCTGGATGAACTTTATGAACATATTCTGTTTGACGGGCGCGAGCATCATAATCTGCTCAACGTGGCGGCGGACTTTCACGAGCGCAGCCTGCTGGTGGGCGGCGTTTCCAAAACCTATGCGATGACGGGGTGGCGCATTGGATATGGTGCCGGGCCGAAAACGTTAATAACCGCCATGACTGTTGTTCAGTCGCAAATCAGCTCCGGTGCCGGCTCGGTAAGCCAGGCGGCAGCGCTGGCGGCCTTCAACGGCGGACTGGATTTTCTGAAGCCACAGGTGGCGGCTTATCAGCAAAGACGCGATACCCTTGTGGCGCGACTTTCTGCTGTGGAAGGGCTTGAACTGCTGACGCCGCAGGGCGGTTTTTTTATTTTCTGTCGCTGTGCCGGGCTCATCGGACGACGGCGGCCGGACGGCAACGCCTTAACCAGCGAAGAGGACGTACTGGATTATCTGCTGGAAAACGGCGTGTCGGGCGTCGGCGGCAGCGCATACGGCCTGTCTCCCTGTTTTCGCCTCTCCATCGCCACCGACAATGCCACGATCGAGGAAGCGGGACGACGCATCGCGGCGGCCTGCGAACGGCTTGTGTCCGGCGACGGGCAATAATTCTCTGGTCGCACGTCAGACGCAGCGGCTGACGTGAAAATATTCTTTGCCTGTTGATAATGGTAACGTAAGCCCGCCTCTTCCTTTTTAAAATCAAACCGATCAATAGGAAAACTGTTTTGGTTACATTAACGGAATGTTCTGGTGAAGAGCGTAATTTATATTTTACGGTCTTTATCAATGAGTACACCCACGATCTGGTAAAAAACCACCGTTTGCCTCAGCCGCAGGCGCATCAAAAAGCCGCAGATTTAATAGCCTCTTCTTTTCCCGACGAAAAGACGGCAGAGAACTCTCTTCTTTTCAGCCTTCATACACACAACGACGCCGGGAAGCACCATATCGGTTATTTCTGGATACAGGTCTCACCCGCTGACAGTTCCGCCTTCATAATGGATTTTTTTATCTTTCCCGAGTGGCGTAATAAGAAGCTGGGTGGTAAAGCCTTACAGGCACTCTCTGAGAAGCTTCAGGCGCTGAATACTGTATCGGTGAAACTGCGTGTGGCGCCTGATAACCATGCTGCTCTTCATCTTTATCAGAAGTCGGGTTTTGAGGTAACGGGTATCAATATGGCGTGGAAAATTGATGCAGGAGAATAGAACAAAAAAATCCTGCCCGAGGCCGGACGGAAATGACCCTGACCCGAAATCCTGCTCCATTCAGAAACAGAATTCCGGCATGATAATGACTCCCCTGAACGGAGGATGTGCCGATGAAAAAGTCACGATTCACCGAAGAGCAGATTGTTTTTGCCCTGAAGCAGGCTGAACCAGGTACGTCAGTGCCGGACGTCTGTCGCAAGCCAGGCATTTCGGATGCCACTTTCTATACGTGGCGTAAAAAATACGGCGGAATTTCCCCTTCTGAACTCAAACATATGCGGCAGCTGGAAGAGGAAAATCTGCGGCTGAAGAGGCTGGTTGCTGACCTCAGCCTCGATAAGGCGATGCTGCAGGACGTGCTGGCAAAAAAGAGCTGACGCTGGCACGCCTGCGCGAATGGGTCAGGGATTTGCAGGCCCGCTACGGTGCCAGTGAGAGACAGGTCTGTTTTGCGCTGCGGGTCAGCCGCAGCTCGTTTCGATATCGTTCTGTGGCCGCCGACGACAGCGCACTGCGGCTACGCATCCGTGAGATAACCGAAACCCGGGTTCATTACGGGTACCGTCGGGTACACGTGATGCTCAGGCGGGAAGGCTGGCGCGATAATCACAAAAGAATCTACCGCCTCTACTGTGAGCAGGGGCTGTCGCTGCGCCTCAAACGGCCACGTCGCAATAAGTCTGCCCGGCGGAGGCAACCACAGCCTCAGGGCTTATATCCAAACCACGTCTGGGGCATGGATTTTGTCTCTGATGCGTTGTTTGACGGGCGACGACTGCGCCTGCTGACGGTTATCGACCTGTACACCCGCGAATGCCCGGGGATCTGCGTGGGGCAGAATTTGCGTTCAACAGAAGTGGCAGAAATGCTGAACAGCATAGCGCTCAGACGTCCTTTACCTCAGTTGCTGAAAACCGATAATGGTTCTGAATTTGCAGGGAAAATGCCGGACAGATGGGTGTACGAAAGAGGCATCAAAATCGACTTCTCACGCCCGGGAACACCGACGGACAATGCGACGGTGGAGTCCTTCAACGGCAGGTTACGGCAGGAATGTCTGAACGAGAACTGGTTTATGTCTCTGGAGGATGCACGGTGCAAAATCGAGGCCTGGCGCATACCCTATAACCAGAGGCGTCCCCATTCTGCGCTGGGCTGGATGACCCCGTCAGAATTTGCCGAAAAATCTGCCGGTTGCCAGAATATGCAGCCAGAATGAAGCCGGTTATTCCTGATTATGAATGGATCATATTCGAGGTCAGGGTCAATATGAAGACATTACTAACATCGCGGTGTATTAATCAACGGGGAGCAGGTCAGATACTTGATGGTGAAATCACCGACGCGACGGCCGTAACCGCTTTCCTGTTGGCGATGGCTAAAAATATGATTACTGAAGCCTCTTGCTGACGACCATTATGCCAGGACCTGACCTCAGAAAAACAGGTTAATACTCTTCTGGTCAGAATAATTCATCAGTGATTGCTGTTATGAGCGTTATCACCCAGTCCGGTTTATCGTTGGCAATTGAGCCAATTGTTCAACCCGGACTGAGTTCACTTCAGGTATTGAGTTATTCAGACAGGAGTTCTCTTCGCACAATTTCTGCACCTGCGCTTAAAGCACTTAACTTACCTCTTGCTACACGACGAGATAAGGGAACCATGCCACAGTTGGTTGAGGGATAAAGCTTGTCGGCATCGACAAAATTAAGTGCTTTGCGCAGTGTATCAGCCACTTCCTCTGGTGTCTCAATGGTATTGGTTGCCACATCAATGGCGCCGACCATCACTTTTTTACCCCGAATGAGCTCGATGAGATCCATCGGAACACGCGAGTTTTGACACTCTAACGAAATTATATCAATCCCAGATGTTTGTAGCTTAGGAAAAACTTCTTCATATTGTCGCCATTCTGATCCCAGCGTCTTTTTCCAGTCCGTATTGGCTTTAATGCCATAACCATAGCAAATATGTACGGCTGTTTCACATTTAAGCCCTTCAATGGCTTTTTCTAAAGCGGCAATTCCCCAGTCATTCACCTCATCAAAAAAGACATTAAAGGCAGGTTCATCAAACTGAATAATATCGACACCCGCCGCCTCTAATTCTCTGGCTTCCTGATTGAGAATTTTAGCAAATTCCCAGGCCAGCTTTTCGCGACTTTTGTAATGGCTATCATAGAGTGTATCGATCATCGTCATCGGACCCGGCAGCGCCCATTTAATGGGTTGACGGGTTTGCTGACGTAAAAATTTGGCATCTTCCACAAAAACGGGTTTTTGACGAGTCACCTCACCCACAACGGTAGGTACACTGGCATCATAGCGATCACGAATTTTGACGGTCTGGCGTTTCTCAAAATCAACGCCGCTCAGATGCTCAATAAACGTCATGACAAAATGCTGGCGTGTTTGCTCACCATCACTGACAATATCAATACCTGCCTGCCGTTGATCTTCCAGGCACAGACGCAGAGCATCTTGTTTGCCCTCAACTAATTCTTCATTTTGCAATTTCCAGGGCGACCAGAGTGTCTCAGGTTGTGCAAGCCAGGAAGGTTTGGGTAAACTGCCAGCAGTCGACGTGGGTAATAGCTTTTTCATTATTGATGACCTTACGTTTTCGTTTAATCAGCGAGCAGAAGTAGTGAACAATTGCTCAAGAATAGTTTGGTATGGCTTAATGAAGTGCTTCTCAGTAAACTTCCCCTGCTCAACAGCCAGCTGGCTGCGTTCTTCCCGATCATAAACAATTTGAGTTAAAGAATAATCCTGGTGGTGCAGGTTGGGTTGATAGTATTTTCCTGCTGTGGAATTTGCATTGTAAATTTCAGGCCGGTAAATTTTTTGAAAAGCTTCCATCGTACTGATGGTGCTAATAAGCTCAAGGTTAGTGTAGTCACGAAGCAAATCGCCATGGAAATAAAAAGCTAAAGGCGCAACGCTGTTGGACGGCATAAAATAGCGAGCATGCAGTCCCATTTTTGCGAAATAATGATCGGTCAAAGAAAGTTCATCTTGCTGATATTCAATGCCCAGTACTGGATGTTGATTATCAGTGCGCTGATAGATATTTTTACTTGAAACGCTCAGGCATATTACAGGTGATTTTTCAAAGTGGTTTTTATAGTCAGTTGAGTTAACAAAGCTTTCAAAAATGCTGCCATGCAAATCGCCAAAATTATCAGGGATCGTAAAGTCCGATTTATTCTTATTATGTTCTGGCAGTACTACGCTAAAATCATAGTCGCGAACATAGGAAGAAAAATTATTGCCGACAATGCCTTCAATACGTTCATTATTTTTCTTGTCAATAATATTTGTTTTTAAAATTTCAATGACCGGAAAGGTAATATCATTGCTTTCCGCATTGATATTTAACGCAACTGAAATAATTTCCAGCTCAACTGAATAACGGTCTCCCCTGGCATTATCCCAGTGCGCCAGGGAATTGAAACGATTGTCGATCATGACCAGCGCGTTACGCAGGTTCTCCTGGCGCTTCTCACCTCTGGCCAGATTAGCAAAGTTAGTCGTGATACGCGTATTTTCAGAGGGGTTATAGTTTTCGTCGAAACTAATGCTCTTAATGGTGAAGGTAAGCTCTGTATTCATCGGGATCTGGCATCCTAAATTTTGATGTGAAAATGTGATCTTATTTGTTGCTTTTCAGAGATTCCCGGTTCTCTTTTCAGTTTTTCTCATTTGGCAGCCTTTATATTATCTAAAGTTATTAATAAGGTATATTTTATGCCTGAATGACTGATTGAGTAAAAGTGATTTAATTTCATCAAACATGAACGATATTCATGATCATGTTTACGGCCGTCCCCGGCGTTGGTGCAGAAGGTCCTGTCAGGCAGTAATGACAGGTGAAATACAGACTCGAAAGCGACCACCCGTGGTACAGGGCTCCCGTATTGTTATGAGCCGTACACTTCGCATTTCTTCAGGCGGCAGGCGTCTTATAAGCGACGACTGTCTCTCAGGCGGTTAACAGCGCTCTGAATCAGAGAAGGTAGTTCTGACGACCGCCGTTTGATGCATTCGGTATGGGGGGAGAGTAAATGGACTCATGATGCGCCCGGAGAAGCCCTGCATTTCATCCATGCTGTTGGCGGTCTGCGATGAGCAGGTCAAGGCGTATTATTGACCTACCGTCAGGGAAGGGCCGGACTCACTCCGCTTCGTGCGGTGATAGCTAATTACCGCATACTGTCAGATACAAAGAGTGGGGAGTGAGGCAATCTGTTAAATCGAGGCGGCTTCGCCGGGTTACTGGTGCCGGTGAGCTGCTGCGTTCTCTGTAGCAACTGTGGGGGCCTTCATGCCGCTGCGCGGTATCACAGGGCCGGCTGCGCATTGCCCGGCAGCCTTCCCGGTTTCTGAACAATAACAACCGATTCTGTTCATGGAACTGAATTACCCCCAACGCCACTCAGTTTTAGTAGCAGCTTTGTTATCCCTGCACGTATCGATTTTCTCTGAGGAGTAGAAACATGAAAAAAATTAACGCAATGATTTTCGCCAGCCTGATGGCAGTCACAGGTGCAAGTTTTGCCGATGACCCGTGCCAGATATCTGCGGTTTGTCAGGGCAGCGGTATCCCTCAAGACCCTTGCCAGACGACGACAATTTGTCAGGGAAGCTGACTGAATCGCCACGGATAATTTAGACACTTCCGAGCCGTAGATGATATTCATACTTTTCTGTCATCATAGTCCCTTCTCGCTGTCCGGAATTTTATACATCGCGGAGCGGGCAATGCCGGGCTGTCCCGGTTGCTCCGCTCCCTTTTCTGTGAAGTGACCTCACACTGATATGATCCTTTGTCCATCATTCAGGTCAAAGGTTATGTTAGATGAGTGTACCGCGGGGATTTTTTACGCTTTGCGCGTCGTCGCTGTCATAAGCAGAATTCGCCTGGCGCGCTCAATTGTTAATAACACTCAATGCCCGCTTTAAGCTGTGAGTTCAATGGCTCGATGCAACGCTATCCTTAATCAAGGGGGGACGTTGTCATGAAACGAAGAACTCGGATTAACTACACGCCAGAGCAGAAGGCGATTATCTGGGACAGATATAAGCAAGGTGATTCTCTGCATGATATCGCCAGAATGTTCGACAGATTTCATTCTTCCATCATGCCCACAATCCACCAGACAGGGGGCTACCGTCCTCCC
>NZ_JNVB01000079.1 GCF_000770305.1 Erwinia oleae
GTTCCGTCACGCCCATGCCGCCAAACTTCTTCTTCCAGTTGTAAAAAGTAGCCTCGGAAATCCCCATCTTTCTGCAGACTTCCTCCACCCGCGTACCTGTTTCTGCCTGTTTCAGGGCAAAAGCGATCTGCTCTTCGGTATAACGCGTCTTTTTCATGCCGGATGACCTCATTTGTTCATGGAAAGAAAGGCCGGAAACCCCACTTTACGCCGGTACTGAACAAAGGGAAGAGATCAATGCACCGAATTATCAAGAAGAATATGTATAAGATTTTTGGGAGCTTGAGCTCCAATTGTTGCCATATTTCCCAGTTTCATTAGTGCTGCGCCGTCTCCATCGATGACGACAACAGTATTTTTGTAATTCAGCGCAATGCCCAACCCCATTGCACTCGCACAACCCATTGAACCAACCTGATATATATTTTGAGGACCATCATTTATTGTAAATAACTCCCTACCAGTTTTTCCAGTCGTAGTAACTACTGGTACATTTTGTGGTAATACTAGGGCTATAGTTTCTAAACACGAGACACGTGATGTATTAACCTGCATATTCCTAACATCATGCGCTTCACCCTTCTTAAAAGGACTTAGCATGTTTTTTAATTGCAACTCTTCATCATCGAATGAGTTTTTTTTCAAAATGAAAGCTGAAGATAATCCGTTTGAAAGCATGTAGTTCTCTGCACAAGAAAATTGACGTGACAGATCTTCTCCATCAGATGGGGGTAAACAATAATTGATTTTCAGTTGTTCTAATAAACTTAATGTTATTGCCCCCATGAGTTCATGTTGAGGTTCGTCCATAACTCCAGGCTCACCTCGCCATGAAATAAGTAACAAGAGTGGGATTCTAAAGGGATAGCTCAGCGATGTCAGCGGATTAATCATATTACCAAGACCTGAGTTTTGGCACATTACAACACTTTTTTTTCCTGCAAGCCATGCCCCAGTTGAGATTGCAACAGCTTCACCCTCACTGGTAGCACCCACATATAAAATATTTTTTCGACTAATCACACAATTTAATAAAGGTGTTAAAAAGCTGCATGGAACACCCGAATAAAATGTGAACTCGTTATTTAGAGCTGCGTCAATAAAATCATTTGCCGAAATCATACGAATCCCTTTAAATAATTTAAGTAACTAAATCTAAAAAGTTCGGATGTAATTCCTAAAATCTAAATTGTTGTGAATATTCCTTATACTTAGCCGCTAGTTCATTAGACCAGAGAAAACAGTCATCTAGCTTCATAGTCTTACATTCATAATTTAGGATTGATTTTAATATTGATACTTCTCGTTCGCAAAAATGGACTGTGCCATCTAAATCGATCTTCTCAATTCCATCTGCTTTTTGACACTCTTCATTAATTTTTATTGCATCTGACTGTGTCAAAGATGCTGCAAGGTCTAATTTTATTGAATCCTTACTGACTAATACGGGATATCCTCCAGGAAGTCCTAGGGGACCGGGAGCATGACATTTTATATGTGAGGATGAAGTGAGCGCATTGAGAATTTTTGAAGCTGAAGAAGCTGTTAGGATTTGACCTTCAGTACCCCCTGTACGTCTAAGAGGACCATTTAGTAGAGAAAAAATAGCTGCATGGTCTACGGATTCACTTAAGAGCGCACCATCTACAAAAATTTTCAGATCGTACTTAGCTCGACCAGCATTACCAAATCTATGGACATAATGAGTAAAATAATGTGATGCAATGAGTTTAATTTCAACACGATGTAAATCGAGACCCAAATACATTGCGGCTGCATGCGTAAGCGCTGGAACAATATTCCCAATGTTTCCTACACCTATGTCAGGGGCTAAACCAACCTTTGATAACACAGTTCCAACAGCGTCGGGGAATGCCGAGTTAACTACTTTGCAATCAATACCAGACATCTTAACAGACTTCATGAGGTTCAGATTCAGCGAAAGCTGCATCGGTAACCAAAGCCCAAACTCTGCCTTGTCGATTTCTTCAAAATGTTCTTTTGGTAACAATGTAATCAACCGAGCTGCCTGTAAAGAAGCGCCCATAAAAATAATCTTGGGCTTGATTTTAGAGAGTGTTTCAGCAGTCTGCTCAATTTCATTCAAGTCAATCTCTGCTGTAGAAAGATTGGACCTGTTTCCTAGGTTAAAAGCAGTAAACTGAGTCAAATTCGCAAGGCGAATAACGCTATCTCGAGACCGACCAGCAAGAGTAAGATTTGTCACCTTCTCTGAATTAGCTAAAAGGGGTAAAAGGTTAGCGCAAAGATTTCCAGTACCAATTATCAGCATATCTACGTCCACTTCTTTTGAGCTATTTAACATATACATCTCCTGATAGATATATGAATTCAATCGCTATTTAAGAGTGCGAACTATACAGAAACTGACAAAACATTAAGCATGAGGTTAACTAATCAATCACAGGGGAATGACAATGTCAACAGTAAGGTCAAACAATCAATTGAACTCTTCACGCACTAAGTGACCTGGCCCCAGGATTAGATACAACCTTCAGTTAGTAATGTCAGTTGGTTTTTCTTCATATTTCCCGTTTCGCCAGCCCGCTGCAAATTCAGCCGGCGTCAGGTAATTCAGCGATGAATGTGGTCGACACTCGTTATAATCCTGCCGCCAGTCATTAATGATTTCCCGGGCATGTAGAATATCGCTGAACCAGTGTTCATTCAGGCATTCATCCCGAAAGCGGCCATTGAAACTCTCAATAAATCCGTTCTGCGTTGGCTTGCCCGGCTGGATTAAGCACAACTCAACACCATGTTCAAAGGCCCATTGATCGAGCGCGCGGCAGGTAAATTCCGGGCCCTGATCGGTTCTTATCGTTGCAGGATAGCCACGAAACAGCGCAATGCTGTCCAGAATACGTGTCACCTGAACGCCTGTAATCCCGAATGCCGTGGTGATCGTCAGACACTCCTTCGTAAAATCATCCACGCAGGTCAGACACTTAATCCTGCGGCCGCTGGCAAGTGCATCCATGACAAAATCCATCGACCATGTCAGGTTCGGCGCATCCGGGCGAATAAGCGGAAGCCGCTCAGTCGCCAGCCCCTTGCGGCGTCGCCTGCGCTTTACACTCAGGCCGTTGAGATGATAGATGCGGTATACCCGCTTGTGGTTGACGTGAAGGCCCTCCCGACGCAGTAGTTGCCAGATGCGCCGGTAACCAAAGCGGCGGCGCTCAAGTGCCAGCTCTGTGATGCGTAGAGACAGCTGCGCGTCAGCAGCCGGACGCTGAGCCGAATAACGGCAAGTCGACAGGGACAAACCTGCCAGCCTGCAGGCACGACGTTGCGACAGACCTGCGGCCTCACACATGACTTCCACTGCTTCCCGCTTCTGGTCTGTCGTCAGAACTTTCGGCCAAGAGCCACCTGAAGCGCCTCCTTATCCAGCATGGCTTCAGCGAGCAGCTTCTTGAGGCGGGCGTTCTCCTCTTCAAGCGACTTGAGCCGCTTCACTTCAGGGACTTCCATGCCGCCAAACTTCTTGCGCCAGGTGTAAAACGTGGCATCGGAAATGGCGTGCTTACGGCAGAGCTCACGGGCAGAAACTCCGGCTTCGGCCTCGCGGAGAATACTGATGATCTGTTCGTCGGAAAAACGCTTCTTCATGGGGATGTCCTCATGTGGCTTATGAAGACATTACTAACATCGCGGTGTGTTAATCAACGGGGAGCAGGTCACTTGGTGTTCTAAATTACATGAGCGTGGTGGTGACATTAGCTTTCCGACAAAACAGATCTTACTTAAGCCAGAACCGTTTAATAGCATAATCATGTTCCATCACCCACTTTCATGGTTCGAGCCAAATAATGGTAAAGAATTAAGAAATATCATAAGAAACAATTTTTCTGTTGCATTAACTGGACATGAGCATGTCAGTGACTCATTCAAAATTGATACAGAGTCTTCTACCACTCTAATGATTGAATCCTTACCAGTTGATGATAGTCATGTTTCAGAAAATGGATTTATGACATTTGAAGTTGAAGGAAATGATATATTAATTAGTACTTATATTTGGGATGGTAAAACTTATGATGAAGGTCAGAACTTTCTTAAAAGTGATGTAATTGAATTAAAGAGCTCCCTAGTTTCAAATAATTTTGAAGTCAATGGTAAATTTCACCATTTCTTACAAGATCTTGGAGCTGAATATATACACCCCTCATCAAAAAAATTATTTTTAGATGACGTTTTTGTTTATCCCAACTTGAGAGATCTTTCTGATGATAAGGAACAGACACGAAAGATATCTTCAAAAAAAATAATCAAGGATGATGAAAAAAGGATTATACTCATCGGTGATGAGTTTTGTGGGAAATCTACAATTCTTAAAAAACTATATCTTGATACAATAAAAAAAGAAAAGCTCGCATTATATTTAGATGGTAACGTAATAAAAAAATCCAGTAAAACTCCAACAAAAATACTAAATGATGCGATTATCTCTCAATATGTTAACAAAACCTTATCAGAATTTATGACTTATAAAGTGGACAAAACACTTTTTATAGATGATTTTCATGATATAAAAGGCGACGTTAATTCATTAAGAGAGCTTCTGGGTACATTTGATAAAATTTTTGATAAAATTATAATAACTATTAGCGATAGTTCTAAGTTTTCAGGGACTGATATTGTCGAGTCCAGTCCATTCACCGCTGAATATAAACAATATCAAATATTGAAATTTGGCTTTAGATTAAGGTATGAATTAGCCAATCGTTGGAATATGCTCAAGCAACCATGTGCGGAGGAAAGGTCAAGCCTGATTCAAACAAATGATTCATCAACAAAGATGATTAATACAATAATTGGGAAGAATTATATTCCATCGACACCTTTCTTCTTGTTAACGATGCTTCAATCGATTGATAATGAACAATCTTCAGATCTCAAAACTAGCTCATATGGATACTATTATCAATTTCTTATTACTAGCAGTTTGGGCAATGCTTATGTAAGAAAGGAACAGTTGGATGAAATATTTAATTATATCACCGAACTATCATATTACTTCTATAAAAACAAAAAAGATGAAGAAAGCAAAGAAAACCTTTGGGTATTTAACAATAATTTGTGCTCTGAATATGGAGTTCAACTAGACTTTGGTGAGCGCTTTAATCTACTGGTTAAGGCAAAGATTATGGAAAAAATTGAGCCGGATCACTATCGGTTCAAATACAATTATGTTTATTACTTTTTTATAGCAAAATACTTTTCAGATCATCTTCGCGAGGTTGAAGTAATAGAGGACATAAAGGAATTAGCATCATCTCTGCATTTAAAGCAAAGCATGAATGTTTTAATGTTTCTCACTCATCATTCAAAAGATCAGTTTATTTTAGATCTAATAACTGACCAAGCTAAATTATTATTTAGAAATTTTGAACCAGCAACTATTGATTTGGATTCTGATTTCATTAATAGCATCATGGATAAGTTACCTGAAATATCTTTCGTACAAAAAGATAGACTGGAGTTCAGAAGGGAAGTAGAGGACAATAAAGATATAAATAATGACGATATTGATAATGAAAGAAATTCTAATGCAGAAAGTGATGATGACAATAAAGAGAAGAAACATATCTACGATGGTATCGATCTTAATCTTGAACTCAATCTAACCGTTAAATCGCTTGAACTTCTTGGACAGTTGTCAAGAAATTATTATGGCTCACTTAAGATTTTACAAAAAGAATTGCTATTGGATGAAGCTATAAATGCTCCTTTGAGGTCTTTGAATTTCCTTCTAAGTTCTGCAAGGGATGAGCCTGAGAAAACAATTGATACCTTAGAATCAAAAATAAATGAAGCTTTAGCGGGAAGGAAAAGCAAGACATCAGTGGATGTTCGCATCATTGCTCGAAAAATATTATTTAAAATGTTATTTACTGTGACATACTCTATAATTTCAAAAATAGCGTCATCTATTGGAAGTTCGCACTTACAACCAGTTATTGATAAGGTTTGCTACAACAAGAATAGCGATGCTGGCAAACTTATCCGACTAGCAAGTATACTAGAGGTAGGTCAAACAGTTTCAATTGAGGAATTAAAGAAGTTGAACGCTAGTTTGAGTAAGAACAGCCTTTCGACTTTGGTTGTAAAAGCATTGGTAGTAAATTATTTATATATGTTCGAGCGACCTGACAAGCAAGTTCAGCAGATTTGCTCTGCGGTTAATATAAAGTATGATGCTGTATCAAAAGAAATTGGATTCCAAAAAATAAATAAATAAATATACATCAGGTTCAGTGGTTTTTTCATTGCGGTGTTTAAATGAGGGCTGCATAAATCGGCCCTCAATTAACTAAATGTAAGTCAGATATATGCACAAGTGCATTCAGCGTTGTCCATGCCGACTAAGTTATTAACATTAAGATGGAAACATTAATGAAGTGGAAATATCAACTCAACGTCAAAAATTTATTCACTTTATTGTTCAGGTCAGACTGATGCCCCTCACTTATCAGGCTTAGAAATCTTATCCCCCATGGACTACGTCGGGAATTTGTTTCCATAGGCGGCTCGTCCAAGAATCTTTAAGGTGCTCAGGATTGGAAGAAATATAAGTCGCTTTAATTACGCTATTTTGACTGTTTCCACGGATATTGAGTGTCAGACGATCATTACCTGCCCAGTTCCTGCTCATGCTGTAGTTGGTACCTGGCTGTGCTTCCCAACTGGATCCTTCTGAAATGGCTGACGCTGACCAGCCAGCATTTCCCTGGCCGCTATTACGCGCAGCGGCGATATCAGTATCCGACACAAATCCGTAGTGTTGTTTTAGTCGCATTGCAACCACATCAACTGGAACCGAAAAAGTTCCTGAGGTCCAGGTCACCGAGTCACGACGTGTCGATTCTGCGTTCTCAGTCGCTGGCTGCTGGCTGGGGGAATTGAGGAGCGAATTCAGATTGCCGAGGCCGAATTCGTTTAAGGCGTTATTGCTGCAGCCTGTCAGCGCCAGAAGGAGAGTTGTAAAGAAGACAGCAGAGAACATTTTTTTCATTTTATTAACCTTTCAGTGAAGGGCTGCATGAAGCAGCCCGTAATTATCAGAACGTGAAGGTAAGTTGAGCCGCCGCACCATAGGTGCGGTCGGTTCCGGCCATACCGGTCAGTTCTAGATGCACCACGTTAAAGGGGGAAATGCCAACACCGGCGGTAAACACGTTATTCTCACTGTTGCGCATATCAGCCCGATAACCCGCACGCAGCTGTGCCCAGTCCCAGGCGTTGAGTTCGGCACCGACACCGGCATACTGTGCTTTTTCATCGGAGGCAAAGCCGCTGGCAGGGGTCAGATCAACATCTGTCGCCAGCGTGATGAAACCATTGCTCCAGGAGGTACCAGCAGTGGCCTGAGGGCGGATCTGGAAAGTGTCCTTAAGACCATTTACTTCACGGGTGGCGACATTCCGTGAGACCAGGTTCTGACCGGTCAGGCCCAGCGTCCATTCCGGCGTCAGCTGCGCGGCGAAACCGATATCCACGTTGCCACCACTTTCGGAGCGTTTCCATTCCCCGCTGTGAAAGTCGGAAGTGCTGTAGTTATTGATGGCCACGTTGTAGTTCCAGGTATCCACGCGCTGGAATTTAGGCGTGATACCCACCGATACCGGCGTACCGGCCAGCGTGAACTGATGGGCCATGGCGAGTCCGTATTCACTGACCAGTGCCGCCACGCCTTCTGCACGGGAGGTAAGCTGGTTCAGATCGTCCTGCGTAGGCGAGAAAATGCCGGTCTGTGCGGCATCGAGATACGCGAGATCATGATCGGTTACCACCGCACGGGCCTTCGCCTGTCCCCAGCCTTTAACCACCAGAGCAAAGGGCAGCGTGTCGTTGGGAATGGCAATCACGGCTGACACGCCGGCGCTGGCGTGACCGCTGTCGCCTGAGACGTCCTGCAGAGATTTTTTGAGCGCCGCAGACTGTGCTGCACTGTTACCACTACCGGCAGCGTCACTCAGGCGGTTCCAGTTGTCTTTTACGCGGTCAAGGCCGTCCTGCAGATTATCCGGATCGCTGACCTGTGCCCCGATGCCCGGGAGGATAATGCCAATATCGTCGCTGGCATCATGACGCGTCATCAAGGCGGGGTTGGCCAGTGCGGCCGCCGTATAGCCGGATGAGGCCACGCCGGTGCCGCCCATTGCGTCATTACGCGCCTCGGTCCAGGAACCTGCTGCCTGAGCCGCTGGCAAAGCAGTCGCCAGCAGCGCCAGTGTGATTCCGTGTGTAATCATGGATACTTTCATCATTTATTTCCTTTCATCGGTTGTATTTTTTGGGTAAAGCGAATCCCTGGCACTGACGCACCAATAAATAAGGGTAAAATTCTGTTGCCGCCATTTAATAATGAGGGGTGAAACAGCAATATATCGTTAAGAGTTAATCTTTTCCTCACTCCTGTGAGCTATTCAAGTGAGCGAGATCTTCCGGTCAGCTAATTACTTTTTCATTCCCAACACCACTGACAGTTAACACCCTTGTCTTTCTGTTCTTCGACAAAAGTTCTGAGTATTGAAAGCAATGAAACGGGTAATTCATTCCCGCGAATAAACTGAGTAAAAATATGCTCAGGTACTGATGCCGTTTCAACATCTCCCAGCCGGGATATTTCCCTCATGGTTTCGCAGAAAGTCAGAAAATCGTTTGTCTTGTAATTAGCTACAACCTCATGCGGAATAATGCCACTGCAGGTCACGACTCTCAGGGTTATTCTGTTAATCTGTTTCAGCTGACGGATACAGACGACCGTTTCATTTTTACCGCCGAAACGGTCAATACTACTGTCCTGGCGAACAAGCGTAATGGCAGGCAGTACGGTTCCGGCGCAGACCTCAGGCAGGAGGCGATCTGCGACATCCTGCCAGCTGGTGAACGTCACCTGTTTGACAGGCTGTTCCTCAGTACCGTTAAGCCAGTCAGGAGACACGCCGAACCATTCTGCCAGCTGATGGATTACTGGCGCCGTCAGATAATCCAGCGTGCGCTCACGGTTCTCCAGTACGCTGAGCCCCATGTTCATCCCAGACAGCAGCGTGGCCACCCCGGTCACGCTCAGCCGGTGCGCGTCCATCAGCTGCCAGAAACGTTCATAAATCCGCGTCACCGTGGCCTGACGTGGGGCTAGTGTTTCCAGCATTATCCCCTCCATCAGAACGTTGACCAGCTCGGCGGTGGAAATACCCAGTATCTGTGATACCCGCGAGATGAACTCCCGTACGGCAGGACGAAAGCGGATGGCCATGGGCGTGCCCGCTGTTTTTTTGCCGTCGGCAAACTGTCGGACCAGCTGCTGCATTTCTTCATCCTGCTCCAGCGCAATACGGGAGAGGATGGTTGTCATATTATTTCGCTTCATAAGTTCCCTGGTGCTGACTAACGTCATGATTTGACTTATGTCAGGCTCATCTGTAGCCGCTGTGATTACGTTACCTAGCTGTTCGGCACCTGTATAACGGATAAAATCGATCGTTCAGATCGAATACACGCATGTAGCCAGTGTGAGCTGCTGCGCAAGCCGGTGACAGGGGAAATTATTTTTGCGCATCAGAAGATTTTCGTTTCAGAACCAGCACAGGCCAGACACTTCGAAATTCCGTGCGCCAGCGCCATTGCCGGAAAAGGATTTCCAGCTGCATCACTGCCTTCCTGGCCGGGGTAAAGGGAATGCTGTATGTCCGGCTGCGAACATCAAAGCCGCTTTTCTCTAGGTGAGCCATCACCCTGCGGGCGCGGATGCCGGTCAGGAGATGGGAGGAGATGATGACGGTCTGGTGAGTCTGCAGCGCCTGACAGGCAGAAGTGTTAACGCTGTTCCAGAACTGGCCGACCTTCTCTGGCGTCAGATTCGTGGTGGGCTGCCAGGGAGCAAGATGCACCCAACCTCGCGTGCGTCTGTGGCTTATAAGCGTTAACGCCGGCCTGAACTGACGTTCTGCGCGGGCAAGTGGTTTCAGCATGAAAGGTATGCAGGCAAGCAGCGCCCAGACCGTGACAAAAACGCCATGTCTGCTGCCGCCGGTAAAGCTGCTGCTCATCAGACTGGAGAGGACCAGCCATGAAGTCAGGGTGATAAAGACAATCATCTGCTGCATAAATGAAACTCTGCACGATAGAAGGAAAGAGGGGGCATTAGAACAGTAAGGTGAGTGGTTGACAGTCAGAAACCGTGAACCGGTTATGAAGATTTTTAGCAAGTGAGATTTCTGCTCCGGCTAATACCGGGTTTTTCATTGCAATTGCGGCAGGGGCTTTTAGCGTAACGTCATTTTATCAGGCTGAAACCTGAGGAGGTAACGGTGCGCGGACTAAACTGGTTAACAGGCAGGAACAGACAGCAAAACAGTGCTGATGCTCCGGCTGACTTTGATTATAGAGAGCAAATAAAGACATCAGAGGCGGGCTGGCATCCTGCCCAAAGCGCTGCAGCCTGTTTGGCATCAAGGGATCGACGTCAGCTCATAAAAGTATTGTCAGAAAACAGTCCGCTTTCGAAACCCGTAACAGACGCATGGTGGCTAAGTCCCCTTGAGCAGATGGCTGCCCGCGTTCAGGCGTGCCCGGCAGCATGGAACGGCCCCTTTTCAGGCCCCGGGGGATTTACCGACCTGAGTCTCACGGTAGCCACGCGCGCCGTCAGGCTGGTGCGCGGTATGATGCTGCCACCGGGACCCCATCCGGAACTGGACTATGACCGCTGGATGATGGAACTCGATCCTAAAGAACGCAACCGCAGACATCACTTTGGCGAGCCGGAGACGGTTGCCTTTCCCGCCGCAAACAAGCCTGTTAATGCTGATCACGCCCTGCATACCACAGGCTCAGATGAGAGTGAAGGCGTCCCGCTACCTGTCTCCAGTTCACGTCCTGAGGTCTCAGGAGGGGCTGTAACGCCCGTTCCGGGTAATGCGTCTTCTCCTTCTGAAACACCGATTAATGAGCCCCCCCGGCATGAGGTTCAGCCAGATATGTACGGTGCCGCGCCGGTTATTTCAGGTGAGAGCGGGGATGTTAGCGGGCGGGTTACCCTCTCCGATGGGTACGGAGAAGAGAATGGCGGAGAAGAGGACAATGGGGAGGATGGCCTGCTTTCTCTTTTAACACCAGAACCTGAAGTTGTCCTGCAGGATGACGCGCCGGTGAGTAATGACAGCATCTGGCATGTGCCGGCCCATCAGGACGATATCGAACACCTGCAGAATACCGCTTTTCGTCTGGCATGGGAGCTGGGTGAGGTCCTTGGCTGCGAAGATGAAATTCTTCCTCAACGCGACAAGGACACGTCTGCCGGTTACGTCGGGGCAGGTGAGGTGTGTTCTGAAACCGCCGCATTTCTGCTGGGCCTGACCGGCGAAGCGCCTGTGCTGCATCCGGCGGCAGGGGTGTGTGGTCTGCCGGAGCTTTTCACCGGCGGCCCGGGTGAGGGGGAAGCACCTGCCCTGACAGATGAAGATGCTCTGAAACTGCTCCGCCTGATGCGCGTTATGCGCCGTCTCCGGGAGCTGCAACGCGGTCTGAAGTACGGGGAGGATAACAGTGATGAATAACTCACAGCGACAGTTGCGACTGCTGAATCTTGTCAGGAAACTGCTGAAGCTGGGCCGCAGCAACAGTAATGCCCATGAGGCAGGACTGGCCCTGCAGCGTGCCCAGAAGCTGATGGCCAGATACGGTATCAGCGAGCCTGACGCCGGTCTTACATCTGTGCGCGAGGCGTCTTCCCGCACGGCCCCTTCGGATGCTGAAAAAGTTCCGGAATGGATGGTGACCCTTGTCCGGGGCGTCTGTCATGCCTTTGGCTGCCGCGCTTATTACTCATGGCGTCAGACCTCTGCCGGGTATCGCCGTTCGGTAACCTTTTACGGATTCAGTGAAAAACCTGAGATAGCAGCCTATGCCTTTGATGTGCTGACGCGCCAGCTGAAAGATGCCACAAATTCTTATCTCAAAACCCAGAGTAAGCGGCTGAAACTGGCCACACGCCGGGCGAGAGCGGAGCAGTTCCGTGACGGCTGGGTATGTGGGGTGCGTGAGGTGATATCGGCAACTGACATCAGCAGCGAGGAGCAGCAGGTGATGAGCCACTGGCTGGAAAGCCGCAGTATGAAAACAGTCACAACCCGTGAACTGAAAGCCTGCCGCGGGGCGGATACAGCACGTTATCAGGGGTATGAAGCCGGACAAAATGCCCGTCTTCATCAGGGTGTCAGCGGCCGGGGTCCGGCAGCCATTGGTTACCGTCAGGATTAAGGGGGAATGATGAACAGTTTATCTCAGGCTGCAAACGGATTATTGATGCAGCTGGTTATGGATCTCAGAAGTGGCTATCTCCGCCGCTGCGAATCGCTGGGACTGAACCGCGAGGAAATGCAGATGCTGCAGGGGCTCTCGCTCGAAGAGCTTCACTACCTTTCCGGCAGTGAGGTGTCGATCATCAGTGTGGGCATCAATCACGGCAATCTGGTGCGCATGCTGCAGCAGGCCCGGACGGAACAGAAACGACTCCAGCGTATCGATCGTGCGCTGGCGCTGGGCGGCTCCATTGAACTGATGGCCAATTACTTCGGGCTCTCCAGTACGGACGTGGCGGCCCGCCGTCGTATTGCCGGTATCGATGTCCGGCCGGGGCGCGGTAACGCACTGGGTGATGAGGAAAACGCCGCCCTGTGGCGACAGTGGCAAAAGTCCGGGGTTGAAGATGCGGAAAGTGCTGACGGGCTGGACGTGATGATGCTGGCTGCAGAACAGATGAACGTCTCGCTGACGTCGGTCTGGCATGCGGTCCGTGGCTGGCACAAGACCCGGCAGTCTTCTCCGGCCCGAACGCCGGTAAGGAAGACGGCATGAAATACAGAATGGTTGCGCCGGGCCTGCGGGCTCCCCATGGTACGCCGCCGCAATGCTGTCAAAAGGCGTTACGTCAGGTTCGCCGTTTCCGGCAGGGGGCGCGTAATTACACCCGGCTCGATGAGAAAGGCTGCGGTTACTACAAAATCGATCTCGGCCCGTTCTGGCGTCTGCTGAGTCGCAACGAAGGCCGGACATGGCTTCTTCTCAGCCACGAACGCTATAACAGCGCCATACGGAAATAGCAGCATGACAGCCTGTTTACCCTGCACCCGTACGCGGGTGCAGTATTAAGCATACTGACAGTTCAGAACGGCCGTGATGGCGGCCGAAAAGGAAAAATAATGAGTCTGCCTGCAGAAAGCCTGATTGCTTATACGCTGGATAAAATGAATGCCCGCCTTGCGGCCAGTCCCCGGCGGGATGATGGCAGGATACGTAACGGCCTGCTGTTTACCGGAAATGTGCATGATTCCATTCCCCGCCGGCTGTTGCTCGACACGCGGTTGTCACCACTGGACAAGATGGGCTGGATGATGATCCGGCTGTATGCACAAAATAATGAGGGGGCGGTTTTCCCCAGCTATGACGAACTGCAACTGCAGCTTGCCTCACCCGGAAAGGGGAAAGCCTCAAGGGAAACGGTAAGCCGCGTCCTGCTTATGCTACGAATAACCGGCTGGCTCAGCCTCTGTAAACGCGTGCGGGATGATAAAGGGCGGGTGCGGGGGAATATCTATGCTCAGCACGATGAGCCCCTGACGTTCAGCGATGCGGAAATGCTCGACCCCCGCTTCCTTGATACGGTGGCGGATGCCTGCCTGAGTAAAAACCGGACTATCAGCCAGACCGCCCGCGAAGTGCTCGACGATATAAAAAACGACCCCACCATGCGCCATTATCGCAGCCATCTTGCGCTGATCGAATCGCGTCTGGACCGCCCACAGACGCCCAGCCAGATGGCGAAACATCATCACCGAATACCCTGTCCCGCACCGGGTTCGGAAACCGAACTCAGTCATAAACGGCCAGGATTCGCCGCTAAAAAACAGGGGTCGGATACCGAACTCAGTCCAGAAAGATACAACAATTCACTGAGTTCGGAATCCGTACTGCCAGTAAAAACAGGCAGTTATGACCGGGTTCGGAAACCGAACCATTACGTACGTAGTATCACACACAGTGTGAATAAAAATACGTACGTACCGGGTAAACCTGTGCTTCCCGACAGTCTGCATGAACTTGTTCCGGCAGAAGATATTGCCATGCTGACCGCACAGCTGCAGGCGTTGCCTGAGGAGCAGGCACAACTTGTGCTGCTCAGCCTGCAAAAGGTGATGGCACGCCAGCAGCTCAGCAACCCGGTTGGCTGGTTGCTGGCCGTGATGAAGAAGGCGCGTGAGGGCAGGTTATACGCGCCCCGTCAGGGTGGCGATATATCTGACAGTGTCGGGCAAAAAACAGTTCAGCGTCCCGAACAGCAACAATGGAAACCCGAACCACGCGCCTCTGCCCGCCCGGTATCGGAGGAAAATATCAGGGAGCTGGTGAAGAAAATTCGGGAAAAAATCATAAATTCATGAGATTGCAGATTTTTACAGGCAGCGGAGCATGAAGTCTTGCACTTTTGCCAGCAAAAGTGCTGGCTAAAAAGTGAGCGCTGTTGCCAGTGGCAACACTGACTAAAAAGTAAGCACTGTTGCCAGTGGCAACAGTGGTTAAAAGCCAGGCAATATTTCTTCGCCATAAAAGAGATGAAGGTCCTGCAAATTTGTAATGGTGACGATCTGGTTTTAAGTTGTTCATATACCCCTCTCGCCCGGACTATCTCAAGCGTGTCAAAACTCATTACCCACTAAAGAGAGGCGTTAGACATGTCTGATGGTAAAACAAAGGGCGGAACAACCGCTTCACGAGCGGGGGCCCTACAGTCCTCTGTTAATATCCTGCTCCATACACATTATGCAATCCGGCTTTGGGAGGGCAGGAAACGTGATGCTCCGGACGAGACAGGGGTGAAAAAAAAGAGGCCTGAAATAATCAGCATGCCGCAAGCCATTGCGCGAGCTGGTAATGCTTCCCGAGACTCAGCGGCAGATAATCCCTATGCCGATATGGCTCTGGTACGGCTCGAAGAAGCCCTGCAACGAGCAACACTTAAAATTAATGAAAACGTCAGTTCACTGGATGCCATATTGTCAGCCGTACCCAAAGGGGTAACGCTCTCGGAAGTTGAATCAGCCGATCCGTTAAATGTCAGCGTTTTCAGCCGTTCACCGTTAGGATACCGGTGCGTATGGCTTCTGGTTGGATATGATCAGTTAGCAATGAAAGCTTTCCAGGCTTTTCATTACGGACTGATTTCGCGTTCGCAACGTGACACTATCCTGGACAATGGTGGCCATGCTGTTCGTCAGGTCTATGGCGTGATTCAGCCTTACCGAACACTTGCAGTGACTCGCCGTGATATTGCAGAAAAAACCACGCAAGGGCTTGTTGCCATTGAGCGAAATGGCGAACCTGATCCGGATGTGTTAAGCGGTAAAAAACGTTCTTCGTTCTCACCTCCGCTTAAAAACAACATAGCAGAGGAGGAATAATATGATTCGCCCTGTGTTCCTCCTCACCTCCTTCTTTTTACTGAGCGGATGCGCAACAACGGACTGGGCTGCGATTAATAAACAGGTCAGTGACACAGCCGCAAACCTGACAAAAACGTTGGGCGGCAACAGCAGCGGAGAAAGTGGCGGGATGCCGCTGATGAGTCCGGCGGGGCAACAGGCCATGCAGTCCGTCGATAAAACGTTCTCCGTGCCGGTCGATGTGGATACCGCGGCGGCCCGCCTGAAGCGCCATTACAAATTTATCTCCACGCAGGAGCTTGAGGCACTGCGGCAGGCCGCAAATGACGGGGACTGGAAAGCGGCGGCTGAAGATGATGCGCATCCCGTCTGGGACGCCATGCCGGGCAGCTACTACAAAATGGGCTCCGACTGGAACGAACGTGATCACCTGGATATCGAAATCGAGAAAAACGGGTCCGGCAGCAGGCTCTATGTTGTCTATCGCTCATCATCATCACAGCGTCTGGCCGGGTCCGGCGTCACGAAGCTGATGAATGATGTCCGCGCTGTTGCGGCGGGTGAAAAACGCTGATGCGGGAGGCAACACATGCAACTCTTTCTGTGTGAAAAACCATCACAGGCAAAGGATATTGCCCGCGTGCTGGGTATCAGCAAGCGTGAGCAGGGATTTATCAGCGGCGGTAACATCGTTGTGACCTGGGCGGTCGGCCATTTACTCGAAACTGCCAGCCCTGAAGCTTATGGTGAGCAGTATGGCAGGCCATGGCGTGCCGATGTCCTGCCTGTGCTGCCTGAGACCTGGGAAATGGTCGTCAAGGAGCAGACAAAATCGCAGTTCACTGTTATCAGTAAGCTGCTCAAAAAGGCCTCTGAGGTGGTCATCGCCACCGATGCCGACCGCGAGGGCGAGGTGATCGCGCGTGAGCTGCTGGAATACTGCCGCTACAGTGGCGCGGTACGCCGGCTCTGGTTGTCAGCCCTGGATGAGGCAAGTGTGAAGGAAGCACTGAGCAATATTCTTCCCGGAGAAAAAACAGCCCTGCTGTACGATGCCGGCAAGGGCCGGAGCCAGGCTGACTGGCTCATCGGTATGAACCTGACCCGCCTTTATACTCTCAAAGCCCGTGACTCAGGGGTGTCAGAAGTGCTGTCCGTCGGGCGGGTACAGACGCCGACGCTTGCCATGGTGGTTAACCGGGATAATGAAATCACGTCCTTCGTGCCAAAGCCCTGGTGGCAGGTACATGCGCTTATTGAAAAAGAGGGCGTCCGGTTCCGGGCAGGCTGGGTGCCCGTTGAGCAATACTGTGATGAGGAAAAGCGTTGCATCAATCCCCAGGC
>NZ_JNVB01000008.1 GCF_000770305.1 Erwinia oleae
ATTCTGACCGGTTCAATTGATGGCGTACCGGATATTTATAAAGCGATGCTGGCTGGCGAGGCGAACGCCAACGTAGAGCTGACGCCAGATATGGCAGGCCCGGCTTTTGACGCGCTGGCTAAGTTTAAGAAAGACGGCACCATGCCGCCAAAAATCATCAAAACCGAGTCAAAACTCTTTCTCTCAGCCGACGCGCAGTCTCAGTTAGACAAGAAAAAAGGCATGGGTTACTAACCCCGACGCCGCCTGTTTATCGGGCGGCTCTTTTTATGGTTGAGGCAAAGCCGTATGACTGACCCGACAACTTCTCCTCCAACGCTGCTCACCATTCGCGGCGTCAGTAAAACCTTTCCCGGCGTAAAGGCGCTGGATAACGTTTCTTTCGATATTCGTCCCGGCGAGATCATGGCGCTGCTGGGTGAAAACGGGGCCGGGAAATCTACCTTGATCAAGGTATTAACCGGCGTTTACCAGCGCGATGGCGGCACCATTGAGCTTGAAGGGCGGGCTATCGCGCCTCGCAACACCGCTGAAGCACAGGAGATGGGCATCGGCACCGTTTATCAGGAGGTAAACCTGCTGCCCAATATGTCGGTTGCCGACAATCTGTTTATTGGCCGCGAACCACGGAGGTTTGGTTTTATCGATCGCGCTGCGCTGGTACGCGATGCGCAGCGGCTGCTTAACCGTTACGGATTCGATCTTGACGTCACGCGACCGCTGGGCCAGTTTTCCGTGGCGATGCAGCAGATAATCGCCATCTGTCGCGCGGTCGATCTCTCCGCAAAGGTACTGATCCTTGATGAGCCAACCGCCAGCCTTGACGCCAGCGAAGTCGGGATGTTGTTTACCCTGATGAATCAGCTTAAAGCGCGCGGTATGAGCCTGATTTTCGTCACGCATTTTCTCGATCAGGTTTATAAAGTGAGCGATCGCATCACCGTGTTACGTAACGGGCAGTTTGTCGCCACGCACGACACGCGCGATCTGTCACAGCTGGCATTGATTAAGCTGATGCTGGGTCGTGACCTGTTGGAAACGGCACTTCAGCGCGCGGGCAGCACGCTGAAAAGCAATCAGCCGGTGGTGGAATTTAAAGATTATGGCAAGAAGGGCACGCTGGCACCGTTCAGCCTCAGCGTCCGGCCGGGCGAAGCGGTTGGGCTGGCCGGGCTGTTGGGTTCAGGGCGAACCGAAACCGCCGAGCTGCTGTTTGGCATTCGTCGCGCCGACAGCGGCAGTGCCTTAATCAAAGGCAAAAAACGTACCATCCGTACGCCCGCGCAGGCATCGCGTCTGGGCATGGGGTTCTGCCCGGAAGATCGTAAAACCGACGGCATCATTGGCGCCGCTTCGGTGCGGGAAAACATCATTCTGGCGCTTCAGGCGCAGCGCGGCTGGCTGAGGCCGATTGCGCGGCGCAAGCAGCAGCAGATTGCAGAACGTTTTATTAAAAGCCTTGGCATCCGCACGCCGCACGCGGAACAGCCGGTTGAGTTGTTATCGGGCGGTAATCAGCAGAAGGTGCTGCTGTCGCGCTGGCTGGTGACGCGGCCACAGTTTCTGATCCTTGATGAACCTACACGCGGTATTGACGTCGGCGCCCATGCGGAAATTATTCGTCTTATTGAGTCGCTGTGCGCCGACGGGCTGGCGCTGTTGGTTATCTCTTCCGAACTGGAAGAGCTGGTCGGTTATGCGGATCGCGTGCTGATCCTCCGGGACCGCGAACAGGTTGCGGAAATTCCGCTGGAACAGCTTTCCGTTTCGTCAATCGTCAACGCGATTGCCGAGGGAGGCGGCCAGCATGTCTGAATCACCTCTGACTGCGGGGAAACCGCCGATGTTAAAACGCAGGCTGCCGCCGGGTATTCCGCAACTCGCCGCGCTCGCGCTGGTGCTGATTGTGGACAGCCTGGTAGCGAACAATTTTTTCGCTATCCATCTTCAGGACGGCAGGCTGTTTGGCAGCCCGATTGATATTCTCAATCGCGCCGCGCCGGTTGCGCTGCTGGCTATCGGCATGACGCTGGTGATCGCCACCGGCGGTATCGATCTTTCCGTCGGTGCCGTGATGGCGATCGCCGGTGCGACCGCCGCCACGCTGACGGTGGCCGGACACTCGCTGGCGGTGATTATCATTGTTACCCTGGCGAGCGGGCTGCTGTGCGGATTGTGGAACGGCATTCTGGTGGCATTGCTGAAGATCCAGCCTTTTGTGGCGACGCTGATTTTGATGGTCGCCGGACGCGGGATCGCACAGTTGATTACCCAGGGACAGATTGTCACTTTTGACAGCGAGTCGCTGGCAAAAATCGGCAGCGGCACGCTGTTGCTGTTTCCTGTTCCGGTATGGATAACGTTATTGATGGCGCTGCTGGTCTGGCTACTGACCCGCAAAACGGCGCTGGGCATGTTTATTGAAGCGGTGGGAATTAACCTCCGCGCGGCGCGAAACGCCGGGGTAAACGGCTGGCTGGTAGTGATGACCACCTATGTGCTGAGCGGCCTGTGCGCGGCGGTGGCTGGTCTGATCGTTGCCGCCGATATTCGCGGTGCCGATGCCAACAACGCCGGATTGTGGCTGGAACTGGATGCGATTCTGGCGGTGGTGATTGGCGGCGCATCGCTGATGGGCGGGCGGTTCAACCTGCTGCTTTCGCTGACCGGCGCGCTGATCATTCAGGCGATGAACACCGGTATTTTGCTGTCGGGTTTTCCGCCGGAACTGAACCAGGTGGTGAAGGCGGTGGTGGTGATGGTGGTGCTGCTGATTCAGTCTCCGCGTTTTATTCAACTGTTTAAAAGAGGGCGCCACGGTGGTTAAACGTCATTTACCGCTCATTATTACGCTGCTGGTGTTTGTGGCCGGTTATCTTTTTTGCCTGTCGCAGTTCCCCGGTTTCGCCTCTACGCGCGTTATCGCCAACATTCTGACCGATAACGCATTCCTCGGTATTATTGCCGTTGGCATGACGTTTGTGATCCTCTCCGGCGGTATCGATCTCTCAGTGGGGGCGGTAATTGCCTTCACCGGCGTATTTCTGGCGCGGGCGATGGGTGATTTTCATCTCAATCCGTGGCTGGCGTTTGGGCTGGTGATGGTGATGGGATCGGCCTTTGGCGCGCTGATGGGCTGGTTGATCGATGCGCTGAAGATCCCGGCGTTTATCATCACGCTGGCCGGTATGTTTTTTCTGCGCGGCAGCAGCTATTTGATTGCGGAAAGTTCAATACCGGTTGACCATCCGCTTTATGCCACGCTTTCCAGTATGGCGTGGAAGATCCCCGGCGGCGGACGGCTCAGTCTGCTGGCGCTGGTGATGCTGTTGGTGGTGGCGATGGGCATTATTCTGGCGCACCGCAGCCGCTTTGGTAATCAGGTTTACGCAATTGGCGGCAACGTGACGTCTGCGCAGTTAATGGGCATTTCGACGCGCAGCACCACGGTGCGGATTTATATGCTTTCGTCTGCGCTGGCGACGCTGGCCGGTATTGTTTTTTCGATTTATACCTCAGCGGGCTATGCGCTGGCGGGGATGGGCGTGGAGCTGGATGCCATCGCCTCAGTGGTGATTGGCGGCACGCTGCTTTCCGGCGGCGTGGGCACCGTGCTTGGCACGCTGTTTGGCGTACTGATTCAGGGTTTGATTCAGACATGGATCAACTTTGACGGCACGCTGAGCTCGTGGTGGACGAAAATCGCTATCGGTATTTTGTTATTTGCTTTTATCGCGCTTCAGCGTCTGTTGACGGTAATGTGGGACCGCCAGCAGAACGCGCCGGTGAAAAGGATTGCGGTGACGGAGGAGTGAGGATGACGGCGCTGTTGGTTTTGCTTTGTGTATAGCGTCAGGCTCTGGAGAAGCCATCCGCATCGCGGACACGGCGTGAATCCATCCCTGGAGCCTCGGCTCGCGCATCCATATGCTCGACGGTGCGCTCCTGCGAATAGCTTCTCCCTGCCAGTAACCCTTTCGCATTGCTTTAATAACTTTAAGGCAATACAGTTTGTAGGCAGGCGAGATTAAATCTTCATGGCAACGCCATTGCCAGCGGGCGGCTTTAAGGCTTAAGAATAACCGGGTCTTTGCCGCATGGATGCGGCAGCGAGGCCTTTAGGCATGGATTCCTGTGTCCCGGCGATCTGAATCTTAATCCCATTTCGAAAATCAAGAGGTACTTTATGGACGAAAGTCTTGAGAATCAGTCGGCTGATGCAATACTTAAAGAGAAGCTGAGGCTAAAAAAACACCGCGAAAAATTACGAGATAATCCGACTGCCTATACTCAAGATATGGAGAGGAAATCTGTTACCTTGGTGAGTCTTTTAAAAAAAAGTGGTTATAATAAAATGGATAAAAACAATCCACGATGTTTGCAACTCGCTTACGATATCACCATGGCTATATTCGAGGCACAGGGATGTAAGCCATACTTCCATATAGACTCCGATCTTCCATACTGTTGGAACGTGCCTGCCAAATGGAATTTGAATTATATCTATTATGAATGGGGCCATATGAAATCACGGCATAATCATGAAAAGAAAGCCGATGATATAAAAAATCTTTGCTTGCAATCACAGAGATGTAATCAGCATATCCAAAGCGGGCTTGATACAGAAGATTTAAAAATATATGGAGGTAAACTTGCTGAAATCATTGATAAAAATGAAGCTTCTTTTAAAAAGTTTTACGCTTCACCTAAGTGGGTAAAGTTAGAAGAAAGATTATTTGAATTTAAGAGCCGGCCTTACATAAAAAAAAGTGACATCAAGGTAGGCGCCGGGATTTTGTAATATTGCATTAATTTTTTTAAATGTTTCTCTTGGTTAAAACGTCGATGATTCTAAAGGTGTTCAGATTTCAGCCTTGTGTTGAACTCCAAAAATGCAGCGGCGTTATCACGAGCGACATTAACCTCATCCGCAGGGATGCGAACCGATCCACCCGCAATGGAGCCTCGGCTCACGCATCCCTGCGCTCGACAGTCCGCTTCTGCGAATGGCTTCTCCCTGCCAGTAAACATCCCTATTGCTTTAACCTATTAAGGGCGGGAAAACCTAACGCTGATTCAGCCGGTAACAGGCTTCGTTCCAGCGCAGCGCATCACGGAAGCCGTGCAGCGTGGTCTCTTCATCAATCACCAACACCTCAATGCCGTGCATTTCGCCGTACTGCCTCATATCGTCTACCGTCAGCGCCTGGCTGAACACGGTATGATGCGCACCGCCGCCCAGAATCCAGGCTTCCGATGCGGTGTTCAGTGACGGTTGGGCACGCCACAATGCGCGCGCTACCGGCAGTTTTGGCAGCGGTTTGGGCTGCTCGATGGCATCGACAACATTCACCAGCAGACGGAACCTGTCGCCCATATCAATCACGCTGGCGTTGACCGCGCGCCCGGCAGGGGCGGAGAATATCAACCTCGCCGGATCGGCCTTGCCGCCAATGCCAAGGAACTGCACGTCAATCAGCGGGCGTGACTCTTTAGCGATGCTGGGACACACTTCAAGCATGTGCGAACCCAACACTAACTCGTTGTCCGGCGAAAAGTGATAGGTGTAATCCTCCATAAACGACGTACCGCCCGGCAGCCCGGTCGCCATCACTTTGAAAATATGCAGCAGCGCGGCGGTTTTCCAGTCGCCTTCACCGGCAAAGCCGTATCCCTGCTGCATCAGGCGCTGAACCGCCAGCCCCGGAAGCTGCGTCATACCGTGCAGCGTCTGGAAGTTGGTGGTAAACGCCATGCAGCCTTCAGCCTGTAAAAAGCGCGTAATGCCCAGTTCAATGCGCGCCGCATCGAGCACGTTCTGGCGCTTTTCACCGTTAACAGCGGCGGCGGCGGTAAATTCATACAGGCTTTCATATTCATCGATCAGCGTATTCACATCACCATCGCTGACCTGATTGATCACCTCAACCAGATCGCCGACGCCCCAGCCGTTCACCGCGTAGCCAAACTGGATCTGCGCCGCCACCTTATCGCCTTCGGTCACCGCCACTTCACGCATGTTGTCGCCAAAACGCGCCACTTTTAGCTGCTGGCTGGCCTGTTTCGCCGCCGCCGCGCGCATCCATTTGCCGATGCGCGTCTGTGCGGTTTTGTCCTGCCAGTGGCCGGTGATCACGCTGTGCGGCAAACGCATCCGCGCACCAATAAAACCGAACTCGCGTCCGCCGTGCGCGGTCTGATTCAGGTTCATAAAATCCATATCCATGCTGTCCCACGGGATTTCAGCATTGAACTGCGTATGAAATTGCAGCAGCGGCTTATGAAGAACCGACAGGCCGCCGATCCACATTTTTGCCGGCGAAAACGTATGCAGCCAGGCGATCAGGCCCAGACAATCCTGCGCGTGGTTCGCTTCGCGGCACAGCGCCAGCGCCTCGTCAGGGCTTTTCACCAGCGGCTTCAGCGTCAGCACGAACGGCAGTTGACCGTCGCGATTCAGCCCGTCGACCACCTGCTGCGCGTGCTGCTCAACCTGACGCAGCGTTTCCGCGCCGTACAGATGCTGCGTGCCAATAACAAACCAGACCTTAAGCTGGGACATCGTATTCTCCTTGATCGGTAAACTGCCGGGCGGCGTACTGCGGCTCGGCCGCGTCACACCACTGAAGGTATCGTTGATAAAGCTGCCGGAAACGCGCAACGCGGCTGGCATCGGGCTGAAGGGTGACCTCAATCGGGCTGGCCATCTTGCTCTGTGCGGCAGGAACATCGGCGTAAACGCCCGCGGCAACGGCGGCAAAAATCGCCGCACCCAGCGCGCAGCACTCGTCCGAGGCGACAATCTCCAGCGGACGGTTCATCACATCGCAACACACCTGCATAATGGCCGGCGATTTGCGGGCAATGCCGCCGAGCGCCAGCACGTTTTCCACCGGGATCGCCTGCTCTTCAAAACACTCCATAATGGCGCGCGCGCCAAAGGCGGTGGCGGCAATGAAACCGCCAAACAGCGTGGCCGCATCGGTACCAAGGTTGAGATCGGCGATGACGCCTTTCAGGCGCTGATTGGCATAAGGCGTACGACGGCCGTTGAACCAGTCCAGCACTACCGGCAGATGATCCAGTTGCGGATCGACGGCCCATGCCTGAGTGAGATCGTTAAGCAGCGTGCTCTGAATTTGCGTTAGATCGGCGCGCAGGTGCGGATGTTTTTCTGCGGCCTGCGCCAGCGGCCAGCCGAGCAGGCGGCTGAACCAGGCATACATATCGCCAAAGGCCGACTGGCCCGCTTCAAGGCCAATCGCGCCAGGTACCACGCTGCCGTCCACCTGACCACAAATGCCGCCAATAGCGGCGTCGCCGACCCGGTCTGCATCAGCGATCAGAATGTCGCAGGTTGAGGTGCCAATCACTTTCACCAGCGTGTAGCGCCCGGCACCGGCGCCGACCGCGCCCATATGACAGTCAAACGCGCCACCCGCGATTTTCACCCCGGCAGGTAAGCCAAGCCGAGCGGCCCACTCGTCGGTGAGTGCGCCAACCGGCACGTCCGCCGTCCAGGTATCGTGAAAGAGCGGGCAGTCAAGCTGTTGTGTCAGGAGCGGATCAAGCGCCTGCAAAAAGGCTTTATCGGGCAGGCCCTGCCAGTCGGGATGCCATAACGATTTGTGTCCGGCCGCGCAGCGTCCACGACGCACGGCAGCGGGCGCAGTGGTGCCGCTCAGCAGGGCGGGCACCCAGTCGCACAGCTCTATCCATGAAACGGCGGCCTCGCGCACGGCGGCATCTTCCCGGCTGACGTGCAGAATTTTTGCCCAAAACCACTCTGACGAATAGATGCCGCCGATATAGCGTGAATAGTCAGGAAACTGGCCGCCCTGGCAAAGCGCAGTGATCTCTTCGGCTTCCTGAATGGCGGTATGATCTTTCCACAGCACAAACATTGCGTTGGGGTTTTCCGCGAATTCAGGCCGCAGCGCCAGCACCTTGCCGTCGCGATCGATAGGAGCGGGCGTCGAGCCCGTTGAATCAACGCCAATGCCCACCACCTGCTGGCGTTGTTCAGGCGTCATTTGTGTGACAACGTCACTGATGGCCTGCGTCAGCGCATCGATATAGTCCTGTGGATGATGGCGAAACTGATTCAGGCGACTTTGACAATATTTACCCTGCTGCCAGCGTGGATAAGCAACCACCTGCTTAAACAGTTCCTGCCCGCTGGCACAGTCCACCGCCAGCGCGCGCACGGAATCACTGCCAAAATCGAGACCTAATGTAATGGCACCCCTCTGCATATCTTTTCTCCAGACGCTCGTTCCACGGTCTCAATACCCTAAGAAGCTGTGTCATCGGGCGTTAGGCTAAGGTCGCTACAGATATGCACTTTTCTGCCGTCTCCCCCTATTCTGTGACCGGCTTCAAATGTTGCAAAAAGGTTAATTTTGCTGAATCCATGGACAAAATGGCTGTAGTTTCAGGGTGTGATAATGCTCTCCCTTTTAATGTTCAGTTACCGCTAAAACTACCGCTCGTCGGTTGCTTTACCCCTGTATCAACCGAAACACTGGCCGTTTGAAGCCCTTAACCGGGCCGCGTCATGACGATAAACGTTACAACAGGCCGCAAAAAGCGGTCGACTTTGCCGGAGAACCTTATGCACAAAATTACCCACGCGCTGGCCGCCGTTGGTCTCGCTGCCGTTATGTCACATTCGGCTATGGCCGACACCATGAAGCTCGGTTTTCTGGTTAAACAGCCGGAAGAACCCTGGTTTCAGACCGAATGGAAATTCGCTGACAAGGCCGGGAAAGAGATGGGCTTTGAGGTGATTAAAATTGCCGTGCCGGACGGTGAGAAAACCCTTAATGCCATCGACAGCCTGGCGGCCAGTGGCGCAAAAGGTTTTGTTATCTGCACGCCCGATCCAAAACTGGGATCGGCAATCGTCGCCAAGGCGCGCAGCTATGATCTGAAGGTGATTGCCGTTGACGATCAGTTTGTGACCGCCAAAGGTAAGCCGATGGACAGCGTGCCGCTGGTGATGATGGCGGCAACCAAAATCGGCGAACGTCAGGGGCAGGAGCTCTATAAAGAGATGCAAAAGCGCGGCTGGGATGCAAAAGAGACCGGCGTGATGGCGATCACCGCCGATGAGCTGGATACCGCGCGCCGCCGCACCACCGGCTCAATGGATGCGCTGAAGGCGGCAGGTTTCCCGGCGGCGCAAATCTATAAGGTGCCGACCAAATCCAACGATATTCCCGGCGCTTTTGACGCGGGCAACTCTCTGCTGGTTCAGCACCCGGAGGTCAAACACTGGCTGGTGCTGGGCATGAATGACAACACCGTGCTGGGCGGCGTGCGCGCCACGGAAGGGCAAGGCTTCAAAGCGCCAGACGTGATCGGTATCGGCATCAACGGTGTGGACGCGGTAAGCGAACTCTCCAAAGGTCAGGCCACCGGTTTCTTCGGTTCGCTGCTGCCAAGCCCGGACGTGCATGGCTACAAAAGTATCCAGATGCTCTACAACTGGGTGACCAAAGACGCTGAACCGCCGAAGTTTACCGAAGTGACCGATGTGGTGCTGATCACCCGCGAAAATTTCAAAACCGAGCTGGAGAAAAAGGGACTGAAGTAATCAGGCAGATGCGGGCGGAGCCGATAACCGTTGGCTCCGCAGCGGGTACGGTAACCTTTGCAGGAGTGAAACATGAGCATGCAATCCGCCTATCTCAGCTTTCGCGGTATCAGCAAAACCTTTCCCGGCGTGAAGGCGCTTTCAGATATCAGCTTTGACTGCGCTGCCGGACAGATCCATGCGCTGATGGGAGAAAACGGCGCGGGCAAATCGACGCTGTTAAAGATCCTCAGCGGCAGTTATCAGCCCACCAGCGGCGAGATCGTGCTGCGCGGCGAGCCGGTTCGTTTTACGCATACCACCGCAGCGCTCGATGCCGGGGTGGCCATTATTTATCAGGAACTGCACCTGATCCCCGAAATGTCGGTGGCAGAAAATATCTATCTGGGCCAGTTACCGCAACGCGGCGGACTGGTTAATCGTTCGCTTCTGCGTTATGAGGCGGGCGAGCAGTTAAAAAATCTGGGGATGGATATCGATCCCGATACGCCGCTGAAGGCGCTGTCGCTGGGGCAGTGGCAGATGGTGGAGATCGCCAAGGCGCTGGCGCGAAACGCCAAAGTCATCGCCTTTGACGAACCCACCAGCTCGCTCTCCGCCCGTGAAATTGAACATCTGTTCCGGGTGATCCGCCAGTTGCGCGACCACGGCCGCGTGGTGCTGTATGTCTCGCACCGCATGGAGGAGATCTTTGCGCTGAGCGATGCCATTACCGTATTTAAAGACGGGCGCTACGTCCGCACGTTCAACGACGTTGCCACTATCAGCCATGATGATCTGGTGCAGGCAATGGTAGGCCGTGAAATTGGCGATATTTATGGTTATTCGCCGCGTCCGACCGGCGAGGTGCGTCTGCAACTGAACGAGGTACAGGCGAAAGGGGTTCGTAAGCCGATCTCGCTCAGCGTGCGCGCGGGGGAAATTGTTGGCCTGTTCGGGCTGGTCGGCGCGGGACGCAGCGAACTGATGAAAGGGCTGTTCGGCGCTACCAGGCTGACCGGCGGCGAACTGCGTCTTGACGGGCAGCGGCTGATCATTCGCGAACCGGGCGACGCCATTCGCGCCGGTATTCTGCTCTGTCCGGAAGATCGCAAAGCGGACGGCATCATTCCCGTTCACTCGGTACGCGACAACATCAACATCAGCGCGCGGCGCAACAATGTCAGCGCGGGCTGCCTGATCGACAACAAATGGGAAGACCAGAACGCCGCCTCACATATTCGCTCGTTGAATATCAAAACGCCGTCTGCCGATCAGCTGATTATGCATCTTTCCGGCGGCAACCAGCAGAAGGCAATCCTTGGCCGCTGGCTGTCGGAGGAGATGAAGGTCATTCTGCTGGATGAACCCACGCGCGGTATCGATGTGGGCGCAAAAAATGAGATCTACAGCCTGATCTACGCACTGGCAGAGAAGGGCATTGCCGTACTTTTCGCCTCCAGCGACCTGCCGGAAGTGATGGGGCTGGCGGACAGAATAGTGGTGATGCGCGAAGGCGCCATCGCCGGAGAACTGAGCCATGACCAGGCCACCGAAGCGCTGACGCTGGGCCTGGCTATGCCGAAAACAACGCAACGTGCCGCAGTTGTGGCCTGATCCAGGGAGTAAAAAGATGTCAACCTCAACAACCACGCCGGCGGCACCTTCACGCCATCGTCTTAACCCCGGCCGTATCTGGGATAACTTTGGCATGCTGGTGGTCTTTGCCGTGCTGTTTATCGGCTGCACCGTTTTCGTTCCAAACTTTGGTACGCTTATCAATATGAAAGGGCTGGGGCTGGCGATGTCCATGTCCGGCATGGTGGCCTGTGGCATGCTGTTTTGCCTGGCGTCGGGCGACTTTGATCTCTCTGTGGCCTCCGTCATCGCCTGCGCGGGCGTTACCACGGCAGTGGTTATCAACATGACCGAAAGCCTGTGGATTGGCATTGCGGCCGGTCTGCTACTGGGCGTTGCCTGCGGTTTCGTCAACGGATTTGTTATCGCCAGACTGAAGATCAATGCGCTGATCACCACGCTGGCGACCATGCAGATCGTGCGCGGTCTGGCCTATATTTTTTCCGATGGCAAAGCGGTCGGTATTGAAGACGAGCGCTTTTTCGCGCTGGGCTACACCAATTGGCTCGGCGTGCCTGCGCCGGTCTGGCTGACGCTCGCCACCATGGTGATTTTTGGTTTTCTGTTGAACAGAACCACCTTCGGGCGCAATACGCTGGCCATCGGCGGCAATGAAGAGGCGGCCAGACTGGCTGGCGTGCCGGTGGTACGGACGCGCATCATCATTTTCATCCTTTCCGGGCTGGTTTCCGCCGCCGCAGGCATTATTCTGGCATCACGCATGACCAGCGGCCAGCCGATGACCTCGCTGGGCTACGAGCTGATTGTGATTTCAGCCTGCGTGCTGGGCGGCGTTTCACTGAAGGGTGGCATCGGTAAAATTTCCTATGTGGTGGCGGGCGTGCTTATCCTGGGGACGGTAGAGAATGCGATGAATCTTCTCAATATCTCGCCTTTTTCACAGTATGTCGTGCGCGGTTTGATATTGTTAGCGGCAGTTATTTTCGACCGTTACAAACAGAAAGCGAAAGCGGCCTGACCCGGAGGCGGTTATGTATCATCGTTTGGCGCCCGTTACCCAGCCCAATCCGCTGCTGCCCGGCTATCCGTTTAATGCCTGGCTGGTGGCGGGCCTGACGCCGATTGGCGCAGGGGATTCGCTGGACTTCTTTATCGACCGCCCTGGCGGCATGAAGGGCTATATCATCAATCTGACCACGGCGGGCCGGGGGCAGGTGTTCAGCGGCGAGCGCGCGTTTGACTGCGAACCAGGAGATTTACTGCTTTTTCCGCCGCAAACGCCTCATTTTTACGGACGTTCGCCCGGCAGCGACTGCTGGCACCACCGCTGGATCTACTTCCGCCCGCGCGCTTACTGGAGCGACTGGCTGGCGTGGGAGGAGGAAAAACACGGGGTCGGACGGCTGCGGCTGCCGGAGCGGCTACGCGGCGAGTTTGACCGTCTTTTTGCCAATATCGAGCAGACCCACACCTCCGGCCGCCGCTTTGCGGAGGAGCTGGCGATGAATCTGTTGGAGCGGCTGCTGCTGCGCGCGGTGGAAGAAGATCCGCGCAGCCATCAGAAAATTCGCGATGCGCGGGTGATCGAAGCGTGCCAGTTTATTACCGGCAACCTGGCGGGCGAGGTGAAGATTGATGACGTGGCGAATCACGTCTGTCTTTCACCTTCGCGTCTGGCGCATCTTTTCCGCGAACAGATGGGCGTGAATCTGCTGCGCTGGCGGGAGGATCAGCGCATTATTCGCGCCCGGCTTTTGTTGCAAACCACCCAGGAACCCATCGCCACCGTCGGTCGGCTGGTCGGTTACGACGATCAGCTCTACTTCTCGCGCGTGTTTCGCAAGCGGGTTGGCGTCAGCCCCAGCGATTTTCGCCGCCGCTCGCTTGACGCGCATGACGCGCTGGTGGCGCTTGAGATGTGGGAATTACCGCGAAGTGCGAATGAATAAGCATTTCAGCGAAATCTCCCTTGTTCACAGCCTGTCGATGGTCTTAAATCAACAGGGTCTGAGATAAAAGGAGTGCAAATGAGCGAAAAAATTCGTGTTGGGCTGGTCGGTTACGGCTTCGCCAGTAAAACATTTCATGCGCCACTGATTGTCGGCACTGAAGGCATGACGCTGGCGGCCGTATCGAGCAGCGATGCAGGCAAGGTGCATGCCGACTGGCCGGAAACACAGGTAGTCAGCGATCCTCAGGCTCTGTTTGCCGATCCCTCGCTTCAGTTAATTGTTATCCCCACCCCCAATGACACCCATTTTCCGCTGGCAAAAGCCGCGCTGAATGCGGGAAAACACGTGGTCGTTGATAAACCGTTCACCGTGACACTGTCACAGGCGCGTGAACTGGATATGCTGGCAAAATCCAAAGGGTTGCTGCTGTCGGTGTTTCATAACCGCCGCTGGGACAGTGATTTCCTGACGCTGAAGGCGCTGCTGGCGGACGGCGCGCTGGGCGAAGTGCGTTATTTTGAATCGCATTTCGATCGCTTCCGGCCTGAAGTTCGCAACCGCTGGCGCGAGCAGAAGGGCGCTGGGAGCGGTATCTGGTACGATCTGGGGCCCCATGTTATCGATCAGGCGCTTCAACTGTTTGGCTCGCCTGTGGCGATCAACGTTGATCTGGCGGAACTGCGTCCCGGCGCGCAAACCACCGACTATTTTCACGCGGTGCTGACCTATCCGCAGCGCCGCGTTGTGCTGCACGGCAGTATGCTGGTGGCTGCCGAATCGGCACGCTATCAGGTGCACGGCACGCGCGGCAGCTTTGTGAAGTTCGGCCTTGATCCGCAGGAAGACGCACTGAAGGCTGGCGCGCGTCCTCCGCAGGCTAACTGGGGCGAGGACAAGCGCGATGGCGTATTGACGCTGGCGGAGGGCGACAGGATCGCCGCTCAGACCCTGCCGACCCTGCCGGGTAATTATCCGGCTTATTATGCGGGCGTGCGCGATGCGATTAATGGCGAAGGCAGCAACCCGGTGACGGCGGAAGAAGCGATTCAGGTTATGGAGCTTATCGAGTTAGGTATGCAGTCCGCCGAGAAACGCCAGACGCTTTCCATGAAGTAAAACGCGGGGCGTTGTGCTCAGGCGCGCAAGTTACTTAACGCGTCACGACAGAGAAGCCATTCGCGCCTGCGAATGGCTTCTCAATGCCGGTGCTGCACACGTGCGTGGGGACGCTGTCAATTCAGGGAATAAGCCGTAGTTGTCGAAATTGTGTAAACAGCCGATAAAACATCTGTTCAGTTTCACAATAATGATGAAACCCGGCGCGTCTTAGCTTGCTCCCGTCAGCAAACATATCGTAGTCCCAGCCTAAAACGAAATCGACAAATTCCCACCCCGCCAGATGCCCGATGCGGTTTTCCTGAAGAGAATGTTTGCTGGCAATATCCTGCCACAATGCTGCTTTATCGGACATCACCTCCTTCAGGGACATCGGCAGTGGCGGGGCAACCGCCAGGTCAAACCAGGCGGCAATCTTTGGCCACATCTCCTGCCATCGAAACAGATCGCCATTGTTAACATTAAATGCCTGATTTTTCGCCGCTGTGCCGGTGGCCGCCCAGACGGTGGCTTTCGCCAGCATCCCTGCGTCTGTCATTTCGATCAGGCTGGTCCAGGCACCGGGTTTACCCGGAAAACGAAAGGGCAGATGCAATTCTTTACAGAGAGAAGCATACACCGCCAGCGAGAGCGCCAGATTCATCGGATTTCCCGTTGAAATGCCGCCGACGACGCTGGGGCGCAGGGCGGTCCAGTGCCAGCTTTTACCGGCCTGTCGATCTTCAATCAATGCCTGCTGCGCCACATTAAATTCTGGCGGCATATGGCCTTCATCACTTTCCCGTGCGGGCGTTTTAAAGGGGCCAAGGTGCGCGCCGTAAACTTTGTAACCCTGCATCAGACTGACATGCTCAAGCCGCGAGGCGTTTTCTGCTGCGGTCAAAACGTTGTCAAGCATGCGAAGGTTGGGTTCGACCAGCCCGGCCCAGCTGTCAGCATGCTGATAAGCGGTATAAAAAAGATGAGTGACGTCCAGCGGTTTTAACAACGCAAGCGTTGCTGCTTTATCATGGAGATCGACGGACAGATAGCGAACGCCGGGACGGTCTTTGCCGCCACGGCGCGACAGCCCAATAACCTGCCAGCCCGTTTCTACCAGCTCTTCAATTAACTTATTCCCTGCCACGCCATTCGCCCCGGCGACCACAGCTACACGTTGATTGTTCATCGATGTCATTCTCTTTGAGTAAGATTCGAACGGCAGCATGACCCATAAATTTTTCAGGCAGAAGAGGAGGCTTTCTAATATTATTTATAAAAAAAACTTTGGACAGGCAGATGAACAAGCTGAAAGCGATGGAAATTTTCGTGCGCGTCGCCGAAACCGGCAATCTTTCGGCAGTTGCCAGGGAACGCAATCTGACTCAGCCCGCGGTCAGTCAGCAAATTGTCGCCCTTGAGCAGCTGCTCGGCACCGTCCTGCTGTTTCGAACCACTCGCTCTGTCACCCTCACAGAGGCTGGCGAACGTTACTATCACCAGATTGTGCCGGTTCTGGACGCACTGGCTGAAACGGAAGACAGCCTGTTCACACAGCGCCAGCAGCTTACCGGAACGTTGCGCATACAGGCGCCTTCCGGGCTCGGTCAGAAACTGATTACGCCGGTAGTGATCGCTTTTCAGCAACAACATCCCGGGCTGATCATAGAATTAATGCTGGAAGATCGTCTTTCAGACATCGTCAGTGAAGGTATTGATCTGGCAATCAGACTCGGCAAACCGGTCAGACAAAATCAGGTTATCAGGCAGTTGGGGGAAGTTGAACGTGTGCTGGTTGCTGCGCCCGCGTACCTGCACGGCGCAGGTACGCCCGCAACGCTGTCCACCTTAGCGGATCATCGTTCTGTGCGCTACAGCGGGCTGGCTGAAGGAGACGCGCTGACGCTGGAAGGGCCAGACGGTAAAGAAACGGTTCTTCTGAAAACTGTTTTTCGCGCCAATAACAGTTTATCGCTGATCACCGCACTGGAAGAAGGCATGGGCATCGGCAGCATCCAGAAACCGCTGGTTGCTGAACATTTGCAGAAGGGAACACTTGTTCGCCTGTTGCCACAGTACCGTTGGGCGCCTCTCACGCTGTATGCGTTATATCCCACAGGACGTTTTATCCCGCTGAAAGCACGCATGCTGACCGACGCATTGATAAGCAGCCTTGAGAACATTGACGGGATAAAGCCCGTTTCCGGGTTGAACGTGAAACGGCAATAATGCGCGACGCTCCGCGACCCTCAGCATCCCTGCCGGGCATGACTCTGCTATTCCCGTTACGCCTGAATGTTTGTCGATACCTTTTTACGTATGGCTGCCTTCTCTGCATCGCTCAGGAACGCAATTTTCAGACCATTTTCCTGCGCGGCGCGGATCTGCGCCTGACTCAATCCTGCCTGCGGTGCGGCGACGTTATACTCATGCGCCAGTTCAATACCCTGAACCGCCGGATCGTCGGTATTGATGGTTGCCAAAATTCCACGTTCGAGGAAGGTTGCCAGCGGGTGGTGCGCCAGCGATGACACCGTGCTGGTCTGAATATTCGAGGTCAGGCAGGATTCAATACCGATATGATGCGCCGCGAGGAAATCCATCAGTTCCGGATCGTCAACCGCTTTCACGCCATGACCGATGCGCTCGGCGCCAAGCTCGCGGATCGCCTGCCAGATGCTCTCCGGGCCGGCGGCTTCGCCAGCGTGCACGGTGATATGTAGCCCGGCATCGTGCGCCCGATTAAAGTGGCTGAGGAACTGACTGCCGGGAAAGCCGATTTCATCGCCCGCCAGATCCAACGCCGTGATGCCATCGCGGTGAGCCAGTAAGCCTTCCAGCTCCTGCAAGCAGGCGTCTTCGCCAAAAGTGCGGCTCATAATACCAATCAAACGCACGTCGATATCATACCGCTGGCAGCCTGCGCGAACGCCATCAATGACCGCTTCAACCACGCCCGCTATCGGCAAAGAGTGGGTCATGGCCATATAGCCAGGTGAAAAACGCAGCTCGGCGTAGTGGATACCGGCTTTTGCCGCGTCCTCGACGTTTTCCTGAGCAATCCGACGGCAGGCATCCAGTGACGCCAACACTTTTACACCCCAGTCCAGCTTCTGCAAAAAGCTCACCAGATCCGGTTCATTTTTCGTCACCTGGACATGCGGACGCAGCGTCTCCAGCGTGGTAGCGGGCAGGGTAAGGTTAAATTCGCGACCTAAATCAAGAATGGTTTGTGCGCGGATGTTGCCGTCAAGGTGGCGATGGATATCGGTAAGGGGAAGCTGAGGATCAATCATGATGGCGCACTCTGTTAATTTTTCATAAAAGTGCATAACAGTATAAAAACAATTTGCGCAACTCCGCCAGCGAATTGCGCATCATAACAATTAACTGCCGTTTATTTATGCACCAGGCAGTCGTGAATGGCGGCAATCAGCCCATCCAGACCGCGATCGAGCTTACTGCGCGGACAACCCACATTGAGGCGGAGAAAACCCCGGCCGTCTTCACCATAGGTATAACCGGGCATGATTGCGACTTTTTGCTGCTCAATGAGCTTCTGCTGCAACAGGTCATCATCGATCTGTAGCGGCCTTAAATCGATCCACGCCAGATAGGTCGCCTCCGGCGGCGCCCACTCGAGAACGGGAAAAGTGTTGTTCAGTCGATCGGCAACCCGCCGAAGGTTTTCGGCCAGGTAACTGCGTAATGCATCCAGCCAGCGCTCGCCCTCACGATAGGCGGCGATATGTGCTGCCACCGCCATGACGGCCGGGGACGACAGACCATCGGCCTGTTTCAACGCCTGAAACCAGGCAAGACGATCCTGCTCATCGCTGATAAAACCATATGCGCCGGTCAGGGCAGGGATATTGAAACTTTTAGAGGCCGACGTGAACAAGGCCCAGCGATCGTGCGCCACCGCCGACCAGGGCGTGTGCGGCGTCGCGCCTGTCACCATATCCATATGAATTTCATCGCTTATCACCCGCACGTCATAGCGCTGACACAGTGACGCCATCTGCGCCAACTCCTCGCGCCGCCACACTTTGCCGGTAGGATTATGCGGGCTGCACAATAATAAAATTTTGCACTGCGGCTGCGCCAGCAGCGCTTCAAGCGCAACCATATCGCACCGCCACGTCGCGCCCTGCTTATGCAGCGACAGCGCGCGCACCGTGCGCTGGTTGCCTTCAATGACCTTGTAAAAGGCGTCGTAGGCTGGCGTATGGATCACCACGCCGTCACCCGGCGACGACCAGCGGCGGATCATCTGCGCCACCATATAGATCACCGATGGCCCGTAAACAAGCTGCCGTCTGTCAACAGTCAGCCCGAAGCGGTGTTGATACCAGTGGCACACGGCGGAGAGAAAATCATCATGCTGCCAGCGGCTGTAGCCAAACACCCCGTGCGCGACGCGCTGTTGAAGCGCATCAATCACGCACGGCGCGGTGGCAAAATCCATATCCGAGATAGTGAAGGGCAGTAAATCGTCGTGGCCGAAGCGGTCGGTGATAAAATCCCACTGGGTGCACCAGCTACCGCGGCGATCCACCACCCGATCAAAATCAAACATAGTCACCTCAATAAAAACGGGCCTGAACGGCCCGATCTGACCTCAGGCGGACGCGGTGTGCATCATGCTCGCCATCTCATCCTTTACCGACTGAACCTGCGGCCCGATGACCACCTGAAGATTGTGCTGGTTCAGATGAACCACGCCAATGACCCGGTTGGACTTCAGCGCGGCGTCATCCACCAGGCTCATGTCTTTGACCGACAGGCGCAGGCGCGTCAGGCAATTATCCAGCGAGGTGATATTTTCCACACCGCCCAGCGCTGCCAGAATGGCCGGCGTATTGTAGCCGGACTTACCGGCCACCGCGGCGGAGAAAGTTTTTTCGACGCTGGCGCTCTCCAGCTCACGGCCAGGCGTTTTAATATTAAAACGGGTAATGGCAAAGCGGAAAATCAGGTAGTAGCTGACGAACCAGATGGCGGCCACCACCGGCACCAGATACCATTTGGTCTGCAAACCGTGCAGGATGCCGAACACCACAAAATCGATCACGTTGCCGTCGGTGTTGCCGATGGTGACGCCCAATACCGCCATCACCGTAAAGCCCAGTCCGGTCAGCACGGCGTGGATCAAATAGAGGAACTGTTTTCCCGCGCCATACCCAGAGGGATGGCAATGGCAAACATCACCGGCAGGTAGCTGAAGGCGAATGACCCCATTTTACTCATCCAGGTAAAAATGAGCTGAAGCACGGTATTCCCCAGGAAAGGGATCAGGGTGATCACATCGTGGCTACTGAGCGAACTGCCGATCCCCATCAGGATCCCACAGAAAGAGAGCAGCGCAACGGGCAACATAAAGGTCTTTCCAAGGCTCTGGAAAAACTCCCAGAGCGTGATTTTCTGTTTGGTGGCGGACATAGGTTCTCCTGGCAAAAAAATGCTCAGCCACTGCTGAGGTAAAAAATGATAAAACGTTTTACCGACCATGAATGCGCGAGCGATCACACTCCTGATACGCTTAAGAGTTTTCTTTAATTTCATGAAGGTGTAACGTTTTACCCATGGTGCTAAAAGCTGATACCAGCAACGGGTTAAAAAATGTCGCAGAAGAAAATTACCATCAATGATGTTGCTGACGAGGCGGGTGTTTCGGTCACTACTGTATCTATGGTGCTGTCCGGAAAAGGACGTATTTCAACAGCGACCGCAGAACGGGTCAACCAGGCGATTGAAGCGCTGGGGTTTGTCCGCAACCGTTCGGCGGCCATGCTGCGCGGTGGTGAAAGCGGCGTGATTGGGCTGATCGTGCGTGACATCTGCCATCCTTTTTATGCGGAAATGACCGCCGGACTCAGCGAAGGGCTGGAAGCGCAGGGCAAGGTACTGTTTCTGACGCAAAGCGGCGCGCGCGGTCAGAATATTGATCGCTGCTTTGATTCTTTGGCGGCGCAAGGCGTGGAGGGGATTGTATTGGGCGGCGGCGCGGAAAACGCGGCCCATCTGGTGGGTAAAGCACGCGAGCAGCAGATCGCGTTGATCTGCGCGTCACGCGCGTCAAGCCTTGATGAGACGGATACCATTCGCCCTGATAACCTGCACGCTGCGAAAATGGCAACCGAGTACCTGATCCGTCGCGGTCATCACTGCATTGCGTGGCTGGGCGGCTCCGGCTCGTCACTCACCCGCGCGGAGCGCATTGGCGGCTACTGTGCCACTCTGATGCAATACGGTTTGCCGTTCCGCAGCGAGTGGATCGTCGAATGTGGGCGCCAGCAGCGCGACGTGGCCGCATTGACCGAGCAGCTGATCCATCAGCATCCCACTATCACCGCCGTGCTGTGCCATAACGCCTCTGTCGCGCTGGGATGCTATTTCGGCCTGCAACGCACCGGCAGAACCATCGGTAAGGGCGCAGTAGACAGCTATTATGGACAGCAGATGGCGTTGGTAGGATTTGGCGACGTGCCGGAAGCGGAACTCACCGATCCACCGCTGACTTTTGTCACCAGTTCGGCGCGGGAAATCGGTCGCAGCGCAGCGCAGCGGCTGTTACAGCGGATGGCGGACAGGCAGGGGGCGGTACAGAGCGTGATCCTGCCGCCGATATTGATTGAGCGGGGATCGGCATAAAAAAGGGGCGCCGAAAGCGCCCCGATAAAAGGTTTACTATTAAGGCTGCTGCAACGGCACGTTTGGTTGCGCCTGAGGTTGCGCCGGCGCCTGCGGCGCGGGCTGAACCTGCGGCATCATACCGCCAAGCATGTAGCGCGCCAGGAACTGATCGAGCGGCAGCTTATCGCCATTCATGGTCACCTGGCCGGAAGCGTATTGCAGACGGGTGACAATGTTGTTGTCCTGCTGCGTGGTCAGCTTAAACATCTGGCCCATCGCCGCCAGGCCTTTGACCTGCTGCTCGGCCAGTTTCTTCGCATCGTCTTCCTTGTAGCCTTCCGTCATCGCCACACGGGTCATCAGCTCGGTCGCCATGTCCATTGAGATGGTCAGCTTGCCGTCCAGCGTTTTCAGGACGTTATCAACCGCCTGGCCGATATCCTGCGGCTGGGCGTTACCGCCGGAGGGATCTTTAAAGTGGAGGGCCAGGTTGAAACTGCTTTCGCCTTTATCATTTTTCCAGCTCAGCGGCGCGATGTTCACTACCGGATCGCCTTTCAGCAGCAGCGGCAGATTGGTGCTGAAAATTTCACTCATTCGCTGCTGATAGCGCTCAGGATTATCGCTGATGCCGGGCTCATTCATCAGCGCCTGCACCTGCTGATTGTAGTTTTCAGAGAAGGCTTTCATGGCTTTGGCATCAAACTGTGACAGCTTGATGCCAAGCTTCGCCTGGCCGAAGTTCTGCTTCTGCACCTTCAGCGCATCCAGGGTGTAGTCGATGCTGCCCGAGATCAGGCTCTTATCAGAATCAAATGAGGATTTACCGTTCAGGCCTTCCGCGGTAAACGCTTCTTCGCCGTTGACCGCTGCGGTGAGTTTTTTCAGCGAGATGTGCTGATCGCCGATACGCATGCCTTCCGCGCTCAGATGCGTATTGGCGTCCAGCGACAGGCCGTTAGCGGTAAAAAGTACCGGCATGTCGTACTGATTTTTCGCGGTGAGCAGCACGCTCTCCAGCTCGCCGTTTAAGCTCACCTTATCGCCTTTATCATCAGCATCGACCTTGAAGGTGCCGCCGTTGGAGGCAAAACGTTCGCCGGTTTGCGCATTGTTATAATCGACCGGCAGCAAATGGATATCGGATGCCGTTGCGCCGCCGTAACCAATACGGGTTTCGGCCTTCACGATGGATTCGCCTTTGGTCATTTCAAACAGCTTTTTAACCGCATCGGTATTTTCCAGCTGCGTATGCACCGACGCCATGCTTGGGATCAGGTTAAACTTTTTCAACTGCGCCAGCGGAAAGGGGCCGTGATCGATTTTCTCGTTAAAAACCACGCTCTGGCCTGGTTTAATGATGGAATTGTCTTCGGTTTGTGAACTGGACTGAAGTACGAACCGCGCGGTACTGCTGAACACGCCACGGTTAAAATCCTGATAGCTGAGCCGTAAGCGGCTCTCTGGCGCCATGGTATTTAACTGAGCATTTGCGTTTTGCACCAGCTCGCCCATGTTTTTCTCAAGCTGCTTACCGGTAAACCAGGCGGCGCCGGTCCAAATCACGCCAAGCGCAACGACCACGCCTACTGCTATCTTCGTCTTTTTCATTTGCCATTCGTCCTTTAAGTCCTGGTGCCGACACGTCCGCCCTGCGGACAACTGCCCGGCGATAAAAAAACGCCCACCGGGCGTTTTTTGCTTAAAACCTGAATAATCATAGCAATTACCGCCGTTAACGTCAGCCGCTATTGCGCAAATCATTCCAGGCTCTGGCGACGCGCCCGTTACCGGCGAGCGTAACGGGAAACTCATTCGCTGCGACAAAACAGGATTCGCCCGGTTTCAGCGAGAGGCTCTCTTCACCGTGGCTGACCAGCGCCTGGCCGTCGATACAGAACAGAATGGCCGCGCTCGTCTGCCGAACGGTAACGGGTTCGGCACTCAGGTGGTGGATTGAAAAAGCGAAATCCTCCACCGGCACCGGGAAATGCTGCGTCGCGCCATCGCTTACCGGCTGTGTCAACAGGCTGGCAAACGGTTTCGCTTCAAATTTCAGATTATCGAGCAGTTCCGGGATATCAATATACTTGGGCGTCAGGCCGGCGCGCAGAACGTTATCCGAATTGGCCATGATCTCCAGCGCCACACCTTGCAGATAGGCGTGCGGCGTCTGCGCGAAGAGAAACATCGCTTCGCCTGGCTGAAGTTCAATTACGTTCAGTAGCAGCGGCGAGAAGAGGCCGCTGTCGTCCGGATAAAATTCCGCAATCAGGCGAATGGTTTCCCACGGTTCGCCGTGCTGTCCGCGCAGTGTGGCTTTGAGCACATCAATCGCAAGACTTTTTTCTTCACCTTCCAGCGAAAGCAGGGCGGCAAACAGCGTCGCCAGGCCGTCGGTGTCAGGCAACTGAAGAAAATGTGCAATTGCCGGATGCGCGCCGGATAACGGCTGAAGAAGTGAAACGATTTCGTGCAGTTCGCGAAAGCCGTTGATCGCTTTGAAAGACGTTAAGGCATACACCAGCTCCGGCTTGTGATTCGCATCTTTATAATTACGATGGCCGGCGGTAAGGTCGATGCCTGCTGCATTTTCCTTTTCAAAGCCCTTTTCGGCTGCCGCTTTGCTGGGGTGAACCTGAATGGAGAGCGGCTGATCGGCACACAGCACTTTAAACAGAAACGGTAACTCGCCAAAGCGGGAAGCGACTGCCGCACCCAGCAGCGCGGTTTTGTCCGCGTCAATGACCTCACGAAGCGAGCGCGTTTCTGCTCCGGTCCTGACAGATGACGGGCTTTTGGGATGCGCGCCCATCCAAAGTTCCGCCATCGGCAGCCGTTGCGGATTTTCAATACCGTAAAGTTCCGTTAATGCGCGGGGGCTGCCCCAGGCGTAATGTTGCAGCGAATTAATTAATTTTTGCATGTGGATTCACCAAAAATTTATATATCGCGTGTATTAAAACAGAAAACGGCGGTAAAGAGTCAATGCGTCATGAAATAAGCGTAATGCTGTCTCATAATGTTAAATTATTGTATGTCACCTCTGGCCCGCATCCTGCTTTTTGTGAGAGGGTAAGTGACTTATCTGTTAACTGTTGATACTTAAGGAGAGCACAATGGCCGCCAATCGCATCGAAAAAGATTCAATGGGATCTGTCGACGTACCGGCTGACAAACTGTGGGGCGCGCAGACGCAACGCTCGCTGGAACACTTCCGCATCTCAACCGAAAAAATGCCGGTCGAGCTGGTTAATGCGCTGGCGCTGACCAAGCGCGCGGCGGCGAAGGTCAATGGCGATCTGGGACTGCTGCCGGCCGAGCGTACCGACGCTGTCATTCGCGCGGCGGATGAGGTGCTGGCAGGCAAGCACAGCGCAGAGTTTCCGCTCGCTATCTGGCAGACCGGCTCCGGCACGCAGACAAACATGAATATGAATGAAGTGCTGGCGAATCGCGCCAGCGAACTGCTTGGCGGTGAGCGCGGCATGTCGCGCCTGGTCCATCCTAACGATGACGTTAATAAAAGTCAGAGCTCCAATGACGTTTTCCCGACCGCGATGCACGTTGCGGCAGTGATTGCGGTGAAAGAGCACCTTATTCCACAGCTCAATGCGCTGCGGGATACGCTGAACCAGAAAGCAGAAGCGTACAAAGACATTGTGAAGATTGGCCGTACCCACCTTCAGGATGCCACGCCGCTGACCCTCGGCCAGGAGATCTCCGGCTGGGTGGCGATGCTGGAACATAATTTCAAACATATCGAGCAGAGCATTCCGCACGTCGCCGAACTGGCGCTGGGGGGAACTGCCGTTGGAACAGGGCTGAATACGCATCCTGAATACGCGGTTCGTGTCGCGAAAGAGCTGGCCGATCTCACGCATCAGCCTTTCGTCACCTCACCCAACAAATTTGAAGCGCTTGCCACCTGCGATGCGCTGGTTCATGCGCATGGCTCACTTAAAGGGCTGGCGGCCTCGTTAATGAAAATCGCCAATGATGTGCGCTGGCTCTCATCCGGGCCGCGCTGCGGCATTGGGGAAATCGCTATTCCTGAAAATGAGCCGGGCAGTTCAATCATGCCAGGGAAAGTGAATCCGACGCAGTGTGAGGCGATGACCATGCTCTGCTGTCAGGTTATTGGCAATGACGTTGCGGTCAATATGGGCGGCGCCTCCGGTAATTTTGAACTGAATGTTTATCGTCCGATGATTATTCATAATTTCCTTCAGTCGGTTCGCCTGTTAGCAGATGGCATGGACAGTTTTAATCATCACTGCGCCGTTGGCATTGAGCCGAATCGCGATCGTATTTCGCAGTTGCTTAATGAATCGCTGATGCTGGTCACCGCCTTAAATACGCATATTGGTTACGATAAAGCCGCTGAAATTGCCAAGAAGGCGCATAAGGAAGGACTGACGCTGAAAGCATCTGCGTTGAAACTGGGATATCTTACCGAAGAACAGTTTGATGAATGGGTACGTCCTGAGGAAATGGTAGGCAGCATGAAATCCTGATTTCCATCCTATTGTAAAAGGCGAAGGTTTCTTCGCCTTTTTTTTAGTTTAATAAATTTTAAATCAGCCGATCGCTGTAGAGATGAAGACGAGGAACGATCGGATACAGGGGTTTTGCATCAGGCTTGTAACGATATGTCACTTTAGTTTGATCATAATTCAGCAGTTCGCCAATTTTCGGTACGCTGCCCGCATCCGGGCAAAGCGCAATCAATGGAGAAGGGCAGGCGAATTGCGTCTGCTTTTGTTGTTGTTTATTCCACACTCTCGCTATTGGCTGGACCTTTACCGGACGTTTAATCCTCAGGACGGCTGAGGCAGGAAGCGATTTAATTGCGGCCATCTCTTCTTCTAATTTTTCCGCCCACTGCTCCCGGCTCCACGGCGCGACTGAACGCCCCGCAGCAATGCTTTTCTCCAGATTATGCAGGATCTCTTTGTGGCTGACTTTCTTAATAATATGCTTGTTTGCCCAGCCAAAACGCACGGAATCAGGCGCGTCGAGAAGCGTAATTGAACGATATGCGTTCAGCGTTATAAGGCCAGGGATATGTGTATGGACAAATTCAAAGCGTTCTTCACTGGCCACGCCCGACTCAATGGTAATAATTTCTTCGAGTCGTTTCTTCAGGTTATTAATGCTTTCTGTAATCTGATGGATTGCCATAAACGCCTGGGGCGCTGCTTCAACGCATATTACACCCGGTAAACGCACGGCAGCTTTCGTACTGATCGTTTCCGACTGATGATGTATAAAAAGACGGGTGAAATGTTTGAGTGTGCGGTCAAGAGCCGGTTGGGCCAGATGCTGCTCAACCGCAATCTGGTTGACAGGTTCATGCTCGTTTCCCTTATTGATAGCAGGTAATTCAAACACGCGGGCAGCAAACAAGCGTTGCTCTTGCAGCCTGTCGCAAAGGGCAGAAAGGCTTGTTTCCAGGTCGGCGACGCAGCGGTGCAGCCTGTCGATAGCATCATGGCGACTCATATTTATCCTTAGTTACAACATGCTTAAAAGCTGGAAAATACTTCGCAGTGATATCCGTTATATTAGCAAAGACATTAATGATTAAAGAAGAAAAATTAATAAGAGCAGGGGAGACGATGCTGGCTGCGCCAATGGGGCCGACGCAGCCGGGAGAAATTAAATCAGGAAGTCTTCCAGTTTTTTACCCTGGTCAAGCGCCTGCTTAATAATTGCAGGCGTACGACCCTGGCCGGTCCATGATTTGGTTTCGCCATTCTCGTCTTTATACTGGTATTTTGCCGGACGCGGTGCACGCTTGGAACGTGATTTAGCAGAACCCGCATCAACAGAAGTCAGTTCGCTAAGATCGATACCGTCGTCGAGCAGCATTTGACGATATTTAGCCAACTTCTCTTCTTTTTCTTTGATTTCAGAAGCCAGTGCCGCTTCCGAATCACGACGCTCGTTAACAACGGCTTCGAGTTTTTCCAGCATCTCTTCAAGTTCAGTTAAAGAAACTTCACGAGCCTGTGCACGAAGAGTTCGAATGTTATTTAATACTTTCAGAGTTTCGCTCATAAAGAAATCCGTAGTGTTGGGTTGAAAATTAATCAGTGTACGATTCGAAGGCCAGTGTACAGATAAATTCGTCGGTAAAAAACACCTAATTAATAAAATAATGCGCAATTACCACTGTTTTTCTTTTTTTATGCGAAGACGATCAACCATCAGATGTAAATACATTTACATTATTGAGACAAATCTTAACGGATAAGTACCGTTTTACGGCGGCGCTTAATGTTGATGCGAGTAAGTCATGTTACTGAACGCGATAAAGAAAGATGGAAGGCAAATAATCCGCGTTCGATTACCATTCGATTCATCCGACACCATGCCGTGAATAGTCATAAAAGAAATTTACGTTATCGCTTCCTTCGTTAAGCCGAGTAAAAGACGGGGACAATCAGGATGGTAAGTTATCATCCTTTTTTAGTTACAACATACTAATATTATTAATAATACCGTTGCTTTAAATTCATACTCCTGATGAGACACAGAGTCGCTTCATATAAGAACAAGGTCAGGCAGGTTGAAGGGTGTTACTACTGAAGAAACGAAGCGATGAAATAATGACTGAAGGGGAGATGAATATGTTTATCGTTTTCAACTCTCTGCCGTCAGAGGATTACTGACGGCAGCTGAGGCGGGCGTTAATTATAGATAATGGCGGTGCCATGGAGATTGTTCTGACCAGAGGTCGAAACGATGCGGAACGCCTTTGCGCCAGCGCGATCGGCTTTTGTCGACAGTTGCGATTCCAGCGAGGTAAGACTGCTGCTGCCAGTCGCACTTATTACGCCTGCACGTTGTTGTTCAACGGGCGTATTTACCACTAACTCAGCCGCCGCAGCGTTAAAAACAAACACGCTAAATATTGTGGAGACGATTAACCGTGTTACGTTTTTCATAAAATTTACCTTAAGGGTAGGGAACTGATATTTAATTACGCACGCTGCGTAATTATTGATAAATTGCAGCGGTCGCGTGCATGCGATTATTTCCGGTAGTGGAAACGATTCGGAAAGATTTGGCACCAGTGGCGTCTGCTTTTTCAGCCAGTTGTGATTCCATTGAAGAAAGATTCGTTCCCGATACGGAAATCACGCCCACCTCTTGTTGATGCGCTGGCGCGTTGTCAATGAGCTCGGCAGCAAAGGTTGAAGAAGAAAGAGCGGTAAGGAGTAAAGTGGTAAACAGGATGCTGTAACGTTTCATAATGCGCCTCGAAATATCGTAAAAGGGTTGTCAAGATCGTATTAAATAACGATCGATAACTTAATGTTACGCGGGGAATTTCAGCGCGTCAATGCTATTTATTAATGATTGATAATAAATGAAATAACTAACTGATAATGTTGATTATTTATTTTATTAGTGAATTATATTTTAATTGTGTTACCGTGGTTACTGTGCAACGGACTGCGCCCGGCATGCCAACGCATGCTTTTTTATCGTATTAAGCAGGTTACCGGAACGCTAGTGGCGGGAGACGTGATGACTGAAGGTGAAATTTGTGCAGCAAAAAGCCGCGGAAGACCTAAGACGTTTAACCGCGAAGCGGCGATCGATAAGGCGCTGGAGCTGTTCTGGCGACACGGCTATGAGGCCACCTCATTATCCGACCTTGTGGAAGCAACAGGTGCTAAGGCACCCACGCTCTATGCCGAATTCACCAATAAGCAGGGCATGTTTCGCGCCGTTCTCGAACGCTATAATGAAAAGTTTGGCGAGCAGCGTAAAGCTGCACTGGCCTGTCCTGAACGCAGCGTGGCTGAGGGCATCGAACACTATTTTCGTGCTACCGCCGTCTGTTTTACCGACGGTAAAAAGCCATCGGGCTGCTTTTTTATCTGCACCTCGACGGCGCTTTCCGCCGACGCCACAGAAGTGGCTGAGATGCTTCATGAGCAGTCGCTCAGCCAGGAAAATCATCTCAAGGCATTTCTGCTGGCGCGGCAGAAAACCGGCGAGCTGGATGCTGAAACGGATATCAATGCGCTCTCTGCCTGGCTTAGTTGTATTCTTCAGGGGATGTCGGTGCGCGCTCGCGCAGGCACCACGCGTGCGGAGCTGAATAGCATTATTGATACACTTATGCTGCAATGGCCCGTGCTCAGCCGCCTGGGCTGCCATACTGCCCGTCACGCATCAGATAAGGAGTCTTAATGACCACAGAATATGCAATCATCGCCGGAGGCTGCTTTTGGTGTACCGAAGCGGTTTTCAAGCAAATCAATGGCGTTGAATCCGTTGAAAGCGGATACATTGGTGGCCACACCGCCAGTCCGACCTATCGTGAAGTGTGCAGCGGCGAAACCGGCCATGCAGAAGCTATCCGGCTGGGCTTCGATCCTGAAAAGATCGGTTATGGTGAGTTGCTGGATATCAGCTTTGCCACACACGATCCGACGCAGTTAAACCGGCAGGGCAATGATATCGGTACCCAGTATCGCTCCGCTATTTTTCCGCTGAATGAATCGCAGGCGGTTGAAGCGAAGGCGGCAATCGCTCGCGCGCAGGCCGATCATCAGGAAACCATCGTGACGACTATTGAAGCCGCGACGGAGTGGTATCCGGCGGAGGATTATCATCAAAATTACTGGGAAGGTGAGGGACAGGAGAACCGTTACTGTCTGGCCGTTATCCCGCCCAAGCTGCAAAAATTACGCAAGCGCTATGCGGAACGCACCCGCTCATGATGTAAAAGCCTCCTGCCCGGAGGCTTTTTTTTGCTCAAAGCCCCTTACTTTTCAAGCGAAGCGCCACCAGTAGCGCCACGACCAGCATCAGGCCGATAAACGCACTGATGCCATTCCAGCCAAACTGCCGCCAGAACACGCCGCCCAGCGTGCCCGCCACGCTGGAGCCCAGGTAGTAGCTGAACAAATAGAGCGACGAAGCCTGTCCTTTAGCACGCCGTGCGCGCGGGCCTATCCAGCCGCTGGCGACAGAGTGCGCGGCAAAGAAGCCTGCGGCAAACAGCATCATGCCTGGCAGAATCAGTAAGAGATTGTTGAACAGGGTGATCAGCAGCCCCGCCAGCATCAGGGCGGTCGAGAAGAGCAGCACGCGTGCTCTGCCATATTTCGCGGTCATCGCGCCCGCTTTCGGTGAGCTCCATGTGCCGGTCAGATAGACTACCGACAGCAGGCCGACCGTCGCCTGACTAAGAGAGAACGGCGCCGCCAGCAGGCGATAGCCAATATAATTGAACAACGTCACAAAGGCGCCCATCAGCAGGAAACCCTCCGCAAACAGCAACGGCAGGCCGCTGTCACGCCAGTGCAAACGGAAATTGATCGCCAGGCTGCGTGGCTTCAGCGAAATCGGGCGAAAATGGCGTGAAGGCGGGAGAATTTTCCAGAACATCAGCGCCGCCGCCAGCGCGAAACAGCCGATGGCCATCACCGCCACGCGCCATGAACTGAAATCGGTGATCACGCCACTCAGCAGACGTCCACTCATGCCGCCGATAGAGTTGCCGCTGATATAAAGCCCCATCGAAAAAGCGATAACGCCAGGGTGCATCTCTTCACTGAGATAGGTCATGCCCACCGCCGCCACGCCGCTGAGCGAAAGCCCGATCAGCGCTCGCATGATCAAAATACCATGCCAGCTGGTCATGGTTGCTGAGAGCAACGTACAGACCGCCGCCAGCAGCAGCGCAGTTACCATCACCGATTTTCTGCCGATGGCATCAGAAAGCGGCCCGGTGACCAGCAGTCCCAGCGCCAGCAGGCCGGTGGAAACCGATAACGAAAGGCTGCTGGCGGCAGGAGATACGCCAAACTCCTGCGACAGGACAGGCAGAATAGGTTGCACGCAATAAAGTAAGGCAAAGGTAGCCAGTCCCGCAGAGAAAAGCGCGAAGGTGACCCGAATAAAGGGCCTGGTACCGCGTCGGATATAGAGGTTTTTAGCAGGGTGTGCTCCGGAAGGTTGTTGAACTATTTCTTCCACGTCGGAGCCGGACATTGAACGATTCACACATAATCCTGTTTACAATAATCAGCAGGGTTACTGTAAATAAGCAGTAATATGATGTCTAATATATTAATTATCTCAAATGATATTTTTAAAATATGAATATAGAGCTACGCCACCTCCGTTATTTTATTGCCGTCGCTGAAGAACTGCATTTTGGCCGCGCCGCGCGACGCCTTAATATCTCGCAGCCGCCTCTGAGCCAGCAAATCCAGGCGCTTGAGCAACAGCTTGATGCCCGACTGTTTGCCCGTACCAATCGCAGCGTGCAGCTCACGCCCGCCGGAGAACACTTTCTGCATGATGCGCGCCAGATTATGCAGAGTGTGGCGCTGGCGGCCGATAAAGCGTCACGCATTCATCACGGCCATCAGGGCGAATTGCGGATTGGTTTTACCTCTTCCGCGCCTTTTATCGCTACGGTGTCTGATGCGCTCTTTACCTTCCGCCAGCGCTATCCGCATGTCCATATTCAGATGCAGGAGATCAATACCCGGCAGCAGCTTGAGCCGCTGCTTGATGGTCGGCTTGATCTGGGCGTGATGCGCAATACGCCGCTGCCTGACGTTCTCAACCATCAGCTGATGCTGCGCGAGCCGCTTTGCGCCGTGGTTCATCGTGCGCACCGGCTGGCGGGCAAAGAGAGTATTTCTGTCAGCGAACTGGCTAACGAACCTTTTGTTTTTTTTGATCCCCAGGTAGGCACGGCGCTCTATTCAGAAACGCTGGCCATGCTGCAACGTTACGGTATCGTGCCGGATATTGCTCAGGAGGTCGGTGAGGCGATGACGATTATCGGACTGGTCGCCACAGGGCTGGGCGTCTCCATTTTGCCCGCTTCATTTCGCCGCATCCGACTGGATGATGTCTGCTGGCTGCCGCTGCGTGAAAAAGACGTCTGGTCAGAAGTGTGGCTGGTGTGGTCGACGCGACGTGAGATGAGCGCAACGATCCGACACATGAAAGCGCTGCTGCTGGCGAATGATTTCTGAACGGAGAAGGTTTTTTGTGTGCAGTAAATCACATTTCTAATCAAATATTTGACGCGGTCAGCTAACTGTTCCACCATGGTCTGAGGGTTTATTTTGAAGCGTGAAAATAAGTGGAGGCAGGGGTGTGATAACGGACGGTCAGCCAGGCCACATCGACCAGATCAAGCAAATTAACGCAGGTGCTGTCTATCGCCTGATCGATCGCTTCGGGCCTGTATCACGCATTGATTTATCCAAAAAAGCCCAGCTTGCACCCGCAAGTATCACAAAAATCGTGCGCGAAATGCTGGAAGCGCATCTGGTGCAGGAGACGGAGTTTCAGGATGCAGGCAGCCGCGGCCGTCCCGCGATTGGATTAACGCTCGACACCGTCGCCTGGCATTTCCTCTCGGCGCGTATCGGCAATGGCGAAATCACGCTGGCTCTGCGCGAGCTTAGCAGCAAACTGGTGGTGGAAGAGCTGCGCCCGCTTCCCGTTAACGATGACAAGCCGCTACTGAACCGCATCATTGCTGAAATCGACGCTTTTTTTGTCCGCCATCAAAACAAACTTGAACGGCTTACTGCTATCGCTATCACCTTGCCGGGCATTGTTGATGCGAAAACCGGCATTGTCCAGCGGATGCCATTTTATCAGGTAGATGCCATGCCGCTCGGCCCTGAGCTCGAGAAGCGCACGGGTCTGCCGGTCTATATTCAGCATGATATTTGTGCATGGACGATGGCGGAAGCGCTGTTTGGCGCCTCACGCGATATAAAAGATGTGATTCAGGTTGTTATCGATCATAACGTTGGCGCAGGTGTGATAACCGGCGGCAGGCTGCTGCACGGCGGCAGCAGTACGCTGGTGGAAATAGGGCATACGCAAATTGATGCCTGGGGCAAACAGTGCTATTGCGGCAATCACGGTTGCCTTGAAACCGTCGCCAGTATCGAAAGCATGTTGGAACTGGCGGCGCAGCGGCTGCCTGCCTCGCCGCAATCCACGCTTCATCATCTGCCGCTGAGCATCGAGTCGCTCTGTGACGCTGCCCTGGCGGGCGATCTTCTTGCCAGAGACGTGATTACCGGCGTCGGACATAATGTCGGACGTATTCTGGCCATTATGGTTAACCTTTTTAATCCGCAAAAGATCCTGATTGGATCACCGCTTAATCAGGCCAGCGAAATTCTCTACCCCGCTATCGCAGACTGCATTCGCCGACAGTCTTTGCCCGTTTACAGCCAGCAGATCGCCGTTGAAGCCACGCATTTTTACAATATCGGCACCATGCCGGGCGCCGCGCTGGTGAAAGAGGCGCTCTATAACGGCACGCTGTTGGTCAGGCTGCTCCAGGGGTAATGCTCTCAGGGACACTTCTGTTGGCTCAGTGCTTTTACCAACTCCGCCCGTTGTGTTTCGAGTGCACAAATATGTTTTTCAACCTCAGCAAGGTGCCTCAAAAGTGCGGCCTGTGTTTCCGGGCAAAATTCAGCCTCTTCCCTGGCACGCATACAGGCAGGAAAACCACAGATTTCAGAGAGGGTAAACCCTGCGGCGATTAAACGGCGAATCTGGCGAACCTCGGTAACCGACTGATCGTTAAAGTAACGATAACCATTACTGCCACGTATTGACGTAACAAGCCCGTGTTTATCGTAATGACGGATTGCCCGCACGCTGACCTCTGACCGTTCTGATACTTCGCCAATAGATAAATCCATCTTATCGCCTTCTTTTCTCTTGACCCTGACATTAATGTCAGGGTGCAGCATAGCCTGAAATGACTTACTGAGGAGTTTATCATGCTGTTATTTCGCGCTTCCCGCTTCTTGCTATCGGTTTTTCTGCTGATGTTTTCTCTGCATCTTTATGCAGCACAAAAGAGTTACTTTCTGACCGCGCCTGACGGCACCCGGCTGGCGGTACAGGAAGCGGGGGATCCTGACGGCACGCCCGTCATTCTTATCCACGGATTACTGGGGAGCCACCTGAACTGGGAAAATCAATTACAGGATGACCAACTAAAGCATTTGCGGCTGATTACGTATGATTTAAGAGGACATGGTCTTTCCGGCAAACCGGAACAGGATTCTGCGTACCGGGAAGGCAAACGCTGGGCGGAGGATCTTGCAACGGTCATTGAAGGAAGTCATGCAGCCAGGCCGCTGCTGGTTGGCTGGTCTCTCGGCGGGGCGGTTATCACCCAATATCTGGCTGCCTATGGCGATCGTCAAATCCGGGGAGCCATGTACGTCGATGGCGTGGTTGAGTTAACGCCAGTGCTAATCCCGGCGCATCCGGTCGTCTATGAAGGCATGACATCAGCAGAGTTGAAAACGCATCTCAATGGAGAGCGCGACTTTCTCAGGTTGTGTTTTCACCAGCAGCCGGACAGCCGCACGTTTGAACAACTTATCGCCAGCGCCGCGATGGCCTCCTGGTCAATGCAGCGCGCGGTGCCGGGTATGCGTATTCCCCTTGAACAGGGGCTCGGCTCCGCCCGTGTTCCGTTACTCTTTATTTATGGCAAGTATGATGCACTGGTTAACCCGCAGACCTCTCTGGCACGGGCCAAAAGTATTAACCCGCAGATACGCTCACTGATATATGCTGATTCCGGACATGCGCCGTTTAATGAAGAACCCTCAAGGTTCAACCGCGATTTAGCCGAATTTGCTGCTCAACTTCATTAATTACGGTGCGCTGAGCTGGCGAAGACGTTCTCTTGATCAATGCGTCGCATAAAATTTTAGTCGTCTGGCAGCACTGAAAAGAAAATGGTGCGTTGCCGGACTGATATTCTTTTATGCTCACCCTCTTTGACGGAATATCTGATGACCTCTCTTCGTCTGCCTTATTTCACCCTATCTCACGATGCATACATGGGATTGTCTGCTACAAAAAAAGCATTAGAGAAAAGTTCCCTGGGGAAAACACTTATTGAGCTTGTTTATCTACGGGTTTCACAAATAAACGGGTGTGCGTTCTGCCTTGAAATGCATGCAAAGTCCCTGCGCGCAGCGGGCGTCGACAATGCCAAAATTGACGCGCTTGCGGGATGGCGGGTCAGTAATCACTTTGTTGAGAAAGAGAAAGCGGCTTTACAGTGGACTGAAGCGCTGGTCAATGTCGATAAATCCTTCGCGGCTGATGAATATTTTGCACCACTTCATGCCTTTTTTTCTGATAGTGAAATTTCCGACCTGACCTTTGCCATTTCCCTGATGTCAGCGTTTAACCGACTTGCCATCGGCATGAGGCAATAGATTAGCGCGCGTATTAACAAAATAGCGACGCAACTTTGTTATGACAAAATCTTGCGCTAACGCAAGCTGCCCATGCTCATGCTGTCCTACTATTTCTGCCTCAGTGATTTTTGTTTTTTTTTGGCCGATGGTGGCCAGTGGGGTGGGACAGCATGAAACGTTTGTTTATTACCGGTACCGATACTGAAGTGGGAAAAACGGTGATCAGCCGCGCCCTGTTACAAAAACTGGCAGAAGGCAATAAGCGTACCGTCGGCTATAAACCCGTCGCCAAAGGAAGTCAGCAGACGGAAGAGGGCATCCGCAACAAAGATGCGCTGATCCTTCAGGAATCGTCGTCAATTGCGCTTCCTTATGCTGCGATCAATCCGATAACGCTGCTGGAAGATGAGATCAGTACCAGCCGCGATACGCCTGTCGACTATGCAAAATTGAGCGAAGGTCTGATGTCATTGCATGAGCAGGCCGATCACGTGGTGGTTGAAGGCACCGGGGGCTGGCACAGCCTGATGAACGATCTACGTCCGCTCTCCGCCTGGGCAGTGGATGAAAAACTGCCGGTGGTGATGGTGGTCGGTATCAAGCTGGGTTGCATCAGCCATGCATTGCTGACCGCGCAGGCGATAGCCAACGATGGGTTGCCGCTGCTGGGATGGGTGGCGAATCGTATCAATCCGGGGCTGGCGCACTACGCAGAAATCATTGAGGTTTTACGCTGTAAAATTGATGCGCCGCTGTTAGGTGAATTGCCCTATCTGCCGCGTGCTGAATCGCGCGATCTGGCGAAATATATCGATCTGAGCGCGATAAAGCGCTAAAAAAATGGCACCCAACAGGTGCCATTATATGAGTAAAGTAGTATCAGGGATTCAGCGCGCGGCGCGTGCGACCTGAACTGAGATAGCTGGCGATATAGTCCTGAGAAATCTCTCCGCTGTAGCGACCTTCCTCATCCACAATCGGCATCCATACCATATTGTGCTCATACAGTTTTGACAGCACCACGCGCAGGTTCTCTTCTGCACGTCCGGTAACGGTAAATTTATGCAGCAGTTCGCTGCATTCCCCGCTGGCGCCACGCGCTTCCCGGCGTTTGACAAAGCCCAGCGGCTTGCCGTCTTCATCCACCACGGTGACCGAGCGCATATCGTTATCGTCCATCGTGCCAAAGGCTTCCGCCAGCGGGGTTGAACGCCTGACGGTAATGGTGGGCTGCTGATCGGTAACGTCGCCCGCGGAAACCAGCAGCAGGCGCTTCAACGTGCGGTCCTGGCCGACAAACGAGCCGACAAACTCATTGGCCGGTTTCGCCAGCAGTTCGTCCGGGCTGGCGCACTGCACAATTTTGCCCTGACCAAACACTGCAATACGATCGCCCAGCTTCAGCGCCTCATCGATATCATGGCTTACCAGCATTACCGTTTTTTTCAGCTGGCGTTGCATATCCAGAAATTCATTCTGAATGACTTCGCGGTTAATCGGATCGACCGCCCCGAACGGCTCATCCATCAGCAATACCGGTGGATCCGCTGCCAGGGCGCGGATTACGCCGATACGCTGTTGCTGACCGCCAGAGAGCTCACGCGGATAGCGATGCAGGAATTTTGTCGGATCGAGCGCGACCATGCTCATCAATTCACTGGCCCGCTCACGACAGCGCTTTTTCTCCCAGCCCAACATGCGTGGCACAACGGTGATGTTCTCTTCAATGGTCATGTTGGGAAACAGACCAATTTGCTGGATCACATAACCAATATTGCGCCGCAGCGTCACGGTGTCCATACCGCTGGTGTCTTCACCGTTAATCAGTATTTTGCCGCTGCTGGCGGGGATCAGACGGTTAATCATCTTCAACGTGGTGGTTTTGCCGCAGCCGGACGGGCCAAGCAGCACGCACATTTCACCTTCCGGCACGTTCAGGCTGACGTTGTCCACCGCGTTAAACGAGGTGCCTTTCTGCGTAAAGGTTTTGGTGAGGTTTTCCAGTTTTATCATTATCGAATCCCCTTAGGAGTCAGCGCCAGCTGCAAACGGTGCAGCAGCCAGTCGAGAATAATTGCCAGCAGGCAAATCATCAGCGCGCCTGCAATCAACATGCGAATATCACTGCCGCTGATGCCATCCAGCAGCAGCAGGCCGAGGCCGCCCGCGCCGATGACGGCGGCAATGGCCATGACGCCAACGTTCATCACCACGGCGGTACGGATGCCGCCAAAAATGACCGGCAGCGCCATCGGGATCTCAACCCAGCGCAGACGCTGCCAGAACGTCATACCAATGCCGCGTCCGGCTTCGCGCAGGCCGCCCGGCAGATTTTCCAGTGCGGTGTGCGTATTGCGCACAATCGGCAGCAGGGAGTAGAGGAATACGGCGGTAACTGCGGGCAGTACGCCAATTCCCTGACCGATCATCGAAAACAGCGGGATCATCAGGCCAAACAGGGCGATGGACGGAATGGTCAGCACAATGGTGGCGAGGCCGAGGATCGGCGTTGCCAGCCATTTGTAGCGCACAATCATGATGCCGAGCGGTACGCCGACGACGATCGCCAGACCCACGGCCAGACCCACCAGCCACAAATGCTGAAACGTCAGGGAGGCCAGGTAGCCCGCGTTGTTAATCATGTAGTGAATAGTTTCCATTCTGCCTCCTTAAAGCAAGCCTTTAGATTTCAGAAAATCGCTCGCCACCTGTTGTGGAGACTGATGGTCGATATCAACGCGTTTATTCATTTCAGTAATGGCTTCATCGGTGATCAGCGGCGACAGGCTGTTCAGCGCCTCTTCCAGGCCGGGATGGCTGTCCAGCGTGGCTTTGGTTACCACTGGCGTAACCGCATAGCTGGGAAAGAAGCCTTTGTCGTCTGTTAAGACCTTCAGATCGAACCCCTTAACGCGGCCGTCGGTGGTGTAAACCAGTCCTGCATCAACGAAGCCGTCGCGGATGGCGTTATACACCAGGCCGGGATCCATCTGACGGATTTGCGGGCGATCCAGCGGCATATTGTAAGCTTTTTGCAGCGGTTTCATGCCGTCCGAGCGTCCTGAAAACTCCAGATCCAGGCCTAACAACCAGTTATTATCCGGATCGTTTTTACGCACCTCTTCCACTTTCGCCACCAGCTGGGACATCGTTTCGATATGCTCGGCCTCGGCGCGTTTGCGCTGCATGGCGAACGCGTAAGTGTTGTTCATCGGGGCCGGATTCAGCCAGACCAGCCCCAGTTTGCTGTCCAGTTTTTTCACCGTGTCATACGCTTCCTGCGGCGACATTTGCTTGTTGATATGGTTGAAAATAATCAGTGACGTACCGGTATATTCCCAGGTCATATCAACCTGCTTGTTGATCATCGCGTTACGGCCAATGGTGGTGGCGATATTGGTCTTCGGCTCAATCTGAAAGCCTTTTTTACGCAGATACATTGTCGTCATCGCCGAGAGAATGTGCTGCTCGGTAAAACTTTTCGTCGCAAAAACGATAGGTTTTCCGGCGTCGGCGTCGGCGGCAGCGGCGCCTGCGCTGAGCGCCAGCGTCGCACTTAATGCCAGCGCGGTGTTGCGCACCCAGCGGGTAAAGAGTGTGGCCTTAGCCATATGTCTGCTCCTTAATTCTTATACAGCCGTGTGTGGGCTGAGCAGGCGACCTAATCCGGCCAGTAACATATCGAGGATCAGCGCAAAAAGTGCCGTTGCGGCAGCGCCAAGGATCAGGGTAGGGAAATCGTTCAGATAGATGCCGGGGAAAATCAGTTCACCGAAGCTGCTCGCGCCGATCAGGAACGCCAGCGGCGCGGTGCCCACGTTTATCGCCATCGCCACGCGGATACCAGAGAGCATCACCGGCCAGGCATTAGGAAGCTCCACCTGACGCAGCCGTTGCCCTTTGGTCATACCGATGCCGTTGGCCGCCTCGATCAGCGAGGAGGGAACGGAGCACAGCCCGGAATAGGTGTTTCGCACAATCGGCAGCAACGATGCCAGGAATAACGCAACAATCGCGGGCCGATCGCCAATACCAATAATGACCATCGCCAGCGCCAGTACCGCCAGCGGGGGCAAAGTATTGCCGACGTTAAAAATTTGCATCACGTATTCCGCCCAGCGGCGGGCGAAAGGGCGGCTGAGGATGATGCCGCTGGGAATACCGACCAGCAAAGCAAACAGCATCGACCAGAACACCAGGAACATATGTTGCCTGCCCAGATAAATCAGATCGACCTGGCGGGCTTTGATGGTATCAACGCCGAGGCCGTAAACCAGCAGCGCCACAATGGCAATAACGAATAGTACCGCCAGTGCCGTGCGCCGTAAAAACGTCGCGTTTTGCATAAGTTTCACTCTCCCTGGTTTTTTCAGGATACGGGCATGCCCTTGTTATAGTGACAAACAGCACAACAACATCGATCGCGCATAAGGCGATATCCGCCTGGTTTGTGCCGGGTAAAATGGTTAAAAAAGATACATCAGGTGTTTTTTAACGCCAGATGACCAAAAAGTACCTTAAACTCTATAGCAGCGTGCCCTCTGTTCCGCCAGTTTCAGGCGGAAAATCAGCAGGATAGTTTTCGCACTAAAGCGCTGTAACTCGCTTTATTACAGGTCTGAGGGTAAAAAAGAGAATTTCTGGCGTCACCGGTGACAACGTCACATTTTGAGGGTTTTACGTCGGTTATCGATAAATTCACGGTTGTTACAGGAAAGCATTCACGTCTATGTCTGAAAGCACGCACGAGCCGGTTGCCGGACGCCCGCTGATTCTTATTGCCTGCATGCTGGCAATGTTCATGGCCGCCATTGAAGTCACCATTGTAGCCACCGCGATGCCGACCATTGTTGCTGAGCTGGGAGGATTTGCGCAGTTTAGCTGGGTATTTTCGATTTACCTGCTGACGCAGGCAGTAAGCGTACCGATCTATGGGCGGCTGGCCGATATCTGGGGACGCAAACGGGTCTTTTTTATCGGCACTTCACTCTTTTTACTGGGCTCGGTACTGTGTGGCTTCGCGCCGGGCATGCAGTGGCTGATCCTGTTCCGCGCCGTGCAGGGGCTGGGAGCGGGCGCAATCATGCCGCTGACCGCCACCATTGTTGCCGATGTTTATCGGCCCGAAGAGCGAGCCTCTATACAGGGCTGGCTTTCCAGCGTGTGGGGCGTGTCAGCAATCGTTGGCCCGCTCAGCGGCGCGTGGATTGTGCAGCACCTTAACTGGGCGGCGATCTTCTGGGTTAACGTGCCCATCGGCATCGTTTCCATGCTGATGCTGGCACGCTGGTTTAGCGAACCGGGCCACCATCAGCAGCAACGTCTGAACCTGGCAGGAAGCGGTTTGATGATGCTGTCGGTGACGGCGCTGCTTGCCGCGCTGTTACAGGCGCAGGAGCCAGGCTGGTGGTCTTTGTGTCTCTTTGTACTGGCGGCGCTCGCCGGCTGGGCGCTGGTACGCCATGAAAAGCACGCGCCGGAACCGCTGTTCCCGCATGCCATCTGGCAAAGCAGAACGCTGCTGGCAGGCAATATGGGGAACCTGGCTATCGGCGCGGCAATGATGGGCATCAGCGCTTTTTTACCCACGTGGATTCAGGGCGTAAACGGCGGAACGCCGCTTCAGGCCGGCAGTGCCCTGGCTATGATGTCGATTGGCTGGCCGCTTGCCAGCACCTTCAGCGGTCGGTTGATGCATCGAACCTCTTACCGTTTCACCGCGCAGACCGGCTCGTTATTGCTGATTATCGGCACCGGGCTGTTATTGCTGTTAAACAGCCACAGTTCGATTTTCCAGTCCGGTCTGACCGCCTTTGTAATTGGCAGCGGTATGGGAATGACCAGCACCACCTTCCTGATCTCGGTACAGAATTCAGCGCATCATTCGATACGTGGGATCTGCACGGCGTCAATTATGTTCAGCCGCCTGTTGGGTTCCGCGCTGGGCACGGCAGTGATGGGCGCGGTGCTGAATTATAATCTTCTGATCCGCCTGCCTGACAGGCAGGATCCGGTGCAGCAGGTGATGTCGCATGCAGAGCGCGCAGCGATGGGTGCGCAGGGGCTGGCGGAGGTGACGGGGCAGATTGCCGCTTCGCTGCACTGGGTATTTGCGGTGTCGGTGATTATCGCGACAGCCAGCCTGATAGTTTCACGCGCATTGCCGGTTAAAAGGCCGGGTGACTAAATGAATAAAGGCCGCGAAAGCGGCCTTTATTATCAGGAAGAGGGCGAGTCCTGGGAAGAACCTGCATTCGCCGGTACGGGCTGCTCGCTTTCGCCCCCGTTGCGTTTATAGACGATTTTCTGTGAATCATTTTCGCAGTGACCAACCACCTGGCCGCCTGCGCTGTCAGCCTGATCGTTGGGAACAACGTCAAGGGTGAAACCCGATTCCGGCACGCCGTTATTAATGATTTTCTGGCTGATATCTGCCTTAACCGATTCGCAAGATGCCTGGGCTGCGAGAGGAGAGGCAATAATCAGCGCGATAACCCACTTGTAACCTTTCATCATCTTATCCTTTTGCTTAGTATCAGCGAATAACTATAGCAGCCATTTATCATCAGGGCGTGATCAGACGACCGCTGCGGCGATCCAGACAGCGAAGCGTGTTTGGCTCCCAATAAGCGTTTACGTTAGCGCTTTGTTCACAGCTATCGCGATTATCATAGGCGCGGTCAGCCTTATCGAACTCTTTTTCAACGCGGGTATTCACCTTCCTGCGTAGCATATGGGTTTGATCCCACTGCTCTTTTTCCTGCCGGGCCTGCTCGTTGCTCAGCGCATTGTTGCCGTTATCAATAATCAGGCGATCGGTTTGCGCCTGCGCGATACCGTTCATGCTGAACAGCGTACCGGCAAGCACCAGCAGCAGAGCAGCCTTGCCCATACATTTTTGCTTGTGTGTCATCATCGTTTTCACCGTAAATTCTCTTGTTTGAAATGCAACGCCCGCCGGAGCGGCTGCATGGATCACGTTATGTAGTATATCATCACCCGCAAATAGCTCACCAGCCGCCCGCATCTCGTTTAGGGTTGAGAGAGATTTCTATGCTGTTCAAAACAACGCTGCTTTTTTTTATTACCGCGCTGGCTGAAATTATCGGCTGTTTTCTGCCGTGGCTCTGGCTGAAAAAACAGGGGAGCGTGATGCTGCTGATACCTGCGGCCGCCAGCCTGGCGCTGTTCGCCTGGCTGCTGACGCTCCATCCCGCCGCCAGCGGCCGGGTATATGCCGCCTATGGCGGCGTGTATGTGGTAACGGCGCTGCTCTGGCTCCGTTTTGTGGATGGCGTAAAACTCAGCTATTACGACTGGCTGGGCGCTGCCGTCGCGTTCTGTGGGATGCTGATCATGGTCGCGGGATGGGAAAGAGGCTAGCGGTATAAAGCCGAAACCAGATGCTTTTTGAAAATGTGATTTAACTTCCAATACGGCCTTTAAGATACTTGTATGGTAGGTGCCGCGAACGTGAATGACGCGGTCGTCAACCATATCGGATCTTAATTGTCAGAGAGGCCTCGATCTTCTCTGGCAGCCACGGAAGGGTCATCCTATGTCACAAAAGAACAGGAAAATCACCATCCCTGTCAGTTTGGGTTATGGTGTTACGGATATTATGGGCGGAGGCGCCTTTACCGTTATCGGCGCGTGGTTATTGTTTTTTTACACCACCTGGGTTGGCCTGACGCCGATGCAGGCGGCTTCCATCGTGGCGATTGCCCGTATTGTGGATGCGGTTGTCAGCTTATTTATGGGCAGCATCACTGACCACTTTTATAAAACATATTTCGGCAAAAAATTTGGCAGACGCCGTTTCTTTTTACTGGCGGGCGCGCCGCTGATGCTGGTTTATGCCCTGTTATGGGTTAATGGCATGAGCTACGGTTTTTACCTTACCGTCTATCTTGCTTTTGAAATTATCGCCGCGATGGTGCTTATTCCCTGGGAAACGTTGCCGTCGGAAATGACCCGAGATTTTAATTCACGGACAAAACTCTCGACATGCCGCATGTTCCTGTCGGCATCAGGCACTTTTCTGGCCACCTTTATTCCCGGTTTACTGATTCATCATTTCGGCGAGGACAATCCTCATGCGTATTTAATCAACGGTATTGTTTTCGCCGTCCTGTTTATGGTGTGCGTCTTTATTTCCTGGAAGGTCACCTGGGAGCGCGAGTTAACGCCGGAGATGCTGGCAGAGTTGGAACGTGTCGTGCCGCAGGCCACGCTTGTGGAAAGACTTGTCTCTGTGCTCGCGCTGTTTAAGGAATATGCCTCAACGCTTCGGGTTCGTGCGTTCCGCAAGCATCTGGCCATTTACCTTCTCTCATTTACCGCGAAAGATATTTACAACACGGTGTTTGTTTTTTTCTGCGTCTACTGCCTGAACATTTCTGCTGCGCTGGCGGGAACGCTGCTCTCGATGAGTATTGTCGGGCTCCCGGTGACGCTGCTGGCAGGCGTGGCGATCATCAGATACGGGCCAGCACGTCTTTATACGTTTGCCTACAGTCTGATGCTGCTGTGTCTGGTGGGTTTGTTGATGGTTTATCAGTTTCCGGGCGACTATAACGTTGCGCTTTTAGTTGTCCTGGCGGTGCTTTATCAGGTCGGGCGTTGCGTGCTTGAATTCACGCCCTGGAACGTATTTCCGTTTATTCCGGATATTGACGAATTAATCACCCGCCAACGCCGCGAAGGCTTATTTGCAGCCGTCATGACCTTCTCACGTAAAACGACGATAGCTGTTGCCACCTTTATGGTTGGCATGCTGCTTCAGGCGGGAGGATTTATAAAGGGCAGTCAGACGCAGCCTGAAAGCGCCGTGCAGACCATCGCCATTATGTTATTTGCGGGCACGGCAGGGTTACTGCTTCTCGCACTCTGGCAGGCATTAAGTTTTCATCTGAATAAGCAGACGCATAAAATATTTGTTGATGAGGTGGATCGGTTAAAAATAAGCGGTGCGGAACGTCACGCAGCGCCAGAAATAAGAAAAGTAGTGGAGGATCTGACCGGGCACAGTTACGATAAACTCTACGCGGAATTTACCCAGCCTGGGCAACATTTAACGCCGCATAAATGACGTCCGGCGGCCAGCCTGCTGGCCGCCCCATACTCAACGCTTCGCGACTTTTAATCCTGCCAGCGTCTGGCACACCGGCATCATTTCCAGCGTATTGATGTTGACATGCTTCGGCAGCGTGGCCACCCACCAGACCGCTTCGGTAACGTCTTCAGCGGTTAACGGCTCGGTACCTTCGTAAACGTTACCGGCTTTTGCGTCATCGCCTTTGAAGCGCACGTTAGAAAACTCCGTGCCGCCCACCAGGCCTGGCTCAATGTCCGTCACGCGAAGCGGAGTGCCGTGCAGGTCGGTGCGTAAATTGAGGCTGAACTGGCGAACGAAGGCTTTGGTCGCGCCATAAACGTTACCGCCCGCATAAGGCCAGTTACCGGCGGTGGAGCCAATATTAATAATGTGCCCCGCGTTTCGCTCAACCATGCCGGGCAGGATTGCGCGGGTCATGTAGACCAGACCTTTATTGTTGGTATCGATCATGGCTTCCCAGTCATCAAGGCTGGCCTTATGCGCAGGCTCCATCCCCAGCGCCAGGCCTGCATTATTCACCAGCACGGCGATGTTTTGCCAGTCGGCGGGGAGACTTTGCAGCGCTTCTTCAATCTGCGCGCGGTTACGCACATCCAGCCTCAGCGTATAAAGATTGTCGCCCAGCTCATCTTTCAAGGCCTGAAGGCGTTCGCTGCGTCGGCCGGTGGCAATCACACGGTGACCCTGTGCGATAAAGCGGCGGGTGATGCTCTCTCCAAAGCCGGCGGTGGCACCAGTAACAAATACAATCATCTCACTGTTCCTCAACACATTTTGGGGGTTACACACCTTAGCACTTCACCATGAGAATGGTAAGGCTGACGCTTACTCCTTTAAAAAGACCGGATCTCCGGGCGATAAAAGAGTAATTTGTCAGCATAATCTTTCCTCTGGACAGGAGAAGTGGAATGACTGTTATCGCCTGCCTGCATGCGGCCAGAAGCAACATTGCGCTTTATGAAGATGCGCTGCGCGGGCTTGATTTCAGCGATGTTGAACTGCTGCATCGCGTAGAGGGCGAGCTGCTGGCAAGCGTTGCCGATGCGGGAGACGTCACCGAGGCGATCGCGGATGCGACACGTCAGGCCATTCATGAGCTGTGTGACTACGCCGATGCGGTGATCGTTACCTGCACCACGCTTGGGGTGGTGGCATGGGACGCCAGCCAGTTCAGCAAACCGGTGATCCGGGTTGATGCCGCGCTGGCGAAAGTCGCGTCGCGCTATCAGGGTTCGATCCTTGTGCTTTGCACCGCGCACGCCACGCTGGCGGCCACCACCCATCTTTTTGAAGCGTTTATTCCTCCCGAACGGCTGTCGGTCGAGCTGATACCAGGAGCCTGGGTGTGGTTCAATGCAGGCGATTTCGACGGCTACTACCGGGAAATTGCCGGTTATATCCAGCAACGCCCGGAGTCACCGCTGGGTTGCATCGTACTGGCGCAAATATCGATGGCCGGTGCGGAAAAACAGATTAACAGCACGCTCTCGGTACTGACCGGACCGGCAGTGAGTTTGCAGGCCGCTATTGATGCGCTGTATTAAGCTGTAAAAAAGCTGGCAGGTGAGATTAAAGCGTTTTAAGCTGCCGTTATAACGACTTACATCAGGAAAGAGAATGTTCGATATCACGCTGCTGATTCTTCTGGGGCTGGCCGGCATGAGCTATTTCAGCCACAACATGGCGGTGACGATTGCGCTGCTGGTACTGATTATTGTGAAAATGACGCCGCTCAGCAGCCTGTTTCCATGGATCGAAAAGCAGGGTGTATCAATCGGTATCATTGTTCTGACCATTGGCATGCTGGCGCCGATTGCCAGCGGTGCTATACCCACCAGCACGCTGATACAATCATTTCTTAACTGGAAATCGCTGCTGGCGATCGCCGTCGGGATCTTCGTTTCGTGGGTAGGCGGGCGCGGCGTTACCCTGATGGGCAGTCAGCCTGGCGTGGTGGCGGGGTTGATTATCGGGACAATTATTGGCGTTTCGCTGTTTCGCGGCGTGCCGGTCGGGCCGCTGATTGCCGCAGGGCTGGTTTCGTTGTTCATCGGCAAATCGTAACGAGCAACGAAAAAGGGCGGAAGCGTTCCGCCCGATGCTGCTTAACCCGGATAGATACCGCGATCTTTACGCGCCATCAGAATACGCTCGCAGGCAACAATATAAGCTGCGGTGCGCAGGCTGCACGACTTCTCTTTCGCTTTATCCCACACGTGAACCATCGCTTCGGTCATAATCTTATCCATGCGGTCGTTGATTTCACCCTCGCTCCAGAAGAAGCTGGCCATATCCTGTACCCACTCGAAATAACTGACCGTTACGCCGCCCGCGTTACATATCACGTCAGGCACCACAATGATGCCGCGTGAGCTGAGCATATCGTCGGCATCCGGGAAGGTGGGCCCGTTAGCGCCTTCCAGCACCAGCTTGCAGCTCAACTGCTCAGCGCGCTCGCGGGTTATCTGTCCTTCCAGCGCTGCCGGGATCAGGATATCCATGCTCACCGACCAGAATGCTTCGCTGTCAACGGTCTCTGCGCCAGGGAAACCGGCAATATTTTTATGCGCTTTTTGCCAGTCGGCGAGGGCGGCAAGATCGATGCCGTCGGCGTTAAACAGCGTTGCCGAATGATCCTGAATCGCCACCACATAGGCCCCCGCTTCCACAAACAGTCGCGCCGCTTCGCTACCTACGTTACCAAAACCCTGTACGGCAATTTTCGCGCCCTGAATGCGGATGTTAGAGCGACGCGCCACTTCGCGGCCGGTCACAAAGACGCCGCGTCCGGTGGCTTTTTCCCTGCCGAGCGAGCCGCCCAGATGAATAGGCTTACCGGTGACCACGCCGGTTACCGTGGTGCCGTGATTCATTGAGTAGGTATCCATCATCCACGCCATCACCCGTGAATTGGTGCCGACGTCCGGGGCAGGGATATCTTTCTGCGGGCCAATAATCAGACCGATTTCGCTGGTATAGCGGCGGGTCAGTCGCTCCAGTTCACCGTCCGACAGCGTAAACGGATCGACGCGGATACCGCCTTTTGCGCCGCCGTAAGGCAGATTTACCGCCGCACACTTGATGGTCATCCATGCCGAAAGCGCCATCACCTCGTTTAAGTCAACGTTGGGATGGTAACGAATGCCGCCTTTGCCCGGCCCGCGCGACAGGTTGTGCTGCACGCGAAACCCCTCGAAGTGACGAATGGTGCCGTCGTCCATCTGTAAGGGGATATCAACAATCAGCGCGCGTTTGGGGTGGCGCAACGTATCGATCCAGCGAGTAAGGTCGCCCAGATAGGGCGCCACGCGGTCAATCTGTTGCAAATAAGTTGACCAGGCTGTTGTGCTGCCTTCAGAAACGTATGATAGCTTTTCCATAAGAAACCTTAGTGTGATAAGTGATATCTACTACGAAATCGGTAATTTTTTGGTGCATACGACTTATACGCCGGTAATTTAACACCAAACTGAGGTTTTCAATTCTTTAAATTATTGTGAAATTTTATAGGAAATTACATCTCAGCCCCTCTGTAACGAATAATTAGTTATTGTGTTGGTCACAAAGAGAATCGGTTCAGAAAAAAAGGCCATTTTTATGCAGTAAATCTGCATAGCAGGCGGTTAATCGCTATTTTTCAAAAGTTTGAACAAGCTCAAACTTTGTTAAGCTTCTCTTATCACCTTTTGGTTAAGAAAGAGGAAAGGGTCAAATGGATGTCACCATAAAACAGCTTTTGACGCGGTTTCCGCTATTGGAACGCCTGCGTCGTCTGGAACCCGTCACCTGGATCAACCCGCTGGCGGGATCGGTTGATACTGAATTGTCCGGCACGGGACGCCAGGTTGAAGAGATGGCGGCACGTCTGCGCCGTTTTGCGCCCTGGCTGATGAAGGCGTTCCCGGAAACCGAAGCCGCACAGGGGATTATCGAATCTGATATCGTGGCTATTCCTGCTATTCAGCACACGCTCAACACGCGTTATGGCTGCGTTCAGAACGGCCGCCTGCTGCTGAAAAAGGACAGCCATCTGCCCATTTCTGGCTCAATCAAAGCCCGGGGCGGCATTTGCGAAGTGTTGACGCACGCGGAGCGGCTGGCCGTCGGCGCGGGATTGCTGAACGAAAACGACGACTACAGCATACTGCTGTCGGCGCGCCACCGGTCGTTTTTTTCCGGCTATCGCATTGCCGTCGGCTCAACCGGCAATCTGGGGCTTTCCATCGGTATCGTGGGCGCCCGGCTCGGTTTTAAGGTTAGCGTGCACATGTCTGCTGATGCGCGTCAGTGGAAAAAAGACCGCCTGCGCGCGCATGGCGTCGAGGTGATTGAACATGCGCAGGATTACGGCGTGGCGGTTGAAGAGGGAAGGCGCGAGGCCGCCAGCGATCCGGCCTGTTACTTTATTGATGATGAAAACTCCCGCACGCTGTTTCTGGGCTATGCGGTGGCAGGCGAGCGCGTCAGACGTCAACTGGCTGCCCGCAACGTCATTGTCAACGCCGCGCATCCGTTGTTTGTTTATCTGCCCTGCGGTGTGGGCGGCGGGCCGGGAGGCGTGGCATTTGGCCTGAAGCTGGCGTTTGGTGACGCGGTACACTGCATCTTTGCCGAACCGGTTAACTCGCCCTGTATGCTGCTGGGCGTGCATACCGGGCTGCATGATGCCATTGCCGTGCAGGATCTGGGCATCGACAATAAAACCATTGCGGACGGTCTGGCGGTGGGTCGCCCGTCTGGTTTTGTCGGGCGCACAATGGCAGGGCTGCTGTGCGGGTTTTATACGTTGCAGGACAGCGAGATGCTCGACCTGCTCCGGCTGTTGAACCATGATGAAGGGATCTCGCTGGAGCCGTCGGCGCTGGCCGGTTTGCCCGGCCCGTGGCGGCTTTGGCAGAAGCGCGAGGCGCTGGCGGCGCAGGGGATTACGACGGCAATGCTGCAACAGGGAACGCATCTGGTCTGGGCTACCGGCGGCGGTATGGTGCCGGAAGCTGAAATGGCGCGCTATCTCGCGCCGCAGGCGGATAAATAGCAGACGATTTCGTTACCTTATCCACGATAACTGTCTGACGACTTTGCCTGAATCGACACAAGCAGGTATTCTACTGCCCAAATTTAATGAGAGTCCACATGAGGTCTTCATGATTATTAAACCACGCATTCGTGGCTTTATCTGTGTAACTGCCCATCCGGTGGGTTGCAAAGCTAACGTCAAGAACCAGATTGATTATGTTACCCGGCAGGGTGCCATCGCCAACGGCCCGAAAAAAGTACTGGTTATCGGCGCCTCTACCGGCTACGGCCTCGCGGCGCGCATCTCTGCCGCCTTTGGCTGTGGTGCGGACACGCTGGGCGTGTTCTTTGAGCGCGCGGGCGAAGAGACCAAACCCGCTACCGCTGGCTGGTACAACTCTGCCGCTTTTGAAGAATTCGCCGAAGCAAAAGGCCTGTATGCGAAAAGCATCAACGGCGACGCCTACTCGGACGAGGTCAAGCAGAAGACCATCGAGCTGATTAAACAGGATCTCGGCCAGGTCGATCTGGTGGTTTACAGCCTGGCCGCGCCGCGCCGCACCCATCCAAAAACCGGGGAAGTGTTCAACTCGACGCTGAAGCCGGTGGGCAAACAGGTGACCATCCGCGGTCTGAATACCGATAAAGAGACCATTAGCGAATCCACGCTGGAGCCTGCCACCCAGCAAGAGATCGACGGCACCGTCGCGGTGATGGGCGGCGAAGACTGGCAAATGTGGATTGATGCGCTGAAGGACGCAGGTGTACTGGCGGACGGCGCGAAAACCACCGCGTTCACCTATCTCGGTGAGAAAATCACCCACGATATCTACTGGAACGGCTCCATCGGCGAAGCGAAAAAGGATCTGGACAAGCGCGTGCTGACTATCCGCGATACGCTGGCAGACAAAGGCGGCGACGCCCGCGTTTCGGTGCTGAAAGCGGTGGTAACGCAGGCCAGCTCGGCGATCCCGATGATGCCGCTCTATCTGTCACTGCTGTTTAAGGTGATGAAAGAGAAAGGAACGCATGAGGGCTGCATTGAGCAGGTTTACGGCCTGTTTAAAGAGAGTCTGTACGGCGCTTCGCCCATCGTTGATGATGAAGGCCGTCTACGCGCGGATTATAAAGAACTGGCGGCGGACGTGCAGGACACGGTAGTGGCGCAGTGGCCGACCGTGACGAACGATAACCTCAACGACATTACTGATTTCGCCGGGTACAAAAAAGAGTTCATGCACCTGTTCGGTTTTGGCGTTGAGGGCGTGGATTATGGCGCCGACGTTAACGCCGACGTCAAAATCAGGAATCTGGTGCAGATGTAATTCTGGCCACATCAGTCAGGCTCGTCTGCGGACGGGCCTGCTCCTGCAACAGGGCAATCATCGCCCTCAGATTGCCATTCTCCCCGTTTTTTCGCCACACCAGCCAGATATCCAGATGACCCGCCTTGTCGGCGAGCGGCCAGGCCTGCACGCTGTCTCTGCCCGGCATCGTTTCCAGCATGCTGCGTGGAATAAGCGCCAGCCCCGCGCCTGCGCTGACGCAGGCCAGAATGCCGTGGTAGGACTCCATCTCAAAAATTTTACCGGGCATCGCGTTGGCGCGCGCAAACCAGTTTTCGAACAGACGGCGATAGGAACAGTTGGTGCGAAACGCATAGAGGGTCGCGCCGGAAAGCGCGTGTGCGCCGGTTATCGCCGGATAGTTTAACGCCGAGATCAGCACCATCTCCTCGGGGAAGGCCGCTATGCCGTCCAGCTGTGGATGCATGGGCGGCCCGTCAATAAATACTGCGCTGAATTCGCCCGCCAGCAAACCGTCGGTCATCGCTCCGGACGGGCCGGTTGACAGAGACAGCTCAACCTCCGGCCACTGTTGATGATAACGCGCAATCAGCGGTGGCAGCCTGACGGCGGCGGTGCTTTCAATGGCGCCCAGGGTAAATACGCCGGCCGGCTGACCGCCGGCTATGCGCTGCTTCGCTTCTGCGGTGAGATCTAAAATACGCGTGGCGTAATCCAGCAGCGTTCTCCCCGCGTCGGTGATATGCAACCGCAGCTTTTCCCGATTAAACAGCAGCGTGCCCAGTTCCTCTTCAAGCTGGCGCAGCCGGGTGGAGATGTTCGACGGCACGCGATGCAGCTTTTCCGCCGCTGCGGTCACACTGCCTTCTTCAGCGATAGCGCGAAAAACTTCAAGCTGGGTGATATCCATAAACTTTCTCAATTCAGGTAAGTTATTTTCATTATTATTCATTTTATGAGAAAGAGTGGCAAGCCTATGATGACCTCATTGATGTATCAATCCTTTCGCTTTATGGAGACGTTATGACTGCATTATCCTCCGCTCAGACCGGTGCTGTTTCCCGCAATCCTTTCACCGGCGACGTTATTACCGTCCTGCCATTTGCCGCTGCGGCGGAAGTCGAACATGCGCTTGAAAGCAGCTGGCAGGCTTTCCAGGGCTGGCGCAAAAGCGATACCGACGCGCGCGCCAGCCTGCTGACGGCAATGGCGCATGCGCTACGCAATCATGCCCGCGAACTGGCGGCAATGATGAGCGATGAGATGGGCAAACCAATCGTTCAGGGCGTCAGCGAGGTGGAAAAAAGCGCCCGCCTGTGTGAATGGTACGCACAACACGGGCCGCTTTTCCTTCAGCCGGAACCCGCGCTGGTTGAAAACAACAAAGCGTTTGTTCAGTACCTTCCGCTGGGGCCGATCCTGGCGATTATGCCGTGGAACTTTCCCGTCTGGCAGGTGCTGCGCGGCGCCGTGCCGATTATAATGGCGGGAAACAGCTACCTGCTCAAGCCTGCGCCAAATGTCATGGGCTGCGCGCTGCTGCTGGAAAAGATCCTCACTGAGGCCGGAGTGCCGGCGGGGTTGTTCCGTGTCGTCAATGCCGATAATGACGCGGTGTCTACGCTGATTAACGATCGCCGCACCGCCGCCGTCACCCTGACCGGCAGCGTTCGCGCCGGTGCTGCTGTTGCCGCGCTGGCCGGCGCAGCGGTCAAGAAATGCGTGCTGGAGCTTGGGGGGGCGGATGCGTTTATCGTACTGGCAGATGCCGATCTTGATGCGGCGGTGGCCGGCGCCATTTCCGGGCGCTTTTTGAACAGCGGGCAGATCTGCATTGCCGCGAAGCGGATTATTGTTGAATCATCTGTTTTTACGGCCTTTCGCGACAAGTTTGTTGCCGCCGTTGCCGCGCTGCCTGTCGGCGATCCGCGCAACGAAGCCACCTACATCGGCCCGATGGCGCGTTACGATCTGCGTGATGAGTTGGATGCGCAGGTACAGGCAACGCTGGCTGAAGGGGCGGAGTGCCTGCTTGGCGGCCATACAATGCAGGGCGAAGGCAACTTTTATGCGCCGACGGTGCTGAGCAACGTCAGGCCCGGCATGACCAGCTTCCGTCAGGAGCTGTTTGGCCCGGTTGCCTCACTGATTGTCGCGAAAGATGCGGATGACGCTGTTGCAATGGCCAACGACTCCGAATTCGGCCTGGGCGGCAGCATCTGGAGCAGCGATATTGAGCAGGCTACTTCTCTGGCGGCGCGTATCGAAACCGGCGGCGTATTTATCAACTCACCGACGTTTTCCGATCCGCGCGTGCCGATCGGCGGGGTGAAAAACAGCGGCTTTGGCCGTGAACTGTCGCGCTTTGGCATTCAGGAATTCACTAATGCCCAGACGGTCTGGCGTGAGAGTTGATGCCGGCATAAAAGCGGTGTAACGTCGCGTTTTGCCTGCGGAGGGATAATGAACGCGATGACGAAAAACGCCACCGGGCGTATCGTGTTGTACGACGGCGTGTGTAAACTCTGCAATGGCTGGGTCAACTTCCTGTTGCGTCACGATAAACGCCGCACCGTCAGGCTGGCGGCGGTGCAAACCGATAAGGGAAGGGCGCTGCTGACGCAGGCAGGGTTGTCGCCCGACAACATTAACACCATTGTACTGTTGGAGGGCGATCGGGTTTACCTGCGCGCCGCAGCGATTTTCCGTGTGCTGGCCGGGCTGCCGTGGCCGTGGCGGGCGCTCGGCATCCTGCGCTACTTCCCTGAAGGGATAAGCAATCGCTGTTATGATCTTATCGCCCGCAACCGATATCGCCTGTTCGGGCGCTTTGACGCTTATCAGAAACCACGCGCCGATTATCCGGGGCGCTTTCTTGACTGATCCATCGTTGTCTGGACAACCTCTCCTCACTTACTCTATGTTATTGTTTTGAGCCGTAACGACCGAGGTGTTTTTTGTCTGAGAACGATAACGAGTATCAGCAGCCGGTAGGCGCAAGCCTTGAAGGCTGGACATCGCGACCGCGACCGGAGCGCGTCACCATGCAGGGGCGTTTTTGCCGTCTGGAACCGCTTGACCCCCAACTTCATTTAGCCGATCTCTGTGCCGCATGGGCAGATCCTGAAGATGAAAAGGACTGGACCTATATGCCTTTCGGGCCGTTCAGGAACGAAGGAGAATTCCGCCGCCATCTTGATGCGACGGGCGGCAGCAGCGATGCGCTGCACTATACGGTTATCGATCTGACGACAGATCGCGCGGTGGGCACCCTGGCGTTAATGCGTATCGAACCGGGGCACGGTGTGATTGAAGTGGGATTCGTTACGTTTTCCCGCTACCTGAAACGCAGCCCGCTCTCAACCGAGGCGCAATTTTTATTGATGAAGTACGTCTTCGACCAGCTTGGCTATCGCCGCTACGAGTGGAAGTGCGACAGCCTGAATGCGCCTTCATGCAACGCGGCGCGGCGTCTGGGCTTCAGTTTTGAAGGAACGTTTCGTCAGGCCATCGTTTATAAAGGGCGCAACCGCGATACCAACTGGTTTTCCATCATTGATAAAGAGTGGCCCTCTGTTCGGGAGGCTTTCGAACAGTGGCTGAAGCCAGAAAACTTTGATGAAGACGGTAAACAGCGCCACAGCCTGGCGGCTCTGCGTGACAACGTCACAAAGTAAGCGTTAATTTTTTGTGATATTTCCCGACATAAAGGCATTAAACTTACTAACCTTTTACCAAACCGCGTGACGACAATCTGGTCGTCACCGTTTACGGTAAAAGGAGTAAGTTCATGACGTCTTCGGCGCTACACCACGCTTCCCGACCTGTTGGTTTTGTCTATTCACTGCTCGACCCGGTGCCGCTGGGATTTTTTGTCGCGGCATGGATCTTCGATGTTATCTATCTCTTCAGTACGGAAATTGCCTGGACGCAGTCGGCCAGCTGGCTGATTGTTTTCGGTCTGATCCTTGCCATCATTCCCCGTATTATCAGCCTTGTGCATCTGGTGAAGGGCCGCAATCTGCCAGGACGCTCCGCGCTGAATCTCCATTTCTGGCTGTCGGCGCTGGCCGTCGTGCTGGCCATTTTTAATGCTTTCGTTCACAGCCGCGATGCCTGGGCGGTGGTGCCTTCCGGCGTCATTCTCTCCACCCTGGTGGTTTTACTGCTGCTGATCGCCAACGTCCAGCTCGCCGTCCGTACCCGCTACGCTTATGGAGAAGCCCGATGAAAACGTCTCTGAAACTTTCCCTGTTGACGCTCTCCATAACGCTGATGATCAGCGGTTGCGACGACAGCGCTAAAATCGATCCCGCGCGCCAGACCGGCGCAAACCCTGAACTGCCTGCGGCACAAAACTTTCTGCTGCCGCCCATGCAGGTGCCGCGCGGTGCAGCCTGGAAGCAGGGCGAGAAACCCACCGTGGCCGACGGGTTAAAAATTGAAAAAATTGCCGATGGCCTGCAACACCCGCGCCAGCTCACCACTCTGCCTAATGGCGATATCCTGGTGGTGGAAGGCAACAGCCCGCCGGGTGTGACCGCCAAACCTAAAGAGCTGATCATGGGGCTGGTGCAAAAAGCCTCCGGCAAAGGCGGCGCGGGCGGCAACCGTATCACGCTGCTCAGAAGAAGCGCCGACGGCCAGCACTGGGAAAAACACCCCTTCCTGAACAATCTTTTTTCACCGTTTGGCGTGCAGCTGATTGGCGACACGCTCTACGTGGCCAATGCCGATGCGATCATGAAATATCACTATGACAGCGGCGCAACCTCAATCACCGATCCCGGCACCGAACTGACCGATCTTCCCGGCGGGCCCATCAACCACCACTGGACCAAATCGCTGCTCGCCAGTCCGGACGGCAGTAAGCTCTATGTGGGCGTCGGCTCCAACAGCAATATCACCGAAAACGGCACGGGCGCGGAATACCGTCGCGCGGCGGTACTGGAAGTGGATGTGGCCAACGGGGCAAGCCGTATCTTTGCCAGCGGCCTGCGCAATCCGACCGGCCTGCAATGGGAGCCGCAAAGCGGCAAGCTGTGGGCGGTGGTGAATGAACGTGATGAAATCGGCGCCGATCTGGTGCCGGATTATCTCACCTCGGTGCAGGACCAGGGCTTTTACGGCTGGCCCTACAGCTATTACGGCCAGCATGTGGATGAGCGCGTCAAACCGCAACGGCCCGATTTGGTTAAAAAAGCCATCAAGCCTGACTACGCCCTCAGCTCGCACGTTGCGCCACTGGGCCTGCTGTTCTATACCGGCGACAATCTTCCGGCAGAGTATCGCGGCGGCGCCTTTATCAGTGAACACGGCAGTTGGAACCGTAAACCACTGAACGGTTATCAGGTGGTCTGGGTGGCTTTCAAAGACGGCAAACCCCAGGGGATGCCAAAACCTGTCGTGACCGGTTTCCTGACTGACGATCACAAAAACGTACGCGGTCTGCCGGTGGGGCTGAGCATGGACAAGGAGGGCGGCCTGCTGATTGCCGATGATGCCGGTAATACCGTCTGGCGCGTCTCCGCACGGTAATATACTCCGCGCCGTCATTCGACGGCGCTTTTCACCCTCGATCGCACAAATTCACCCCGCCTGCCGCTTGCGCTTAAGATATATCATAGATATATTCCCACCCTGTTGAGTGAGAATCATTCATAATAATGTGCCGACGCTATGCAGGAGATCCCATGCAGGATAATCACCCTTTTTCTCGTTTACCCCAGCGCGTCAGAAATGAACTGCGATTTCGCACCATTGACGTGCTGAGCACCCGCCAGGTTGCGGGTTGTTTTAATCGTATTGAATTTGGCGGCGACGCGCTGAAGGGCTTCAATTCAGCAGGTTTCGACGATCATATCAAAGTCTTTTTCCCCAACGGCGGTGAGCTGAATTTACCGGAAATCACCCCCGAAGGCGTGGTATGGAAAGATGGCGTACGGCCCGCTGCACGCGACTATACGCCGCTGGCGTTTGACGGTGACGCAGGGCGCCTGACGCTCGACTTTTATATTCATCAGGCCGGTCTGGCAAGCGACTGGGCGGTGCAGGCGAAGCCGGGCGATAAACTGACGATTGGCGGGCCGCGTGGATCGCTGGTGGTGCCGGAAGATTACGCTTTCCAGCTCTACGTATGTGATGAAACCGGGCTGCCCGCCTTTAAGCGCCGCCAGCAGGGGCTTTCGGGTGGTGACATCAGGCTGTTTGCCTTTGCTGATGAAGCCGCAGGACGCGATTACCTGGGCGATACCGGTAGCGTAACGGTGAGTTGGCTCGGCAGTGGCGCGATGACGCTGGCAGCGGCAGACGAGCTGATTGCGCAGTTTGCGTCTCTCTCGCTGCCCGATAATGACTATTTTATCTGGCTGACGGGCGAGGGCGCTGCGGTGAAAAAAATGGGCGACTATTTTATTGCGCAGCGCGGGTGTGAGGCAGAGCGGGTTCGCGCGGTGGCTTACTGGCATCAGAAATAGCCCTGGTCACCGTGTTGAAATTACGCGATGGGCAGAATACTATCGTCTGCTGATTTTTTTCCGGGACAGGTGATGACACAGGATCTCCACGCGGGCCGTGAAGAGTGCGGCGCCAGGCGCAGAAAACGCCGTGAAAAAATGCTTGATGCGGGCGATATTCGCCTGCTGATGCTGCATTTTATTGGTCAGGGCGCGGCGCATGGCTATGAGCTGATTAAATCTGTTGAAGATCTGTCACGGGGCGAATACACGCCCAGCGCCGGGATCGTTTACCCCAACCTGACGCTTCTTGAAGACGCGAACTGCATCAGCGCTGTTGATCCGCATGCCAGCCGAAAAACCTGGCAACTGGAAGAGGCGGGCCGCCGCCAGCTGGCTGAAAACCAGCCTCTCTTACGCGATATCGTTTCCCGCCTCGCCTCGCTGGCGGTGCTGGTGAATAATCGCAGTATTCCGGAAGTTGAGCGCGCCATTTATAACTTCAAAACTGCGCTCAATGCGCAGCTTTCGCAGCAAAACCTGTCGCAGGAAAAGCTGCATAAGATCATTGATACGCTGGACGAAGCCGCTAAAAAAATTGAACGCGGCTGCTGATAATCTGCTGCGCACGCCTAATCAGGCGTGCGCACTGTGAATTTATCCGCTGTATAAACAGCCCTGACCTGCCCGATTCCCTCATTACGACTACTATTAATACCGGTACTGTTTCCGCAGCGTAATTATCACGCCAACAGCTTAAAATATCTGTAGTTTTTTTATTTGTGAAATGTAGTTAAATTTATGCTGTAGAAATGTAAACGCTTACACGGGTGATTTTTGCCCGTCGTGTCAACTGAGAGAATCAGAATGGTTAACAAATTAACAAGTATTGTTATAGCGATAATCGGGCTCGCTATGCTTTATATGGGCGCAAAACTCCTGATGGTGGGGGGCACCTTTTTTTATCTGGTGATGGCGATTGGGCTGCTGATCACCGCCTTCGCCCTGTTTAAAAATAAAAGAATCGCGCTGACACTTTATGCCGTGCTGATGTGGATTGTCCTTGCCTGGATAATTTACGAGGTGGGCTTTGATAAATGGCAGTGGATACCGCGCGGCGATCTTATTGGCCTGATTGGCGTGTGGCTGGCAATGCCGTGGGTGGTTCGTTCGCTCTCGCAAAGAGAGGCGCCTTCACGAGCCTCTGCGTTTCATCCTTTTCTTGGCGGTACCGTTATCGCCATGATTGCGATTGTTATCGGGCTGATGTTCTACGATCCCTATCCGCAAGAGGGCAACATCACCACCAAACGCAATCCGACCGATATGGATGTGGCGGGCAATGACTGGTCAGCCTACGGCGGCACCAATAACGGCCTGCGCTTTTCATCGTTAAAGCAGATCACCAAAGACAACGCCAGCAGCCTTGAAACGGCGTGGACTTACCACACCGGCGATCTGCGCGATGAGAAAGATGCATCGGAATATACCTTTGAAGCGACACCGCTGAAGGTGAATAACACGCTCTACTTCTGTACGCCGCATAATGAAGTGCATGCGCTGAATCCCGAAACGGGCGAACTGAAGTGGAAGTACGCCACCAGTAAAGATCGCTCTTACCTGCAACAGCATCAGACCTGCCGCGGCGTCAGCTATTATGACGCCGCAAGCGCGCCAGCTGAACAGAACGCGGCTTCTCCAGCGGCCTGCCGTAAGCGTATTTTTAATACCACCACCGATGCCCGTCTGCGCGCGCTGGATGCCGACACCGGCAAACTGTGCGACGATTTTGGCGATCATGGCGTGGTGGATCTGCATGCCAATATGGGAACGCTGCGTCCTCATGCGCTGATGCAAACCGCGGCGCCGCTGGTAGCCGGCAACCTGGTGATCGTTGGCGGTTCGGTCATGGATAACGGCTTTAATGCCGGAAACCCGTCGGGCGTTATCCGCGCCTATGACGTCATCAGCGGCCGACTGGTCTGGAACTTTGATCCGGCCAGTCCGGACAGCACCCAGCCCATTGAGGCGGGCAAGACCTATCCACAGGATACGCCGGTGGCCTGGGCAACGCTGAGCGCTGATGTCAAAAATGGCCTGGTTTACGTGCCGTTTGGCAACGCCTCGCCGGACGAGCTGGGCACAAAACGTATTGCCGACAGCAATACGGAAAAATTCCGCGATACGCTGGTTGCGCTTGATTTGAAAACAGGCGCGTTCCGCTGGCGCTTCCAGTCCTCTAAAAATGACCTGTGGGATCGCGATAATCCTTCGCAGCCATCGCTGCTGGATATTGATTATCAGGGGCAACGGCAGCCTGTGGTGATCCTGCCGACGAAAACCGGCAACCTGTTTGTGCTGAATCGGCTCACCGGTCAGGCCGTTTATCCGGTCAATCAGCGTCAGGTCTCAACCACAGGCGGCGTGGCAGGGGAAAAATTTTCGCCCATCCAGCCCGTTTCCGCACTGAATTTTATTCCTGAGCCGCTTAATGAAAAATCGATGTGGGGGCTGACACCATTCGATCAGATGGCCTGCCGCACGGAATTTAAATCGTTGCGCTACGATGGCAATCCCTGGACGCCATCAACGGAAGGCGGTTCACTGATCTTTCCCGGTAATATTGGCGTCTTCAACTGGGGCTCGGTGGCCGTCGATCCTGAACGTCAGATCCTTATCGCTTCGCCGGTTCGTCTGGCCTACAAATATAATCTGATCAAACGCACGCCGCAAAACGCCAGAGACCGTCTGTTTACCAAAGACGGCACGCCTTACTGGAACGAGAACTTTGAGGGTGATTACGCTATTCACATTCAGCAGTTTGCGTCCGGTTTGGGCATTCCCTGTATTGCGCCGCCGTGGGGCCGCATGGTGGGCGTGGATTTGACCTCCGGTAAAACAACGTGGTTGCGCCGCACCGGCAACACTAAAAATCTCAACACGACTTTCCTGCCGGGCCGGTTCCCGATTGGTTTCCCGATGGGCATCGGTCGCACACGGCGGGCCATTGACTACTGCGGGTGATGTGGTGTTTCAGGCGGCAACGGCGGATAACTTTATTCGCGCTTACGACGTCAATAACGGCAAGCTGCTGTGGGAAAACGAGCTTCCTGCTGGCGGGCAGGCAACGCCATCAACCTACATGGGCGCTGATAACAAACAGTACGTGGTTATTGCTGCGGGTGGTCATGGCTCTCTGGGAACAAAGACCGGGGATGCGGTGGTTGCCTATCGGCTGAAATAGCATTGCGGAAATAAAAAGGGTGGCATAAAGCCACCCTTTTTTTTTGCTATGGATGAATTACAGCGTGCCTGTGCCGCCGTCTGAACACCATACCTGACCTGAACTGTAGCTGCTCTCATTTGACGCCATCGTGACATACAGCGGGGCGATCTCCGCAGGCTGGCCGGGACGTCCCAATGGCGCAGAGGCGCCAAACTGCTGCACTTTTTCCTGTGGCTGCCCACCGCTGGATTGTAACGGCGTCCAGTAAGGGCCGGGGGCAACGGCGTTAACGCGGATCCCTTCTTTACCGAGCTGCTGCGCCAGCGCTTTGGTAAAAGCAACAATCGACGCTTTCGTCTGCGCATAGTCCAGCAGAATGGCGCTTGGCGAATAGGCCTGTACGGAGGACGTATTGATAATCGACGCGCCGCGCGGCAGATGATCGACCGCAGCTTTGGTTATCCAGAACATTGCATACACATTCGTTTTAAACGTGGCGTCAAAATCTTCCGTGCTCAATGTGCGGATGGATTCATTGAACTGCTGACGTCCGGCGTTATTGACAAGAATATCCAGCCCGCCCAGTTTGCTGACGGCATCGCTCACCAGCTGCTGACAAAATGATTCAGAGCGAATATCGCCAGGCAGTGCCACGGCGCGACGGCCTTCTGCTTCAATCAGCGCAATGACTTCTGCTGCGTCGGACTCTTCTTCCGGCAAATAGCTGATGGCGACATCGGCTCCTTCCCGCGCATAGGCAATGGCCACCGCGCGGCCAATACCGGAGTCGCCGCCGGTGATTAACGCTTTTCTGCCCGCCAGACGACCGGAACCACGGTAGCTTTTCTCGCCATGATCCGGAACGGGGATCATTTTACTGGCGAGACCGGGCACGGGTTGTGGCTGCTCAGGGAAAGGCGGTGCAGGGTAGTCGATGGTGAGTAGTGATTTTTTTTGATGTTCGCTCATAAATTGCACCTTAATTTGTCTTAAACCGACTTTAAGCCTGGCAGAGATGTGACATTTGTCACGCCTCGTCACCAAGTCACCTGACGCAATGGTTGTTTTTTAGGCGCTAAATAAGAGAGGATAACGCCTTGTGTCGTACCCTAAAAAGCCTGATGGCAGCGCGGGAGAGTGCAATTAAAAAAGTAACAGGAGAACTGGGCTGAGGACCGCACTTTTTGCTAAAAAAATCGCCAGTTTTGTCTCTTTTAAATCTGTACAGATTTTTAATTTTTGTATAACTTACGCTTCATTAAAATTAACAGGACTTGCGCTAACGCTAAAGAGGATTTGAAAATGCGACAGGACGAGTTTAAACCTAAAACAGAACATGAAATAGCACGGTACTTCAGCATGGTTGATCAGGCTATTCCTTCCCATCAGGACACGCTGGGGCAAATCGTAATGGAAATTATCAAGTCGGGAAAACCCGTTAATCGCAAAGCCATCTGTTCTAAACTGCTGATGCGCCTTGAACACTCTTCCAGTGCGGAAATGGAAAAGCATCACCACGAACTGATTGGCATATTATTTGGACGTGACCAGTAAGGATTACCCGTCTACCGATTCTGAGAACAGGTATGAACAGAAGTGACAGTGACAAGCTGACCGATATACTGCTGGGAGAAGCGGTGCTGTCGGTAATTAAACAGCAAAAGAATCTCAACGCTGCAACGCTGCTCGAGAGGCTGCAAGGGATGGCGGCAAGTGAGCAGGACAGCGCCCGTTATATTGCCTGTCTTAATGCGATAACAGTTATAAAAAAAACCGAAACCTCGTCCGCCACGCAGCGCCTGATGCGCAACCTGCCGGCCGCGGAAGATAATGTTATTCGCTTTGATACAGACAATCGCAAACCTTCAGGCAGCAACAAGCACTGACCGCGCGTTTTATTAAAACTGGTAATTCAACCCGACCATGCCCATCGCGTTACTGCTTTTTTCCGCCAGCGGACTCTCTTTCGCATCGTTAATAAGAATTCCCCAGCCCAGCGCGCTGTTTACACGCCAGTGCGGCGACAGTTGATATTGCCAGCTCAGGCCAGGGGTTATTTTAGAGAAGCCGGAAGAGGGCGTGTAAACCGAATAGTGTCGTTCACTGCTGGCGCTCTGCTGCGGCGTGATGCCATACCAGCTTTGCATATAATCGCTGCTGTTCCACATACCGGAAACGCCCAGCGTTAATTTTTGTTGCTCATCGCGGTATATATCATAGCCAACGGAGAGCGTTGCGCTGGCACCCTGATCGCTGTCGCCGGCGGCAAGATATTTTAACGTGGCATTAAAACGGCCTGGCTGCCAGCGTAAAAAAGCGCCGTAAAGCACGGTCGAATCAATGTCTTCCAGCCCGTTAAGCGCCGAAACGTCCGACGAATCGCGCCCGCTGCTGTAGCCAACAACCGGCCCGATACTGACGTCGTCGGTCAACGGCAGTACCACGCTTAATTCATCTCCCTGCAAACGCAGCCTGCCATTAAATAATTGCGCCTGCGGCACCGGAGAAATATGATATTTATCTGCGCCGCTGTAGTAGGGAACCCATGCCGCTCCCAGCCCCACTGAGGCATTATATTCTTCTGCCCGTGCGCTATTCATGAAAGCAGCGGCCATCGTCATGTAAATAAGCAGACCCGACCGGTGAATAAAATGCAGATTACCTGGCGCGTTCATAACCTTCTCCCGACAATGAATGTTGCGGCTATCTTATTATTATAAAAAGCAAAATCCATGACTGATTTATTTCACCGGGTGTCATGACATGTCGTGACATTTTTCCCGTTACCGTTGCTGTGGATGAGCACGTAAAATAGATCTTTTACCTCCCCCTGTTCAGAGAGGCGTGATGAACCTGCAAAGCGTTAAAAAGCCCCGAATTGTCATTCTTGATGATGAAAACGAACTGCGGCTGATGTTGACGCGTTATTTGCAGGCGCAGGGATTCCAGGTGCGCGCGGTGGCCGAGAGCGGGCGACTTAACCATTACCTGCAACGTGAGCGCTACGATTTACTGATCCTTGATATCATGATGAAACCGGAGGATGGCCTGACGGTGTGTCGTCGCCTGCGTCGTGAAGGCCAGATGATCCCGATCCTGATGCTGACGGCGCGCGGCGATCCGATTGACCGTGTTATCGGTCTGGAAACCGGGGCCGATGATTATCTGGCCAAGCCTTTTTTGCCGCAGGAACTGGTCGCGCGCATTCGTGCAATTTTTCGACGTCAACAGCTGGACAGCGGCGCGGTGCCGCATCTGCCGTCACGGGTTGTCTTTGGTCCCTTTACGCTGGATCTTGATCAGCGGGAACTCTATCAACAGGGTGAACGGGTGGTGCTGAACAGTGCCGAAATGCAGCTTCTTCTTGCGCTGGCGGGAACGCTGAACAGGCCGGTCAGCCGTGAAAATCTGATGGCGCGCGCGCGTGGGCGCGACTACAACGCCCATGACCGCAGCGTTGATGTTCAGGTGCTGAGGTTGCGTAAGATCCTTGAGAAAGATCCCGCTGCGCCAAGATGGATTAAAACCGTCTGGGGCTCTGGTTACATGCTTTCGGGGCAGGCGGAATGAGGCACCTCCGCTGGCCGAACTCATTAAAAAGCCGCTACGGGCTGCTGTTGATCCTGCTGGTGTTAATTACGCAACTGCTCTCAACGCTGGTTTTCCTTCACTATGTGCAGCGGCCTCGCGTTAATGACGCCGCTCACCTTCTTGCCGCGCAGGCGCAGATGCTGAATACCATCCTGCGTTCCGTTCCGCCGCAGGACAGACCGCGTTACGTCAGGCAGCTCAATGCACAGAGCGCGCCGCCGCCCGGTCTGGAAGAACCGGATTCCGACGGCCTGCGCGGCTTTGTTCGCGGTTTTGACCTGCAACGCTTCGTGCAGCAGTTGCGCGTTCGTCTGCCTGACGATATGGACGTGCGCTGGGAGCCTTCTCCGGCACGACGCTTCTGGTTTCGTATCCACATCGCCGGTGAAGCCTGGTGGATCACGTTGCCCAATATCCAGGCCGAAAGCATCACCGGCTGGGGCATCGCACTGTTGCTGTCGCTGTTGCTTTCCATCGTTGCACTGGCGGTGGCCTGGTTTACCCATCGTCACTTTACCCGGCCGTTAACGCGGCTGGTGCGTGCTGCACGCGCGCTGGGCCGGGGCGATAAACCGGCACCATTAGCACTGAGCGGCCCGCGGGAAATCGTTGAGGTCAGCATGACCTTTAATCAGATGTTACAGGGACTGTCCGACCAGGAGGAGAAGCGCGCGGTATTGCTGGCCGGTATTTCGCACGATATTCGCACGCCGTTAACCAAGCTGCGTCTGGCTATCGCCATGACGCCCGGGCGCGAGGCAGCGGAAGAAGATTATCAACGCTACTTCGATGATATCGATGGCATCCTGCAACAATTTATCGAATATGCGCGTGGTGAAAGCCATGAGCCGATGGAAAAGGGCGATCTTAACCTGCTGTTAAGCGCGCTGGCACAGGATTACGCCGGGCTGGGAATATTTTTTGATTTGCGACTGGAGCCGCTGCCGGTTTTCTCATGGCGGCGAACCAGTATTCTGCGATTGTGCATGAATCTTATGCAAAACGCGGCGAAATATGGCGTAAAAGAGCTGGAAGTTGCCAGCTGGCATCATCAGGGCTATGCATGGATTGCCATCAGCGATCGCGGGCCTGGCATTCCTGCCGATGAGCTGCATGAAATTACTCAGCCTTTCAATCGCGGCAGGCGCAATATGCAGCTCAGCGGTGCCGGGCTGGGGTTAGCGATTGCCGAGCGCATTGTTGCACAGCATCAGGGTGAGCTGCGGATCAGCAATCGCGAACGCGGGGGCCTTGAGGTGGTTTTTACGCTGAAGATGCGGTGAAAATAGCGCCAGCGCACAACGGCGGCGCTATCAAAAGGGATCAGCCTGCGGTAGTAGGTTCTTCAGCAAAGCTTGGTTTATCTTTCTGTACGGAGTAGGCGACGCGCTTCACCTGACCGGCTTCGGTGGTGATCTCCACCGGCTGAATGGTGACCTGACCAAACCCAAACAGCGTGCGCACATAGCCGCCAACTTTATGTTTACCGGGCGCCATTCGCAACTCTTTGCTTTCGCCGCGAGCCAGCATGCCCGCATCGTTGCCATCGACGGTGAGGAAGACGGATGAACCATCGTCAGCCCGGCTGGAAATGTGCGAGACACTGACCTGGGCGGGGCCGGATGTAAACGCCTGAGACGTCTCTGCTTCCGCTGCCGGATGCTTAGCACAGCCGGTCAGCGCCATAGCGGCAACGGCCGCCGCCAGAGTAAAACGGAACATCATAAGACCTCATTTTCCTCGAAGGATATAGAACAGCCTATTTTAACGTTTCTGCCTGGGTATATACAGCGGGGAAGCGTTAGGGTTCATCTTAATTTGTTAAAATTTTCCGCAATGCCGTCATTTTATTCGCCTTTCCTGTCAACTTTGCCACTCTGTGCCATGCTTTAGGAAATATGTCGAAAACGGCACAGCCTGCAATAAGGAGATAAGATGAAAAAGATGCTGACACTCGCCGCCATTCTGGTAATGAGCTGCAATGCAATGGCAGAGAAAGGCGGATTTAAAGGTGGAGACGCGCCGCCGCCGCCGCATAAACAGGATGCCGGCTATAAAGGTTCTGAAGATACGAATGAAGGCAAAAGCAGCGATGTTCGTTCGCTTCGTGATGGCGCCTGGGTAACGCTGGAAGGCAATATCATTAAAAAGACCGGCAAAGATCGTTACGATTTTCGTGATAAATCCGGCGTGATAGAGGTGATTATTCCGCAGGCAGCATGGAAAGGTAAAGAGCGGGGCGCGGACGATCTTCTCCGCATCAGCGGCTATGTGAAAGGACAGGGCAAGACCAGACATGTTGACGTTCAGCGGCTGGACGAACCTTAAGCATCCGATACAGCCCCATAAGGGGCTTTTTTTGCGCGCCGCAACGCCCGGAACAGAGGAGATCGGATGCAGAATGAAAAATGTGAAGTGCTGGTCGTTGGCGCCGGCCCAACCGGACTGATGGCGGCCTGCCTGCTTGAACAGTGCGGCATTCACGTGAAAATCATCGACAAGTCGATCTCCGCCTCGCAGGAGTCGCGCGCGGCAGTGATGTCGGCGCGCTCGCTTGAGCTGTTTGCCTCACTGGGAATGAGTGAAACGGTGCTGGCGCAGGGGGCAATCACGCGCAATATTGACTTTTTCATCTCTGGTCGCCATCAGGGCGGGCTGGACTATGCGCACTGCACGTCTGTCGACACGCCTTTTCGATTTATTCTGATGATCCCGCAGTCCAGAACTGAAGCCATCATGCTGGACAGACTTCAGTCGCGCGGTATTCACGTGCAACGGGGCGCAGAACTGGTCGCGCTACGTACGCTGGCAAACGGCGCCGAAGCCGACGTAGTCAGCGCCTCCGAACAGAAAACCATTGAGGCGATATATCATTGGCGCAGACGGTGGTCACAGTACCGTCCGGCATTTGCTCGGTCTCGGTTTCGACGGCGAAAAATATCCGCAAAATTTTTTGCTGGGCGACGTGCATGTTGACTGGCAGTGGGATCACGAGCGGTTTCGTATCTTTATGCATGGCGAACGCATCGGCCTTTTTTTGCCGCTGGGCGGCAACGGTCTGTCGCGCGTCATGACGACCGACATGAACGGTGGATCGGACAACGATGCGGAACAGCTGCGCCTTGAAACATTGCAACAGGCATTCAGTGAGGCCGCGCAGGTTCCGGTGACGCTCAGCAATGCGCGCTGGTTGTCAAAGTTCAGCACCCATCACCGCATCGTCGATCGTTATCGTTCGGGGCACATATTTGTCGCGGGTGACGCCGCGCATATTCACTCTCCGGCAGGCGGCCAGGGGATGAATACCGGTCTACAGGATGCGGCAAATCTGGTATGGAAAATCAAAAACGTCCTGCATCACCACGCTGCGGCGCCGCTGCTGGACAGCTATGAGTATGAAAGACTGCCCGTAGCGCGCGAAACGTTGGCATTTACCGATAAGATTTTTCATCTTGCCGCCGGACAAAAAGGCTGGCGGGCCAGCTTCCGCGACCGTATTGCACCGCTGCTGATTGGCCCGGCGTCGCGCCTGCATAGCGTGCAGGAGAGGGCGTTTCGAAAATTTGGTCAGCTTGATATCCGCTATGCCCAGGGCAGCTACATTTCTGATATCAGCGAGAGTGATTCACCGGCCCAGCCCGGCGATCGCGCGCCTGACGCGCAGATAACCCGACATCAGGATCTGTTCGATCTGCTGGCTGGTTACCGTTTCACCCTCATGCTGCTTTCACGCAAGCCGCTTGAGCCGCAACACGCCGAGTCATATCTTAAACGGCTCTCATCCGTCAGAGCATCGCTGGCGCAGACGCTGCTGCTCGCGCCGATGACCACAGGGAGTCACGCAGCGGTGATAAGCCCTACGTGCAACGATGTCTTTACCCATTACGGTTTGCACGATGACAGCTCTCAGGCGGTATTATTGATCCGCCCTGATGGTTTTATCGCCTGGCGCAGCAATGACGATAATCTTACGGCGGCAGATGCCTGGCTTACACGTTTTTTTGCGGCGCCTGTCTGAACCTCAGCGACTGCCCGCACCGTTCCAGCGCGCTTTGAGCAAGTTAACCGCCTCCAGCACCTGTGGCTGATTAAGATAGTCTTCCCTGAACAGAATAGTGCCGTCGACCTCCGGTAAAGATTCGTTTAAATCGAGCTGTTTTTTCAGTTCCGGCACGCCGCTGCTTATTGTCCACTCTGGCTCAACCGTTGAGGGCATTCCCACTTTGTACAACGCCACGCCGATATACAGACGGGTATGGGTGGGCTTCACCACGTCGGCCCACCATCGGGTTAATTCATCGTAGCGGGCGGCCTGGCGCGAGAACGGCCAGTAAATCTGCGGAGCAATATAATCCAGTAACCCTTGCTGCACCCAGCGGCGGGTGTCGGCATAGGATTCATCATAGGCGGCCGCACCACGGGTATCGGATCCGGCCGGATCGTGCGAGCGGTTGCGCCACACGCCCGCAGGACTGACGCCAAATGCGACGGCAGGTTTTATCTGTTTGATAGCGCGTGAAACCTGTTCAATAAGCCGCTGAGTATTATGGCGTCGCCAGTCCGCTTTTGAAGCAAAACCCTGACCATATTGCCTGAAGGTTTCGCTGTCGTTGAGCGGAGAACCCAGCGTCTCGGCATAAAAATAATCATCAAACTGCACGCCATCAACGGGATATTGCGTAACCACTTCGGCCACAATGCTGGTTATCCAGTCTCGTACCTCCGGAATGCCCGGATCGAGAACATAACGTTCGCCGGCGGTGCGCACCCAGTCAGGATGCAGCAAAAATACGCTGGCGGGATGCAATGACAGCGTCTGATTCAGTTCTGACACCGTTGACGTTTTCGTATTAACGGTGACGCGATAGGGGTTAAACCATGCATGAACTTTAATGCCGCGCTTGTGGGCTTCATCCAGCACAAACTGAAGCGGATCGTAACCGGGATCGTCACCAATCCGGCCGGTCAGCATATCTGACCACGGCAAGATTTTTGATGACCAGAGCGCCGTGCCGTCGGGTTTAACCTGAAAAAAGAGAGTATTGACGTTCAGACTCTTCAATTTATCCAGCTTTTGTATCAGCGCCTGCTGCTGCTGGCTGATACGCGCGGAGGCGCTGCGCACGTTGATGGAACTGACGGGCGGCCAGTCGAGACGTGACACCGTCGCCAGCCAGACGCCTCGCACTGGTTGCTGAAGCTGAGGTGGTTGGGCCGCAATGGGATGTTCCGCCACGGGAGGAAAGGGCGTTACTAACGATTTCGGCGGTTCCGTGGCGCAACCGGCAAGCAGAAGCGCGCCGAAAATCAGCGCGCCTGGCCGTATAAAAGGCATGATCGAAGGGACGTGCCGGGAAAGAGGGATAACAGGCTCCGGTTGTTTCTTATCATTGCGATGAAGAGCATTGTCTTACTATTCGCAGTAATGTCAACGTGTTGTGAGCCAGATTATCGCATCAGCGCTCAGGTAAGATCTGACGCGGGCAACGCTTTCAGCAGGTTTTCCGGCACAGTCGTTTTTGGCAGGGGAAGCCGGAACAGCTTGCTTTCCGGCTCAAGCGATACCGTACGCAAATGACGGTTGCAGATGAACCATATTTCGTCGCGATCGTTTGACAGGATGTAATAGGCGTCGGAGGTTTCAGAGGGATTAAAGCATCCCAGCGCACGATATGCCGTGCCTGAACTGAAGCCACTTGCCAGAGGCAGCGGCCGCGGACCATTAGCAAGCTCTTCGATTCTCAGATACAGACCAGTTTCCAACCAAAGCATAAGTTATAACGCTTCATCAAAGGGGGAGTTTACTGAGTATAGCTGCGGAACGGTAAGTCATCGTTCCAATTCATGTAACACCAGAAGCGTTCTGTATTTTAAAGCCTGATTGCACTCTGCAAATGTCAATAAGCCGTCGTGATTAAGCAAAACCAGAGTGCTAAGCTTTAGCCCTCTGGCGATAAACTCTTGCTGGCTACAATCAGGCTTTTTGGCCGTTTTCAGCCGAACAGTCGCTGATGATTTTGCGTAAGGGCATGTGCAACATCAGGCAGCATCGGGAAAGAGCTTTGACCGCCGTATTTCTGAATTGAACATGAACTGATTTCAGCAGCGAAAGGAATACCTTCTTCCAGCGGAAGTCTGTTGACCAGACAATATGCAAGCCCGCCAATGAATGAGTCTCCGGCACCGGTTGTATCAACAACATCCGGGCAGAATACGGCCGGAAAGTGCCGCGCACCCTCATCGCCGGATAGCACTGCGCCTTTTTCTCCCAGCGTAATAATCACCCGATCCTTCACCCGCTGATGCAGGCTTTCCGCGCAGGTTAACGCCTCTCTGACCGACGTTACCGGCCCTGCACTCATAAAGCTCGCTTCCGTCTCATTGACGACCAGAAAATCGACCTGACTGAGAGCCTGCGCAGAAATATCGCGGGCAGGGGCATTGTTCAATAAAATTTTGCAATCATGTTGGCGCGCCAGGGTAATAGCGCGTTCAACCAGGCGATCGGGTATTTCAGATTGCAGGATAACCAATGGCCGATCGATGAACAAATCAGCATTAATATCATCCTCAGCGATCAGATAGTTTGCGCCTTTGATTATGGTACTGCAATAATCACCGGATTCCAGGATCTGAACGATGCCAATACCTGAGGTTTTTCCGCGTTGGGAAATCTTGTCAACTGAAACGCCGTTTTCGTTAAGTGATTTAATCAGTTCTGCGCCATAAATATCATTTCCAACGCATCCAACCATGTTGACATTCAGACCCAGCCTGGCGCACTGAACTGCCTGATTAGCACCTTTTCCACCCGGCATCAGCATCAATTCGTTGCCGGTAAATGTCTCCCCAATTTCCGGTAGACGATCCTGCTGGACAAGAATGTCATAGTTAAGACTGCCAATAACAACAACATTATGTTTCATCATTTAAGCCCTTAATTGGCGGTGCGCTTGGACACAACCGCATTTCTGGTATTGTGTAAACTTGTCTGGCTTTTTTCACTGGTCTTGCTGGCAATAATGGTAAAAATGGCATCCAGAATATTCAGATGCACAATACGCGTGGTGGCATTTTCACCGGTAATGGGATTGTTCTTTACCGATGAAATTGCTGATTGAGGATGTTGGTTCTGACAATCTGGGTATTACTCTCGATTTCTGTCATATGATAATGAAGAAAGAGAATCCGGCATTTTCGCTGTTTCAGTCGGCGCGCAGAAATCGCCTGGTGGGCTTCCATCTGAATGATGGTTACGGTCATTTTGATGATGGTCTGATGCTTGGTTCAGTGCATCTTATGCAAACTCTGGAATATATCTATTATGCGAAACGCGTAAATTTCAACGGTCTGATTTATTTCGATACATTCCCAAGTCGTGAAGATCCGGTTGCCGAATGCGCTCAGAACATCCACATGTACAAAGCACTTTCTGACTTTATTGATCGCCTTAGCATCGAAGAAATCGATCAGTTGATCAAAAGTCAGGATGCATTAAAAGTGCAGGGCATGATGATGAAAATGCTCGCAAAATAATTAAATAACTTAAATCTTACCTCGTATTTACAACCAATCAGTGCCAGTCACTGGGGGAAACTATGTTTGATAAAATAGGTTTGCCTAAAAACTTGCTGTGGGGCTATATCGGCCTGGCTATTTTTATGATCGGCGATGGCGTTGAACAGGCGTGGATATCCATCTGGCTGGTTGAGAAGGGGCTATCAGTGGCTCAGGCCTCGTATCTGATCACGGCATATGGTGTTACCGTCACGCTGGCAGCCTGGGTGACAGGCGTGTTAGTGCAGACGCTGGGGCCGCGCAAAGTGATGGTGTATGGCTTGATCACTTTTGTCATTGGCAGTATTGGTTTTATCGCCGTCGGGCTTAAGACCATGCACATGGCTTGGATGGTGCCTTTTTATGCTATTCGAGGCATCGGCTATCCCTTGTTTGCCTACTCATTTCTGGTATGGATTAACTACAGCACACCCGTGGCGCGACGATCTACCGCAGTGGGCTGGTTCTGGTTCACCTTCTCATTAGGTTTAAGTGTTATTGGTCCATTCTTCTCATCTCTGGCCTTACCGGTGTTGGGAGAAATTCATGTGCTGTGGTTAGGGATGGTATTTGTCATCGTTGGCTCAGTGCTGGGGATTTGGGTGAACCGTGATGTGGTGCCTGCATCCGAAATACATCCTTTCAGCGCGGCTGAGTTAATCAAAGGTATAACCATATTACAAAGGCCGGTGATTGCTATCGGACTGGTGGTAAAATCGGTAAATGGGATCGCCCAATACGGTTTGGCCACGTTTCTGCCGCTGTACCTGATAAGTTTCGGCTACAGTAAAACCGAGTGGCTGCATATGTGGTCAGCAGTATTCCTGGTGGCTATTTTCGCGAATCTGTTCTTCGGCTTCTTTGGCGACAAATTCGGCTGGCGAACAACGATCATGTGGGTGGGTGGCTTTGCGTATGCAGTAGTGCTGATTCTGGTATGGGCGGTACCGCAGGTGCTGGGCCATAATTTCTATGTAATGGCGTTCGTACTGTGTTTATGCGGCATTACCATGGCCGGATATGTTCCTTTATCTGCGCTTTTCCCAATGCTGGCACCCGACAGTAAAGGCGCTGCAATGTCGGTATTAAATCTTGGCGCAGGTCTGGGGGCATTTATCGCACCGGCGATAACCGCCTTGTTCTACACGTCGCTTGGGGCAGGAGGCGTGCTGGGAATTTATGCGGGACTGTATTTGTTGAGTGGTGTGCTCACGCCATTCCTCAAAACCCCGGAAGAACTTGGTGAACAGATAGAAATGAAGGACAAAACTGCCTGACAGGTAATGATGTGTTGTTTCTGAAAACCCAGTCGATGTACTGGGTTTTTTACAGGCTTTAATTTGTTGTAATGGGGAGGCGATCCGGACATAGATGAACCATTACAGCTAATTTAACATAATATACATTATGCGCACCGACATGGCGGAGATTGAAAAATTGCTCTCCGTGCGTATCCCAAGACCAGTTCTTGCTTGTCCGGCATTCACCCATTCGCGAAATCACGTAGCCCGGCCACCATTTTTACAACGTGAAAGCCATGCTCATGCAAAAGCTGTTCATACTCTGCCGCAGCCAGACTGGCATGATAAAGCGCTTCACCTTCAAATGTGCCAATGGCTTCGCCGTTACCTGGGCCGCTGGTAAACATTAATGCCGCTTTGCTTGCCGCGTGCTGACGGAAGCGCGTAAACATTTCACGCTGATCTTCACGCGTCAGATGAAAAAAACTGTCCCATGCGATCAGCCCATCGAATTTTTCCGTCAGCGCCAGCGCCCGCATATCGGCTTGCAACCAGTGGTGCCGGGGAAAACGTTGTTGGCAGGCATCAATCATCGCCTGTGAGCTATCAACACCTGTAACCTGAAATCCCTGTCGGATAAAATACTCCGCAACCGGCACGCCGTTGCCGCAGCCGATATCAAGTATCCGCCCGCCTGCGGGCAGCAGGTTCAGAAAGCTGTCGAGCCAGGGCTGCTCAAAAAGATGGGTTAATCGCTGATCCCCAAAGGCTTTGGCATGCCGTTGATAAATTCCAATGATATTTTTTGCCAGCGGATTGGACATCAGCTCTCTCTTTTAGCGGCTCAGGCAATTTACAGCCCGACTGAACCCGTTATCTTAATTACTCTTTCAACTGCTCATTAACATGCTCAATGGCCTGAACAACTTCAGCCGAATGCGATTGTATCCCGACAATAACATTGCCTGCTTCTTTAATCAGTGAAACGCCCAAATCAGCCCTGACAAGGTTAGCCGTAATGTTTTTTTGTGCCGTGCTGGCCAGCGTCTGATTGCAGTCCACCACGCTGGCAATTTCCTGGGTGGCACTGTTGATATTGGCCGCCAGCATGCGGACTTCATTGGCCACGACGGCGAAGCTTCGACCGTGCGTCCCTGCCCTCGCCGCCTCAACGGCGGCGTTCAGCGCCAACAGGTTGGTCTGATTGGCGATGGAACGAATGGTATCAACCAGAATACCAATCTGCGCCGACTGGCTGCTCAGCCCATTGATATCTTCCGATACTTTGCGCAACTCGCTGGCGATTTCATTCATTTTTTGCACGCTGTTTTCAACAACAATCACGCCCTGCCGCGTATCGGCATTGGTCTCCAGCGCCGCTTTATAAGCGTGTTCGGCGGCTTCCCGCTCCTGTTTGTTTTTATTCATTTGCGCCGTGACGTCGGTGGCAAATTTCACTACTTCATACAGCTTTTTGTTTTCATCAAAAACCGGATTGTAGGTCGCGCGGAGCCAGATCTTTTCACCCTTTTTATTCACGCGCTCATAAAAGCCCGAGGCGAAATTTCCCTGACGCAGCTTTTGCCAGAAATCCTTATACTGCTGACTGTGATAAAGCTCAGGGGCACAAAATATTCGGTGGTGCTGCCCAATAATTTCATCGCTTCTGTAACCGGTGGTTTTCAAAAAATTTTCGTTGGCGTGAAGCACGTTGCCATCCAGATTGAATGAGATAACCGCCATTGAACGGTTAATCGCATTGGTCATCGCCCGTTGCTCCTGGGCATCAAAGATCCTTTCAGTAATATCTGACGCCAGTTTGACAATCTTTATCACTCTGCCGCTGCGATCTTTAATCGGGACATAGTTGGCTTCCAGCCAGACAGGACGTCCAAACCTGGCCAGGCGCAAAAATTTATTGCTGAAACTTTCTCCTCGACGCAGTCGCGCCCAGAACTCCGCATAGGCAGCCGAATTGTTGAAACTGTCCGGGCAGAGAATGCGGTGATGCTGGCCGATCACCTCGCCTGCCGTGTAGCCCATAATGTCCAGAAATAGTCCATTCGCCGAAAGAATTTGGCCTTCAGGGGTGAACTCAATCATCGCGATAGCGTTATGCAGCGAGTTAATGGTTTCGCGGGAGTTGCGTAAGGGAGAGTGCGCAACACGTGATAAAACCGCTGATTTAATGCTGTTGATCATTCTGTAACCTTTTTAGAAATTATTGATATCGTCACAGAAAGGGTTATCGGCAAAAGCGGGCAAAAATTCACTTTTAAATCGCGCGCAACTTAAAAGCACACGATTAGAGTGTTGTATCAAAATTTTCTCATGGTTTTGCAGACCTGAGATATTTTTTTTGCGGCAATTTTATGTGATTTTTTAGCAGCTTCCTGCACATTTACTGATTCCATTGGCAAAACAATCACTGCTTTACCCTCTTATTTACGTCTTCAATTTAAGTCAAATCGCCTAAAGTAATGCTATGCCCGGATAACATTTTAATTTTTCTCTCCGGTTTTCTGACGAAAAGGTTCTTTTTGCGTGGCTAAAACATTCTTACGCAGCGGAAATTTAGACGCCGTTCTGGCCCTGGGCGAAAACGGTTTGCCGGTTTACCTTTCAGCCCTTCAGCTTCGCGAGACGTTACGTCTGCGAAAACAGCAGCACATCGCCGACTGTCTGGCGATCCCGCAGCCTAACGACGCGGGCGATCGCCTTGACTGGTACGCACCCGTGTCGGGCAAAATCTCCTCCTGGGCAGGCGCGACTGACAGCGCACGCAGTCAGGCGCTCAGCCAACTGGTGGCGTGTCAGCAGGCGGTTGCCGACCTCTGTCAGCGCGCACAGAATTCTGAAAAACCGGGCCAGAAACTGTTTGGCGCCCTGCTCGCTAAGGCCTTGCAGTTTCCCGATCAAAATTTTGTCTATTTAGTCGGCGGTAAACCCGTCATCACCTTCTGGGGTTTTGTCAGTCTGGAAAAGAAAACCCGGCTGGATGCGCTGGATTGTCTGCGTACCGAACCGGAAGAGATCCCGACGTTGTCGAAACGGGTTGATATCCCGCCGCCGCCGGTCATTGCCACGCCGCCTGTACCTGTGCCCGAGCCAATTATTGTCTTGCCCCCTGCGCCACAGGAACCCGCAGCGGAGCCTGCACCGGTTACTCCGGTCGCGGTTGCGCCTGCAAGAAAAAATCTTACCCTGCTGCGCTATGGCTGGACGTTACCTGCCGTGGCCTTGTTAATTGCGCTGGGCGTTCAGCTGAAAAGCTGTGTTTCACAGCCGCAAACGACGCAGGCTGTCCAACCGCCTGTCAACGTTAAGCCGGTGGAGCCGCCTGCACCTACTCCCGCGCCACCCGTTGCCAAACCGGTGCTGGCGCCCGAACTGCCGCTTGCGCCTGCCAGCAGCACGCAGGTGAATGCTCCTCAACCTGAGCCTCAGGCCGTGCCGCCAACAGAGGCCGTCAGTGAAGAAGCGGCAATACCTGTTGCCAAAGATGATCTGGTGATGCCCACGGATGCGGTAAAACTGGGCTCAACTAAATTCCTTAATGGTAACTGGCGCGCCCTGCCCGGCGGAAAAAATCCGGTAACCGGCAAACCGCCAGGCCTGCGCTACCAGATGAAAAACGGCAAAGGAACGCTGAAGCTGACCCAGGGTGACGGCGTAAGCTGCCGCGTGGATGTGTTCGCTGGCCTGATGAAATCAGGAAACCTGGTGATCAACAGCCGCACCAAAGCAAAATGCAGCGACGGTTCCCGCTATCAGATGCCGGATCTGGTCTGCAAACAAGGTATTAGCGGCCCGGCTGAGTGTAGCGGACAGTATGATGCTAATACGGTATTACCGATGACGATGAAGCGTGAGAGTAAATAATGATGCTGGCTGCGATCACAGATTTTAAATCCACGATGACGCTGATTCAGAACAGCGGCATTCAGTTTCTGGACTTTGCATTGACGCCGATCCACGATGCCGACATGCCAGGAAAATTTGTCCGTCAGACTGCGAACGGCCCGCTGCTGCGCCTGAATTTCAATGCGCAGAGCGGTAAGTATTTGCTGCCGGTCAACGCGGGCGGCATGCCTGAAGTGGTCAAGCCGGAGTTCAGCTTTTCGCTTGAGCAGTCGCTACAACTGTTAAACGGCGTCTGGCTGCCGCTGCCTTTTTTCCGCTTCAACCCACCGCGCACCTTTATTGGCGGCCCGGACAACTGGGCGCGCATGCAGATCCTCGCGCTCGACAGGCCCGATCCCAATGGTAAAACCCATCGTCTTTGTCTCGCATTTGAAACCCGCGTCTGGCCGGAGGGTGAAGATGAATCGCTGGCGCTGAATGAGAGCGACGTTAAAAACGGCGTCAGTTTTGCACTGGCTCATCGTAGCAACGAGCTGGGCGAGTTTCTTGATCACACCTGGGTTGATGGCTGGCTGCGCGAAGCGTTCAGCGAACGTGCCGCTGCGGTTGAAGGTCGGCCGCAGGTGAATATCCGTACCGCGCTGCGTGAATTTGAATACCAGGCGCACTATCTGAATATGCTGCATCTGCTGGGAGAGCAGCTTGCGCTGCCCGAACTGAAAATCAGCGCCGCCACGCTCCAGGAACCTGCCGTTGCGGTAGATTTGATCCTTGATGTCGGCAACTCGCATACCTGCGGCATCATGGTTGAAGACCATCCTGACGACCCGCATGGCCTTAAGCATACCTATGAGCTGCATCTGCGCAATCTCAGCGCACCGCACCAGCTCTATAATGAGCTGTTTGAAAGCCGCGTCGAATTTGCGCAGGCCAGTTTTGGTAAGCAGAATTACGCTATCGAAAGCGGGCGCGATGACGCGTTTATCTGGCCCTCCATCACCCGTGTTGGCCGCGAAGCGACTCAGCTGGCGCTGGCGCGACTGGGCACCGAAGGCGCTACCGGCATCTCCAGCCCGCGGCGCTATTTATGGGATGAAGAGAGCTATACGCCAGGCTGGCGTTTCAGCCGCACGCCGGGCAGCGCCGCCCAGGAGCCGCTGGCGACCGCCGCGCCGCTGACCTTTTTAATTAACGATGAAGGCCAGCCGCTTTACAACCAGCCGACGGAAGAGCGCCTGCCGGTGTTCTCGCCGCAATACAGCCGCAGTTCGGTGATGAGTCTGATGCTCTCTGAACTGCTGGCGCAGGCGCTGATGCAGATGAACAGCCCTGCCCAGCGGCAGAAAATGCTGCACAGCAGCGCGCCGCGCCAGCTACGTCATATCATTTTGACGTTGCCTTCCGCGATGCCGAAGCCGGAACGGGAAATATTTCGCCGCCGCATGCAGGAAGCTATCGCGCTGGTGTGGAAAGCGATGGGCTGGCATCCGGCTGATGACGACTTTACCAGCGAAAAAGATAAAGCGAAGAGTCTGGTGCCGGTGCCGGTGGTACAGATGGAGTGGGACGAAGCCACCTGTGGGCAGATGGTCTACCTCTACAACGAAACCCAGGTTAACTTTGGCGGCCGCGCCGAAGACTTTTTTATCAGCATGGCGCGGCCGGATCGCGTGCGCGCCGCTGATGAGCCGCCGGGGAAAACGCTGCGCATTGCCTCCATTGATATCGGCGGCGGCACCACCGATCTGGCTATCACGCAGTACCGGCTGGACGACGGCGTCGGCAATAACGTCAAAATCATGCCGCGCCTGCTGTTTCGCGAGGGATTTAAGCTGGCGGGCGATGACATTCTGCTGGATGTGATCCAGCTTTATGTGCTTCCCGCCCTTCAGGCGGCCTTCAAACAGGCCGGCATGGCTAATCCCGAAGGCGTGATGACGCGGTTGTTCGGGCACGAAGGTCGGCTCGACGGACAGTCCACCCTTCGCCAGCAGGTGACGTTGCAGATTTTTATGCCCGTAGGCCAGGCGATCCTTGAAGCCTATGAAAGCTTTGATCCGCTTGATTTGAGTGCTGAAGTTGACGCCCGCTTCGGCGAGCTGCTCGGGCAGCCGCCAACGCAAAAGCTGCTGGATTACATTAACCGTGAGATCCAGCGTGAGCTACCCGGCGATGCAGCCGGGTTTGATATATTGCAGGTGCCGCTGATTGTGCGGTTGAGTAAACTGCATGCCGAATTTCTTTCGCCACGAATGAATATCACGCAGAGTCTGCGATCGATGTCGGAAGTGGTGGCGGTTTATGACTGCGACGTGCTGCTGCTGACCGGCCGACCTTCTCGCTTCCCCGGCGTACAGGCGCTGTTCCGTCATCTTCAGCCGCTGCCGGTCAGCCGAATTCTCTCGCTGGATGGCTATCACACCAACGACTGGTATCCGTTTAACAAACAGGGGCGCATTGAGAACCCGAAATCCACCGCGGCGGTGGGGGCGATGCTCTGCCTGTTGTCGCTGGATCTGCGGCTGGCGAACTTCTGGTTCAAAGCCGGTGATTTTCAGCCCTATTCAACCATTCGTTACCTTGGCATGATTGACAGCAACGGCGCACTGAGCGGTGAAAACGTCTGGTATGCGGATATCGACCTCGACGACGAAAAATTCAGCCTGGATTCGCGTCAGCGTTTCCAGGTGCGCGGCGCGTTGACGTTGGGATTTCGTCAACTGGATAACGACCGCTGGCCAGCGTCGCCGCTCTACACCCTTTCTATTGTCGATCCGCAGCTGGCACGCAGCGTCGCGGGCGATAAGGTATTAAAAATCAAACTTGCCGTTACGAAGGACGCGGGCGAATTTGGCCCGGAACGGTTTGAAATCGCCGAGGCCGCACTGGACGATGGCACACCCGTGCCGCTTGAGCACCTGCGTCTGAAATTAAACACGCTGGCCAGCAGCGGATCGGGGATCACCCATTACTGGATCGACAGTGGGAGCGTATATAAGAAATGAAACCGTTAACGCCAAAACAGATGTCGGGACAGTTCGGCAAAAAACTGGATGTGTTGGTAAAAGCGATTGACCGCGCCGCGCTTTGGCTGGAGAGCGCGCGGGAAACCTCGCCTCGCCTGAATATGGAAGCCGATCGGCTGGGCATCAAGCTCTGTCGTCAGCGCAATAAAGCCGCTTATCTGGCCGCCGCGGCAGGAAAAGAGTGCGCGATTGGCCTGTTCGGACTCTCACAGGCGGGAAAGTCCTATCTGATTAATGCGCTGGCCGTCAGTGAAAAAGGCCGGCTGGAGATAGCGCTTGGCGCGGAAACCCTCGATTACAGCGCACTCAACCCACAGCAGTTGACCGGCACAATGGTGACCCGCTTCACCGGCCAGCAGGTACGCGTGGATAATGAGTGGCCGGTGCAGTTATCGCTACTCAGCGAGGAAGCCCTGATTGCCGTTATTGCTGAAATGGGGGCAAACCGCAACGGCGAGGCGACGCCGGACGAACAGCAGATCGGCGATCGGCTGAAAAACGTCGGTATGTATCGTCAACCTCAGGCGGTTGACGGCCTCACCCGCCACGACGTGGTGGCGCTGTGGGACAGGCTGTCCGCCAGTCAGACCGCCAGCAGTAAAGCGCTGGAAACACATTTCTGGCCGCTGGCCGTCGATCTGGCGCCGTCGCTCAGCGTTGACGATCGCGCCCGCCTGTTCTCTCTGCTGTGGCATGATGATCGCGCGCTGACGGCGCTCTATCGCCAGCTTGCGCACATTCTTGCCGTCTGCGCGCCACGCGTGCTGGCCCCGCTCTCTACGCTGGACGATCCCACGCTGAGCATCCTGAACGTAAGTGGTCTGCGCTATTTCAACGCCGCGATCGACAGGGTGATTCAGGTGCTGCCCCAGGTGGAAGGACGCAACCTCAAACCGGTGAACGTTGCCCTTTCTGAACTGGCGCTGCTCAGCCGTGAAGTGACGCTGCCCTACTACAGCGCGCCGCGTGAAACGATGTTTGAACAGGTCGATCTGCTCGATTATCCGGGGATCGAAACGCCTTCTGTTGTGCCTGACGATGCACAGCATGAGATGGCGCTGGCCTTTCTTACCGCCAAGCGCTCTTTTCTTCTCACATATGCCGCCGAGCGGCAGGATGTCAATCTGTTGATGGTGTGCAGCGCCGTCAGCCAGCGCAGTGATTCGCGCATCGTTGGTCGCGTACTGGATAACTGGGTAAAACAGACGCAGGGCGAAAACAGCCAGGTGCGTGGCCGACGCAAACCCGGCCTGATCTGGGCGCTGACGCCGTTCGATCAGCGTATCACGCACGGGCAAAATTATGACGCGGCGGTGCAGCGTTACGTTGGCAATCCTGGCGATGCCTGGGGTTCGATGCTGGCGATGGATGATAAAGGCTTCAGGCGGATGGCGGGCTGGCTGATGACCGAAGTGCGTCGCGAAATCAAGATGGAGCGGCTGGATGAACAACGTGAAGAGCTGCGCCGTGAACTCAATGATAATCTGCTGGGACGCTGGTATCTGGTTTCAGAAAGAGAGGAGCCGGAAGCGCGCCAGCGCGTGGCCGAAACGCTGCTTAAAGCGCTCCAGGTGCGAACCGGCGTGCATGGCGAACTGCTTGAACGGCTGCTCCCCGATCGTGAAACGCTAAGGCATCTGTTTCTACAGCGGCAACGCCCCGGCGAACGTCCGCAGGAGCATGTGCTGAGCGAAGACGATCCTTTTGGCATCGGCATGAGCATCGATTTGCTGAGCGACGAACCCGTTCCGGCGCTGCTCAATCCGGAGGTGGCGACTGACGAGCCGGAAGCGGAGTTCGCCCATCAGGTTTACCGCCTGTGGGTCAATATTCTGCGCCAGCTGCCGGATCGCGCACCGTTGCTGGAGCTGCTGGGCGTTTCCAGGGCGACGCTGGAGATGCTGACGGAGGAGATGGTTACCGCCAGCATCCGCCTCGATATTGAAGGCGCGCTGGTCAATA
>NZ_JNVB01000080.1 GCF_000770305.1 Erwinia oleae
GGCGTACCTTTCAGCGGCACCGCGCCCATACCGGTATTGATCGCTTCACCGCCGTTGCTGCCGCGTGAAATCTTATCGGTATTGGCCGGGATCATCTGAACCCACAGACCCAGGCGCATATCGTTCACAAAAATATAGTGGCTGTTGGGATCGGACGAGAGGCTACCCCAGTTCATACCGCCCAGCGAGCCGGGAAAGCTTAACGATTTATCAGTTCCGGGCACGGTATAAAGGCCATCGTACCGCATCGATTTGAAGCCAATACGGCAAACCAGCTGATCGAACGGTGTTGCGCCCCACATATCCGACTCTTTCAGCGTGTCAGCGCCAATCTGCGGCATACCTACCGACCTTGGCTGCGTCGGCGTGTACTGCTCGTCCGGAATATTGCCTTTTTTAACCGGCACCTCTTTCACTTCAGTGAGCGGTTTTCCGGTCAGGCGATCCAGCACGTAAATCTGACCGGCTTTGGTGCCAATCACGACGGCAGGCTTCCGCGAGCCATCCTTCATTGGAAAATCGATCAGGCTCGGCTGCATCGGCAGGTCGAAGTCCCACAGATCGTTATGTACGGTCTGGTAGACCCACTTTTCTTTACCGGTGGTGGCATCAACCGCCAGAATCGACGCGCCATATTTATGGTTCAGTGCCGTTCGTGTTGCGCCCCACAGATCCACCGACGAGCTGCCCATCGGCATGAAGACGGTGTTCATAGCCGGATCGTACGACATCGGCGCCCATGAGTTCGGCGTACTGCGCACGTAGTTTTCACCTGGCTTCAGCGCCGCGTTAGGATCTTCTTTGCCTGAGTCAAACGCCCAACGCATTTCACCGGAGATCACATCAAAGCCGCGGATCACGCCGCCGGGCATGTCGGTCTGCACGTTGTCCGCCACGCGACCGCCGACCACCACGGTTGTGCCGGCAACGGTGGGTGCCGAGGTTAGCTGATATTTTGGATCCTGCGCATCGCCCAGACCGGCTTTGAGATCGACCACGCCGTTCTTGCCAAAGTGCTCGCAAAGCTCGCCGTTATCCGCATTAATGGCAATCAGGCGCGCATCGATGGTATTCATCAACAGGCGGCGCTGGCAGCTATCCCCTGCGGCCAGCTGAGGCTGTGGAACCGGCACAGAGCCGGGCACAGAAGGCTGACTGACCGGTTTGGTCGCGTCGAACCACGCCAGACCACGGCAGCGATTCCAGACTTCCGCACTGGCGTTAACCACGTGCTTCCACTTTTCTTTGCCGCTGTCCGCATCTACCGCGATGACGTTGTTGTGTGGCGTACAGAGGTAGAGCGTATCGCCAATCTGTAACGGCGTCTGCTGATCTTCCGCGCCATTGCCCGTTGGGCTGTCGGGAATATCACCGGTGTGGAAGGTCCAGGCGACTTTGAGATCGCGAACGTTATCGCGGGTAATCTGGTCCAGCGCCACAAACCGGCTACCGCCCGGCGTATTGCCGTAGTTTTCCCAGTTTTTCTGCTCGCTCACCTTATCAACCGGCGTCAGCGGCAGCGTTGTGCCGTCGGTTACCGGCGAGTGGGGCTGAAACATCTGCACGAACGTTGCGACCATACCGATGACGACCACGGCAGAGAGCGGCCACGCGACTTTTGCCGCAGAGGGCTTGCCTTCACGGCGGCGCAGCGCGGGTAGCGTGAGCAAAGCCAATAGCAGAAAACCCGCCGGCACCATCAGGCGTGAAACCAGCGGCCAGAAGTTAACGCCAGCATCCTGCAAAGCCCAGATAACCGAGGCGATAAAGACCAGCGCGAATATCGTCACGGCGGAGGATCTACGGCGAAATAACTGAAGGGCCGACAGCAAAATGAAGACGCCCGCAACGGCAAAATAAGCGCTGCCTCCCAGCATCAGCAGCTTCACGCCGCCAATAACGAAAAACAGGCCGGTGGCGAGGAAAAGTATTCCCAGCACCACGCACCACAGTCCCAGCCAGGCAGACGACCGGGAAGTATTTTCAGACATGATTAAACGACTCCTGAAGGAAACAGAGCGCAAACGCTCTCTGTATTTCTTTTTTCCGACAACAGGCTGAAGGGATCTGCAAGAAATACAGACAGTTGATTAAGCGCAAAACGAAAGATGGAACGGTTTAAATTGTAACGCTACAACGCTTCAGCGTAATAACAAATTTTACCTTTCGGTCTTACCGGACGAACGTAAAATTAACAAATTATGCGCCTGGCTTAAACAGGAAATGAAAATGATTTTCATTTCCATAGTAAATCATAGGGATTTAAACGGGTGGGATTCAGGGAAGCGGGACAAACACAACGCGTTTTTTTGAAATCAATCCGTGCCCGTTTGGGCAGAAGTAATCCGTCGCGCCGCAGGCTTTTAATACCTGAAGCGACTGGTTGCAGTCGGGACAAAGCGCCTGCTGCGCATAATCTCTTTCGCAGGCATCACAATGAAAGTGCCCTTCTGCGAAACGTAACGGCTGCTGGCACTGCGGGCAAACGACGTTCATTTTCTTCTCCAATATAATAAGGGAGCCAAAAGGCTCCCTCTCTGTCAGCGTTTATTCTTTTTCAGATGGCTCATCAGGCGCTTACGCTTGCGCTGCTGATTCGGCGTCAGCAGGTTGCGCTTGCCGGCAAACGGGTTCTCACCTTCTTTAAACTGAATGCGGATCGGCGTCCCCATCACCTCCAGCGAACGGCGGAAATAGTTCATCAGATAGCGTTTGTAGGAGTCCGGCAGATCCTTAACCTGATTACCGTGGATCACCACAATCGGCGGGTTGTAGCCGCCCGCATGCGCATACTTAAGTTTCACGCGGCGCCCGCGCACCAGCGGCGGCTGATGGTCGTCAGCGGCCATATTCATGATGCGGGTCAGCATTGAGGTATTCACGCGACGCGTTGAGCAGTCATACGCTTCGGTAACCGATTCGAACAGATTACCCACGCCGCTGCCGTGCAGAGCGGAAATAAAATGCACGCGGGCGAAGTCGATAAAGCCCAGACGGAAGTCGAGCGTCTCTTTAACCTCATCACGAACTTCCTGTGACAGGCCATCCCACTTATTCACGACGATCACCAGCGAGCGACCGCTATTCAGAATAAAGCCCAGCAGTGAAAGATCCTGATCGGAGATGCCTTCACGCGCATCAATAATCAACATCACCACGTTGGCGTCTTCAATGGCCTGAAGCGTTTTGATGACGGAAAATTTCTCAACGGTATCAGTGATTTTACCGCGCTTGCGCACGCCTGCGGTATCGATCAGGATGTATTCGCGGCCATCACGCTCCATCGGAATATAGATGCTGTCTCGCGTGGTGCCCGGCATGTCGTAAACCACCACGCGATCTTCGCCGAGGATGCGATTGGTAAGCGTTGACTTACCAACGTTAGGACGACCAACAATCGCCAGCTTGATGGGCAGATCGAGCGGATTGAAGTCATCTTCTTCTTCCACTGCCTGCTCTTCACCGCTCTCTTTCGCCGCCAGCGCTGCCCAGTAGGCTTCGTTTTCGTCCTCTTCCGTCACTTCCTGCGGTGCCACTTCGTCCATCCAGGGCAGCAGCACCATTTCTAACAGCGTGGTGACGCCGCGCCCGTGAGAAGCGGCAATGGGGTGAATGTCGCCCAGACCCAACGAGAAAAAGTCGCCCACCGCCGAATCGGCATCGAGTCCGTCGGTTTTGTTTGCCACCAGGAAGGTAGGTTTTTTACGCGAGCGCAAATGTTTAGCGATAGCGTTATCGGCAGGCATCAGGCCCGCGCGCGCATCCACCATAAACAGCACCACGTCGGCTTCTTCAATCGCCAGCAGCGACTGCTCAGCCATGCGCGTTTCCACGCCCTCTTCATTGCCATCAATACCGCCGGTATCAATGCAGATGAACTCCCGCCCTTCCACCTCGGCACGACCGTATTTGCGATCGCGCGTAAGGCCTGGAAAATCCGCCACCAGCGCATCTCTTGTGCGCGTCAGACGGTTAAACAGGGTGGATTTTCCCACGTTGGGACGCCCGACCAGCGCGACCACAGGTACCATATTGAAGCCTCATTACTAAAAAATTAAGCCTGTAACAGAAACAGGCCGACGCCGCAGGGGCATGAATTGCGTAAAGGATACCACGCCCGGCGTAAAACGAAACGGCCCCTGACGAATCAGGAGCCGTTATGCAGTGTTAGTCAGCAGACGATGTTAGCGGGTAAATGCGTAAACCTTACCGTCTTTCGACTGAATTAACAGCTTGTCACTGGCCACAACCGGCTCGGTCTGGAAACCGGAGCTGTCAACTTCCTGCTGCGCAACGAAGCGGCCATCATCGGTGTTCAGCCAGTGCAGATAGCCTTCGCTGTCTCCCACCACCAGATAGCCATTATAGAGCACCGGCGAGGTCAGGTTGCGATGCAGCAGATCGCTTTGACGCCAGACCGAAACGCCGCCTTCGGTGCTCAGGGCGATAACGCGATCGTCCTGATCGACCAGGTAAATACGCCCGCCGTCAACAATCATGTCATGCACGGAGCCGATCTCACGCTTCCACATGATCTGACCGGAACGCAAATCCAGCGCGGTAAGATTACCGTTATAGGCCAGGGCATAGACCACGCCGTTGACCACGATTGGCGTGGTGTCGACATCGGCAAGGCGGTCAATCTCGGTTGCGCCAGACGGCTGCGAAATACGCTGCTGCCAGATGATTTGGCCCTGGTTCAGGATAACCGCGCTGACGCGTCCGTTATCGCCGCCTACAATTGCCGCGCCGAAGGCGGTAGCAGGCGCTGATTCACCGCGCAGCGACAGCGCCGGCACGTCGAGGTTAACCGACCATTTGACCACGCCGCTGCTCTGATCGAGCCCCTGCAACATGCCGTTGCTGGTATGCACCAACACCAGGCCATCGCTGACCACCGGGCGAGAAAGCACTTCGCCTGCGGCTTTGGTCTGCCAGGCAATGCTGCCGTCGTTGCTGTTCAGGGCATAAACCTGCGCGCGTTCGCTGCCGAGGTAAACATGGCCGCCGTCAACGGTAACGCCGCCGGAAAGCAGCGCGGGACGATTGCGTGAGAAGAAGCCGGTTTTTTCCGACAGATCCACTTTCCACTGCTCTTCGCCGTCGCCGGCATTCAGCGCCTTAACGATACCAAAGCGGTCGGCGGCATAGACGGTACTGTCAGCCCAGGCAGGATGAAGATTGGAGTAGAAGTCACCGATCCCGTCACCGACAGAGGTGCTCCAGACCTTTTCCGGCGTGAACTGGTTCTCCACCTTTGGCAACGGCGACATTTTGACCACGTCTTCTTCACCGCTGAACCATGAACATCCGCTAAGCAAGGTGACTGAAATCAGCCCCGGCAGAAGTAACTTACGCAATTCCATGAAATCCCTCTTGAGCCTCCGGGAGGCAATCTTTGACCACCGGCAATCAGCCCGGCAGATTATTCATTTTCATTTGCAGCATCTCTTTCAGCGCCGGAGACGCATCGGAGGCAATGCCTTTGCTCCACGCACCGCGAGCGCCGCTGGTATCGCCCTTGCTGAGCAGCGCTTCGCCGCGCACGTCGGCCACGATCGCCGTCCAGCCATCGCCTTTAACGGCATCAAGCGTTTTCAGCGCCTCATCGGCTTTTTCCTGCTGAAGCTGGATGCGCGCGATGCGCAGATTGATCACCGCCTGAAGATTGGCGTCTTTGACGTCCTTCAGGCCGTTTTGCAACCGGGCAACCGCTTTATCGAGCTGGTTGGCGTCAACGTAGCGTTTTGCCAGATCCATTGAAGCGATGGCGCCGTAGGTGTTGCTGTTCTCTTCGGCAAACTTCGCCGCCGCAGTCAGCGTTTCCGGCTTGCTGCTGTCCAGCGCGGTGGAAATCTGCTGGTATGCCGCTGACGTTTCACGACCGCTGTCGTCCTGATGATTGCTCCAGTAGCGCCAGCCAGCCAGCGCGCCGATGCCGATAACCACACCAATGACCAGCGCTTTGCCGTTCTGAGCAAAGAAATTCTTCAGCGCATCGACCTGTTCGTTTTCATTGCTGTACACTTCCACTGACATCTTCTCCTTTAAATCGCCGTCAGTTTCAACAGCGCTGCGGCAGCGTCATGCTGCGCCAGCGTTTGCTGTTCGCCGTTGCGCAAATCTTTAATCACTACCTGACCTCTGGCGACTTCGTCTTCGCCGAGCACCAGCGCAACGCGGGCGCCCCATTTGTCGGCGCGGGCAAACTGCTTTTTAAAGTTGCCGCCGCCAAAATTTGTCATCAGCCTGAGCGACGGGTCAGCATCTCTCAGTTGCTCAGCCAGCTGCATTGCGGCTGGCTGCACGCCCTGCCCCGAAGCGATAAGATAGACATCAACAATGCGCGTCGGTTCAAATTCCGGATTTACCGCCTGCACCAGCAGCACCAGGCGCTCCAGCCCCATCGCAAAGCCAACGCCGGGCGTGGCGCGACCGCCAAGCTGTTCGACCAGGCCGTCGTAGCGACCGCCGCCGCAAACCGTGCCCTGCGCGCCGAGGCTTTCGGTCACCCACTCAAACACGGTGCGGTTGTAATAATCCAGGCCACGCACCAACCGCTGATTCACGGTGTAGGCAATGCCCGCCGCCTTCAGCAGGCCGCACAGCGTTTCAAAATGTTCGCGGGATTCTGCATCAAGATAGTCATGCAGCGCAGGCGCGCTGTTCAGCAGCGCCTGCACCTCCGGGTTTTTGCTGTCCAGCACGCGCAGCGGATTCGAATACATGCGGCGCTTGCAGTCTTCATCCAGCGTCTCTTTGTGCTGCTCCAGAAAAGCCACCAGCGCCTCACGATAGCGGGCGCGTGCCTCCAGTGAACCAATTGAGTTCAGCTCAAGACGCACGTGGTCGGCAATGCCTAACGCCTTCCACCAGCGCGCGGTCATCATGATCAGTTCGGCATCCACGTCCGGCCCCTGAAGACCAAACACCTCTGCGCCAATCTGATGAAACTGACGGTAGCGCCCTTTCTGCGGACGCTCGTAGCGGAACATCGGGCCCATATACCACAGCCGCTGTTCCTGATTGTAGAGCAGACCATGTTCGATACCAGCACGCACGCAGCCTGCGGTGCCTTCCGGGCGCAGCGTCAGGCTTTCGCCATTGCGGTCATCAAAGGTGTACATCTCTTTTTCAACCACGTCGGTCACTTCACCGATAGCGCGTTTGAATAAGGGGGTCTGCTCGACAATCGGCATGCGGATTTCGCTGTAGCCATAGCTGGCCAGCACCTGTTTCAGGATCTGCTCAATGCGCTGCCACACGGCGGTGTCGGCGGGCAGAAAATCGTTCATTCCGCGCACGGCCTGGATATTCTTTGCCACTACGTTACTCTCATTATTCAGTTTGCGTATCAGACCGCCTCTCGCTACGCGAGAAAAGCCGTCCGGCGCATGAGTTTATTTTTCTACCTGCTGGATGCTGATACGGCGCGACTCATCCATCATTGCCGCTTTGGCGCGAATGCGTGCCTCAAGCTGATCGATCATGTCGTTGTTGTCCAGTCGTTCACGCAAACGCACGCCATCCTCATAGAACCCGCTCTTCTTGTTACTGCCGGTGACGCCCAGGGTTGACACCAGCGCCTCGCCTGGCCCGTTGACCACGCAGCCGATAATCGAGACATCCATCGGCGTGATAATATCTTCAAGGCGCTCTTCAAGCGCGTTAACCGTGCCGATAACGTCAAACTCCTGACGCGAACAGGTTGGGCAGGCAATAAAGTTAATGCCGCGCGAGCGAATGCGCAGCGACTTCAGAATGTCGAAGCCAACCTTAACTTCTTCCACAGGATCGGCCGCCAGCGAAATACGCAGCGTGTCGCCAATGCCTTCGGCCAGCAACAGTCCCAGACCGATTGCCGATTTCACCGCACCGGCGCGCGCGCCGCCTGCTTCGGTGATCCCTAAGTGCAGCGGCTGCTCAATTTGCTTCGCCAGCAAACGATAAGATTCCACGGCGAGGAACACGTCAGAGGCTTTTACGCTGACTTTGAACTGGTCAAAGTTAAGGCGATCGAGATGATCAACGTGGCGCATAGCGGATTCCAACAGCGCCTGCGGCGTCGGCTCACCATATTTTTCCTGAAGATCCTTCTCCAGAGAGCCCGCGTTCACGCCGATACGAATAGGAATATTGTGATGACGGGCGCAGTCAACAACCTGGCGAATACGCTCTTCGTTACCGATGTTACCAGGGTTGATGCGCAGGCAGTCAACGCCGTATTCGGCAACCTTCAGCGCGATGCGGTAATCAAAGTGGATATCGGCCACCAGCGGAACGTTCACCTGCTGCTTGATCAGGCGAAACGCTTCGGCTGCGTCCATGGTGGGAACAGAGATGCGAACGATGTCCACACCCACGCGCTCTAGCGCTTTTATTTGATTGACCGTTGCCGCCACGTCCGTGGTACGGGTGTTGGTCATTGACTGGACGGCGATGGGCGCGCCATCGCCTACCGGCACCTTGCCGACGTAAATACGCTTAGATTTACGACGGATAATGGGTGCTTCGTTATGCATAATAGTGTTTCTCCACAATTACTCGCGACCGCGGCTGCGTCAGGACGCACCCACGGACAGGCGAGCAACCTGGTTTGAACGGATAAAACGACTCAGGTCGACTGGCTGCCCCTGATACTGGATCTGGACTGCACCCGGCGCGCCGATTTTCAGGCGATATGGCGCAGTACCTGAAAGACTGAGTTTACCACCGCTGCGCTGCATGCCGCTGAACAGTTTTTTACCGGCAGCATCGGTCACTTCAAGCCAGCAATCCTGGCTAAAATTCATCACCAGCGCGTTAGGATCGGCTGCTGGCGCGCCAACGTCGGCAGCGCCGGTCGGCATCTGGCCGTTCGTGGCATTATTATCAACGTTAGCCTGCGAGGGCGAGACGGCAACCGGCTGTCTGCTGGCATCAGGTGCCGCCGCTGGCGCAGGCTGCGCACTGTTTGCTGCCGCGTCATTTGCCGGTGAGTTGTTCACGGCGGGTTCGGACGGCGTGGGCGCGGAAGGCGCCTGCGCGGTCGCGCTGTCAACGGGTTGAGCGCTGTCAGGCGTGCCGTTTTCCAGCGGGATGGACTGACCGTCGCCGCTGCCGCTGGAGGCATTTTGATCGGCCATCGACACCAGATCGTCCTGCGCGGCCTTGTGATTTTGCCACCACCAGGCGCCCGTCAGCCCGACCACGACAAACAGCACCAGCCAGGTGAAAATCATCAGCCAGCCGTCGCGTTTTTTACGCCGTTTACCCAGAGAGAAACTCTGCATTGGCTCAACTTTCGCCGCGCGGACAGGTGCCTGCTTAGCCATCATTGGCAGCAGTTCCTCTTCCGGCACGTGCACCAGCCGCGCATAGGAACGAATGTAACCACGCAGGAAGGTAGACGCCAAATCGGCGGGTGATTTGTCCTCTTCAAGGTCGCGAACGGTGGTCAGTTTCAGACACAGACGCTCGGCAACGTTCTGCTGAGTCAGACCCATCTGCTCACGGGCTTCACGCAGGCGGGCGCCTGTTGAATTTACTGCTGATTTTTCTTGAGTGGCTTCAGTATTCATTAGCTAAAAAATGCAGGTGCTGTTTCGATTGTGGAAAATTTCGCGCCAGTTCGTCTCCGGCAGAGGCAATGCCTTCCGGTTGCTGCGCCAGCGCGGCGAAGCGAATCTCTAGCCACAGACTTTGTGCCGAAGCCGCAAAGCTGCGTTGATAAACGTCTAACAGAAGCCGCGACGCGTCACGCTCCCTCTTGTCAATTCGCCTTTCGGCTTCAGCCAGCAGTGCCAGACCTTTGTCAGGAACCTGCATTACTGCTTCATCAAACGAGGCGGCTGCTTGCTGCCATTCGCCCTGGGCGAGATAGCAGTAACCGGCATTTTCTGCCGCATCCGCCCGGCTGATGTTTCCAGATAATTCAGCGGCTTTGCTGAAATAGTGCCGGGCCGTCTCATACTGCCTTAAACGACACAGAAACGCACCGTAATTATTGAAGACGCTGCCGTTTTGTGGCGCGAGCTTCAGCGCCGTCTGGTAGGCACGCATCGCATTTTTTTCATCCAAAGCCTGCTGGTGATAGCGTGCTATCGCCAGATGCGCGCGATAGTCCTCAGGCGCCAGCGCAACCGCCTGTCGCAGGTTGCGCTGTGCGGCGGCAAGGTCGTTCACCGCCAGGTATTCAAGCCCTAACTGTAGCCGCGTCTGCGCCAGCTCGCTATGCGGATGTGGCATCGCGCATCCTGTGAGCAGCACAGCAAGCAAACACGCCGGTATTCCTTTACCCATATGGCCTCCAGACTTTCCTGTCAGCGCATTATCTTACGCCCATCATGGCGGCAGGGACAATGGTGTCGCCTTATTTCAGAGCGCTTTCACAGAAATGGCGTCACCGGCCATTTTTTTCCGCAGCGTGCGCTTGGTGCGGTCAATCACTTCCCCCGCCAGCTGTCCGCAGGCCGCATCAATATCATCGCCGCGCGTCTTACGAACAATGGTGGTAAAGCCATACTCCATCAATACCTTAGAAAAGCGATCGATGCGGCTGTTTGAGCTACGGCCATAAGGTGCGCCAGGGAAGGGATTCCACGGGATCAGGTTGATTTTGCACGGCGTATCTTTCAACAATGCGGCCAGCTCGTGAGCGTTATCGGTGCTGTCATTGATGTGATCGAGCATCACGTACTCAATGGTTACCCGGCCCTGATTGGCGTTTGATTTTGAAATATAACGGCTGACGGCGCCGAGGAACGTTTCAATATTGTACTTTTTATTTATCGGAACAATTTCGTCACGAATCCGATCGTTTGGCGCGTGCAGGGATATCGCCAGCGCCACGTCAATCATATCGCCCAGCTTATCCAGGGCAGGCACCACGCCGGATGTGGAGAGCGTCACGCGGCGTTTCGACAGCCCGAAACCAAAGTCGTCGAGCATGATTTCCATTGCCGGAACGACATTATTGAGGTTCAGCAGCGGCTCGCCCATGCCCATCATCACCACGTTGGTGACAGGACGCTGCCCGGTCACTTTTGAGGCGCCAATAATTTTCGCAGCGCGCCAGACCTGACCAATAATTTCCGAAACGCGCAGATTGCGGTTAAAACCCTGCTGCGCGGTCGAACAGAATTTGCATTCAAGCGCGCAACCCACCTGCGAAGAGACGCACAGCGTGGCGCGATCTTTTTCAGGAATATAGACGGTTTCAACCTGCTGGCCGCCAACGGTGATGGCCCATTTGATGGTGCCGTCGCTGGAGCGCTGCTCTTCGGCGACTTCCGGCGCGCGGATTTCGGCCAGCGTTTTCAGCTTGCCGCGAAACACTTTGTTGATGTCGGTCATCTGATCGAAATCATCGCAGCAGTAGTGGTAAATCCACTTCATGACCTGATCGGCACGGAAGGGTTTTTCGCCGAGGCTGGCAAAAAATGCGCGCATTTCCTTGCGATTGAGATCGAGCAGGTTCACTTTCTGGTTTACAGGCGCGTCGGCAAGAGTGACGGCAGATGACGGAGTGACAATTGATTCGGACATAATGTTCTCTGGCCTCGTTGTTACACGTTATGGCGCTGGGGTAGATAAAAGAAACGCCCCTGCGGAGTGCAGGGGCGCGTATTGTACAGGCCGACGACGACAGGTTCAAAGGGCGTGAGTCAAATAAATTGTAAACGCCCTTTTACATCATATTAACGCGTGCGCGGGCAAATCTCGTTTTCGCCAAAAAAATACGCGATTTCGCGGGCAGCCGATTCCGCAGAATCAGAGCCGTGCGTGGCATTTTCGGTGAAGCTGTCGGCAAAGTCGGCGCGCAGCGTGCCTGCCAGCGCATTGGCCGGGTTGGTCGCGCCCATAAGATCGCGATGGCGCTGAACGGCGTTTTCGCCTTCCAGCACGGAAACCACAACCGGGCCAGAGGTCATGAACTCAACCAGGCCGTCGAAAAAAGGCTTGCCCTGATGTTCCGCGTAAAATCCCTCGGCCTGCTCTTTGCTCAGGTGCAGCATTTTGCTGCCGACAATTTTAAAGCCTGCGCTCTCAAAACGGTTGAAAATGGCACCAATTACGTTTTTTGCCACCGCGTTAGGTTTTACGATGGAAAATGTACGTTCAACAGTCATACGGACCCCTTTTTTGATATCGAATTGTGTGGCGTAAAGCCTTCCCGTAAACGGCGCTGATTATAGGAGGCATCGCCAGCCTTGCCTATCGGATAAACAACAATTTATTAAAAAAATTCGATCCCGATTTCTACAATTTTCCAACTTCGGTCACCATTAATGACGCACGCGCAGAGAACATCTTGAGATGGCGTTAAAGATAGCCGACACTGATTTCTTTATTATTTATCACGAGGCCGCTATGACTCGCTCCTTTTTTGTTACCGCCGAATGGCTGGCGGAACATCTTTCAGATAATGCCGTGCAGGTGATTGATGCCCGTATGCTGCCACCGGGTCAGGAGCTGGTGCGCGATATCACGGCGGAATATCTGGCGAAGCATCTGCCCGATGCGCCTTTTTTTGATATCGAAGCCCTGTCCGATCACACCAGTCCGTTTCCACACATGCTGCCCAGAGCAGAGCGGTTCGCGGTCGCCATGCGCGAGCTGGGCATCAACAGCGACAGGCATCTGGTGGTTTATGATGAGGGGAACCTCTTCTCCGCGCCCCGCGCCTGGTGGATGCTGCGCCAGTTCGGCGCAGAGCAGGTGTCGATTCTGGCGGGCGGCCTGAAAGGTTGGGAGGCGGCGCAGTTACCGCTGGTCAGCGGGCCGGTTTCGCTACCCGAAGCGGAATTCGACGCCAGTTTCGATCCTGACGTGGTGCTGCGCCTGACCGACGTGCTGTTGCTGAGCCATGAAGGCGGCGCGCAGATTGTCGATGCGCGCGCCGCCAATCGCTTCAGGGGTGAAGTGGACGAGCCGCGTCCGGGGCTGCGTCGCGGCAGAATTCCGGGCAGCCTGAACGTGCCCTGGAACGATCTGGTGGAGAACGGCGAGCTGAAGTCAGAGGATGCGCTGAGGGCGATTTTCCGGCAGCAGGGCGTAAATCTTGCCGGGCCGATTGTCGCCAGCTGCGGGTCGGGCGTCACGGCGGTGGTGGTGATGCTGGCTCTGAGCAGCCTGGGCGTGCAGCAGGTGCGCCTCTACGACGGATCGTGGGGCGAATGGGGAAGCCGGGACGATCTGCCCGTGGCGCTGGGCTAAAGCGGATAACGCAGGCGGCGGGCGCCGCCTGCATATACATGTCAGGCAGGAAGATTGGTGACCTTAAATTCGCGCAGAAAACTGCCCCACCTGCGCTCGTAAAACGGCGTGATGTGCGCGGTGAAAAAGTGGCTGATGCCTTTTTCGTTTTCCACCACCTGGCAAATATCAACCGGCTCGTCTTCCAGCAGCGTATCGGTCGCCACATCACCGGCTGCCTGAATAATGGCGTCAATGTTGCTGTCCGCTTCAATGCCAATTAACAGATTTGGACGATCGTCCGCCGCTTCCTTGATGTGCGCAACATAGGCGCGCCGTACCTGCTTATATTTGGCAAAAAGCTGAGTCAGCGAGGCAATTGTCTGCGCCGGTGGTTCAGCAATTTCCGACAGCAGCAGCGATGTGCCACCCTCAATCACCGTCTGCTGGCTCAGCGCGTTGCCGCCTTCGCCCAGCAGGCTGGCTATCTCTCGCGGCGTAAACTCTTTACCGGAAGGCAGCCTGGGATTGAGAAACAGCGTTTCGCCCAGCGTCATTTCAAACAGTGTTTTTACCGGCATCACCAGAAAGGGCTGCGGCGTGGTGATCGCCTGTTCCATGGCGTTAACGGAGGAGAAAAAAGGAATAACGCTGGTGCCGTCCTCTTTTTCCCAGTGAAGCAGATCGGCCTGCGCGGCATCCTGCTCCGCGCTTTCGCCGGGAACCCAGACGCTCGCCGCCAGCAAAAGGGAGAAAAATTCCGGGCGGTGCGCCGGTTCCGTCGCCGCCAGGGCAAGCACCTCTTCGAGGCGCTGATTTGTTTCATTCATAACGGGTTCCAGAGATAAAGCGGGCGGCCGGCTCGCCGCCTCACGGTGTCGTTCGGGTTACTCACGGCTTATTTCAACAGCAGATTCGCCACGCTGCGAACGCCAAGACCGGTTGCGCCAGCGGACCACTGATCCACCGCACCTTTACGGTAGGTCGCCGAACAGTCAATGTGTAACCAACCTTTCTGATAGCTTTTCACAAAATGCGAGAGAAACGCTGCTGCGGAACTGGCACCGGCGGTATGCGACGGCGCCGCAATATTGTTCAGATCGGCAAAGTTGGACGGCAGATGGTTACGGTGGAACTCCGCCAGCGGCAGCCGCCAGAACGGTTCATTTTCACCGGCTGCGCTCTCCAGCAGCGACTGCGCCAGCGCATCATCAAAACTGAACAGCGCGTGGTAATCATTGCCCAGTGCGGTTTTCGCCGCGCCGGTGAGAGTGGCCGCGTCAATCAGCAGTTCAGGGTTCTGTTCGCTGGCATCAATCAGACCATCCGCCAGTACCAGGCGGCCTTCGGCATCGGTGTTCATCACCTCAACGGTTTTGCCATTACGATATCTGATAATATCACCAAGGCGGAACGCGTTGCCGCTGACCATATTGTCGGCACAGCACAGCCAGAGCTTCACGCGCTTTTTCAGCCCGCGGGCGATCGCCAGCGCCAGCGAACCGGTCAGCGTGGCCGCGCCGCCCATATCGGACTTCATCGAATCCATTGAGCTGCCCGGTTTCAGGCTGTAGCCGCCGGTATCAAAGGTGATGCCTTTACCGACCAGGCAGGCAAACACGGGCGCATTGTCATCGCCGGTCGGATTGTAATCCAGCGCCAGCAGCGCAGGGCTGCGCGTTGAACCGCGCCCAACGGTGTGCAGCCCCATATAGCCCTGTTCGCGCAGGTCATCGCCTTTGGTAATGCGATAGCTGACTTTGTCACCGCCGATATCTTTCAGCAAATCCACAGCGCGTCGGGTGAGTTGCTCAGGACTGAGATCTTCCGCAGGCAAATTAATCGTATCGCGCACCCAGTCGATGATCTTCAGGCGATGGGTAAACTCGCGGCCGTCGGCATCGTTAAGCTCCGCCCAGTCAACTTTACGCTCGCCTTTCGGGCCGCGGTATCCCTGCCAGAAAGCCCAGCTTTTTTCCAGATCCCACTCGCCGCGCAGGCTGACGTGACGAATGCCCTGCCCGTCAATTTTGCGCGCGGCACGCTGAATGGTGCCTAAAGGATCGCTGCCGTTAAGATGAATGGTTAAACCGCTGTCATTGCTGGTCAGGATAGCTTTTTCACCCCAACGCGCGTCCGCCGCTGCCGTTGACAGGGTTATGTTCATAGGCGTGGTTGTCATCGCATGGCTCCTTATCAATGTGTTAGTCCGTTTTCAAAACGGTTGGTCATAACAATAAACCTTTATTTGCCTTCGTCTAACCCGTCAGAAGAATTAAACGTAAAACGGGCCGAATCAACATTCGGCCCGTCGGTTTGAAGCAATAATAGCAACGGCTGGTCAGCGGCGCACGGATTCACTGCCCTGCTGCTGAAAAGCCTGCCATTCCGGTGAGGTTTCACGCAGGCGGGTTACCGACTGGCGGATCAGCTGGATGGCATAATCCACCTCTTCTTCCGTAGTGAAACGCCCCAGCGAAAAACGCAGCGAACTGTGTGCCAGCGCCTCCGGCAGGCCCATCGCACGCAGCACGTAAGAGGGTTCAAGGCTGGCCGAGGTGCAGGCTGAACCGGAAGAGACCGCCAGATCCTTCAGCACCATGATCAGCGACTCGCCATCGACGTAATCGAAACTGATATTAAGGATATTCGACGCGCCGCCCGCTAAATCGCCATTCACCTGTAGCGCGCCAATATCGTTGATGCCGTTCCACAGGCGCAATCTGAGCTCGCCCAGCCGCGCCATTTCTGCGTGCATCTCTTCCCTGGCGATACGAAAAGCTTCGCCCATACCAACAATCTGATGAACCGGCAGCGTGCCGGAACGCATGCCGCGCTCGTGACCGCCGCCGTGGATCTGCGCCTCGATACGTATTCGCGGCTGGCGTCGCACGTAAAGCCCACCCATGCCTTTTGGCCCGTAGAGTTTATGCGCGGAGAAGGACATCAGATCGACCGGCAACTGCGTGAGATCGATAGGCAATTTACCGACGCTCTGCGTGGCATCGACATGGAAAATAATGCCGCGCGCGCGGCACAACTCACCCACCGCAGTGATATTCTGCACCACGCCGGTTTCGTTGTTGACGTGCATCAGGGAAACAAGGGTGGTGTCGTCGCGCAGGGCGGCTTCCAGCGTGTGGAGATCGATTATTCCGTTGGACTGCGGCGCGAGGAACGTGACGTCAAATCCTTCACGCTTAAGCTGCGCGCAGGCGTCCAGCACGGCTTTGTGCTCGGTCTGGCTGGTGATGATGTGCCTGCCCTTCTCCTGCGCGCTGTGTGCCGCGCCCTTGATGGCCAGGTTGTCGGACTCGGTGGCGCCGGAAGTAAAGACGATTTCACGGGGATCGGCGCCAATCAGTTCCGCAATCTGATTGCGGGCAACGTCTACCGCTTCTTCCGCCTGCCAGCCAAAACGATGCGAACGCGAAGCCGGATTACCAAAGGTTCCGTCACGCGTGAGAAACTGCATCATCTTCT
>NZ_JNVB01000081.1 GCF_000770305.1 Erwinia oleae
GGTCGGGTAATTGATACATCCCCAGAAAGCCCCGCTCCCTTTTTTGCCAGCGCGTCGGCGCATCGCCCCGCCACACCCTGGGCAAAGTGGAGAGGGCGGAGCCGTGAACTTAACCACCTGCGCTTTACCCTGTTCTACCAGGTGACCCGTCCACTGCGCCTGGCGAACCATAAACGTTTCCAGCGTCATCTGCCCCTGAGCAATGTCGTCCAGCGCCTGTTCCCACAACGCCGTCATGCCCGGGTTCGTCAGGGCCGTCGGCAGCGCATCCATCAACTCGCCGGCGATGGGCGTGGAGAGCAAATATTTGCCCTTTCTCTCCAGATAACCGCGTTTAAACAGCGTTTCCAGGATACCTGCTCGTGTCGCTTCGGTGCCCAGGCCAGCGTTTTCTTTCAGGACTCTTTTTAGCTGGGGATCGCTGACGAACGCCGCCGCATTTTTCATGGCGGCGATCAGCGTCCCATCGGTGAAATGACCCGGGGGTTTTGTCTGCAGTGTTTTGAGTTCAGCTCCAGCCACCGCGCAGGGCTCTCCTTTGACAAGGGCAGGCAGCCTGGCATCTTCCGTATCGGTCTGTTGGTCTTGCGCCTCACTCTCATCCCGCTGGAATACGCTTTTCCAGCCCGCTACCACCTCGACTTTTCCACGCGTACGAAACAGCTGACCACCAATATTGAAGGTGGCTTCAGTCACATCGACTTCATGTAACGGCAGGAACTGCGCCAGATAATGCAGGCGTATCAGCTGATAGACCTTAAGCTCGTCGGCAGAAAGCTTGCTCAGGTCGAATGGCTGTTTGGTCGGGATAATCCCGTGGTGAGCCGTGATTTTTTTGTCATTCCAGATACGCGAGACAAACGTCGGATCAAGCGTCGCGACGGTGGTGGTCAGGGTTGGGTCTGTGCGGATAGCCGCCTCAAGCACATCAGGTATTTCTTCCCGCATTGAGGTCGGCAGATAGCCACAATCCGTACGCGGATACGTGGTTGCCTTATGCGTCTCGTAGAGGGACTGAGCAATACCAAGCACCTGATTAGCGCTCATCCCCCATTTACGCGAGCAGGCCTGCTGCAGCGTACCCAGGTCAAATGCCAGAGGCGCGGACTCTTTCTTGCGTTCCGTACCGACTTCAAGCACAACCGCATTACCGGTTTGCTGGCACAGCTTCATCACGGCTTGCGCCACATTTTGCTGAATACAGCGCTTCTCATCATCACAGTAATTGGCTGCGGGCACCCAGTTCGCCGGGAAGTGGATACCCTCTTTCTGCAACGTGGCCTGGACCTGCCACCAGGGTTTGGAGACGAAGTTGGCAATGTCACGGTCACGATTCACCACCAGTGCCAACGTGGGCGTCTGCACCCGGCCAATGGATAAGACTTCACCGTACCCCTGTTCCCGGGCTTTGAGCGTGTAAAGCCGGGTCAGGTTCATCCCGGTCATCCAGTCAGCCCGCGCGCGAGCCAGACCCGCCAGATACAACGGTGCCGTATCTTCCCCCGGGAGCTTATTTGCCAGGCCGTAGCGAATGCTCGCCTCATCCAGCGCCGACAGCCAGAGCCGCTGAACAGGTCCGGTGAAGTGACAATACTCCAGCAGCTCGCGTGCGATGACTTCGCCCTCACGGTCAGCATCCGTAGCAATCACCACCGAATCGACCTGCTTTAGCAGGCTGCGGATAACGGCAAACTGGTCGGCGGTCTCTTTTTTTACCGCCATTTTCCACTGTGCTGGCATGATGGGCAGCACGGATCCCCGCCAGGGCGCGCCATACTGCTCGCCATAGGTTTCAGGCGGCGCCTGCTCAAGCAAATGACCAATGGCCCAGGTCACAATAACGCCCGATCCGCTCAGGTAGCCCTGTTTACGCTGGGTTGCCCCCAGGATGGCACCAATATCTTTGCCCTGGGATGGTTTTTCACACAGGTAGAGTTGCATCAGACCGCCTCCCGCTAGTTTATCTGCCCTGTAGCAACCAGCTGCAGCTGCTTCATCAAACGTCCCAGGTAAGCATCGGTCAGATGCGAAACATCCGGAGAGCTGTAGGTCACGTTCAAACGGCTGCCGGCAGCGGATTTTTCTACTTCCAGCACCAGACGGTCATACCCTTTCCATTCCTGCCCCATTTTGTAATAGCTGCCCTGTGCCGCTGACCAGACCGGGCGTGCTTCATCAATCGAGCTGGCGCTCCAGTCTCCGTACTGGTCACGTTTACGCAGGCTTTCCAGTTCTTCCGATGAGATAAACTGATAATGGCTTTTCAGCCGTGCGGCGGCGGTATCAACGTCCACCGGAAGGGTATAAACATAGCGAACATCCTGACGTGGACCCGTGTTACCGGCTCTGGTCATCCACGTCATATCCCCGTCGCCTGAATTATCCACGCGACCGCTTGCCAGGGAGTGTGCTGCATCACTGATTTTTTGATTCCACTCAGCCAGATCGGTGCCAGCGCAGCCGCTTAAAAGCAGTGCGGCGCAGATAATAGCGGGCGAAGGTAAACCGTGAGAGGAGGCGCGGCGAATCATACTTCTTCCCCTTTTTTCTCAGAAGAAGCGGAAGCTGGAATATCTGCATGACGCAGCGGAGGGGAGAATGCGGAGCGTTTGGTACCGTTCAAAACATCAGCATCAGGCGCACCTAAACGTTTTATCGCATCAATCCCGGCAGGCGTTTGCAAACGAAGATCTTCACGCGTCACGGCGGCAAACCGGTACTGTTGTACCACGCCATATACCTGACGGACCCAGTGGCCGCCCTGCTTTAGTAAGTCATCCCGTTTCTGACGTGAAATCAATCCGTAATGCCATGCCTGGAACGCTTTCATCGCCAGCTGATCAAACCCGATAAGCAACCAGACACAGCGATATCCCAGCGGCGTTCGGCTAAATACGCCAATGTTCAGCGGAGAAACAGAGGAAATTTCAGAGATCGTGACCTGATCGGGCAAGCTGGATACGATTTTCTCCAGCTCCGCCACTGCATTTTGCAGCCGAGTGGTACCGCGTTCAATCGCCTGTTCCAACAATAGCATGGCGCTATCGGCGTACGGGTTATCACTATTTGAATCAGCATTGATTTTCCCCGCCCGGGCAATGACCTGAGGCATGCTGACTATTTGCGGTTTATCTGTCTCTTTCTCTTGCTGACGGCCTCCCCATAACAGGATCGCATACTGTGTATGCAACTGAATGGTTAGCGTCGATTTCAGCGCCCCGGCTCTCGCCGGTGTAGGCTTGCTTTGCGTTTTGTCTGATGTATCTGCCATTTGCTCACCCTTCTGACTATTGAGATATTTGGCTTGAAATAGTCTCGGCAGGGGCATAATGCAGCAATTCAAAACTCTTTTTGGTTTGTGGATAGAAAGCCTGGGAATAATGACTGCTCATTTCTTGAGCTTGTTGGCAGTGCCAACAAGGTTACTTTTTAACCATGTCTTTTTAAATAGTGATAGCAACTCTCCAGTATTTATTTTCTCTTAATCAACGCTGGATAATTCGTTGCTAAAGGAGGAGCACAGAATGACTAAAAATGGGTGGCTACATGAACTAAATAGTTGTGGCTGTAACAACTGTAAAATTTGAATTAATAATTAACGAATACAACTTTTCAGAAATATTTCTACAATCTCTCGTCCAATAACTTCAGCCATCAATGGCGGGACTGCGTTACCTATCTGTCTAGCTTTAGATTGCAATGACCCAAAAAACTTATAATCTCGAGGGAATGTTTGCAAGCATGCAGCTTCACGCACAGAAAGTGCACGATTTTGCGCGGGGTGACCGAACCGACCGTTTGAATAACTGATACATTTTGTCGTTAAGCTACTTGCGGGTTTATCCCAGCTAAGACGTCCATAAACATCAGTGTGCCCCGTGTGATGTTTATGGCATTCAAGCAATAATCGCTCTGGCCAATGTTCTCGCCCCCCTCCTTCTGGAGTAGCCTTAATTCTTTCAATATTTAACGATGATAATTTTGCAGTTTCGTGATCATCAATATTTGGATGAACACTGCCAGCATCTACATCTGGTAGATCATAAATCCAATCCCTTACTGTTGAATAGGGATTAATTTTCCCATCGTGGGTCGCTAACGGTAACCTAACAGAACCATGCTTTGACGCAACTAATACTAAACGTTCTCTCTTTTGGGGAACACCGAACCATAATGCTGGTAATATCTTGTATTCATAGCAATAGCCCAATTCTTCCAATGTATCAATAAACCCCAGAAAAGGTCGTGATTTCTTTGATACTTTTTGGATGCCTGGAACATTTTCAACGAAAACAAAATCAGGTAAAACACCTCTAACAAAACGAGAAAACTCGCTTAATAAGTCAATGCGCGGATCATCATCTTTTTTATTCTTATTCTGAGATGAAAAAGGCTGACAAGGGGCGCACCCTGAAAATAGGATATAATCATCCTTATGGGAATTGCCATTTATAAACCCAAGAATATCAGATACTGGTAAATCTCTTATATCTATATTTAGAAAATAGGATTTAGGAAAGTTTATTTCAAACGTCTTGCCTGCATCCTTATTTATATCAACACCAAAAACTATATCCATCCCTGCTTGTTTAAAGCCTTGACTTGTACCACCACACCCAGAAAAGAAATCAAAAACTTTAATTTTCTTTTTCATTATTTCTTCTCGCCATGATCATTATCCTTCCTAATACTACCACAATCACCAAAACTTGTAATTAAGTTTTTTATATTAACTAAGTCATCAGAGCTGGATTTAATTCTACCAATAATTCGTCTTTGTGTATTAAAAATATCATTAGATGTACATTCATCATTATCTAGATCTAATTTACATAATTCTTTAAAAATTTCCTTTTCTGGGAGTTCGCCCTCAATAGAGTCAAGCATTGCTCGATAATCCGATGGGATATTGTCAAGTATAAATTTCTCTGGAGTGCTCATTGGTAAATACGAGACATAATGGTATATGTAGTCAATAAAATTTCTTTGCGCTTCGTATAGTGCATCTTTATTCGCTTTCCCGTTATTACCATCCACAATAAATTTAACATCACACCCCATCATAGATTTTATTTTATCACCGAGGGTATTATTTTCCATCTGTGAGATTGATGAAGAAATAACAAAATCTACATTTTTATTTTTATCTCCATCCAATAAAAATATAACATCCTTATTTTTCGCCATAGAAAATGGAGCCATATACCCTTTTATAATTGCATCTGCCCCACCCGGTATAAACTTAACGTCGAACTGAGATGAAAAAGCTTTACCTTTTTCTTTTATAGCCTTTTTAACTATCTCTACAGCTAAACAATCCTCCACAAAGATTGTTTTTTTGTTAAGCTTACCTCCTAAATGGAAAAAAGCCTCCTCTGGGCTTACGTTTGACATAATGTCAATTTTATTGGACATATCACTAACGTGGAATAATTTTATAGCATCTTTAGGTAGCGAATTTATAATATTAGATGAATGCGTTGAAACTACAATCTGATGTTTTTTCTTTATACACTCATCAATAAGAAAATTGACTAATCTTTCTTGTGCACCTGGATGTAATGACACTTCCGGCTCATCTAATAATATAAGCGAATTTGATTCAGAACTGATAACCTGATCAACCAACATAATAACCGCAAACTCACCACTACCAGCAAATGCCTCTGAATAATCTAAGTGAGATGTCTTTAATATTGCAGTATTTGATTTAACATTGAAAAATGAATGCGTCACCAACCTAACACTACTGTACTCTCTTCCTAAAATTTTAGAGACATGCTCAATTCTTTCTTTATCAAATAATTTATTAGAAAAAATCTTATTTTTCCCATATCTGTCATAGGAGCTCTTCTGCCCATCAATCACTTTACGTAAGTGAAAAGATTCTCTTCTGATAAAATCTTTTTTTGATAAACTACCTACTTTATTTCCATGATAGAAAAACTTGTCAAATGCGCTAAGCTGAGATCTGAAATCAATATAAACAACCTTTTTATCAATCGCCTTCCATCTTGTCTTGCTTCTATTGCTGGATTCTTCTCCCTTCTGAGGAGGATTCATTCCATCAGCCGTTAAAGGACGAGAGGGCTCCCAATAATCAGGATCTCTGTCTTTTTTTATTCTTGATTTTATTACCTCAACTATCTTTTTTGTATCTTTATCGTAATATCCATAGATAATCCTGGAACGACCACCATCTTCGATAGGATCAACGCTGGTTGAAAACCAGAGATTACCTAAGCTATAACCATTAGGCGTACCATATAACGCCTTTAAAACAGAGCTTTTATTTGTTCCGTTCTGCCCAACAAGAACAGTAACGGGGAAAGAAAAATCAATTCTAGCCCCCTCTGCTAAATTTTTATAAAACGGAAATCGAATATGACGAATAAAGGGTTCCATTTTATTAGCATTTAATAAACCACGGAGGCTACTTTCTTTTTGACCATCCATCTTTTGGTGATTCTCCTTTATTCACAGATGGTAGCGTAAGCACAACGCTAATCATGTCAAATGTCGACCGATGTTAAGGGAGCGCAAAATGCCAGCATACCGTATTCATAAAGGCATACTATACCACCAGAAAAAATGAGAATGTACTGTGCTCACCAACACCTTAACAATTTTTTCATGTTACTTTTTAACCTTGTTGGCAGTGCCAACAAGGTCACTTTTCATACAGCCAATTAAATTTTCCATTCACATCCTGTTTTTCACACGGCCCATTTCCTGACGCAGCTTTGCGACAATACCGCTGACATGCTCCCGCGAAGCGGCCTGCTGGCGAACGGAGGCCGGTGCTTTTGTCGGTGCCACAGGACGTGATATCCCAAGTCTGTCGGGTTGAGATGACTTCGCCACCGCAAAGAGCTCACCGTTGCGGGCGCGCTTAATCACCGTCAACAACCAGGCGGTAGGATTATTCAGGCTCCCCCTGGCCATCACCTGAGCAAGGCTCTCCAGTACCTGCCCGGCAGCCTCGGCAGGCAACGCCCTGAGCTGAGTCGTGATTTGTCGGTGATCGTCCTCGGACATGCTGCGCTGCAGTTCGGCAGGTAGTGCCGGTACGTACGTTTTTTTATTCACACTCTGTGTGAAAGAACGTACGTTACAGTTCGGTTTAGCAAAATCCCGGTAAGTAACTGATTCCAGAATGAGTTCGGAAAGCGAACCCGGTATTTCCTGCCCCAATTTTGCACTGAGTGCGGCATCCGAACTGGGCCTGAATTGACTGAGTTCGGTATCCGAACCGGGTGATTTATTACCGGATTCGGTTAGCGAACTGCGCGAATTTTTCTCCCCAGGGGAAATACGTTCCGACATCTGCTGAGGCGTTTGCGGTGCGCTCAGACGTTCAGCGATAGCCGCCATTTGAGAATGATGATGACGCATCGTCGGATCGCTCTGGATATCGGACAGCACGCTCCAGGCCGTCTGATTAATGGTGCGATTCTTGTGCGCGCTGGCCGTGGCAACCGTATCAAGCCAGGTCGGATCCAACGTCTCGGCATCGCGTGCTGAAAGCGGTTCATCGTGCTGCGCGTAGATATTTCCCCGCACCCGGCCTTTATTGTCACGCACGCGTCGACACAGGCTCAACCAGCCGGTAAGACGTAACATTAGCAGCACCCGGCTGACGGTCTCACGGGAGGCTTTGCCGTTAAACGGCGATGCCAACTGCAACTGCAGCTCGTCATAGGTCGGAAATACCGCCCCCTGATTTTGTTGCGCGTACAGGCGGATCATTATCCACGCGGTTTTATCCAGCGGGGACAGGCGTGTGTCCAGCAGTAACCGACGAGGTATGGAATCATGCACGTTACCCATAAAAAGCAGGCCGCTGCGCAAATGGGTCACATCGGTGATACCCGTATGTTTTTCAGCGCCTATTCGCTCCGCTAGGCGGGCATTCATTTGTTCGAGCGTAAAAGCGATCAGGTCGTTATCAGGGGTTCTGCTTATGCTCATCGATTTTGCACATCCTTATTACGCAGACCACGCCCCTCAGGGCGCGGACATGAAACAATTATCGTGCATACATGACTGCACATAGCCTGACGGCACTCAGGCCTGCACCCGCGAAACAGGTGCAGGGTGAATTTCATCACTTCCACAGTTCATTGTTGTAGCGTTCGTGGGTCAGCAGTTCCCAGTCAACACCACTGTTGCGGCTCAGCAGACGCCAACTTGCGCCAATATCGATCTTCATCCAGGCACGCCCGGGTGCATGCTTGCCTTTTACATGGAGATTCTTATAGTTGCGTTCGCCGCGACGAAAGCGTTTAACCTGCTCTTTCGCCTTTTTCTGACAGGACGGAGGTGCCGAACGTGGTGCCTGCAAACCCGGCATTAAGATCATAGGTTTCATGCAAGCCTCCTTGTGTTTCCTCCCTGCGTACTGCGTTGTGTACGAACCGCCTGAATCGCTTTCCTGTCGGTGGGGGTCTGGGAGACCTCAAAACCGCGAACGGCATGCCAGACGGCAGTCAGGGAGATATCCATCTGCTCGGCCGCGAGCATCATGACATCCAGACCGTCTGCGCTCGAGGGATCGTCAATGTCGGCTTTTTGCCACTGACGCCACAGCGCAGCGTTATCTTCATCACTGAGCGCCGCGCAACGCCCCTGACGGATAGTGATACCCGTCATACGCCGACGCGCCGCAACCTCAACGGTGGAGAGACCGAAGTAGTACTGCATCATTTCGATAGATCCGCCCAGTGCGAGCGCACGATCAATACGCTGCATTCGCTGCTGTTCACGGCGCGCATGCTGCAGCATCAGTGAAAAGTTCTCGTGATGGATTTGAAAAGTCAGCACGGATACCGGACTGTTCAGCAGATAATGCAGGTCTTCAACGGTCAGGCCGTGTAGCAGCTGCATTTCTTCCGTTGTGAGCCCCAGGGACTCACAGCGCCGGATGTAGCCCGATTTCAGTTCCATCACCAGTTGAGTAAGCAGGCTGTTGGTCGCCTGCGATAAGCTGTTACTCATGGTTATTCTCCTTTTCAGTCACCGACAGTCCACGCTGCAGCTCACGCAGACGGCGTATCACACGGATCAGGCGCATCAGCTTCACGGTATGAATATCGTCGAGCAGCGGTAAATCGGCGGGATTATCGGAACCAGTAAGCGCTTCGCTCAGTGAGCAAGCGTTGGTGCCAACAATGCTGTTGCCGGTAAGGGCGAGGAGCAGAACAGCGAACCGTGAAGGTCGTTCGACAGCCAACGCGTAGCCGACAGCCCGTAAATCCGCTTTATCCGCTTTGATTTCAGCTTCACAGCCCACCACTTCCGCCAGTTCAAACGCTAAACGGAATGTCATCACCTGCAGATGTTCAATATCATCCTGCAGCGCGGGAATCGCCCAGATGGCGGCGACAGGCTCAAGGCCAACTTCAGCGAAAGCGACATCGGAAGGCGCGGTGATATCGGGTTGAAGTGCTGTTGTTGTATCAGGGGAAGAACCAGCCCGAACGTGAAAATCAGGTGTGGTCTCTTCTGTAAGGTAGGAAGTTTCCGTGGCGGGGAGCGTTTCCGTTTCTCCAGACAGTACCGGAGGCGCACCGTAAAGATCGTGTTGAGTCTCGACTCGTGGCGCATTAAGGGTTGGTACAGTCTCCTCCTGATACTCAGCTGACGCGTTGTCAGGCTCGTTCAGGGTGCTGGCCAGCGCGGAAAGAGGAGCATCGCCAGAATGCTGATATTCAGGCACCTGAGGCAGTAATTCACCGGTTTCTTCCTGCTGAAACGCTGACGGGGTGGGGATTAACGAAGGATTACCCAGATGTTTGCGGCGATTTTGCTCTTTTGGATCGAGTTCCAGTAACCAACGATCATAATTGAGCGACGGATGTGGTAGCGCTTTGACAAGCGCGCCAATCAGTTCATCACGGAACATATCCAGCGAATACGCGTCAGGATCATCAAATTGACCGCAGACCGAACCAAAAACCTTGTCAAAAGAGGTATCAACAGCAACCTCACTGGAAAACAATTTCCATGTTTTTTCCGCATCGCCGCGCAAAGCCAACAGGTGTCTTATCTGCGGCGATCCCAGCCCTGACTCCAGTAGCGAAGGCATGAATGGATAAAGGTATTTCACCGTATCTTCCATGCGGCTAATACCCGAGAAGTGAATTGGATAACCCTCTGTGGCCAATAACGCAGACAGTTCTCGCAGGGTTACCGATTTACCCAGATCTTCTTCATAAATTGAGCGAGCCTGCTTAATCCCCAACGCTTTTTCAATAAAGCTGAGATCGCCACGCACTTCGTTCTCGGCAAGGTGACCTATCACACAGGACAGGCGACCCGGCCACGGCTTGAACACGCATGAGAAACGGTGAAATCGTTCCTCTCCCGTTTCCTGCCATAATTCGGACAGTATGGCATAGCGCGTATTCCCGCCATCGCTGAAGAAGTACCCCAGCTCAGGGCGTTCCGGATCGCGCGTAACTTTCGGTACCGTATCCAGCCCCCTTGCCCGGATAGACTCTTTGATTTCCTTATATTTAGGGTTGCGGGAGGTTCGGGGATTATCAGGGAAAGGATTGACTTCATCTAATGTCAGAACCAACGGCATTTCACTGACGGGGATCTCTGACACGACAGGACCAGATGGTTGTGTGCCAGTCGCGGTGTTGCCCTGCTGCAGCAAAGCGCTGCTCAGGTCGATAACTTTGCTTTTTGCACGCGCCATGCTTACCCCCTCCCTGAGCTGTTATCCGGGAGGTCGCTGAACGCGGTGAACTGCCCTTCAAATTTAACACGGAGGGTGCCCGTCGCCCCCTGACGCTGTTTGCCGATGATAATTTCAGCCACGCCCGCATCGTCGGAATCAGCGTTATAAACTTCATCGCGATAGATAAAGGCAATGACATCAGCATCCTGCTCCAGCGCGCCTGAGTCACGCAGATCCCCATTGAAGGGACGTTTATCAGCACGACTTTCCAGCTGGCGATTCAGTTGGGACAGCGCCACCACGGGGCAGTCAAGCTCCTTAGCCAATGCTTTCAGACTGCGGGAAATTTCTGCGATTTCCTGCGTGCGATTTTCCTGACCGGGACAGCGCATCAGTTGCAGGTAATCCACCATAATTAAGCCGGGTTTACCGTACAATCGGGTATAACGCCGTGCGCGGGAACGTAACAGTGCAGGGGTCATAAATGACTCATCGTCGATTATCAGACGGTCATTCCACGGCACCATTTGCTGCATGGCATTGAAAATACGCGCCCAACTTTCATCATTTAGCTGCCCATTTCGCAATAACGAAAGCTCAACTCGCCCTTCCATTGCCAGGAGCCGCTGCAACAGTTGCGCCCGCGGCATTTCGAGACTGAAACAAAAAGCTGGCTTGTCCGATCCGCGAAGAGCTCCTGAACAACAGGACAATGCAAACGCCGTTTTCCCCATGGAGGGCCGTGACGCGATCAAAATCAAATCACCGGCCTGTAAACCACAGGTAATCATATCCAGCTCCGAAAAACCGGTCGGCGTCCCGGTAATGCCACTACCGCCGGTCACCGTCTCAAGGTGGTTTACTACTGCGCCTAGTCCATCAATCAGGCTGACATTTTGCTGCGATTGCGTTTGCTCAGACAGCAGAAACAATTGTTGCTCAACTCTCTCTGTCAGTACGGAAGATTCGGCATGTGATCCCGCCGCTTCCGCACTTAACTCGCGCCCTAACCGTATGAGCGCGCGCAGACGACTACGCTCAGCGACAATACTGGCATAGGCAATAATGTTAGCGGCGCTCGGGGTGTTTTTCGACAGCTCGGCCAGGTAGGCAAAACCACCGACCTGCTCCAGACGGTTATTCGCTTCCCCGGATACTTTCCGCTGCTCCAGTGACTCGGATAATGTGATCAAATCGATAGGTTGCTGGCTGGCTATAAGTTGCGTCATCGCCTGAAAAATGCGGCGATGCACCGACGAATAAAAATCGGTATCCCGAATCAAGGGCAGCACGTCGTCCCACCGCTCGTTAACCAACATCAACCCACCAAGCACAGCTTGCTCAGCCTCATACGAGCAGGGAATATTCATCTCAGCCTCGGCGATCGGATGGGGAATAACATTAGACATACTCATACCCGGACCTCCCGCAATGCATGCTCCAGAGCCTCACGGAGTCGAGCAGAAGCGACCAGAATCAGAGGTTGAGTATCATAAATTGCCGTCCCTTCCCCCCAGCCACTCTCAAGCAACGGCATACCTGGCGGTACTTGCGTCCCCAGGGCCATATCGCGTAGCTCTTTCTTATCCCAGAGATTATAAAATTCGATACGTGCCGGCTGGTCGTCCCACATACTTGCTTTGCCAATTCCCCACTCTTCAGCCAGCCGCTCGTAAATGCGCGCTTTCGCCGTCTCCTGATCCGGCGCATCGACGAAGACATGAACTTCGTCCTGGTATTTATAGGTGTTAATTGAATAAGCGACAGCGCGCCAGATCAGGTTGCGATTCATGAACCCACCTCCTGAGTCAGCACGTCGTCAAAATGGGTCTGCCATTCAGGAAAGAGTTCGCAGGCCAGACTATGCATAGTGATGGCAGCCGCTGGCGTAGAGGTGCGTGTAGTCGTTTTTTCGAGGCGATGAACGGGCTGGCCGCAGGCATGGCCCATTTTGTAGATTTCAAGCTTGGGAATGATGGTGCTGAGAAGTGAAACATCAAATACGTCAGCGCGCGGATATTGTCCGTTTTTAATGATGCCTGACAGGCTTTCCAGCGTTTGCCCGTCCAGATTGGTGTATTCCATACAGTTGGTCAGGATACGAATACGCGGCAAAGCAATGCCGTAGCAGACCAACGGTAATAATCCTTCCATCAACCCCAATGTGCCACGTAGAAATTCGCGAGTGTCCGGCAGTATAGGTTTGATAACACCGACCGCGAATCCCGTGCTGGCCAGCAAGATAAGTTCCAGCATCACCGACGCTGCGCCTTTAGAGTCGATAATGATGACGTCGTACCCGTTGAATAACGGATGCTGTAGCACATTACGCAGACGCATACGGCCATCGGGGGCATGCAACATAGCTGAGGGCAAACGGTCGTGGGGGTCGTTGGAAACAATGATGTCCAGATTCCGGATGACGGAGCGTGAGATGATCTGTTCCGGCTGGTTGAGGTCGACTGTCTTCATCAATAGTTCGTACAAACCATTAGGCGCTTCGTATTCCAGGGAGAAGATACTGCTGGCAGTAGGTTGGGAGTGGTCACCGTCAATGAGGAGGGTCTTTTTGCCTGCATCAGCGAGGAAGCCGGCAAGATTGGCACTTTGTGTTGATTTACCTTCACCGCCCTTGGTTGAAACCATAGGAACGATTTGCGGTTTCGCACTGGCAGAGGCTTTTGTGGCGATATTTTCCATGTGTACACTCGAATAAATTATTCGATACGTACAAATTCGATCCAAAAACTATTTTCACACTGCGATAGTCAACTTACTCACGAGGAGAGGATTGAAAATCCCCGTGTCCTTGGTTCGATTCCGAGTCCGGGCACCACTATTCCTTTTTTATGCCTCCTTATAAACCCCTATATTGTTGTGATTCAATAAGTTGGCGTAAAAACCCTTTCCGATGCGTTTTGCTTTATCCCTTCATGGATGTAGATTTTCTAGATCTTCCAGTAACGGTGTATGTTTCAGATGCCATCCAAGAATTCGCTGTGTATAGGTGCTTGAAGACGGCTGATCGGTCGCGAAAACAGGCCCAAGAGGACCGTACGTTTTGGGTGGCACAGATTGGACAGGCAGATTAAGGCGCCTGCCAATTACTGTTGCGATATCACGGACACGGTCGCCCTCTGTCCCGACAGCGTGCCAGACAGTACCGGGATCTGCTTTTTCAAGCGCCAGCCTGAATAAAACGGCAGCATCCAAAGCATGTACAGATGGCCAGCGTTGTTCACCATCTCCGGCATAGCCTGACACTCCCGACTCGCGGGCAATTCTTGTCAAAATGCCAGCAAAACCACCGTTACCGTTGTTGTGGACGGTACGCGGTAGGCGTACGGCAGAAACACGTAAGCCACGTTCGGCAAGCGAAAGTGCTGATATGACTGACTGAGCACGTCCACCGACCGGCCCCTTAACAGAGAATGGGTCACTTTCCACTGAAGCCCGGCCAGTGACATGGGGAGTACCTGAAACAACTACAAGTGCTTTATTACAGCCAACCAGCTCCTCGCTCAGTGTTTTCAGAGCGATACTTTCTTCTTTCACTGCATCCGCCAGCTCTGTTGCATTGGTGAATCCATTAGCAAAAGCCAGAGAAATCACACCATCAGCCTCGGTTGCTCCTCTGCGAAGCACATCAAGTGAACGTAGCGATCCCTGCAAGGCCTCGCCTCCCGCTTCCTGAATGGCTTTGGCAGCCGATTCCGAACGAGCCAGCCCAACCACGCTGTGTCCATTTTTAATGAGTTCCTTGACCACAGCAGCTCCAATAAGTCCTGTACCGCCAGTAATGAATACCCGCATCATATATTCCCCGTTTAACGTCATAGCGTGATAAAATACACATCGTAATGACAGCATATGACATTACATTGCTTAATGACAGTTTATGACATATCGAGTGCTATTTTATATGCCAAAAAACCCAGAAGATGCCCGTAAAAAACTCCAGTATGCAGCAATGAAATTGTTTGCTGAAAACGGCTATGATGCCACTACAACAGCACAGATAGCTGCACTGGCAGGGGTTACGGAGAGAACTTTTTTTCGGCACTTCCCTGACAAACGTGAAGTGCTCTTTTTGGGGCAGGAAGTTCTTACCGCAGCACTCGGAAAAGCTATTGTTGCAGCCTCACCAGAACTTTCTCCATTAGAGGTAATGCAACAGGCATTTTTCTCCGTAGCCGGACTTATTGAATCTAACCGACCGTATTCAGAACCGCGGCGGAAAATTATTGCGCAGACTCCGGCATTACAGGAACGCGAGATGACAAAGCATCTTGTTATGATAAAACAGCTTTCTGTGGCTCTGAATCAGCGTGGAGTCTCTACATCTGATGCCGATTTTGTGGCTCAAATCGGGTTTGTCATTTTCGGTCATGCACTGGCTGGCTGGTTTGCAGATGTCTCTTTAAGTCTGAAAGACTATATCAGTCAGGCTTTCGATGAATTTAGATTTCTTTCTGAACGCCGATGAATGAGACGTAAAAGTAGTATGTTGATCGCCAAACCCTGCAAAAAACCGGAGAAACCGAGGTTCACGGTGTTAATGAAGGCTTCCCGGGGACAGATCCCTTTAAATGTATCCTGTGCGGAGACCTGCTGCGTTTTTCCAGTACCCGGACCGAACCTCGACCCCGACCGTATTTCAGAGTGCCAATGACCGCGATGCCTTGATCGTTTCTTACTACCTGTTCAGGTTCAAAATAGTGTCCGGGAGCCAGCAAAATCTCATCCTCTTTACTTTCCTGGCTCTGAAAATTCGGTGAAGTGATTTCCTCTGTGGTTTGTAACCCCTGATTGTTCGACAAAAAAATGATTATTCAGAAGTGTCTGTTATACCTGTGGTGATTCAGTACTGATGTTGTCAGTGAACCTTCATGAGGGGTTGCGCAATCATGTTGAATGAAATGCATCAGTGCCCTACGTAGAGTCACACAAAGCGTATTTAAAATGGTAATCGTCCTGCGGAAAATTTTTCATTAAGTTTATCCATCAGGAAGGCTTCCAGTTTTTAAGCGCATCATGACGAAGCAGCTCTTCAACGCCGGCAAGATGAGTTCTTATCTCGCCCATATTCTCAGCAGGTGTTTTCATGCCTGAAAACACGCGCCGGTATAAAAGGCTTTGATAACCGCCACGATGACTGACTCTTGGTGTCTTTAACCGATCGCGTTGAACTGTTCGGAACATGTGCAGTACAGCATCATTATGTTCTTTAAATACAGGGTCGTGCAGATGGTGTTCCAGCGTGTTCTGAAATTCTTTCTCCCGATCCGTACGCAGATCCCGTCCCTGAACCGCACTCTCAACGGAGGCACTCTCTACCCACTGGCGGATGAGAGCAGGTTTATCAGCAGTAGCCGTAAGCGTACAGCTTGAACCGTCTGGTCATAATCTGATGCATCCGACAAAGTGGTGTCCACCAAATAAGTAGTGGGAACCAAAGTGTCAGATATGCAGAAAAATGTAACTCCCGGCAGGCGTAAGGGCTGCCCTAATTATTCTCCTGAGTTTAAACATCAGCTCGTTGCCGCCTCCTGCGAACCCGGGATATCCATCTCAAAACTGGCGCTTGAAAATGGCATTAACGCCAATCTGTTGTTCAAATGGCGTCAGCAGTGGCGTGAAGGTAAACTCCTGCTGCCTTCGACAGACCTTCCCCAGCTACTTCCTGTAACACTCGACGCCCCTGCTGGACCACTGGCGGTGCAGTCAGAACTGCCAGCAGAAGAGCCGGAGACCCTCAATATCACCTGTGAGGTGGCATTCCGGCACGGAACGCTCCGCCTCAACGGAACTGTCAGCGAAAAACTCCTGACTCTTCTGATACAGGAGCTCAAACGGTGATCCCGTTACCAACAGGCACCAAAATCTGGCTGGTTGCCGGTATCACCGACATGCGCAACGGCTTCAATGGTCTCGCCACAAAGGTGCAGACGATGCTGAAAGACGATCCGATGTCCGGCCATGTCTTCATCTTCCGGGGCCGCAGCGGCAGTCAGGTCAAACTGCTGTGGTCTACCGGTGACGGGCTGTGCTTGCTGACAAAACGGCTGGAGCGCGGCCGCTTCGCCTGGCCGTCAGCACGCGATGGCAAAGTGTTCCTGACGCCGGCGCAGCTGGCGATGCTGATGGAAGGTATCGACTGGAGACAGCCAAAGCGGTTGCTGACATCCCTGACCATGTTGTAGGCCTCTTTATCCTGGTTGTTGCAGAATAAGCCTGGTAAAATATGGGCCTATGAATGACACCTCTTCTGACGACATCCTTCTGCTGAAACAGCGCCTGGCCGAACAGGAAGCGTTGATCCACGCCCTGCAGGAAAAGCTGAGTAACCGGGAGCGTGAAATAGACCATCTGCAGGCACAGCTGGATAAGCTCCGCCGAATGAACTTCGGCAGTCGTTCCGAAAAGGTCTCCCGCCGTATCGCACAGATGGAAGCTGACCTGAACCGGCTTCAGAAAGAAAGCGATACGCTGACTGGTCGGGTGGATGATCCGGCAGTGCAGCGTCCGCTGCGTCAGACCCGCACCCGCAGACCGTTCCCCGAATCACTCCCCCGTGATGAAAAACGGTTATTACCCGCAGAACCCTGCTGCCCGGAGTGTGGTGGCTTGCTGAGTTATCTGGGTGAGGATGCAGCCGAACAGCTGGAGCTGATGCGCAGCGCCTTCCGGGTTATCAGGACTGTACGGGAAAAGCATGCCTGCACAAAATGCGATGCTATCGTACAGGCACCTGCGCCTTCGCGGCCCATCGAACGGGGCATCGCAGGGCCAGGACTGCTGGCCCGCGTGCTGACCTCAAAGTATGCAGAGCACACACCGCTGTATCGCCAGTCTGAAATATATAGCCGCCAGGGCGTGGAACTGAGCCGCTCACTCCTGTCAGGCTGGATGGATGCGTGCTGCCGGTTACTGTCACCGCTGGAAGAGGCGCTTCAGGACTATGTGCTGACTGACGGCAAGCTCCATGCTGATGACACGCCTGTCCCGGTGCTGTTGCCAGGTAATAAGAAAACGAAGACCGGGCGGTTGTGGACCTACGTTCGTGACGACCGTAACGCCGGGTCAGAGCTGGCGCCGGCGGTGTGGTTCGCTTACAGCCCGGACAGAAAAGGCATCCATCCGCAGACCCATCTTGCCGGCTTCAGCGGTGTGCTGCAGGCGGATGCGTACGCCGGGTTCAACGAGCTGTACCACAATGGCCGGATAACGGAAGCCGCCTGCTGGGCTCACGCCCGCCGGAAGATCCACGATGTGCACGTCCGCACCCCGTCAGCCCTGACGGAAGAAGCCCTGAGGCAGATCGGTCAGTTGTACGCCATAGAGGCGAATATAAGGGGAATGCCGGCAGAGCAGCGGCTTGCTGAACGTCAGCAGAAAGCGAAACCGCTGTTGAAATCCCTGGAAAGCTGGCTGCGTGAAAAGATGAAAACCCTGTCGCGACACTCGGAGCTGACAAAAGCGTTCGCGTACGCACTTAACCAGTGGCCGGCACTGACGTACTATGTGGAAGATGGTTGGGCCGAAGCAGACAACAACATCGCTGAAAATGCCCTGCGGACGGTCAGTCTGGGTCGTAAAAACTTCCTGTTCTTCGGTTCTGACCATGGTGGTGAGCGGGGAGCACTGCTGTACAGCCTGATCGGAACGTGCAAACTGAACAGCGTGGATCCAGAAGGCTACCTCCGCTATGTGCTTGACGTCATCGCCGACTGGCCGGTCAACCGGGTCAGCGAACTGCTACCCTGGCGCATCACACCGCCAACTGAATAACACATCCCCGTCAATAC
>NZ_JNVB01000082.1 GCF_000770305.1 Erwinia oleae
ATATCGGGCCGGAAGCGATTATCGATACCTACGCAGAAGCGACCCGCCATGTCGATCAGGGACTGTCGCTGACGCTGTTTTTCCGTGATACCGCCACCACGCGCGATATCAACCGGGCGCAGATCTACGCCTGGAAGAAAGGCATCAAAACGCTCTATTACATTCGCCTGCGCCAGATGGCGCTGTCAGGAACCGAAGTCGAAGGCTGCGTCTCCTGCTCGCTCTGACATGATAAAAGGCCAAAAAATACCATGACTTTACAACGCGTCCACGCCATAAACTGGAACCAGATTCAGGACGAAAAGGATCTGGAAGTCTGGAACCGCCTGACGGCCAATTTCTGGCTGCCGGAAAAAGTGCCGCTTTCCAATGATATTCCCTCATGGAACAGCCTGAGCGGCGAAGAACAACAGCTTACCATTCGCGTTTTTACCGGCCTGACGCTGCTGGATACCATTCAGAATACCGTCGGCGCACCGGCGCTGATGGCGGATGCGCTGACGCCGCATGAAGAAGCGGTGATGTCCAATGTCAGCTTTATGGAAGCGGTACACGCGCGCTCGTACAGCTCCATCTTTTCCACCCTGTGCCATACCACCGATGTGGATGCCGCCTATGCCTGGAGCGAAGCGAACCCGCCGCTTCAGCGCAAGGCGGACATTATTCTTGCGCATTATCACCACGACGATGCGCTGAAGAAGAAAATCGCCAGCGTTTTCCTGGAGTCTTTCCTTTTTTATTCAGGCTTTTACCTGCCCATGTACTGGTCCAGCCGTGGCAAGTTGACCAACACCGCCGACCTGATCCGTCTGATTATCAAAGACGAGGCGGTGCATGGTTACTACATTGGCTATAAGTATCAGAAAGCGCTGGAGAAAGAACCACCCGAACGCAAGGAAGAGCTACAGCAGTTTGCAACAGAACTGCTGCTGGCGCTGTATGAAAACGAGGTCGAGTACACCGATGCGCTATACGGTGAGTTGGGCTGGGCGGAAGAGGTCAAAAAGTTTCTGCATTACAACGCCAATAAAGCCCTGATGAATCTGGGGTACGAGGCGCTTTTCCCGACTGAGATTGCCGACGTCAATCCTGCCATCCTCGCTGCGTTATCGCCCGGCGCCGATGAAAACCACGACTTTTTCTCTGGCTCAGGCTCGTCTTATGTCATGGGGAAAGCCGTCGATACGGAAGACGAAGACTGGAACTTTTAACCCTTCCGCAGGCGGCTGAAAACATCAGTCGCCTTTATCCGTTTCGCAGGGAATAATAACACGTTGTTCCGCTGGCTGTTGTGAAAATAAATGGCGCTGTCCGCCTGCTTATTACTCGCATATTTTCTCTCCTGTTGTCAGGAATTCACCGCGTTGACGGCTTTTCCTCGCCGAAATATTCTTTTTTTTTCGTTGCCTCAAATCCGCCGTAATCCCTTACCCGCCCTGACTTTTTCGGGATACTCATCTCAAATACTACTTTAAGAAATTTCCATAAGGGTTGTCTCAGAATCTGAGTGTGCTAGGGTATAGGCCGCTAATATTCAGTCAGGGCTATTGAAAAATATAAGATATTCAAACAACCAGGAAACTAATTAATGCATGGCCATTAAACTTGAAGTAAAAAATTTATATAAAGTTTTTGGAGAAAATCCCGACCGCGCTTTTAAATATATTGATAAAGGAATAAGTAAAGAGGCGCTTCTTGAGAAAACAGGACTTTCTCTTGGGGTAAAAGATGCCAGTCTGGCCATTGAAGAAGGCGAGATATTTGTGATCATGGGGCTGTCCGGTTCCGGCAAGTCCACCATGGTTCGCCTTCTCAATCGTCTGATAGAACCCACCCGCGGCCAGGTCATTATTGACGGCGTCGATATCGCGAAAATATCTGAAAGCGAGCTGCGTCAGGTTCGGCGAAATAAGATCAGCATGGTATTCCAGTCATTTGCACTGATGCCTCACATGACGGTCTTAAATAATACCGCCTTCGGCATGGAATTAGCCGGTGTACCACTGGAAGAACGTCAGGAAAAAGCCATTGACGCGCTGCGCCAGGTGGGGCTGGATAATTATTCTCATGCCTATCCGGATGAATTATCGGGCGGCATGCGCCAGCGTGTAGGATTAGCGCGCGCCCTGGCCATCAACCCCGATATATTATTGATGGATGAAGCCTTCTCGGCGCTCGATCCCTTAATCCGCACTGAAATGCAGGATGAACTGGTTAAACTCCAGTCGCGTCATCAGCGTACTATCGTCTTTATTTCACACGATCTGGATGAAGCCATGCGCATCGGCGACCGTATCGCCATTATGCAGGGCGGTGAGGTCATCCAGGTCGGCACGCCGGATGAGATCCTGAATAATCCTGCCAATGATTATGTGCGCACCTTCTTTCGCGGCGTGGATATCAGCCACGTGTTCAGCGCGAAGGATATTGCCCGTCGTAGCGCTGGCTCGTTGATGCGTAAGGCGCCGGGTTTCGGCCCGCGTTCGGCCATCAAGCTGCTTCAGGATGAAGACCGCGAATATGGTTACGTGCTCGAAAAACAGAAGTTTATCGGAGTGGTGTCAACCGATTCGCTGAAGGCCGCGCTGGCCGCGGGCGAAGGTCTGGAAGGGGCGCTGCTCTCCGCGCCCGTCGCCGTACCTGGCGATACCTCGCTGAACGATCTGCTGTCGCACGTTGCCGGGGCGCCCTGCGCGGTACCGGTGGTTGGCGAAGACAACCAGTACATCGGCATCATCTCTAAGGGCATGTTATTAAGGGCGCTGGACCGCGAGGGAGCAAACAATGACTAAGCAATCAACCGATCCATGGGCTGCGGCCTCCGCGCAGCCTGACACAACACAGGCAGCACCCGCCGCCGATGCCTCGCAAAATGCGGCGAGCAGCGATCCCTGGGCCACCGCGCCCGCCGACGGCGCATCGTCCGCGCCCGCTGATGCAGCAGGCGGCGGAGGCGATGCGTGGGGCTCGCCAGGCGGTGCACACGACGCGGCAGCGAGCGGCGACTGGCTGAGCAGCGCGCCCGCGCCGCAGGCTGAACATTTCAATATTCTCGATCCGTTTCACAAAACGCTGATCCCGCTCGACAGTTGGGTCACCACCGGCATTGACTGGATCGTTACGCATTTTCGCCCGGTGTTTCAGGGCATTCGCGTGCCGATCGACTACATCCTCAGCGCCTTCCAGCATTTCCTCACCGGCATGCCTGCGCCGGTGGCGATTGTACTGTTCGCGCTGATTGCCTGGCAGCTCTCCAGCTTCAGCATGGGCGTTGCGACGCTGGTGTCGCTGATCCTGATTGGCGCGATTGGCGCCTGGTCGCAGGCGATGGTCACGCTGGCGCTGGTGCTGACCGCACTGCTGTTCTGCGTAATTATCGGGTTGCCGATGGGCATCTGGCTGGCGCGCAGCGAGCGGGCGGCGAAGTTTATTCGACCGCTACTGGATGCGATGCAGACCACGCCGGCCTTTGTCTACCTGGTGCCGATTGTGATGCTGTTTGGTATCGGAAACGTACCGGGCGTGGTGGTGACGATAATCTTTGCCCTGCCGCCGATTATCCGTCTGACCATCCTTGGCATCCGCCAGGTGCCGGCGGACCTGATTGAGGCGGCGGAATCTTTCGGCGCCAGTCCGCGCCAGATGCTGTTTAAAGTGCAGCTGCCGCTGGCCATGCCAACCATTATGGCGGGCGTGAACCAGACGCTGATGCTCGCGCTGTCGATGGTGGTGATCGCCTCAATGATCGCCGTGGGCGGTCTGGGTCAGATGGTTCTGCGCGGTATTGGCCGGCTGGATATGGGTCTGGCGACCGTTGGCGGAGTTGGGATCGTGATCCTGGCGATTATTCTTGACCGCCTGACGCAGTCGGTTGGACGCGACAGCCGCACCCGTGGCCCGCGCCGCTGGTATGCGAGTGGCCCTCTGGGGCTGCTGACCCGGCCCTTCATCAAATAATTCCTCTCTTATCGGCGGCGTGCCCGCACGCCGCCAGTGACGAAACATTAATAAGGACTCACTATGCGTAAGACAATACTTCTCGCCGCCACGTTAACCGCGCTGGCCGCCACCCAGGTTTCCGCCGCCGATCTGCCCGGCAAAGGCGTTACCGTAAAACCGGTGCAGAGCACCATTTCCGAAGAGACTTTCCAGACGCTGTTAGTGAGCCGCGCGCTGGAAAAACTTGGTTACACCGTTGAGCAGACCAATGAAGTCGATTACAACGTAGGCTACACCACTATCGCTGCGGGCGACGCCACCTTCATTGCCACCAACTGGAAGCCGCTGCATGACGATATGTATAAAGCCGCAGGCGGCGACGCGAAATTCTACCGGGCAGGCACTTACGTGCAGGGCGCCGCGCAGGGTTATCTGATCGACAAGAAAACCGCAGAGAAATACCACATCACTCGCATCGATCAGCTTAAAGATCCCAGGCTCGCGAAGCTGTTTGACAGCAACGGCGACGGCAAAGCGGACATGACTGGCTGTACGCCTGGCTGGGGCTGTGAAGCAGTGATCAACCATCAGATCAAAGCCTTTGAACTGAGCAACACCGTTGAGCACAATCAGGGCAACTACGCAGCGATGATGGCCGACACCATCAGCCGCTTTAAAGCGGGAAAACCGGTGCTCTATTACACCTGGACGCCGTACTGGGTGAGCGATGTACTGGTGCCGGGCCGTGATGTTGTCTGGTTACAGGTGCCGTTCACCTCCATGCCTGGCGAGCAGAAAAATGTGGAAACCAAACTGCCTAACGGCGCCAACTATGGCTTCCCGGTTAACTCTATGCACATTGTTGCCAATAAGGCATGGACGGAGAAAAACCCGGCGGCGGCGAAGCTGTTCTCTGAGATGAAGCTACCGATTGCAGATATCAACGCGCAGAATTCCCGTATGCATCAGGGGCAGTCTTCAGAAGACGCCATCAATGCGCACGTTGATGGCTGGATCAAAGCGCACCAGGCAGAATTTGACGGCTGGATAAAAGACGCGATGGCGGCGGCAAAATAATTCACGCCCTGCTGATCTGAGGCGGCCTGCGGGCCGCTTTTTTTATGGCAGCCCCGGGAAATTATCTTATGAATGAAATAGTTTTTTAGGTTATTATTCACCTTATTGCTATTTCCTGACCCTGTTGAGTACGATGAAACCTGTTCAGCCCGGACTAAATCCCGCTCTGGTTGCCCTGATGTCGCTGGCAACCGGCCTCGCCGTCGCCTGTAACTACTATGTCCAGCCGCTACTGGCAACCGTTGCACGTACCTTTGATCTCTCCGTCAATCAGGCAGGATTTATCGTGACCACCGCGCAGCTCGGTTACGCCGCCGGGCTGCTGTTGCTGGTGCCACTGGGCGATATGCTGGAGCGCCGGGGGCTGATCGTGGTGATGACCCTGCTGGCGGCAGGCGGTATGGTGATCACCGCCCTCTCGCCCACGCTGCCGCTGATGCTGCTTGGTACTGCGCTGACCGGTCTGTTTTCCGTGGTGGCGCAGATTCTGGTGCCGCTTGCCGCGACGCTGGCCGAGCCAGCGAAACGTGGCAAAGTGGTCGGCACGGTGATGAGCGGACTGCTGCTCGGCATCCTGCTGGCACGCACCGTTGCGGGCGGACTGGCGCAACTCGGCGGCTGGCGCACTGTTTACTGGGTCGCCAGCGCGCTGATGGCATTAATGGCACTGGCGCTCTGGCGCTATTTGCCCCGTTATAAGCAGGCGGTCGCCCTCAACTACGGCCAGCTTCTGGGTTCCATTTTTACGCTGTTTATCTCCTCACCGCTGCTAAGAACACGGGCGCTGACCGGCTGCCTGGCCTTCGCTAACTTCAGCATACTGTGGACATCAATGGCCTTTCTGCTGGCCGCTGAGCCTTATCACTATTCCGAAGGCGCCATCGGTCTGCTGGGCCTGGTTGGCGCTGCGGGCGCGCTGGCCGCACGTCAGGCCGGTTCACTGGCGGACAGCGGCAAAGCGAAGCTCACCACAACCGTCGGGCTGCTGATCATGCTGCTTTCGTGGCTGTTCACCGCACTGGGCGGCCATTCGCTGATCGCATTGATCGTGGGCATTATCCTGCTGGATCTGGCGGTACAGGGCGTGCATATCACCAACCAAAGCGTCATCTATCGCGAGATGCCTGAAGCGCGCAACCGGCTTACCGCAGGCTATATGACCAGCTATTTCATCGGCGGCGCGGCAGGCTCGTTGATCTCCGCCAGCGCTTACCATTTCGCGGGCTGGACGGGCGTCTGCGCGGCGGGCGTTATTTTAAACGTGTTGAATTTATTACAATGGTGGCGCGGCGCACATCATGAAGCGGTGAATTATTAGGCCGCATATAGTAAATATCAGAAATTTCTGCCTTATCGACCTGTTAAGCGGATGGACACTTTGATAAGGTAAGGCTGTGGTTATGATCAGGATCATATTTTCGCGCGTAATTATAAGACGGGAAAACAGCCTTCGCGCCAGACGCGCAACATTTATGAAATCTGACCAACATTTTGGCTTATCAAATTTTCCATTGATAGCACCCGCATCGACTTTACGATGCTGTTCACCTTCCAGGTGAAGGAGCAACCTGGACACGATTGACGGCGTCACCGCCCGCCGCCGTCATTATATTACTCGTTGCAAATTGTGAGGTTTTACCAAATGGAAAGTTCGTTTACTCCCATTGAACAGATGCTACATTTTCGCGCTAACCGTCACAAAGATTTTCCTTTGCAGGAGATCTTACTGACGCGTCTCTGTATGCATATGCAGAGTAAACTGCTGGAAAATCGCAATAAAATGCTGAAAGCTCAGGGGATTAACGAGACGCTGTTTATGGCGCTGATCACGCTGGATGCACAGGAAGATCACAGTATTCAGCCTTCGGAGCTGAGTTCCGCGCTCGGTTCGTCACGCACCAACGCCACCCGTATCGCCGATGAGCTGGAAAAGCGTGGTTGGATCGAGCGTCGCGAAAGCGATAACGATCGCCGTTGCCTGCACCTGCATCTGACCGAAAAGGGTAAAGAGTTTCTTCGACAGCTTTTGCCGCCTCAGCATCAGAGCCTGCAACTTCTGTGGTCTTCTCTCTCCGCTGCTGAAAAAACACAGCTTGAAGAGATTACGCGTAAACTACTGACCCGACTGGATAAAATGGATGAAGAGCAGGTGATTTCTTCACTCTCTCGCCAGAATTTGAAGCAATAGCATATTGTGCGACAACCGCGACGCCAGATATCGCTATTTTAGTGCACCCATTTTCGACCCATGCCAGCGCCAGTGCGCTGGCATTTTTGACTTCGGGCCTGACAAACCAGGCAGGCCCGTGATAGCAGATTAAAACGTGGAGAAAACCATGAGTGCAAATGCGGAGACGCAGAACCCGCAACAGCCGGCCAATAAAAAGAAAAAACGTAAAGGTGCGTTGCTTCTGCTGGCTGCGGTGTTGATTGTCATTGGCGTCGCCTGGCTGATTTACTGGTTCCTGGTGCTGCGTCATTATCAGGAGACCGATGATGCCTACGTGGCGGGAAATCAGGCGCAGATCATGGCGCAGGTTTCCGGTAGCGTGAACAAGGTCTGGTTCGACAATACCGACTATGTCAAAAAGGGTCAGGTGCTGCTGACGCTGGATAAAACGGATGCCGAACAGGCGTTTGAAAAGGCGCAGACCGCACTCGCCACCAGCGTGCGTCAGACGCATCAGATGATCATCAACGGCAGGCAGTATCAGGCCACCATCGAACTGCAAAAAACGGCGCTTGAACAGGCGCAGGCTGACCTGAAACGCCGTGAGCCGTTGGGCGCCGCCAATTTGATTGGCCGTGAAGACCTGCAACATGCGCGCAATGCCGTTGCGACCGCGAAGGCCCAGCTTGACGTGGCTATGCAGCAGTACAACGCCAATCAGGCAATGGTTCTGAATACCTCGCTGGAAAACCAGCCTGCGGTAAAACAGAGTGCCGCAGAACTGCGCGACGCCTGGCTGGCGCTGAAGCGCACCGAAGTGGTCAGCCCGATTGACGGCTTCGTTTCGCGCCGCAGCGTGCAGGTTGGCTCGCAGATCACCTCCACTACGCCGCTGATGGCGATTGTGCCCGCCAACAACCTGTGGGTGGACGCCAACTTCAAGGAAACCCAACTGGCGGGCGTGCGAATCGGCCAGACCGCGACCGTGGTCAGCGATATCTACGGCGACGATGTGACCTATCACGGCAAGGTGGTCGGCCTGGATATGGGCACCGGCAGCGCCTTCTCGCTGCTGCCCGCACAGAACGCCACCGGCAACTGGATTAAGGTTGTTCAGCGCCTGCCGGTGCGTATCGAACTCGATCCGCAGGAAGTGGAAAAGCATCCGCTGCGCATTGGTCTTTCCACCCTGGTAACAGTGGATACCAGCAACGCGGACGGTGCGGTGTTGGCTACCAGCGCTCGCCAGACGCCCGCTTATCAAAGCGATGCGCTGGCGCTGGATCTGGCACCGGCCAACCAGATGATTGCTGAGATCATTCGCGCCAATGCGAACTGAGAAAGCGGGAGGCTGTTATGGCGCAAAAACCGCTTGAAGGCATGCCGCTGGTTCTGATGACCATCGCGCTGTCGCTGGCCACCTTTATGCAGGTGCTTGACTCAACCATCGCCAACGTGGCGATACCGACGATTGCCGGTAACCTTGGCGCCTCGAACTCGCAGGGCACCTGGGTTATCACCTCGTTTGGCGTGGCGAACGCCATTTCGATTCCGATTACCGGCTGGCTGGCGAAGCGCGTCGGTGAAGTGAAGCTCTTCGTCTGGGCCACGGCGGCGTTCGCCGTGGCTTCCTGGCTGTGCGGCATGTCAGAAAGCCTTTCCATGCTGATCTTCTTTCGCGTTATCCAGGGCGTGGTGGCCGGGCCGCTGATCCCGCTGTCGCAAAGCCTGCTGCTCAGTAACTATCCGCCCGCCAAACGCAGCATCGCGCTCTCATTGTGGGCGATGACGGTAATCGTTGCGCCTATCTGCGGCCCGATCCTCGGCGGCTGGATCAGTGATAACTATCACTGGGGCTGGATCTTCTTCATCAACGTGCCGATTGGCGTCGTGGTGGTGATGCTGACGCTTCAGACGCTGCGCAATCGCGAAACTGCCACGGTGGTGCGTCCCATTGATATTGTCGGGCTGACGCTGCTGGTGGTGGGCATTGGCTCTTTGCAGGTAATGCTCGATCGCGGCAAAGAACTGGACTGGTTCAGCTCACAGGAGATCATCACCTTAACCATTGTGGCGGTGATTGCCCTGGCGGTACTGTTGATCTGGGAGCTGACGGACGACCATCCGATCGTCGATCTGTCGCTGTTTAAGTCGCGTAACTTCACCATCGGTTGTCTGTCGATAAGCCTGGCGTACATGCTCTACTTCGGCTCCATCGTGCTGTTGCCGCAGTTGTTACAGGAGGTTTATGGCTACACGGCCACATGGGCCGGACTGGCCTCGGCGCCGGTCGGGATCATCCCGGTTATTCTGTCGCCGATTATTGGCCGTTTCGCCCATCGCCTTGATATGCGCAAGCTGGTGACCTTCAGCTTTATCATGTACGCCATTTGCTTTTACTGGCGCGCCTACACCTTTGAACCGGGAATGGATTTCGGCGCCTCCGCGTGGCCGCAGTTTATTCAGGGCTTCGCCGTGGCCTGCTTCTTTATGCCGTTGACCACCATTACCCTCTCCGGTCTGCCGGCGGAACGGCTGGCGGCGGCCTCAAGCCTGTCGAACTTTACGCGAACGCTGGCGGGCTCCATCGGCACCTCGATCACCACCACGCTGTGGTCGAACCGGGAATCAATGCACCACAGCCAGCTTAGCGAGTCAGTGAATGCTTACAACGTGAATTCACAGGAGATGTACCGCAAGCTGGAAGGGATGGGGATGAGCCATGATCAGGCGTCCTCATGGATAGCGCAGCAGATCACTAACCAGGGGTTGATTATTTCCGCTAACGAAATTTTCTGGGTATCGGCCGGGATATTCATTTTGCTGCTGGTGCTGATCTGGTTTGCTCGTCCGCCGTTCAGTTCCGGCGGCGGTGGCGGCGGCGCGCACTGACGTACCCTGATGCCAGTCAGCGAACCTGACTGGCATTTTTTATGGGTGGTTAATCCTGCAACTGGAGGTAAGCAATGTGCGTCTGGAGATACTCCTCCAGCCCGTGACGCCCGTCCGCACCGCCGATGCCGGATTTGCGCCAGCCCGCGTGAAAGCCCTGCATTGCTTCGAAGTTCTCACGGTTGACGTAGGTTTCGCCAAATTTCAGCTTGCGCAGCGCAATGAAGGTGTTGTTGAGATCCCGCGTATAGAGGGATGAGGTCAGGCCATATTCGCAGTCGTTTGCCAGCGCGATCGCCTCATCCAGCGTTGTAAAGGTCATCACCGGCAGCACCGGTCCGAAAATCTCGTCCCGCACGATCTCCATATCCTGCCGCACATCGGTGATGATGGTCGGTTCAAAAAAGAAACCTTTAGTGCCAACGCGTTTACCGCCGAGCACCACTCTGCCGCCCTGTGCCACGGCGGTGGCAACCTTCTCCTCAACGCGTGCCAGCGCGGCGGCGGTGATCAGCGGCCCCATATCGATTTCCGCCTGCTCTGCCGGATCGCCAAATTTTACCGCTTTGAAAGCGACGATCAGCGCAGTCATAAACCGATCGTAAATACCCGCCTGCACGTAGACGCGCTCGGCACAGTTGCACACCTGACCGGTATTGATCACCCGCGAACTGACAATCGCCTTTACCGCTACGTCGATATCGGCATCGTCCATGACAATCGCGGGCGCTTTACCGCCTAACTCCAGGGAGACTTTTGTTACGTTTTTTGCCGCCGCCGTCATCGTCGCAATACCTGCGCCCACGCTGCCGGTCAGGCTGACCAGACCGACTTTCGGGTTGGATGCCAACGCCTGCCCCACTTCCGGCCCGTAACCATAGACCAGATTCATCACGCCTTTCGGCAAGCCGACCTGATGCACGATTTCAGCAAAGATCCCGGCATTGTTTGGCGTCAGCTCGCTCGGTTTAATCACGATTGTGTTGCCGGTCACCAGCGCAGGCGCGGCTTTACGGGCAATCAGGAAAAACGGAAAGTTCCACGGCAAAATGCCGGTGGTCACGCCAATCGCCTTTTTGAAAACAAAGATGTTTTCATTGGCGCGGTCGCTGTTGACGATAGCGCCTTCGTAGCGCCGCGCCCACTCGGCCATGTAATCGAAATAGTCTGCGGTGAACATCACCTCGGTATGCGCCAGCGCGTGGGTTTTACCGCCTTCGGCCACCAGAGCGTTGGTCAGATCGGCCACACGCTCGCGGATGGCGCTGGCGAGCTTACGCAGCCAGCGACCGCGTTCTACGGCAGGCAACGCTTCCCAGGCCGGCTGTGCTGCATCGGCGGCGTTGATGGCCCGGTTGGCCTCCTGCGCGGTGCCCTGAGGGATACGCGACAGCAGCACTTCCGTTGCCGGGTTGATGACATCGATCCAGGTTTCTTCAGAATGAGCGACAAAGTCGCCGTTAATATAGTGCTGTAGATATGTTGTCATTTGCAAAATCTCCGATGCCATTTTGTTAAAACAATGTTTTTTTGCAAATGCAGCGTGCAATGGTTCGTCATGTCACGCCTTCTTCCTGTTGCCACCTTCGACATCGGGCTGGCAGTGAGCTGAAGTTCGGCATGACAGAAACGACAAAACGAGGTGTTTATGGCAGGGAAGAGAAAGGTAAAAAAAATGCCAGTCAGCATTGACTGACTGGCACAGGCCTGGGTTTATACGTTATGCGTTCTGACGCCACCACTCCGCAAGCAGAATGCCGGTAGCCACCGACACATTCAGGCTCTCGACGTTGCCGGTACCGCCAATCGACACGTTCATATCGCCCTGATGCCAGATGCTTTCAGAAAGGCCGTCGCGCTCCTGCCCCAGCACCAGCACCATCTTCGCTGGCAGTTCCGCCTGCGCCAACGGCGTGCCTTTGTGGCTTGAGGTGGTCACGATGGTGTAGCCCGCCTTGCGGAATTCATCCAGTGCGCCGGCAAAGGTTTCGCCGCCGATCGCCTGTACGTGCTCCGCGCCGCCTTCTGCCGTGCGCACTGCCGCGCCCGACTCCAGCTGCCCGGCATCGTCCACCAGCAGCCCTTTAATGCCAAAGTGCGCGCAGCTGCGCATCATGCCGCCAAGGTTGTGCGGATTGCCGATGTCTTCCAGCGCCAGCACGCAGTCTTTCTGCTCCGCTCTGGCCAGCCAGTCTGTCACCGGCATTCCCATGCGTTTTTTAATCAGGAAGCAGACGCCGCCGTGGTGCTCCGTACCGGACGCTTTTTCCAGCTCGTCCTCTTCCACAACGTGGTAAGCCTTGCGGTTGGCCGCCATCCACTTCAGTGCTTCGCGAAAACGCGGCGTGACGCTCTGAATGAACCACGCACGCACAATGCACTCCGGGCGGCTCTGGAACAGCGCCTGACAGGCATTTTCGCCATAAACGCGCGTTTCTTCCATGCGCTGACGACGGATCTGCGCCGGATCAATGAAGCTTTTACCGCTGATGCCGCCGTGATCGGGTTTATTTTCATCACTCCCGACCGGGGCTCGGGATACCGTGCGCCACGGCGAACCGCCCGCAAAATCGTCGTCGCGATCGCGCCCGCCGCGCGGTTTGCTTTCTGTGAAACGCGCCGGACGACGATCGTTGTCCTGACGCGATCCACCCTTACCGGTGCGAGGATTATGGCCGCGTTTTGGGCTTTCATCATCGCTGCGGACGTACATCACTTTTACTTTTCCGCTTTTACCTTTAAATTCGTCGTTCATTTTTCCTCCACCTGGCTGAGCGCGACGCGCGCAGGTTACCTGATGTAGCGGCGCTTAGCTATTAACTTCAGCGAAAGCGCGTTGCAAGTTTGCGACTATTATACCTATCGAACAAATCACTTTGTTGTCCTGAAACCTGAGAATCATACTTGAGACAACGTTATGTCAGGTTTGAGGTGAAGAATGAATACGGTTTGTGCATCATGCCAGGCAACCAATCGCCTTCCGCAGGAACGCGCAGAAGATGGCGCAAAATGCGGCCGCTGTGGCAGCCCGCTGTTTACCGGCGAAGTCATTAATGCCACCAGCGCGACGCTGGACAAATATCTTCAGGACGATCTGCCGGTGGTTATCGATTTCTGGGCGCCGTGGTGCGGCCCCTGCGTTAACTTCGCGCCAATCTATAAAGAAGTGGCGGCCGAGCGCGGCGGCAAAGTTCGCTTTATCAAAGTGGATACCGAGGCAGAACCCGCGCTGAGCAACCGCTTTCGTATCCGAAGCATTCCTTCCATCATGTTATTTAAAGAGGGCCAGATGGTGGATATGCTGAGCGGCGCCATGCCCAAAGCGCCGTTTAACGCATGGCTCGACGAAACGCTTTAATGCTGCCTGACAGCCAGCGCCGCTGGCTGTCGTTGCCCTCTTTCCGCTAGAATGGCGTTTTCCTTCGATAACACTATATGACTGAAAACGCCGTCCTCCGCCTGCGAGCCGAGCGCCTCGCCCGCGCCACCCGCCCCTTTCTGGCGCGCGGCAACCGCATTTTACGCTGTCAGCGCTGCCTGCTGCCGGAGAAAAACTGTCTGTGCGCCATGCTTCAGCCGCAGCAGGCGCGCAGCAGGTTCTGCCTGGTGATGTTTGATACCGAACCGATGAAACCCAGCAATACCGGCCGTCTGATCGCCGACATTTTGCCGGATACGCAGGCGTTCGGCTGGTCGCGTACCGAACCCGATCCCGCGCTGCTTGCCGCGGTCAGAAACCCGGACGTGCAGCCGATGGTGGTTTTTCCCGCGTCCTACGCCGATGCGGGTCGCCGTGTCGAAACCGCTCCGCCGCAGGGCGGCAAGCCGCCGCTGTTTATCATGCTGGACGGCACCTGGACCGAGGCGCGCAAGATGTTCCGGAAAAGCCCGTGGCTGGATGCTCTGCCAGTCATGTCGCTCACGCTGACCACGCCCTCGCGCTACCAGCTACGCGAAGCGCACGGCGAGGGCCAGCACTGCACGGCAGAGGTAGCGGCAGAGCTGCTGATGCAGGCCGGCGATGACGCCGCCGGTAGCGCGCTATTTCATCACTTCGATCTTTTTCGACGCCGCTATCTGGCCGGCAAACCGTATCATCCTGCTTATCAGGCTGATTTAAAAATATAAGTGCTATGCCCGACTATCCTCTGTAAAAGCGTTTAGAATCGACCTGAAGGATCTCTTTGGGAGAAGAAAATGAGCCAACGTGGGTTAGAAGGGTTGTTAAAACCAGCGTCGATAGCGGTCATCGGCGCCTCAACACGTCCCGGTCGCGCCGGTTATCTGATGATGCGCAACCTGCTGGCAGGCGGCTTCAGCGGCCCCATTCTCCCGGTCACGCCGAAATATAAAGCCGTGTGCGGCGTACTGGCCTGGCGCGATATCGCCAGCCTGCCGCTGTCGCCCGATCTCGCGGTGATCTGTACACATGCCGATCGCAATCTCGAACTGCTCAACGCCCTGGGCGAACGCGGCTGCAAAGCCTGCATTATTCTTTCCGCGCCTGAAAGCCAGCTTGATGCGCTGAAAAAGTGCGCCAGCGCGTGGCAAATCCGCCTGCTTGGCCCCAACAGCCTTGGCCTGCTCGCGCCCTGGCAGGGGCTGAACGCCAGCTTTTCGCCGGTGCCGATCGCCCGCGGCAAGCTCGCTTTTATTTCTCAGTCTGCGGCGGTCTCCAATACCATTCTGGACTGGGCGCAGCAGCGGCAGCTCGGCTTCTCCTGGTTTATCGCGCTGGGCGACAGTCTGGATATTGATGTCGACGACCTTCTCGATTTTCTGGCGCGCGACGGCAAAACCAGCGCCATTCTGCTCTACCTCGAACACCTGAGCGACGCGCGCCGTTTCGTTTCCGCCGCACGCAGCGCCGCGCGCAACAAGCCCATTCTGGTGATTAAAAGCGGCCGCAGCCCGCAGGCGCAACGGCTGCTGAAAACGCATGCGGGACTGGATGCGGCATGGGATGCGGCAATACAGCGCGCTGGCCTGCTTCGCGTACACGATACGCATGAACTTTTCTCCGCCGTAGAGACGCTGAGCTATATGCGGCCGCTGCGGGGCGAGCGATTGATGATTGTCAGCAACGGTGCCGCGCCTGCCGCGCTGGCGCTGGATCAACTGGATGCGCGTAACGGCAAGCTGGCGACGCTGAGCGATGAGATGCTCGCCACTCTGCTGCCTGCGGCAGCCGATGCGGGTAATCCACTCGATCTGAAAGACGACGCCACCGTGGAACGCTATCTGCAAACGGTGAGCCGCCTGATGGACAGCCAGGAGATTGACGCGCTGCTGATTATTCACGCGCCCAGCGCGGTGGCGCCCGCGACGGAAACGGCCCGACAGCTTATTGAAACGATTGCGCAGCATCCCCGCGCCCGACAGATGACGTTGCTCACCAACTGGTGCGGTGAATTTTCGTCGCAGGAGGCGCGACGGCTGTTCAGCGACGCGGGTATTCCTACCTACCGCACGCCGGAAGGCGCGGTAACCGCGTTCATGCATATGGTTGAGTATCGCCGCAATCAGAAACAGCTGCGCGAAACGCCTGCGCTGCCGGTTAATCTGACGGCCAATACCACCGATGCGCATCGTCTGATCCAGCAGGCGCTGGATGAGGGCGCGAACCGGCTGGATACGCATGAGGTGCAGGATATTCTGCGCGCCTATGGCTTAAACACGCTACCCACATGGATAGCCAGCGACAGCGCTGAAGCCGTGCACATTGCCGGTCAGACAGGCTACCCGGTGGCGCTGAAGCTTCGTTCGCCGGACATTCCGCACAAATCAGACGTTCAGGGCGTGATGCTCTCTTTGCGGACGGCCAGTGAGGTGCAGCAGGCGGCGGATGCGATTATCGATCGCGTCAGGCTCACGTGGCCACAGGCACGCGTGCACGGCCTGCTGGTTCAGAGCATGGCGAACCGCGCGGGCGCGCAGGAGCTGCGCATGCTGGTGGAGCAGGATCCGGTATTTGGGCCGGTTATCCTGCTGGGTGAGGGTGGCATTGAGTGGCAGACGGACAGACAAGCCGTAGTGGCGCTGCCGCCGCTGAATATGACCCTGGCGCGTTATCTGGTGATTCAGGCCTTAAAGAGCGGAAAAATTCGCAGCCGCAGCGCGCAGCAGCCGCTCGACGTCACGGGTATCAGCGAAGTGCTGGTTCGGGTATCCCACCTGATCGTTGACTGCCCGCAAATCGTCCGACTTGATATCCATCCTCTTCTCGCCGCCGGTAGCGAATTTTCTCTGTTGGACGTCAATATGCAACTGGCCGCGTTCAGCGGAGAGGCTGAGAGCCGCCTGGCCATCCGCCCTTATCCACACGCGCTTGAGGAGCGGATTACGCTGAAGAACGGCGAACGCTGCCTGTTTCGTCCAATATTGCCGGAAGATGAGCCGCTGCTGCGCGCGTTTATCGCGCAGGTGACAAAGGAAGACCTTTATTATCGCTACTTCAGTGAGATCAACGAGTTCACGCATGAGGATTTGGCGAACATGACGCAGATCGACTACGATCGTGAAATGGCGCTCGTTGCGGTTCGGCCGTTTCAGGGTGCGGATGAGATAATAGGTGTGACGCGGGCAATTTCCGATGCGGACAACATCGATGCCGAGTTTTCGGTGCTGGTTCGCTCAGATCTGAAAGGCCTGGGACTGGGGCGACGCCTGCTGGAGAAGATGATTGATTATACCCGACAGCACGGCCTTAACCAGCTCAATGGTATTACCATGCCCGGCAACCGCGGAATGATTACGCTGGCGCGCAAGCTTGGTTTTGCGGTTGACGTTCAGCTTGAAGACGGCATCGTCACTCTTTCATTGCCGCTTTCCGCACCGGCTGAATAACGTCTGGAAACGTAAAACTGGCCCACTTCGGCCTGACTGATGGTATTATTGCCAGTCAACGTGATGAATTTATGGCAAAAGCCATTCTATAAACAGAGAAGATACGCACTGTGATGTTGTCAAAATTTAAACGTAATAAACACCAACAGCACCTTGCGCAACTGCCAAAATTGTCTCAGTCGGTTGCCGACTACACCACGCTTTACTCTCCGGCCGATTTTCGTAAAACGCTCCTCGAAAAAATCACTACCGCCACCCGCCGGATCTGTCTTGTCGCTCTCTATCTTGAAAACGATGACGCCGGACGCGCCGTTCTCTCCGCGCTTTATGAGGCGAAACGGCTGCGACCCGATCTGGACGTGCGCATTCTTGTCGACTGGCATCGTGCGCAGCGTGGTCGCATTGGCGCGGCGCGCGGCGCAACCAATGCCGACTGGTATTGCGAAATGGCAGATCGGCATGCTGATATCGCGATCCCAATTTATGGCGTGCCGGTGAACACGCGCGAAGCGCTGGGCGTGCTACACCTTAAAGGCTCAATCATCGACGATACGCTGTTCTACACCGGCGCCAGTCTGAACGACGTCTATCTGCATCAGCATGATAAATACCGCTACGATCGCTACCAGCTGATCCGCAATGTCTCGCTGGCGGAAACCATGATGCACTGGATCGATAAAAATTTGATCCAGGCAGAGGCCGTTCACCGTCTGGATCAGCATGAGCGCCCGAAAAGCCCGGAAATCAAAAACGAAACTCGTCAGTTCCGTCAGGAGCTTCGCGGCTTCGATTATGAATTTGTTGGCGACGCCAACAATGAACAACTGGCGGTAACGCCGCTGGTGGGCCTCGGCAGGCGTAGTCTGTTGAATAAAACCATCTACCATCTGATGCCCTGCGCCGAGCAGAAGCTGACCCTGTGTACGCCCTATTTCAATCTGCCCGCCATTCTGGTTCGGAATATTATCTGGCTGTTGCGTCGCGGACGAACGGTTGAGATCATCGTCGGTGATAAAACGGCCAACGATTTTTATATTCCGCAGGATCAGCCCTTTAAGGTGATCGGCGCGCTGCCTTATCTATACGAAATTAACCTGCGCCGCTTCCTCAGCCGTTTACAATATTTTGTGAATAACGGCCAGCTTCAGGTTCGCCTGTGGAAAGACGGTGAAAACAGCTATCACCTGAAGGGCGTGTGGGTCGATGACGAATGGATGCTGATTACCGGTAATAACCTGAATCCCAGAGCCTGGCGGTTGGATCTCGAGAATGCGGTACTGATCCACGATCCCCTTCATCAGCTCACGGAACAGAGTGCGCATGAATTGGATCTGATCCGTCAACACACTACGATAGTCCAGCACTTCCGGGATTTGGAAAGTATCGCCGACTATCCCCTCAAGGTGCGCAAACTGATCCGTCGCCTGCGCCGTATCCGCATCGACAGGTTGATCAGCCGCATTCTTTAACCTCAGGAGAGCCAATGCGTAAGCTGCTGCTACTGTTGACGCTGTGCTGCACCGGCTGTACCCATATGGCGCAGGACAGCTGGACCGGTCAGGACAAAGCTCAGCACTTCCTCTCCTCCGCATTTTTGACCGCTGCGGGCAGCAGCTACGGTGAACATCAGAACTGGCGCGAGCATCGCAGCGCCAGCTTCGGCGTGATGTTTTCTCTTGGCCCTGGCGCGATGAAAGAACTTTATGACAGCCGTGAAGGCGGCACCGGCTGGAGCTGGAAAGATTTTAGCTGGGATTTAGCCGGCGCTGCCACCGGCTATACGCTATGGAACCTGGGGCAATAATCAGAGCTGAATGCCCTTTCCTTTCCGATGTAACAACAACGAAACCAAAAATGCGACCGCGCCCATGGCTGACACATACCAGAAGAAGCTGGTTTCACTTCCTACCGATTTAAGCGACAGCGCCACGTATTCTGCTGAACCGCCAAATATTGCGTTCGCAACAGCATAGGAAAGCCCAACGCCCAGCGCACGAACCTCCGGCGGAAACATCTCCGCTTTCAGTATGCCGCTGATCGAGGTGTAAAAACTGGTGATTATCAGCGAAAGCATCACCAGCAAAAAAGCGATCCACGGGCTGGTAACGCTCTGCAACAGCGTCAATACGGGTACAGTACAAATTGCTGCAAACCCGCCGAAAATAAGCATAGAGCTGCGACGCCCAATCTTATCTGACAGACTGCCGATGACAGGTTGGATTAGCATGAAAATAAACAGCGCAGCGGTCATTATTGCGCTGGCCGTTTTCGTGTCCATTCCCGAAGTATTAACGAGGTATTTCTGCATATAGGTAGTGAAGGTATAAAAACTCAGCGAGCCGCCCGCGGTAAATCCCAGCACCATGATGAACGCGCGGCGGTTTTTCCAGATACCTTTCAGCGAGCCGGCGTCTTCATGTTCGCGTGTTTTACGATCTGACGTCTCGTTAAGCGATCGGCGTAAATAGAGCGCAACAATGGCCAGTGCGGCACCCAGAGCAAACGGAATGCGCCATCCCCACGCGCGCAGCGCCTCATCGCTCAGCACCTGTTGCAGCACCACCACGGTCAGCAGCGCCATTAACTGTCCGCCAATGAGCGTAACGTACTGAAAAGAAGCATAGAAGCCCTTCTTACCTTCAATAGCGACTTCGCTCATGTAAGTGGCGCTGGTGCCATATTCGCCGCCAACAGACAGTCCCTGAAACAGGCGTGCAAGCAGCAGAAGCGCGGGGGCCCAAATACCAATGGCATCGTAACCCGGCAGGCAGGCTATCACCAGTGAACCAAAACACATCATGCACACAGAAATGAGCATCGACTTTTTACGGCCGTGCCTGTCACCAATATAGCCAAATAACCAACCGCCAATAGGCCTCATCAAAAAGCCTGCGGCGAATACACCTGCGGTTTGCAGCAGTTGGGTTGTGGTGTTGCCGGAAGGAAAGAAAACGTGGGCGAAGTAGAGCGAACAGAAAGAGTAGACGTAGAAGTCAAACCATTCGACCAGATTCCCTGATGATGCCCCCACGATAGCCCAGATTCGCTGGCGTGTACTGACGTCGTGATCTTCCGATTGCATGCCAGATTTATGATTATCCATTTTGATCCTTGCTGGAAATTGGCGATAAGAAAGAAACGGCAAGCAGCAGTAAACCGCATTAGCAGGATGTGAATAAATTGTTTTAATGTTCAGACTTCAGAAAATGTGAAGTTCGTTGGATTATAAGCCGGGTGTGCGAAGCGATCGTAACAGATTCAGGCAGGATAATTAATGTGAATGGGTTTCGTTTTTTCTCGTTTGGCGATGCATAAACGAAAAAAGCCTCATGCTTTCGCATGAGGCTTTTCCGTCTGTATGATGCCTGGCAGTTCCCTACTCTCACATGGGGAGACCCCACACTACCATCGGCGCTACGGCGTTTCACTTCTGAGTTCGGCATGGGGTCAGGTGGGACCACCGCGCTAAAGCCGCCAGGCAAATTCTGTTATCCGGAACTCCGCTGAAAATTCTTTTCGTCTCTCATTACCACCAGAACGCTTCTGGCGTTGTAAGGTTAAGCCTCTCGGGTCATTAGTACCGGTCAGCTCAACGCATCGCTGCGCTTACACATCCGGCCTATCAACG
>NZ_JNVB01000083.1 GCF_000770305.1 Erwinia oleae
TCCCCGAACAGTCAACTATAAGGGCTTCCCCGAACAGTCAACGCCGGTTTTTAATTTCTGTCTGTTCATCAATGAAGGGCAAGGGATAAGACTGCGCTACTATAAACGGTCACGTTGAATCTCTATTGATTCGGACCCTGATGAAAGACGCTCGTGAGATCCTCCTTCGCTAATCGGATAGTGATATCCAGTAGGATATGCAGATACTTCTCACGGGGGTCTAACCCTTTACCATCAACGAGTTGCAGTTCAGTTACTACACAGTTAAATTTTTCATGTTGCCGAATACAGTTTGAAGTCATCGCCGTAATGTAATGATGCCCAGCACAACCTCGCATTCTTGGCAGCGATTGCAACGACAGCACGCCAGTATCCCCGCCTGCCAATCAACGAGCAGACCCAACGGCTAAACGAGTCCGTTCTATTCTCTGCCCCTATCATCACAGAACGAGCTCCCTGTACCAGCAGCGTTCTCAGATATGAATCACCGGCTTTCGTTATTCTGCCAAGCTTTGATTTTCCACCACTGCTGTATTGCGATGGCGTTAACCCCAGCCAGGCTGCCAGTTGGCGCCCGTTTTTAAAATCATGTGCGTTGCCAATACTGGCGACCAGTGCGCTCGCTGTTGTGGGGCCAATACCTTTCAGTTCCATTAACTGCTGGCTGCGATGGTCTGTTTTGGCCACACGAGATAATACCCTGTCATATTCGGCGATTTTTTCTTCAATATTAGTTATATGAGCCAATAGATCATCAATGCAAAGCCTGACCTGTACTGGCAGAGTTTCCCTCTGGTCAGAAACAATATGACGTAGAGCATCAGTGCTTTGTGGGGCGATAATCCCAAATTCGGATACCAGACCCCGAAGACGGTTATACGTTGCCGTTCTTTCCTGGATAAATCCCTGCCTTGTCCGATGCAAGCACTGCATTGCCTGCTGACTTTCGTCTTTGACGGGTACAAAGCGCATATGCGGCCGCTGCACAGCCTCACAAATAGCTATTGCATCAGCTGCATCATTTTTCCCGGTCTTACCCGCCATGCGATAGGGTGAGACAAATTTTGGGGCCATCAACCGGACATCATGGCCATACTGCCTGAATAATCTTGCCCAATAGTGGGCACCCGAGCAGGCTTCCATTCCAATTACACAGGGAGGTAAACCTGCGATGAGTTCAGGAAGTGCTGCACGTGACTCCTTGGGTTTAACCAGAACTGCTTTACCATTTTGGTCAACGCAGTGAACTGCAAACACATTTTTAGCAAGATCGATACCGACAGTAGTGATGGTCATAACGAATCCCTCTGGGTCAATATTTATCCCATGATTGCACGAAAGTTAATCAGGTGCATATCCAGGGGAAGTCCCTTCCATTCGCTAAGACTAACCGACGACTTTATGACGAAATTTTGCTTATATTAGAAAGGGGGATGCTGTTTTATGATCTGATGATTCATGCCCTTGTCTGCAAACACAAATCGATCCTGAAACGGAAACGATACCTCCCTTTAAGGCACTAAGATAAGCGCCTGTTCAAAACATTCTTTCACTACCATCGCAATTCACAATATTAATGAATGTCATTCATAGTCCCTATCCTCCCACCTGTGATTATCCGCATGAACAAACCCGTTAACATGCCCCTTATCTCTTCATGTCCAACGGATCCCCATGCTTAATCAACAGGCACAAACACAGTCAGCTACAGCTAAAAAAACCGGTCTCTCGTTTCTGCTCATACTCAGCGCCCTGATGGCTGTTACCTCTTTATCAACCGACATTTATCTTCCGGCTATGCCCGTCATGGCGAAAGATTTACAGGGTGATGCAGAGCTGACAATCACAGGGTTCCTTATCGGCTTTTGCGTTGCACAACTGATTTGGGGGCCGATTAGCGATCGTTATGGGCGTCGACTGCCGCTGTTTATCGGTTTAGGTCTATTCATCATCGGTTCGGTGGGCTGCGCGTTATCAACGGATATCGTGCAAATTGTCTTCTGGCGTGTTTTTCAGGCGTTAGGTGCCTGTACCGGGCCGATGCTGGCTCGAGCAATGATCCGTGACTTGTTTAGTCGTACTCGTGCAGCACAAATGCTTTCAACTCTGATGATCATTATGGCCATCGCGCCGATTGCCGGGCCCCTAATCGGCGGGCAAATGATTAAAGTCACCTCGTGGCATGCCATTTTCTGGCTGCTGGCGATTATCGGAACATTAATGCTGATGTCTTTATTCTGGTTACCGGAGACATTACCTGTTGAAAAACGCTCTCAAGCCTCCGTAACCAGAGCCTTTCAAAACTACTATGCCTTGCTAACCAACGCCAAATACATGCGGTTTACTCTGTGTCTGACGTTCTATTACGTCGCGGCCTACGCCTTTATCACGGGCTCCCCGTTTGTGTACATCACGTACTTCGGTGTTGACCCGCAGCATTACGGTTGGCTGTTTGCAGTAAACATTGTGGGATTAATGGCTGTGAGTATGGTCAACAGACGCCTGGTTCACCGCTACCCACTGGAAGCGTTGCTCAGGAATGCCGTATTCATCGCCACTATTGCCGCAATAGTGCTGGCGGTCACGACCGGCCTGGGTGTAGGTGGAATTACCGTGATTGTCGGCGCTGTGTTCGTGTTTTTCTCTATGAATGGCATCATCGCTGCAACATCCACGGCTTGCGCACTTGATGCAGTGCCTAATGTAGCAGGCTCCGCGTCGGCGCTAATGGGCGCGTTACAATACGGCAGTGGCATCGTCTCTTCACTGCTTCTCGCTCTGTTCAGTGATGGCACGCCATGGACGATGGGCTGGATAATTGCGTTGTTTACAGTAGCCAGCGCCCTGATGGCACTGACCGTTCAGCTAAAAAAATAAAACGTCGTTATTGATGCCAGACGACACTTTCGTCCAGAGATACCCGCCCTTCCCTGTAGCTCAGGGAGGGATGCGTTTTATCTGGGATCCCAAAAGAAATACCGTAAAGCAGCCTGAAGCCCTCAGGAACATTCAATATTCGACGCACCGTTTGGGCAAAATAACTCAGCACTGCCTGTGGAACGCCTGCGTAACCGCGAGCTGCCAGAGAAAGCAGGAATGTCTGCGCATACATACCCGCATCCGAGGCAACACGAACGTTGTCTCCAACAGCCGGAATGAACAATAGAGCAACATGAGGCGCGCCGAAAAATCTCACATTACGCTCGACCACTTCTGAGCGACTTAAGTTATCCCCCCGCGCAACGCCCAGTGCCTGATAGTACGAGTGCCCCTGCTCCGAAGCCCGTTGCCTGAATGGCTCGGGATAAGCTTCTTTATCAAACGTAAAATCAAGACTGTAGTTCCCCGCCCTCAGATCTTCCGTCAGTGCGTGGCTTAATTCACGAAGTTTATCTCCTGCAACGATATGCAGGGACCAGGGTTGTGTATTGCAGTTGGATGGTGCGCATTGCGCTTCGAGCAAAATGTCTTTGAGGATATCGCTGGGGATAGGAGATGGAAGAAAGGCTCTTGCCGAGTACCTGTTTTTTACTACCTCACTAAATGTTGGCTCTTGCGTACTCATTTGCTTCTCCGCCTGAAAGTAATTTGAAGTGAATGATTCACTCTCTCCAGATCCATCCTGTCACATTAGGCTCATCCTTTTCATTCCCGGTTCCAGATTAGGTCTATGAATTCCATTCATAGCGCCTATTCAAGCTGCGTAATTATCTTTAACCGCAACTTCGTTAATCTGGGTCTATCGCGTGAACACGCAAGCGGAAAATGGCTACAGCTGATGGACATACCCCAGCCTGCGCGGCTGGGGCGTCATCGGAGGCTAACTAAATATTCTTATCGAAGAAGACGTCTAACTTTTGCATTGCCTGGTCAACGTATTTTGGCACCCAATACGTCTCGATATGGGTAGCGCCATCAATCAGGAAGAGTTCTTTGTCCTTCGTACCGGTGGCTTTCGCGAACGCATTTTCAGTCATATAGAGCGTATCCGCTTTTGTACCGGCAATCATCAGCAGCGGTTTATTGATGAGATTTATATGGTCCGTTACGTCAAAGCTCATCAAATCCAGAAGACTGCTGGTGGTGTATTTAAACGTGGAGTTCGGATGCGCATGGGTTTTCCAGTAGTACTCGTAGCCCTGGCGATATAAGGCAAAAGGTAATTTAGCAATCTGTTCATCAGTCAGGTTGGCATCGCCGGAGTAAAGCACTTCTCCTCCGGCTGCTTCCTGAGCACGCGCGTCAGAAGCCTGCTGAAGACGCTGCTGGATAGTATCCAGCTGTGAATCCTGCATACCGTTGCGGCGCACAAGGCCTGAATTAAACATGCTGATGGTTGCTATCGATTTGAACCGCTTGTCAGTTTCGGCCGCAACAAGTGAATACCCGCCGCCTCCGCAAATACCCAGCAGACCAAGGCGGGCGGTATCTACACCGGGATACTGGCTGATGTAGTCAGCCATGCCATGGATATCCTCAATGCGATTAGCGGGTTTATCCACGCTGCGAGGCATCCCACCGCTAGCGCCCTGATAAGCCGCGTCGGCGGTAATCGTGATGTAGCCCTGCTCGGCGAGACGCTGGGCATACAACCCGGCGACCTGCTCTTTTACGCCACCATTAGGATGTGCAACCACCACCGCAGGGTATTTTTTGGCGGGATCGTAGTTAGCAGGGGTATAGACATTCGCAGCAATCTGGATGCCATGCAGATCGTATTTCACCGGATGAATGTTGACCTTGCCTTTGACGTTCTCGGTGATGGCACCGTCATAGACGAGTGTGAATGGATTTTTTTTGTAATCAGCCGCATTGACTGAGGTCACCCCAGCCATTGCCGTGAGTAGCATTGCACTGATAAGCGTGAATTTCATGGTCTCTCCCGATGAGTGTCGGCCTGGTTATACAGGCTCGCGGAATCAAATTTGCAGGCTCAGATTAGGCGGAGAGGGCTGTCAGCATCGTGACAGGGAAATAACATTTTTGTCAGGAAACAGACTGGGATAGGTAGGTGTTTCTGACAGCGCTGTCAGGTAACCGTCAGCTTTATGTTGGCAATCCGAAGGCAGAATAGCCTCGCTTAAATGAGATTCATGTTCAATTTTGTGAGAAACGGAGCGATCAATGAAAAGCCAGAATGCCCCAACAATGCCAGAGCGGCGCAAGTTATTAGTCGCCGGGGCCGGTATTGCCGCCGCCTCGCTGATTCCGCACGTATCAGCGGCGAGCCAATCCTCTCAGGTCGATTCATCCAGACAATCCAGCCAACGCAATGCTGCTTCTGGCAAGCGTACACTCGGGAAGCTGGAAGTTTCTGCCGTCGGTCTGGGCGTGCAGAACATGAGTCGCAAATACGACACCTCCGTTCCCTGGCGTCCCGAGATGATCAATGTTATCCACCGGGCATTTGATGAAGGGGTAACGTTCTTCGACGCTGCTGAAGCCTACGGCCCGTTTGAAGTCGAAAAAATTCTCGGGGAAGGCGTCGCCCCGTTCAGGGACAAAATCGTTATCGCCACCAAGTTTGGCTGGAACATTGACCAACAGACGGGGAAGCGTCTGCCGGGCCTTAACAGCAGGCCGGAGCATATCAGGCAGGTCGTCGACAATATGCTCAAACGCCTGCGTACCGATCGCATCGACTTATTGTATCAACACCGGGTTGATCCACAGATCCCGATCGAAGATGTCGCCGGTGTGGTGAAAGATTTAATGGATCAAGGGAAAGTCCTGCACTGGGGTCTGTCTGAAATGGGCATCAACACGTTGAGACGCGCTCATGCAGCATTACCCGTTACCGCCGTACAAAGTGAATACTCCATGCTCTGGCGTGGCCCTGAAAAGCAGGTATTTCCGGTGTGTGAAGAGCTGGGCATTGGGTTCGTGCCATGGAGCCCACTCGGCGTGCAATTTTTAACGGGCTGGATTGATGAGAATACCCGGTTCGCTGCCGGTGATTTCCGCGCGACAGAAACGCGTTTCTCGCCTGAAAACTTGCCACACAACTTACAGCTGGTTGAACTACTGAAATCCTGGGCAATACGAAAAAATGCCGCACCGGGACAGATTGCACTGGCATGGCTCCTGGCGCGTAAACCCTGGATTGTTCCCATCCCTGGCACCACCAATAAAGACCATATGCTGCAAAACACAACAGCTACTGGCGTGTCGCTGACAGCCATAGAGATGACCGAGCTCACCCGCTCACTGGATGCCATCACTATCCAGGGGCAACGTCTGCCGGATGCTGTTCAGGTGTATTCCGATGTTGAAGCACCATTGAAAAGTTAAGAGGATGTCCCGTTATGCGCCTGTTGTTAGTCGAAGATGAAGAAAAAACGTCAACCTATCTCAACCGTGCGTTGAGTGAGTCCGGGTTTACGGTCGATGTCTCTGCGGATGGCGCTGAAGGTCTTCATTACGCGCTGGAGTTCGACTACGACGCGATAATACTGGACGTGATGTTGCCGGGGATGGACGGCTACCGGGTACTTGAGGGTGTGCGGGCAGCCAAACAGACGCCGGTGCTGATGCTCTCTGCACGGGGATCAGTCGACGAGCGCGTTAAAGGACTTCGTCTTGGCGCGGATGATTATCTGCCCAAGCCCTTTTCCCTTATTGAACTTGTGGCGCGTATTCAGGCGCTGGTGCGTCGCCGCGCTACGGATGGCGCAGACATCACCCAGCTGCAAATTCACGACCTGCATCTCGACTTACTGGCTCGCCGGGTATTTCGCGACGGAACGCGACTGGAACTGACCGCAAAAGAGTTTTCCCTGTTAAGCCTTCTGGCCCGGCATCAGGGGGAGATTTTGTCAAAAATGATGATTGCGGAGCAGATATGGGACATGAATTTTGACAGCGATGCCAACGTGGTTGAAGTCGCCATTAAACGACTTCGAGCCAAGGTGGATGCCCCGTTCGATATCAAACTACTGCATACCGTTCGTGGCATGGGGTATGTCCTCGAAGTCCGGTCCGCATAAATGAAGGGGATAAGCATGCCTAAGCGTTCCATCTCCGTCCACCTGGCGCTGATGTTTGCCTTATCCGCGCTGCTGATTGTCTCCGTTATCGGCATCCTGCTCAGAAGCTCCTTACATGACTCTTTGCAAAAGCAGATGCATAACGAACTGCTGTTCCGGGAATCATTGATGAGTCCGTGGATCACCGCACGAACCTCGGCGGACGGCTGGTCACTGCTTGCCAATAAATTCACCGTGTTAACCAATTCTGAAGGTGAGCGCGTTCGCTACTGGATTGTGAGTGATAACCCACGCTTCAGCATGGGGGGAACACCACCGGTGGGTGTACAGTGGTCTTCTTTGCAGGAGGGCTTTAATAAAGTGCCCGGTGCATCGGAAGGCGCATGCTCGCTGTTTCTGTTAGTCAAAACCATCCCCGCGAACGGAGAAAGACCTGAGCTGCGCTATGTGGTTGCCATCGACTCCACGCCGTACATGGGCACGCTCGATGCGTTCACGCGTACACTGCTGATCATTACTGCACTGGGCGTCGTGATTGTCGCCTTGCTGGGATACATCGTATCAAGGATCGGTCTTCGTCCCGTTGGGGCGCTCAGTAAACAGGCCCAGCAACTCGCTCCCGGGGACTCTGGTCAGCGCCTGAATACCGAAGCATTACCTGACGAATTACAGCAGTTAGCATCATCTTTTAATGGCGTGCTGGAACGGCAAGAGGTCGCCTGGAGGCAGCTCGAAAGCTTTAATGCCGATGTTGCGCATGAACTCCGTACACCGCTGACTAACCTGATTGGTCAGACACAACTGGGGCTCTCACGCCGACGTTCACAAGATGAACTGGAAGAGTTACTGGGTTCTAATCTGGAAGAGCTTGAACGTATGACGTCGATCGTAAACGACATGCTGTTCCTGTCCCATGCCCATGCGGGTGAGCATGCGTCCCAGCTTACCCAAGTGTCCCTGCGGGAAGAAACCCTGAAAACAGCGGATTATGTTGAACCCTCTTTTGCTGAAAAACAGCTCTCTATGGATGTTGAGGGCGACGTCACCGCGCACATCGACCGGCGACTGTTCCACCGCTCACTGGCTAATTTACTGGAAAATAGCGCAAGACATTCCCCCTCCAACAGCACGGTTACGGTACGGTTAAGCGAAACCGGTCATCAGGCCTGTGTTGAAGTTTCAAACCTTGGCGAACCGATATCGCCAGAGCACTTACACCGGCTTTTCGAGCGGTTCTATCGCGTTGACACCTCCCGGGCTAGGAGTGATACCCATCATGGGCTGGGCCTGTCGATCGTACGTGCCGTCGCCATTATGCACCGGGGAGATGTCTTTGCCCGTAGCGAAGGTGGCATCAATACATTTGGCCTCACCTTTGCGATACAAGCGGATAAAGCGGCGGGTAATGCTCACTCCGACACTGAGCCGGGACCAGGGTTAACTGACAGAATTGTCAGGGGGGCGTCAGCCTGACGTCATCACCCCCTCGATAAAATCATCGCAGGCAATCCCCCTCTTCATTGATAAGGACGCTTTGCATGATCGGACATTTACGTTACCTCGGGCTGTTACTGCCCTTCTTCACCTTTTCATCCTGGGCTGCGGAGCAAAATCCTGCTGTCCATATCGCCCCCGCAGGAAGTCAGAATGCGGTGTTCGGGCCAGCCGAGAACTTTACCGGTCGCGTCAGGGTTGATCCTCTCTTCAAACCGGATAACGACATCCGTGTTTCTGGGGCTTATGTCACCTTTGAACCCGGCGCTCGTTCCGCCTGGCATACGCATCCGGCAGGTCAGCGGCTGATTGTGACCTCGGGTGTTGGGCTCACCCAACAAGAAGGCCAGCCGGTGCAGGTTATCCGCGCCGGTGACGTTGTCTCTTGCCCGGCGGGGATCAAACACTGGCACGGGGCGGCACCCGGCAGCGCGATGACGCATCTGGCGATAACCGGGATTGTAGATGGCAAAAGCGTTAACTGGATGGAGAAAGTGACAGATGAACAATACCACGCCCATTAAGGCATTAGCGGCAGCGGTGCTGCTGACCTTTGGTTTTGGTCTCGCGGCACTTGCTGCGCCCGTCAATAAAGGAGCCTCAGAAATGAACCACGAACAAACGGTCTCAGATACGCTGTCAGCCAGCCAACAGTCCATCCCGTTGATAGCGGCATCGATGGCCAGCAGTCAGATGGATAAGCTGAATGCAGCGCTGAATCAGGGTCTTGACGCAGGGCTCACGATAAACGAAACCAAAGAGATTCTCGTCCAGCTTTATGCCTATACGGGCTTCCCCCGTAGCCTGAATGCGCTTAGTGAACTGATGACGGTCGTCGAAGCACGTAAACAACGTGGTATCAAAGACGTTGAGGGTAAAGAACCGGTTGCCCCGATCCCTGTCGGAGATGAACTTCGCCGTGTCGGTACCGCAAACCAGACAAAAATCTCAGGCGCTGCCGTCCAGGGACCGCTGTTTGATTTTGCCCCAGTGATTAACCAGTTCCTGCAAACGCATCTTTTCGGCGACATTTTCGCCCGCGATAACTTCGACTGGCAAAGCCGCGAGCTGGCAACGGTTGGCGCATTAGCGGCCACACCAGGCGTTGAAGCCCAGTTGCTATCGCATACACGAGCAAGCATGCGGGTCGGCCTGACGGCAGCGCAGCTGCGCCAGCTGGCACAGGTTCTGCGTGAACATGGCGAAAGTGATGCAGCAACGCGAGCTGAAAAGGCGCTGCAACAGGCGCTCGCAAACAATTAGGAGTGGGTTATGGAGCATGATCCCAACCGCAGAATGTTAATCACCGCACTTGCCGGGCTCACGCTGGCGAACATTTCTTTGGCATCAGCTGCGACCGGAACCACAAACGTGCAGGGTAAAAGCCGTGTTCTGGTGGCGTACTTTTCCCGCAGCGGAAATACACGAGTCATTGCGGGCGTCATTCACCGCAGCCTGAATACCGATCTGTTTGAAATCGAACCGGCTACGCCTTATCCAGAAGACTATTTTCAGACCGTTGAACAGGCGAAAAATGAGCGTGAGCGGGGAGTAAAACCCGCATTAAAAAATAGCGTCGCAGATATCTCACGCTACGAGACCCTGTATTTAGGCTTTCCGATCTGGGGGACCAGCGTGCCGCCTGTAGTGCAAACATTTCTCAGCAGCCACAACCTTGCGGGCAAATTACTCATCCCCTTCATTACCCACGGTGGCTACGGTAATGGAGACAGCGACGACATCCTTGCCCGTCTCGCCCCAACTGCGCGTAGGGAAAAACCGCTGGTTATTGAATGCGACCAGGAGCGAAGAACCACTGAAACGGTCACCAGTTGGTTAGAGACAATACGCAGTTAATCGTCCGCATTCATGAGTCTGCCAAATAAAGGCAATCAGGGGTGCTAAATAATTAACGCTGACAACTCAGATATGATTGAACGGCAAACATAACAGAGGATGTAATCTTGAAGACAATCTTAAAAACGCTGGCCATCTGCGTAATGGCGGGTGGCCTGGTGGCTCAGTCGGTCTATGCCGAGCCGCTGGTCATTCAGGAACAAGGAAGCTTTTCTGCTGGCGGCACTATCATCACCGCACCAGGAACATTTGACGCGAAAAAGCCGCTGGACTCTGCTGGCCAAACCTACCATGGCGATCATGCGTCTGTTTTCTACCAAATTCCCGAGAATCCGCATAAATACCCTATTGTCATGCTGCACGGCGCAGGTCAGTTCTCCCGTACCTGGGAAAGCACCCCGGATGGTCGCGAAGGTTTCCAGAACATATTCCTGCGTCGTGGGTTCTCAACCTATCTTGTCGATCAGCCACGCCGGGGCAGCGCCGGGCGCACAACGGTAGAAGGTACTGTTACGCCTAAACCGGATGAACAAATGTGGTTTAACCAGTTCCGAGTTGGCGTGTGGCCAGAGTATTTTAAAGACGTTCAGTTCTCTCACGACAAAGAAGCGTTGAACCAGTATTTCCGTCAGATGACCCCGAACACCGGGCCGTTTGATATCAATGTTATCTCTGATGCGATGTCCGCAGTGGTGGATAAATCCGGCCCGGCTATCCTCTTCACCCACTCTCAGGGGGGCGGACCAGGCTGGTACACGGCGATGAAAAACGACAAGGTCAAAGCCATTGTCGCCTTCGAGCCTGGCAGCAGCTTTGTCTTCCCGGAAAAAGAACTCCCAGCCCCTATGCCAAGCGCGTTCGACACGCTGAAGGGTGAACCTGTTCCGATGGAGCAGTTTATGGCTCTGACCAAAATCCCGATTCTGATTATTTACGGCGATAACATACCGGATAAACCTGTCGCCATGCCCGCGCAGGACAGCTGGCGCGTACGTCTGGCGATGGCTCGCGACTGGCGTGATGTGGTGAACAAGCATGGCGGGGATGTGACTGTGACGCATCTGCCTGAAGTGGGGATCAATGGGAATACCCACTTCCCGTTCTCTGACCTCAATAATGTGCAGATTGCCGATTTGGTGAGTAAATTCCTGAAGGAAAAAGACCTGCAATAGGAAGAGCCAGTATTGAGTCTTCATTATTGAAGGCTCAATACAAACATCATCTTTATAAAAAATAAAGTGGCCTAATCCTGCCGAAAAAAAGTGTTGAATATGGCGGTTTGCTTTGCTCACAAAACAGAGCGTCAGCCCTCCAAAGATTAATGAATACATCTAATAAACCCTAGTTAATTACCCCCTCTAATAGAATAAATAACTTTGCGTTATGCTTTTCCTACACAACAGCTGAAGGATAACGTCATGCAAACTGTAAAACTGAACAACGGTATAGAAATGCCCCTTCTGGGCTTTGGTGTCTTCCAGATGACGGATGCCGCCGAATGCGAAAGAGCCGTGATTGACGCTATCGATACAGGATACCGCCTGATCGATACCGCAGCGTCCTACCAGAATGAAACCCAGGTCGGGAACGCACTGAAACAGACTGGTATCGCACGTAACGAACTCTTTGTAACGACCAAACTTTGGCTCCAGGATACCAATTACGAAGGTGCTAAAGCACAGTTCGAACGCTCCCTGAATCGGCTGCAACTTGATTACGTTGACCTGTATCTGATTCACCAGCCTTACGGCGATGTCCATGGAGCCTGGCGTGCTATGGAAGAACTGCAACAGGCAGGCAAAATTCGCGCCATTGGCGTCAGCAACTTCCATCCTGACCGACTGGCCGACCTTATCGCCTTCAACAAAGTGGCCCCTGCGGTAAACCAGATTGAAGTTAACCCCTTCAACCAGCAGTTGCATGCGGTTCCATGGAATCAAAGCCGTGGCATTCAGCCGGAAGCCTGGGCACCGTTTGCTGAAGGTAAAAATGGTCTGTTCCAGCATCCCGTATTAACGGCAATTGGTCAGAAGTACGGCAAAAGTGTGGGCCAGGTGGTACTGCGCTGGATCTTCCAGCGGGGCATCGTTTCACTGGCGAAATCGGTGCGGAAAGAGCGCATGGCAGAGAACATCGACATTCTCGATTTTAGACTCAGTTCTGAGGATATGCTGCAGATTGCTGCCCTCGACACCGCAACCAGTGCCTTCTTCTCACACCGAGACCCGGCGATGGTGGAATGGCTGACTGGCCGCAAACTTGATGTTTAAGCCGCGATAAAAGAGGTATTCATTCAATGCAAAAGCGCTTTTTAGGTAAATCTGGGCTAGAAGTGTCCGCTCTGGGACTCGGTTGCATGGGGCTCAGCCATGCCTACGGCCCTGCAACAGATACCCGTCAGGCTATAGAACTTATTCGTACAGCAGTTGAACGTGGAGTTACTTTTTTCGATACAGCTGAATTGTATGGCCCCTTCCTTAATGAAGAGGTTGTCGGTGAAGCCTTAAAACCGTTTCGTGACCGTGTGGTCATTGCCACCAAGTTTGGTTTTACCTTTGGCGATGACAATAAGCAGCAGATTTTAAACAGCCGTCCGGAGCATATCCGTGAAGCTGTGGAAGGATCATTACGCCGCCTTAAGACTGATGTCATTGATCTGCTGTATCAACATCGTGTCGACCCGGATGTCCCCATTGAAGATGTTGCGGGTGCAGTGAAAGACCTGATCGCGGAAGGCAAAGTTAAACATTTCGGTCTGTCCGAAGCGGGTGCGCAAACCATTCGTCGTGCCCATGCCGTACAACCGGTCACTGCGCTGCAAAGCGAATATTCCATGTGGTGGCGCGAGCCTGAGCAGGAAATCCTGCCGCTACTGGAAGAGCTGGGTATTGGTTTTGTGCCCTTCAGCCCATTAGGCAAAGGCTTCCTGACGGGAGCGATTAAACCAGGAACAACGTTTGGCAAGGATGATTACCGCAGCACCGTGCCGCGTTTCGCCGAACAGGCGATTGAAGCCAATGAAAAGCTGGTCTCATTACTGGGTGAACTGGCAGCAGAGAAAGGCGTGACGTCTGCGCAAATTGCGCTGGCATGGTTGCTGGCACAAAAACCGTGGATTGTTCCTATCCCTGGTACCACCAAACTACACCGGCTGGAAGAAAACCTGGGGGCTGCCGACATCATTCTTTCGCAGGATGACTCACGGCAGATAACCCAGGCGCTTGAAACGATTAAAGTCGTCGGCGAACGTTACTCTCCTGAGCATCAGGCTCGCACTGGCCGTTAATGCCCCGACGGGTCCGCTGCGATTGGCGGACCCGTTATTCTGAGTAGCGAAGGGCATCGATCATCAGCGCAAAAGCGGGCGGATGCTGCTTACGGCTGGGGTAGTAAAGATAATATCCGGGGAAAGACGGACACCAGTCCTGCAGAACCTGAATAAGCTCTCCTGACTTTATATAATCCTGCACCCTGTCTTCAGGTATACAGGCGATGCCAAAACCGGATAAAGCCGCATCAATCCTTTCCGCCTGCAGATTAAACGTTACCTGTCCTTCCACTCTGACCCGTAACGGTTTCCCATTCTTCTCAAACTCCCAGTGGTAAAGACCACCGGCAGTCGGCAGGCGCATATTGATACACCGATGGGTTTGTAGCTCGTGCGGTGTTTCTGGTACGGGGTTAGCGGCAAAATAGGACGGTGCTCCCACCACTGCCATGCGCATTTCCGGTCCAATCCTCACCGCGATCATATCCTTATCTACGCTTTCGCCCAGGCGGATCCCGGCATCAAAACGCCCCTCAACAATATCGACAAAACCGTTATCAACCACCAGTTCGAGATTAATTTCCGGGTATTCCCTGAGAAAGGGCTTTAGCTTAGGCCATACCAGACTTCGCGCTGCATGCTCCCCGGCAGATAAACGGATATTGCCGGAGGCAGTGCCGTTCAGTTGAACAAGCGATTCCAGCTCCTGCTCAAGATCGGCAATACGGGGTTCAAGGCAGGCGATAATTCTCTCACCGGCTTCTGTGGGGGCAACGCTTCGGGTAGTGCGGGTCAGAAGTCGGATATTTAGCCGTTCCTCCAGGGCCTTCATCGCGTGGCTGAGTGCAGACTGAGAAACCCCCAGTTTACCCGCTGCTTTGGTAAAACTTCGCTCCCTCGCTACCACAAGAAAGATTTGCAGTTCGTTGAAGTTTTCTTTGAGCATCGGCGATTTCCTTATGGAGACATTCCCTTCAACGCGCACTCATGAAGGGTGTTCATAGACACAATCATTTTAGCCCCATTACTGACAATAATGATAATTGATATTCTGACTGTAGAGAAAATAAGTCTGAATTATCAGAGGGTTTATCATGAAAATACTCATTGCAGGCGCGACCGGAAGTATTGGTCTTCATGTCGTGAATACCACTATCGAAATAGGCCATCAGCCCGTGGCGCTGGTCAGAAATAAACGGAAAGTAAAATTACTTCCGCGTGGAACGGATGTTTTTTACGGCGATGTTTCAATGCCTGAAACACTTACCGATTTGCCGAAAGATATTGATGCCATCATCTTCACTCTCGGTTCCGATGGCCAGGGGCGTATTGGGGCCAGAGCGATAGATTACGGTGGTGTACGTAACATTTTACGACTATTCAGGGATACGTCTGTACGCATCGGCTTAATGACCACGATTGGCGTGACTGAACGGCTCAGCACCTGGAATCAACGCACTGAGGTTCATGACTGGAAAAGACGTGCCGAACGTCTGGTCAGGGCGAGTGGCCATCCCTATACCATCGTCAGGCCCGGCTGGTTTGACTACAACAATGATGATGAGCACAGAATCGTTATGCTCCAGGGGGATCGACACCATGCAGGAACGCCGGAAGATGGTGTGATATCCAGAAAACAAATCGCCCAGGTTCTGGTCAGTGCGTTGAGTAACGATGCAGCCACAAATAAAACGTTTGAGCTGGTCGCTGAGCGAGGGGAGGCACAACTGGATTTTACACCTCTCTTTACGGACTTACAGGCAGATAACCCTCAAAAAAATGATGGCGTTTTAGATTTGAACAACATGCCTTTCAGTGAAGAACCTGAGTGCATTATTAACGAGCTAAATCTGTTTTCAATACAGGTAAAATCAATCTAACGCCTTTGACAACTTGGTCAAATAGAGACCAGTCTTATGGCAGTTTAGATCCGGCTTTTACCCGAAGTATGGTTTGACGGGTAGTACTAAACTCTCGGGCAATGGCGCTGATGCTTAAGCCTAAATTAATACGCTCAATAACGACCTGTTTTTGTTCTTCGTTCAGGGCAGAGGGACGGCCAAAACGTTTCCCTGCCGCTTTTGCCCGCGCAATACCTGAATGTGTGCGTTCAAGCAGTAGGTCCCGTTCAAATTCTGCCACGGCAGAAATAACCTGCATGGTCATTTTCCCCGCGGGGCTGGTGAGATCTACTCCACCCAAAGCTAAGCAGTGGACACGAATATCGGAATCTGCCAGTTGTTCTACCGTTTTTCTGATATCCATCGCGTTTCGGCCCAGGCGATCAAGCTTGGTGACTATCAGAACATCGCCACTTTCCATACGGTCAAGCAGTCGGATAAATCCAGGTCGCTCACTTGCGGCAACCGAACCACTAATATGTTCCTCAATATATCGCTGAGCACGAACATCAAAACCCGCCGCTTCAATTTCACGACGCTGGTTTTCTGTGGTCTGCTCCAGAGTGGAGACCCGGCAGTAGGCAAAAACTCGTGACATAGGAAACTTTCCGTACGAAATGGATGTCCGAATTATAACACCTGTACGAAATGAATTTCACTTACTTTCGGACAGATATATTAGAAGATGTACGAAACCGACCGGTTTCATACACTATCTATGTAGCATGTCCGAAAGTTAGTGTTTTACATTTCGTACATGCTTTATAATAAGTACATCTATTTCGTACACAAAATAACACCATGTCACGAGTTTTTGCCTACTGCAGGATGTCGACCCTCGAACAGAACACTGAAAACCAGCGTCGTGAGATCGAAGCGGCCGGGTTTGTCATCAGACCCCAGCGATTGATTGAAGAATACATCAGTGGTTCAGTCGCGGCTGCTGAGCGTCCTGGATTTATGCGTTTGCTTGATCGAATGGAAAACGGTGACGTTTTAATCGTAACGAAGTTGGATCGCCTGGGACGCAACGCCATGGATATTAGACAAACCGTTGAGCTGCTTTCTGCGTCAGAAATACGGGTGCATTGCTTGGCATTGGGCGGAGTAGATCTCACCAGTCCAGCCGGTAAAATGACAATGCAGGTAATTTCTGCGGTCGCTGAATTTGAGCGGGATCTGTTAATCGAGCGTACGCATGCTGGTATCGCGCGTGCTAAGGCATCTGGAAAACGTTTTGGTCGCCCGCCAGCTTTGGATGACGAACAAAAGAAAGCTGTGTTCCTGCGCCTTAATGAAGGGTGGAGTATCAGCGCGATTGCCCGCGAATTCGGCACTACACGGCAGACTATTCTCAGAGTAAAAGCGGCAATGGAAGAAGCTAATACATGCACGTGAGCTGCTCTTTCAGTGCATGTCCGCTTTGTGCCAATTGCGAAAGTTTGGAGTGAGCTAGGTTAAATTAGGATGTTAGTTTCATGAAGGAATGATAATGTTTTAAAAGCATCTACAGGGTAATCCTCCCATTTTTAACGGAGGTGATAAGTAGAATCAGGTCATGCGTTGAATATGCTGCATCGGCGTGTAGCCATTCAATGCCATATTCGGACGCTCGTGATTATAAAACCATTGCCAGCGTGTGGCATAGTCCTGTAATTCATCCAGCGAGGAAAACAGGTACTGCCCTAGCCAGTCATAGCGTACTGTACGATTATATCGCTCAATATAAGCGTTCTGCTGAGGTTTACCGGGCTGAATAAAACGCAGGGTTATATTCTGTCGGGCCGCCCATGACATCAGTATCCTGCCTGTATATTCTGGCCCGTTATCGCACCGGATAGCTGCTGGTTTTCCCTTCCATTCAATGAGCTGCTCCAGCGTTCTGACCACCCGACTCGCTGGCAGGGAAAAATCCACCTCAATCGCCAGCGCTTCCCGATTAAAGTCATCGATAACATTCAGTAAACGAACAGAACGTCCATCCGATAGCTGATCATGCATGAAATCCATCGACCAGCATTCGTTGCCACTTTCAGGCACCATCAGTGGCTCAGGTTTATCCCGTTTCAGTCGTTTTTTCGGCTTGATCCGCATGTTAAGCGACAACCCGCAATAAATCCGGTACACCCTTTTATGGTTAAACTGGAAACCTTTTACGTTACGCAGATACAGAAAACACAGGCCAAATCCCCAGTTACGCTGACTGTCAGTGATACGGAGCAGCCAGTCGGCGATGACGTCATTTTCTTCATTTCGTTGCGGCTGGTAGCGATAGCAACTTTCGCTGACAACAAACAGCCGGCAGGCAAAACGCACGCTGACGTTTCGGCTCCTGACGGCTTCTTGCGCCATCTGCTTTCGACGCGATGGCTTCACCACTTTTTTGCCATGGCTTCCTGAATAATTTCGGCCTTGAGACGCTCTTCAGCATACATTTTTTTGAGGCGACGGTTTTCCTCTTCCAGTTCTTTGAGGCGGGTCATCATGGAAGCATCCATCCCGCCAAAGCGTGAACGCCACTTATAGAAACTGGCGTTGCTCATGCCATGCTCGCGGCACAGTTCGGCCACCGGCGTTCCTGCCTCGGCTTGCTTCAGGATGGACATGATCTGGCTGTCAGTGAAACGTGATTTTTTCATAGAGATCTCCCCGGTTCAGGTTACGA
>NZ_JNVB01000084.1 GCF_000770305.1 Erwinia oleae
ACCATATCTTCCACCGCGCCACGGGTGACGCCGATTAATTTCCCGCTGAGCGCTTTTGCATCGGGTAACGCGCTCTCTTTGGGGCCAAATACGCCTAAAAAGAATGGCGCGTAGGCGCGACTGAAGGCGATGACTTTTTCACGCTCGGCATTTTTCCCCAGGCTGGAAATCACCAGGTCAACTTTACCGGTTTGCAGATAAGGCACACGATTGGCGCTGCTCACCGGCACCAGCTGCAACTTAAGTTTCATCTGTTTTGCCAGATAGGTTGCCATATCGATATCGTAACCCTGCGGCTGGAGATCGGTGCCGACCGATCCAAACGGCGGGAAGTCCTGCGGAATGGCGATACGAATGACGCCGCGTTTTTCAATCTCCTGTAGCTGATCGGCCATCGCCTGTGTCACCTGCATCAGCATCAGTATTGCGCCCAGTACGGTCAGTAATCGTTTTTTCATCTCTCTTCCCCGGTAGCGTAGCATTGAAACAAAAGATTCTTAATTTTTAACTTTGCAACTAATGTGCCAAGAGAAGAGGTGGGTCATTAACCCGCCATCAGCAGAATGTCAGAGGCAAAACAGAAAATGAAAAACAAGGAATTTGAGCATAATTGCATGAAATTAAGTGCGTTTAAGCCATCTCAGCCCTTTTGCCCTGCCGTGTAAAAAAAGTACGCTGCCGCTGCGTCAAAATAATGCAATGCACTATAATGGTGCCCAACTAACGTTGTTCCAGCTCGTCCAGCGCAGCGTAAAGGTCGGCGATGTGATGGATTCGCTGCCGCCCCGTTTGCAGTAATTCGTGCAGCAGCGCGTTCGATAACAGGTTTACCAGACTGTTGGCAGCAGCGTAGCTGTCAAAAGCGGAAACGCTATCCAGGGGGACGCAAAGTTCCCAGCGCGCCAGCGCGCGTACCGACTGCGCCTGCGGCTCGCATATCACCAGCGAGGGGATGCCACGTTGCTGCATCTGTTGCAGAAGGGGTTTGATAATTCGCGGGCGACGGCGAAAGGCCAGTACTACCGCCATATCGTTTTCATTCATCGCCACCAGCTCTTCGGAGAGCGTTTGCCCCGGCTGCGGCAGCAGGTGAATGTCGCCTCTGACCTGCAAAAGCTGCTGACGAAGGTGCAGCGCAACCGGCCAGGCATTGCGCATGCCAATGATAAACAGGCGTTTGCTGCTGGCCAGGCGCTGGATAATGTCGTTGAAGGCGTCTGCATCAATCTGATTCACCCACTGCGTGAGGTTTGCCATCTCCTGTTTGTAGTGACGCGCCAGCAGCGTGTTTCCCTGAACCACATCACGGTCGCCCGCCAGCGGCATTCCACTCTGGCGTAGGGTTCGCAGTTCGTCGCGCATATCCTTATATTTTTCATAACCCAACCGCTTAAACAGGCGGCTGACGGTGGCCTTCGATACCCCGCTGAGACGCGCCAGCTCGGCGCTGTTGTAGCCCATCAGGTCGTCGTAGTGATCGAAAATGAAATCCGCGATGCGCTGCTCCTGACCGGAGAGCTGCGAATAGTGATGTTTCAGACGTTCATCAAGCGGCTTCATGGCTCAACCTTTGATACTTTCGTTTCAGTGCAGACAGCATAAACAAAACGGCGCGGCACAAAAGCACTATTTTCCGCAACGCTTTATGCAACCTGGAACACCTCTTGCTTGACGGGTTATGTCATTTCTTAATGAGAAGCCGTCATGATCCACAGTAAAACTGCCCCATCCGGCATGGCCGTCACGCCGCATCATCTTGCCAGCGAGAGCGCGCTGGCGGTGCTGCGAGAAGGCGGCGATGCCATTGAGGCGATAGTTGCCGCCGCCGCCACCATCGCGGTGGTTTACCCACATATGAACGGGCTGGGCGGCGACGGTTTCTGGCTGATCGTACCGCCCGACGGCGATCCGATTGCTCTCGACGCCAGCGGCGCGGCGGGTTCGCTGGCGAATATCGCTTTTTATCAGGGCGCGGAAAAAATCCCGCATCGCGGGGCAAAAGCGGCGCTGACCGTGGCGGGCACCGTCAGCGGCTGGGCCGGGGCGCTTGCGCTCAGCAGCGGGAAACTGCCGCTCTCACGCCTGTTAGCCGACGCAACGGGTTACGCGCGGGAAGGTTTTCCGGTAACAGATTCGCAGGCGGCGGCAACCCGTAGCAAAGTTCACGAACTGGCCGACCTGCCCGGTTTTACTGACCTGTTCATGCCTGACGGCGACGTGCCGCCCACGGGCAGCCGCTTTATCCAGCCCGACCTCGCCGACACGCTCAGCCAGCTCGCCCGCCACGGCCTGGACAGCTTCTATCGCGGTGCGCTGGCAGAGAAGATGGCCGCAGAGATGTCGCGCCTCGGCATGCCGATTACCCTTACGGATCTCCATCAGCATCAGGTAAAGCGCCGCATGCCGCTGCGCCTCCGGCACGACATGGGCGACATTTTTAATACGCCGCCGCCAACTCAGGGCGTGGTTTCACTGGCCATCCTCGGCATCACAAACCAACTGGACATGGCACAGGCCAGCGAGGTGCAGACCCTTCACCGCATCGTTGAGGCAACCCGACTGGCGTTCGATCTGCGCGATCGCCACATCACCGATCGGCGGCACATGCAGCAAGAGGCGCAGTCACTGCTGGATCCTCAGCGACTGGCAATGATGGCCAGCCAGATCGACGATGCGCGCGCCATGCCTGGCGCAGAAGGCAAAGGGCCGGGCGACACGGTGTGGATGGGCGTCATCGACAAAAACGGGCTGGCCGTTTCGTTTATTCAGAGTATCTACCACGAATTTGGCAGCGGCGTGGTGCTGCCCGGCACCGGGATCGTCTGGCAGAATCGCGGCGCCGCTTTCAGCCTTGATCCCACCCACCTGCTGGCGCTGGCACCGGGCAAGCAGCCTTTCCACACGCTGAATCCGGCCGCAGCACGTCTGAAAGATGGCCGCACGCTGGTTTATGGCTCAATGGGCGGCGACGGGCAGCCGCAGACGCAGGCGGCGATCTTCACGCGCTACGTGATGCAGGGCATGCCGCTTCAGCAATGCGTTACCGCGCCGCGCTGGCTGCTCGGCCGTACCTGGGGCGAATCGTCTGATTCGCTCAAGCTTGAGGGCCGCTTTCCCCAAAGCACTTTTGATGCGCTGAGCGCGCTGGGGCATCAGCTTGAAAAGCTGCCCGATTTTAGCGAAGCCGTCGGGCACGCGGGCGCCATCGTGCGCCATGCCAGCGGCATGCTGGAAGGCGCCAGCGATCCCCGCAGCGACGGCAGCGCCGCCGGTTTTTGACAGGAGAAAAAACGATGAAACAAAATCAACAGGAACTCGCCGCCTGGCTGGCGCAGATGGAGAGTCTGATGGATGTTCCGCTCGACCCATCGCGTCGTGCTGAACTGCTGGTGCAGTTCACGCGCATCGCCGCCATGGCTGAACCGCTGATGGCGTTCCCGCTCGACGATCGCCTTGAAGTCGCCGGAGTGTATCAACCATGACGCTCAACGACCTGTCAATTGAACAGTTACAAACGGCGCTCAGGCGAGGCGAACTCAGCGCGGTCGATATTGCCCGACAGACGCTGCGCAACATTGAACGCGATAACCCGAAAATGAATGCCTGGACAGCGATTACCCGCGATCGACTGCTGGCGGAAGCGCAGCGCATCGATGGTCTGCGTCAGTCGGGGCAACCGTTGCCGCCGCTGGCGGCGGTGCCTTATGCGGTCAAAAACCTGTTTGACGTCGCGGGCTATACCACGCTGGCCGGCGCCCGATTGTTCAGTGAACGCCCGGCGGCGGTGCGCGATAGCTGGGCGGTGCGGAAAGCCGCTGAGGCGGGCGGCCTGCTGACCGGCATGCTGAATATGGATGCGTATGCCTACGGTTTCACCACTGAAAACAGCCACTACGGCGCCACGCGCAATCCGCACGATCTGCGCCGCATTGCCGGTGGATCGTCCGGCGGCTCGGCAGCGGCGGTTGCCGCCGGACTGGTGCATTTTTCTCTCGGCAGCGATACCAACGGTTCAATTCGCGTGCCGGCTTCGCTGTGTGGCATTTTTGGCCTGAAGCCCACCTTTGGACGACTTTCCCGTAGCGGCACTCAGCCGTTTGTTGCCAGCCTCGACCATATTGGCCCGTTCGCCCGCAGTACCGCCGATCTGACGCGGGTTTATGACGCTCTGCAAGGACATGATGCGGATGACCGCTTCCAGTCAGACACAGCGGTTCAGCCCGTCTCGCCGTTGCTGATGCGAGGTACGGAAGGGCTGCGCGTTGGCGTGCTGGGCGGTTATTTTACGACGTGGTGCGACGATGCCGCGCGCGGCGCGGTCGCGGCGGTGGCAAAGGCGCTGAACGCGCAGGATGAGATAACGCTGCCGGAAGCGGAACTGGCGCGCAGCGCGGCCTTTATGATCACCGCATCGGAAGGTGGCAATCACTATCTTCCGGCGCTGCGCAACGCGCCGGATCGCATGGAACCGTTGTCGCGCGAGCGCTTGCTGGCCGGGGCGATGATCCCTGCGGCGTGGTACGTTCAGGCGCAGCGTTTTCGCCGCTATTTTCAACAGCAGGTGCTGGCGCATTTCAGACAGTTCGACCTGCTGATCGCGCCCGCAACGCCCTGTCGCGCAACGCTGATTGGCGAGGAGACCATGCAGATTAATCAGACCGATTTGCCGATCCGCGCCAGCATGGGCATGCTGACCCAGCCGATCTCATTTCTCGGCCTGCCGGTCACCACGGTTCCGTTAACAACGTCAGGGCTGCCCATCGGTGTGCAGCTCATCGCCGCCCCTTTCAATGAACAGGCCTGCCTGCGCGCGGCGTATGCGCTGGAGCAACGCGGCGTGGCGCAAGCCCTGTCGGCAACATTATGAGTATCATTATGAATAGCGACATCAATCGCCCCGCCGTGCTGGCCGAGGTCAGCGACGCATTTTACCGTTATGAACTGGCGCTGGTAACCAACGATATCGCCACGCTGGACATGCTGTTCTGGCACGACGAACGCACCGTGCGGCTCGGCGCCGGAGAAAACCTTTACGGCATTGAGGCGATAAGTGCATTTCGCGCCGCACGCCCATCCGTCGGGCTGGATCGTCGGCTACGGAATACGGTGATTGTGACCTTTGGCGAAGACTACGCGGTATGCAGCACCGAATTCACCCGTGAAGGCAGCGACAAAATTGGTCGCCAGCAGCAAACCTGGGTGAAGTTTGCCGCTGGCTGGCGCATTGTCGCGGCGCAGGTCAGCGTGATGAGCTGACGGAGTTTTTGACCTCCTCCGCCGGATGCGCCGTCAGCCAGTGGTCGGCAATCTGCTGACGGGTACAGATCCACACGCCGTCGTGCTGCTCAAGGTAGTCGAGAAAGCGCTGAAGCGCTTTAAAACGGCCCGGACGGCCGAGCAGGCGGCAGTGCATGCCCACAGAGAGCATTTTCGGCGAGGTTTCCCCTTCTTCGTACAGCACGTCGAAACTGTCCTTCAGATAGGTATAGAACTGCTCGGCGGTGTTGAATCCCTGCGGCGTGGCGAAGCGCATGTCGTTGGTTTCCAGCGAATAGGGAATAATCAGGTGCGGCTTGACCGTGCCGTCCTGACAGCTCACCTGCGTCCAGAAGGGCAGATCGTCGCCGTAGTAGTCGCTGTCGTAGGTAAAGCCGCCCTGCTCCACCACCAGCCGCCGCGTATTCGGGCTGTCGCGCCCGGTGTACCAGCCGGTCGGCGCTTTGCCGAACAGGTCGCGCAGCGTGTCGATGGCCTGCTGCATATGCTGCCGCTCGGTTTTTGCGTCCATATTCTGATAGTGGATCCAGCGCCAGCCGTGGCTGACCACGTCATAATCGGCCTCTTTGATCGCCTCGACCACTTCCGGATGCCGCGCCAGCGCCATCGCCACGCCAAAAACCGTCAGCGGCAAATTCCGCTTTTTAAACTCATTATGAATGCGCCAGAAACCTGCGCGGGAGCCGTATTCATAGAGGGAGTCCATCGACATATGACGTTCCGGGTAGCTCGCCGCGCCGATGATATCGGAAAGAAACTGCTCGGAAGCAGTATCGCCATGCAGCACATTGCTTTCTGCGCCCTCTTCATAGTTGAGTACAAACTGCACGGCGATGCGCGCCTCGCCGGGCCAGGCCGCATGAGGCGGGTTGCCCGCGTAGCCCCTCAGGTCGCGCGGGTAATTCTTATTAAAGCTGTACTCTTTTTTTTCTGCGGCATCGGTCATCATTGCTATCCTTTGTTCAGGCCGGTTTACAGCAAGTTTAGGCGCTCAAACTGACCTGACAGTGTTTTTTGGAGGGGATAATCCAAATCGCCATGTTTGCTGGTGGATAATCCTAACGCCACCAGCGATTCCACCATTTTCACCGCCGCACCCACGCCGTCAATCACCGGGATGCCCAGCTCATGCGTCAACTCGCGCGCCAGCGTGGCCATGCCGCCGCAGCCCAGAACGATCGCCCCGCTGCCGTCCCGACGCATCGCCTGTATACAGCCTTCACGCACTTTTTGCTGCGCCAGACCGCTACCGTCTTCCAGCGCCAGTACCGGTAAATCAATCGCATGCAACGCCGCGCAGTGGTGCTCAAAGCCGTACTGACGCAGCAGATGACGCGCAATGATCACCGTGCGCGGCAGCGTGGTGACGATGGAAAAGCGCGTGGCGACCATCGTCGCCATATGCATCGCCGCCTCCGCAATACCGACCACCGGCCCGCGCGCCAGCTCACGCGCCGCCAGCAGCCCCGGATCGCCAAAGCAGGCGATGACGTGTCCGTGGGCGTTGCGCCCCGCTTTGATTTGCTCAAGCACGCCAATGGCGGCAACCGCTTCGTCAAAGTGCCCTTCGATGGACGGTACGCCCTGCGCCGGAGAAACCGCCACGATGTCGGTCTGCGGGCCAGCCACGGCGCGCGCTGCCGCCGCGATGGTTTCAGTCATCGCCAGGCTGGTATTCGGATTGATCACCTGAATAATCTTTTTTTCCGTCATTGATTAACTCCTTTGTGCGCAAACAGCCTGGCGAAATCAGGCAGCGTTTCGCCAGCACGTTCAAAGCGCAATGTGGCAACGATATGTTCAAAATGTTGCCGCAATGCGTCAGAAAGCGGTTCCAGCGCTTTATTTCTTAATAATGCGATCAGCCTGTCGTGATCGTTGCAGCGGCAGCCCTGCTGCCAGGGCGCGCTCCAGGCGGCAATCGCCAGCGACGAACGCTGAGACAAACGCGTCACCATCTCAGTGAGCACCTGATTGCCGGAAATGGCATGCAACTGGATATGAAACGCCGCAGAAAAACGGATCGCCGCCGGGCCATCGCCCTCGTCGTGGGCCTGCTGCTCATGCCGGATCACCGCTTCCAGCGCCAGCAGATGAGCGGGCTGGCAGTGCTCCAGCACCGCAGGCAGGTTGGCGCACTCCAGCAGCGAGCGCGTTGTAAAGATGTCCCGCGCTTCGCTGACCGAGGGAGAGGCAACCAGCGCACCGCGTCTGGGCGTTAATATCACCATCTGCACCGCCGCGAGGCGCTGAAGCACTTTGCGGATGCCGGTGCGGCTGACGCCGAACACCCCGGCAAGCGCTTCTTCCGGCAGTTTGCTGCCTGGCAAGAGCTGATGTTCGACAATCGCTGACATCAGCGCCTGATAAATGGGCTCATCCCGCTCCGGCAGGTCAGAAGCCGTTTTCAGGCTGGTTTTACTGTTCATTTTTTGCTCCAAAACCCCTCATTTTTCACCCGTAATCGTATACCTGAATTTAACTTTTTGTATACAAGATCGGATTCTGGCCTGGACCTTGCACTATTCACCCTGACCCATCGGGCATTCGGTTCACTTCACAGGAGCAGGTTTCATGCCAAACAGTCAGAATGTCACCCCGGCGTCGGCGGTTGAAGCCCACGCAAACTACAGCCCACGGCTGTGTAATGAAGATCTGGCGCCCACGCGCGATTGCAACTGGAACTGGTACAACATTTTTTCTTTCTGGATGTCGGATGTACACAGCATGGGCGGCTACGTGGTGGCCGCCAGCTTCTTTACGCTGGGACTGGCGAGCTGGCAGGTGCTGCTGTGCCTGCTTGCGGGGATCTGTATTGTGCAGCTTTGCGCCAACCTGGTGGCCAAACCCAGCCAGATGACGGGCGTGCCCTACGCGGTGATTTGTCGTCAGGCGTTCGGCGTCTTTGGCGCCAACATTCCGGCGGTGATCCGCGGCCTGATCGCATTTGCCTGGTACGGCATTCAGACTTACCTTGCGGCCAATGCGCTGATGCTGGTTTCGCTGAAGTTCTGGCCGTCGCTGGCGCCGATGACGCAGGCATCCTGGCTGGGGCTTTCCCAGCTCGGCTGGATCTGTTTCGGCATTATGTGGTTTGCGCAGGCGATGGTGTTCTGGCATGGAATGCGTGCGATTAAGCGCTTTATTGATATCGCCGGGCCTGCGGTTTACGTGGTAATGCTGGCGCTGGCAGGATGGATTGTATACAAAACCGGTTTTGACGGTATTTCGCTAACGCTTGCCAGTAAAGCGCTTTCCGGCGGCGAGCAGGTATGGCAGATGATTACCGCTACCGCCTTAGTGGTCTCCTATTTTTCCGGCCCGCTGCTGAACTTCGGCGACTTCTCGCGCTATGGCAAAAGCATGGGGGAAATTCGTCGCGGCAACCGCTGGGGTCTGCCTTTTAACTTTCTGTTGTTTTCCGTGGTGACCGTGGTGATTGTCTCCGGCACGCAGTCGCTGTTTGGCCGTATGATCACCGATCCGATTGAGACGGTCAGCATGGTTGGCAGCGATCTGGCGGTGGCCATTGGCCTGCTGACGATGATTACCGCCACCATCGGTATCAATATCGTGGCGAATTTTGTTTCGCCCGCCTTTGATTTTTCTAACTGTTCGCCGCAGAAAATCAGCTTTCGTACCGGTGGGATGATCGCCGCCGTGGGCTCGGTGCTGCTGACGCCGTGGAACCTTTTCCAGTCGCCAGAGGTTATTCACTACACGCTGGACGTGCTGGGCGCCTTTATCGGGCCGCTGTTCGGCATTCTGTTATGTGATTTTTATATCATCAAGCGTGGAAAGGTTTTCGTTGACGACCTGTTTGATGACACGCCAACAGGCAGGTACTGGTATCGCGGTGGTTTTAACCCGAAAGCCATTGCCGCGCTGGTGCCGTCGGTCGCGATCGGCCTGACCATCAGCTTTATTCCTTCCCTGCACAACGTTGCCAATTTTAGCTGGTTCATTGGCGTTGCGTTGTCGGCAGGCTGCTATCGCTGGTTTGCCCGCGATGAACTTGAGCGAGCCGTAAAAGGCTTTAACGGGAAAATGGCGGTAGATTAAGAGCAAGGCCCTAAACGACAAAAGCCTGACTCATTACTGAGTCAGGCTTTCTGAATATTGGCGGAACGGACGGGGCTCGAACCCGCGACCCCCTGCGTGACAGGCAGGTATTCTAACCAACTGAACTACCGCTCCGCGCGGTGTTCCCCGTCGGGAACGGGCTGGATATTACGGTGAGGGCGAACGGGCGTCAACGCTTTTTCTCTGCCAATCCAACCGACTGCGCGTTTTTTCGCCCTCTCCAGGCTGTCTGCGGCACTCAGGCCCGCCAGAGGCAGCTTCCGCCCTTCTTCATCACTAAATCGAGACGTTCTTCATGGGCGGTTATCTCGTCATCACTGGCCGAAATCACGCGCAGTCCTGATGTGGGTCGCGCAATGCGATAGATGGTATCGCCGCCGGTTTGCTCCTGTCGATCGCCTTCCATGGAAAACGCCAGCGAGGTCTGCCCGCCGGTCATCGCCAGGAACACCTCTGCAAGAATTTCGGAGTCCAACAGTGCCCCATGGAGGGTTCGACGCCCGTTGTCTATCTCATAGCGCGAACAGAGCGCATCCAGGCTGTTGCGCTTGCCGGGAAACAGTTTCCTCGCCATCGCCAGACTGTCGGTTATCTTACAGAAGGTCTCGGTTTTGGGGATATTGCGCCCCAGTTTCGAAAACTCGTAGTCCATAAAGCCGATATCAAACGAGGCATTATGAATAACCAGCTCTGCACCGTTGATCCAGGCGATAAATTCGTCAGCAATATCGGCAAAGGTGGGTTTGTCGGCAAGAAACTCATCGGCAATGCCATGCACGCCGAACGCCTCTGGATCGATCAGGCGATCGGGCTTGAGATAAACATGGTAGTTGTTACCGGTCAGACGGCGGTTCACTACCTCAACGGCACCAATTTCAATGATGCGATGCCCTTCGTAGTGCACCCCAATCATGTTCATACCGGTGGTTTCAGTATCAAGAACGATCTGACGCGTTGTATTTACTGTGCTCATAGGACCCGTTTATGTCAGACTTGGCGTTTTTCAGTATGGAGTCTACCAGAGATGGTGAAGCAGGTAGAAATTTTCACCGATGGATCGTGCCTGGGCAACCCCGGCCCTGGCGGTTATGGCGCGATTTTACGCTATGGCAAACATGAAAAAACCTTCAGCGCCGGTTATTTTCTCACCACGAATAATCGCATGGAACTGATGGCGGCCATCGTCGCCCTGGAAGCGCTGACTCAGCAGTGTGAAGTGGTGATCAGCACCGACAGCCAGTACGTCCGACAAGGGATCACCAGTTGGATCCATAACTGGAAAAAACGCGGTTGGAAAACGGCCGACAAAAAGCCCGTGAAGAATGTTGATCTGTGGAAACGACTCGATACGGCCTTAAGCCATCATCAAATACGCTGGGAATGGGTAAAAGGCCATGCCGGGCATGCAGAAAACGAGCGCTGTGACGAGCTGGCGCGCGCGGCTGCCGGCAGCCCGGCGTTCGACGATATGGGTTATCAGTCCGCGTCCTGATCGTTACAGCGCGCGTGCAGCCGGCTGGTGGCGCTCACCGCCGGACTCAGTTGTCTGTTCAGGGCGGCTCTTTTCGCCGGATTGCGAATAACGGGAAAGGTGCGCTTGCGGGCAACAATAATGCTTAAACAACCCAGTGCCGGAAAATGCGTGCTGATAACCTTGCCGCCCTGCCGGTTCCACGGCAGCACCTGAAAGCGTGTGCGCTGCACAACTTCATAATTGAGCAGGCTCAGCCAGTCCATCATTCTCATCTGTGTGAACATGCGGCTGTTCCAGGGCACGCGACGATGCAGACCAGGGATCAGCTTTCCTATACCCAGTACGCTAAAAGGATTAAAACCGCTGACGATGATCCAACCATCATCAACCAGCACGCGATCCACCTCCCGCAGAATGCGATGCGCATCGCTGCTCCAGGCGAGGCAATGCGCCAGCAGACAGGCATCCACGGATTTCGATGCAAACGGCAGGCTCAGCGGATCGGCCTGTACCTGTAACGACTCACCGCTCAACGCCACATTGACCTGATGCGAAATGGCGCACTTATCGGTATCTATTTCAGCGCTAAGTTGTCCTATCTTTAACAGATGAAAACCATACATCTTAGCCAGACAGGGCTGGAGATGTTTGGTCAGCGCGTCACGGTAAAACTCGCCCCAGGGCATATCAGCCCAACGCTGCGGAACCTGACGAATTTGACGTGTTTTAGCGGGCTTCATGCTCTACCATCTTCTTTACACTCAGGCCAAAAATGAGGCGATGATGAATCTTACCAGTATTCCGGCTCTTCAGGACAACTACATCTGGACATTAAATAACGAAGCAGGCCAGTGCCTGATTGTCGATCCTGGCGAAGCGGCACCCGTGCTGAAAGCGCTCGACGAAAATCAGTGGCAGCCCGTGGCCATTTTATTGACACATCATCATGGCGACCATGTGGACGGCGTAAAAAAACTGCGGGAAAAATTTCCCGGGTTGGTGGTTTATGGGCCGAATGAAACCCAGGACAAGGGCGCGACGGAGATCGTTACTGAAGGGGACACTCTCACCCTCCTGGACCGTAACTTTACCATCCTCCATACGCCTGGCCATACTTTAGGACATATCTCATATTTTAGTTTTCCTTACCTTTTCTGTGGTGACACGATGTTTTCTGGCGGTTGCGGGCGTTTATTTGAAGGTACGACCGAGCAAATGTTTGAGTCATTTCAAAAGATTAACCAGCTTCCCGAAGAAACGTTAATCTGTTGCGCACATGAATATACGTTATCAAACTTAACGTTTTCCAACGCAATTTTTCCAAATGATGTCGAAATAGCGCGCTACTACCATGAAATTAAGGAGTTACGGGTAAAAAAACAGGTCACCTTGCCGACAAAACTGGCTTTAGAACGCAGAATAAATGTTTTTCTAAGAACGCAAGAAGATGATTTACAAAAGATTATTGGCTTCGAAACATCTCCACAACATGAATATCAGGTTTTCGCAACGCTACGCGAGAAGAAAGACAATTTTTGATTTTTCGGGTTGTATTGGTTTAACCATGCACGTATAGTTGCTCGTCTTTTAAGCGACAAATTGACACACACATGAAGGCTAAAGCGATATTACTCGCCTCGGTCTTGTTGGTTGGGTGCCAGGCAAACAAGCACGATGCCGGCGATCCTGAACAACATGCACAGAGTTTGTCTTCAGCAGGTCAAAATGAAAACGTAAAAGACACAGACCGCTTGCTGTCTCCACGCTGGCAGGACGATGGGACCAGCGTGACGCAGGAACAGGGTTTGTGGAGTTTCATTAGCACCGAGTTGAAGATGAAGGTTCCGGAAAATTCCCGGATACGCGAACAGAAGCAAAAATATTTAAGAAACAAGAGCTATCTCCACGATGTAACATTACGGGCAGAGCCGTATATGTACTGGATTGTCGAGCAGATTAAGCAACGTAAGATGCCGATGGAACTGGTACTACTACCCATAGTGGAGAGCGCTTTTGACCCCCATGCTACCTCTGCTGCCGATGCCGCTGGCATCTGGCAGATAGTGCCGCAAACGGGGCGTCATTACGGGTTGAAGCAAACCCAGTGGTACGACGGGCGTCGTGATATCGTGGCCTCGACGAAAGTCGCGCTGGACATGATGGAGCGAATGAACCGCATGTTTGACGGCGACTGGTTGCTGACCATCGCGGCATATAACAGCGGCGAAGGGCGCGTTATGAAAGCGATTAAAGCCAACAAGGCGCGCGGGAAACCGACGGACTTCTGGTCTTTATCACTGCCGCGCGAAACGACGATTTACGTACCAAAAATGTTGGCGCTTGGCGACATTCTTAAAAAGAATAAGCAGTACGGCGTGCGTCTGCCGACACCTAATGAGACCCGCGCATTAGCAAGGGTGGAAATCGGTCAGCAGATTGAACTGACTCAGGCTGCTGATATGGCAGGGATGTCGCTGAGTAAGCTGAAAAGCTTTAATGCGGGTTACAAACGAAGCAGCACGGGCCCTAACGGACCGCACTACATTATGGTGCCTAAATCGAATGTCGCAAAGCTTCGCAGTTCGTTAGCATCTGGTGATATAGCAGCGGTTCAGCCTGGCGCTCTGGCATCAGGTTCGTATAAGGTTCGTAACGGCGACACGTTGTCTGGCATAGCCAAACGCCTCAACATCCCGGTGAAGGATCTGCAACGCGCGAATAACCTGAGCAGCGCCAGCAGTATTAAACCAGGACAGACGCTGAGCCTGGGCGGTAGCGGAAACGCGACCAGCCTGGCCGATAATGGCAACAGCATCACCTACAGGGTTCGTAAGGGTGATTCTCTGGCCAGCATCGCCAAACGCCACGGTGTGAACATGGAAGATCTGTTACGCTGGAACAGCAGCGAAACTAAAGATCTTCAGCCTGGCGATAAGCTAACGCTGTTTGTGAGTAATACCTCAACGCCTGACAGCTGAGCCTCCGCAATAAAAAAGCCAATCATCAGATTGGCTTTTTTTTACGTCTCAGGCCAGCTAATAAGGCCTGAACGCTTCAATAAAAATGATATCGCTACTGAAACTGCCGTCTGGCTGAAGCTCGAAATAGCGCTGAACCTCGTCGCTGGCTGAGCGCTGATAGGCGCGGATCGCCTCAACCATTACCGTCGGCGTTCGCATACGTTCAATCCAGCTCGAAAATTCAAGCTGTAACCTGTCCTGACTGACGCTGGTAATGGCCAGTCCCGCCTCGGTAAACATACTCAGCCATTCACCTGGCGCATAGTCTTTGACGTGCGATGTGTCTCTCAGGGCTTCAATGGTTTGCAACCAGATGTCCAGCAAGGCATTTCCGGGCGCGCTAACGTCCATGATGATGACTTTGCCGCCTGGTTTTAATACCCGATTGATTTCCCGCAGCGCACGTCCCGGATCGTGCCAGTGATGAGCGGAATAGCGGCTGATGGCAATATCAAACTGTTCATCATCAAAAGGCAGGCGTTCGGCGTAGCCCTGCTGCGTGGTGAGATGACTGTAGCCACGCGATTTGGCGGTTTCATTAACCACGTTGAGCATTTTTTCTGAAAGATCGTACGCGACGACGCTGGATACATGTTGAGCAGCGATATAGCTTGCATGCCCACCGCCGCAACCCAGGTCCAACAGGCGTGCCTCTTTCTCTCCTGCCAGGCACTCTTCCAGCTTAAGCAGGTCGCGCCCGCTGGCATGTAGGGCGCTGCTCAGATAGGCTTCTGCGCGATCGCCAAACTGATTATCGACATTATCATGATGATGCGTTGCCATTCATTCTCCTTATCGGGTGAGCGTGCAGGCAGGCGCCGATAATGTCCTGCCGGAGGTATTCAGAGAAGCGCAGGTTTGTGCGGATGGAATTCGACGAGTAGAGGGTTATGATCGGAAGCGCGGGTCACCAGTACCGAAGCCTCCGCAACGCCCATGCCGCGATAGAAAATGAAATCCAGAGGACGCCCAAATGCCTTACGGCGATGATCGTCAGTAAAGCCTACCTCTTCCAGCCCCATATCACGGGCGAAATTATATAACGCGTTGATGCGCTGTCGGCTCCAGGCATTGAAATCACCCGCCATGATCACCGGCCCCTGATGATGGATAATTTGCTCTCCAATAGGATCAAGCTGCTTGCTGTATACATCAATACCGAGACTGAAATTAACAGCATGAATATTCACCACCATCAGCATCTGGTTATCAGGTAAGGGATAAGCGGTAACCAGCGCCGATTTTGATAAGCGCAGCAAAGGCTCACGTTCCCGTAGCGGGCAGCAGTATACAGGATGTGCTGAGGCAAGGGTCATCACGCCCGAAGGGTGTTGAGGCAGGACAAAGGCGGGAACCTGATCGGCGGCGAGATAGTGAGTCGTAGCGAATTTCACCAGTTCCGGCGTTGTTTGCGCTTCCTGAAGCAGCACCAGATGCGCATCTTTACCAAAATTTTGCAGCACCGAAAGCCAGTCTGCGCGCTGCTGTTTGAAAATGTTCCAGACCAGCACGCGTAATGACGACTCGGTTGTCAGTGGGGCCCCCGGGGGCAACGCCTTACCCACATGCAGCATGGCTCCTGGCGGAAAGATCTGTTCCGCTGGCTGTCCCGCTACATATCTCATGGCATACGTCTTTTTTCGCACTTTACCGCCTGGCGTCAGTTACCGATAAATAGATTGCTATAGCTTTCAGTTATAGGGGCTTTAGGACAGACTTTCAATCGCACGCGGCTAATAACGCCAATTCGACAGTAAACATATGCGACTGATAGTCGCTTATCTTTACTTGTTACGGCTGACGCATTCTGTTCTGTCCATACGACCGCCGACCACTATCATACCTGGCGTATACATTGACGGCACCGATCACCTCAAGATAATAAATAACGGGCAAAAAAAAGCCCTGAGTCTTATGACTCAGGGCCTTGTAATGTGGCGGAACGGACGGGGCTCGAACCCGCGACCCCCTGCGTGACAGGCAGGTATTCTAACCAACTGAACTACCGCTCCACCGATTCTGGACTGAATTCAGAATGTTGCTTCTGATATCAGGTATGTCGCCCTTTCCGCGTCACCGGAGAGGTCACGGTTCGTATGAACCTTAATATGATGCCTGGCAGTTCCCTACTCTCGCATGGGGAGACCCCACACTACCATCGG
>NZ_JNVB01000085.1 GCF_000770305.1 Erwinia oleae
ACATCAATGCCTGCACATTGGACGAGGTCTTTCTTCCCCAGACTTCAAGCATGCTCGTTATTCCTTTCGCGGTTATTACGTATAAGGTTTTGCTGCAGCTCGTTAAGCGTTGCATCTACCTGCTCATTCAACTTACCAGTGCATTACTCACAAATTCAACGGCTACATGATGAACCACCATCTACCGTAAAAATGCAATACAAAACTTAATACGGTCTGTATGTGACGGTTACGCATATGAGATAAATCATGAAACAGACCCTTAAGATGGCCACCTTTGCGCTGGCCATGAGCACCTCGTTGTTTTCAGTACAGTCCGGCGCGACCGGCGCGGAAACTTTTAGCCCCGAACAACAGGCCCGTATCGGCGAGATTGCGGCGGACTATCTGGTCGCGCACCCGGACGTGCTCATAGAGGTGAGCAAAAAGCTACAGGCGCGGCAACAGGCAATGCAGCAGCAAACTTATGTGCAGTCAGCGCTGAAAACACACCGGCTGCTGATGCAGCTTGATGGCGTTCCCGTGAAAGGGCCGGCTGACTCAAAGGTTATCGTGACTGAGTTCTTTGACTATGAATGTATCGCCTGCAGCATGATGGCGCCGGTGATGGAAAAGGTGATGGCTGCAAACGCCGGCGTGCGCTTTGCATTCCGGGACTGGACCATTTTTGCCGCCCGTTATCCGGAATCAGAGCAGGCATCACGCCGCGGCCTTAGCATTTACAGGAAACACGGCGCAGATACGTACATGGCGTTTCACAACGGCATTTACCAGACCGGGCATAACGAAGGGAAACTGACGGCAGAAGATATTGAGAAAGCCGCCGTTGCTGCCGGTGCAGGTAACGCTTCAGACGATAGTAATGCTGCCTCCGACCAGATTATTGAGAACAATGCTGACCTGGCTGAGATGCTGGGCCTTACGGGGACGCCGGGCATTATCGTGATGCCTGCTGAGAACGCCACACAGGATAACACCACGGTTATCCCGGGCGTGGTCAGCGAACAGGTTATGCAGCAGGCCATTGCCCGGGCAGAGAAAGGATAAAAAAGACCGGCCTGAGTCATAAAGGGCCAGTCATAGTATCCACAACGGAAAAGGCAAGGCCATCGGATGTACTTACAATCGCGCCGACAGTATCAGTGAGTATCGGCCATACCGCCAGAACCTTTACCCCATGACGGCCACGCCGCTCAGGCTGTTCGTTCCTCGCTCTGACCGCCCTGCCCATTGTATTGTTAAAGCGATCATTCGCGGTCGAAGGTAAGCATCGCATTTAGACCGTATTAACGTTCAAGCCGAGGTAAGGTCTACCTTCAATGGCAACAGATCGCGGACTCGGTTTTACGGACCGCCAGTCTCTCCTTTGCAGGGCTGCCACGTATCTCCGCTTCGATGGAGTACAGCTCACCGATGCGCTTCAGCGCCTCGGTGGTAATATCAGTTGGGGTGCGGACGTGAACGTCGTGGATTTTTCTACTGGCGTGCGACATATAAGCCGCTTCGATATAATGTAGCCGCGGCGACCACGGAAAATGAACAGGTGGCCGCCGAACGTGTCAGTGCTAAGCGTGTTCTGCACCTTATGATGCCAGGCCGTTGAAGCCGTTTTTCATATCAGTGATGCCGGAAACCAGCCAGATAAGTGAGCATGTGGGGAGATATCATCGGCTCCCTCCTTTCATTTCACGGATGAGCACCTGAAGCATTTCCGGCGACAGCTGGCTTTTTATTCAGCAGATACTGGATAACACCAGCATAGTCTTTCTCAAAACTCTCATCTGTGGAAGTGTCGAGCGCCATATTATTCACCAGATATTTTCCCCTAACGAAGAAGGCTGGCACGAATCTTAAGCCCAGTTGTTCAGCCAGCCTGTCCTGGCGGTTTACAGAGGCAGTAATTTCTGTGGAATTCCATAGCGTTTTTATTTTATCAACAGAAATACCTTGATCAATAAATAATTTCTGAAGGTCAGTTTCACTTTGTACAGAGTGTGACTGCTGCATCGCCCTGAACAGAATAGGTGTCATTTCAGTCTGTTTATGAAGGAAAACTGCTACGGCCCAGGCACGGGTCAAATCACGGCCTGAAGCGCCAATTCTTGATGCATGATAACGTTCAAAGGTCGTACCATTAGGGAGTGAAGCAACAATAAAATTGTTAATATTGGATTTCATTTCGAAATAATAGCAGTGCGGACAGTTGAAAGAAAAATAGCTCAACACGTCAGGTACGCCCGTAACAGTATCAGGCAGTTCGAAATAATCTTTATCAGCGACGTATTCTCTTGCCTGTCCCGGCATCACCCAGAACATGCACATCAGCATCAGAATGCTTCTTATATCGGTGAGAAGGCGCATTATGTCAGGCCACTTCATCATTTTTATCTTCTCCAAACTTATATTGTTCCCTTTGCAACGTCAGCAGAGAGTAATATTCCCCGCGTGCTTGTTCCAGTTCTGCCGGTGTTCCCCGTTCAACGATCTCACCTTTTCTGAGAACAATAAGGAAACTTGCGTGCTTCACTACGCCAAGACGATGAGTGACCATAACAGCTGTTTTGCCCTGAACCAGGGAAGAGAACTGACGGAATATTTCTGCTTCAACACGGGGATCCATCGCGCTTGTGGGCTCGTCAAGAATAACCAACTCTCCAGGAGAATACAGGGCACGGGCGAGAGCCAAACGCTGCCACTGGCCGCCCGACAGTTCCGTGCCAGCATATTCCTTACCGATCAGGGTGTCTGGTGTTGTCCCCGCATCAAGTAAAAAACGGGCTTTTGCACAGGCATTTTGAAAATCCCGCTCTGTTTCCGGGGTAGTAATATGAGTGAATGTGACATTTTCTTTTATACTGAGATTATAGTGTCCAAAATCCTGAAATACAGCACTGAGGCGGCGGCGCCACTGCTGAATATCAATTCCGGCGATGTCCTTGCCGTTGCAGGTGATGCGCCCCGAGGTTGGACTATAAAGTCGGCAAAGCAATTTCATCAGCGTGCTTTTACCCGCGCCGTTTTCACCCACTATAGCGAGATGGTCGCCAGCGCGAAGAGTGAGATTAATGTTTTTCAGTACGAAATTGCCTGGCTGATATGCAAATGACACGTCTTCAAACCGAATCTCTTTTATCGGCTCCAGCCATTCTTCTTTTATGCCCAACTTAGGTATGTCAGCTACGGCCTCGAGAGACTTTAGCCGAGCAAAAAAACCAAAACAGACACCCACACTAGCAAAAGAGTACACCATCCATTGACAGGAAAGACCAAAGAAGGAAATGGACTGGATAGTCCCCAGTAACCCTCCTACAGTGATTTTCCCGGTTGTGAGATAATTTACAAACCAGAACATCATGCCCAGTGCACAGATCAGGTAAAGCAGATTCCAGGGCTGCGGACGCATCAACTGTTTCTTTCGTACCTTATTGAGTTCGTCTTCAAGTTCATTGAAAGCTTGTTGATGTTTATCAAGGAAAAAAGCGGAAAGGTTAAAGAGCCGTATTTCTTTTGCAAGTTTCACGTCCAGCAAAACGGAGAGAAAATATTTGATCCTCCTCGCAGGCATCCCTTTCCCGAGCATCGCTTTGAAGATATCTATCTGCGAATACGCTACAGCGAACGTCACGGGAATGAGCGGGAGCAGGAACGCCAGCGGCAACCACCATACTACTGAAGCCAGAACCAATGAAAGGCTGAGCAGCGTCAGGGTCCCTCTAAATATATCGATCAGATTGACCAGCAGGTTGAGCGGGCGGTGCGCCGCTTCACGGGACAGTACTTCCAGGTCGTCATGAAGTTCAGGAGATTCAATCAGCATTAAATCATCAATGCGGCAGGCTGCCTCCATTATTTTCCTTTGTGTCAGAAAAGTAGCTTTGGAGTTAAGGATACTCTGTAGTGTGCTGATAATCGGCGAGAGAATCCCGGGGATGACGAAAGTCAGCGCCCACAATATGGCAATGGTTGTTAAACCGGTACGATCATCACTGCTGATGACGTTTCCAAGATGGATACTTGTCATCACACTCAACGTCGGCAGGAGACCCTGAATTGTGATTAAAACCATAAAAAGCAAAGAAAGCTTCGGAGACGAACGAAGCAGCAGAGAGACCGAATATACTACCAAGATTATCTTATCTTTTATCTTATACATTATAATTCTCCACTGTAATGGGGTTACCAGACGCGTACACAATGATTTCATCAAAATGCAGAGGTGCACATATATTCATTAATAGGGCATCCTGTTTCTCATTTCGGTAGTAAGATGAGATCATTTTTACACGGTAATAGTCGCCTCTATGCACACACGCATTACTTATTTGATATGAGTCGAGTGTTTTTCCATCGGGTGTGGCAATAAATTTCATCTCTTGAGAAAAAACACTAAGTGATTTAACAGATAGATTGAACTGATTCAGCCCGATTATCCTCTGACATAGAGATGGATATGTTAACCAGGAATGGCGACTAGCATGAAAGTTATGACAGATGACAATTACTTCCGGATAGTTATTACTGAGAATGACGCAAAGCTTATCTGCCATGGCTTTTTCCCGCTGTTCGGGCGTAGCACTGCTTAAGACCTCATTGTTAGCCGCATCAGATTTCAGCAACTCAGATAAAACCGATCCGGCAGGACTGTTCAGTATACTCAGCGCAGAGATATAGCCCCTCTGTCGCGTTGTCGTAAGCGGCAGATCAATGCCGAAAATATCTGCATCTGGAGGCAGATTCATCAGCAACATCCTGAATTCAAGAGATCTCATCCACCAATAGGTTGATGAAGCAAGAAACTTCGCCATTGCAGTACTGCTCAGAGAATGTCGTTTCAGTGCAAACAAAATAAGATCAATAGTAGGACATTCAACAACCACTGCCACAGGCCCACGCTGAGACATTAAGTTTATATATGTTTTTCTCATCAGCCAGGATTCATCAGAACCATGGCTGTTCTGCCCAAGGAAAGTAATCGTACGATTATCGTGTGCCGAGATGAGCATGCATGCTCCTGACGATAAGTTCACGCTGCCTGATAAGATAAGAGGCAGGCAGAAGAAAATTGGACTTAATCTGCTCAAGTGGAGTCTGAGTCAGGAAATCTTTAATAACTTTACCATTAGAATCGAATAAAGACTTAGTATTGCAACGAATATAAAATATAGGAATGTCGAAGTTTTTAAGGCATTGAGCTTCATAATTAACAAGTGACTTAAAGCGTGGGTGCGCACTTTCATAAAGAAGATACTCATTAATAAGTGACGGGAAAGCAGTATCAATGGTGCGGCTTACATCAGGATGTATGATCTTATTGATCACCAACATATAATAGGCTGTCGTCCTGATTAAATATCTGGGTTTAATTTCATCATGTGCCGTAATACAGGCAAGAATATCATCTGACTTTTGTTTAATTTTCTCATAGGACTCTTCATATCCTTGGATAACATCCGGGACATATTTCAGGGACTGGACAGGCTTCCCTTCAAAGTGAGGATAGTTTTGGGTTTTTTTAATGAAACCGTGTTCATAGCGTACCTGAATGCGTTCACTGGCGTCGTTAAGTGCATGGGGATGTGTATAAGACTGAAATATGTTAGTGGCCGCCGTCAGAGCCGATGTGTGTCCGATGCCGTTAATTACTACCTCCTCGCTCTGAAGTAAGCCACTCTGATATACTGAACGCTCAAGGTCAGGGTTATCTTCAAAGTAATACTGAAAGCTGGTTTCTGCATCTATCAGGAAAACACGATTTTGATCAACAATGAAATTGTCGAAATGACAGTCATTGATATTTAGCAGATCGACTAGTGCCAGGATATTTCCATACTGCCGGTAAACATCCCGGGCTTCACCCAGAGAATGAAGAGGGCGATTATCTATGTAAGCCTGCCACAAATGTGTGTTCCTGCTCAGAGTCTCAGGGCAGACTCTTTTCATGCCGATAATCTCACAAATCTCATTGAGTACTGACTCTATACACGAGTCTCTTGGTTTATATATAATACGTTGATCATTCAGAGTTAAAAGAATCGGCTGCTGCCCATTTTCATGGCGGTCTCCGCCAAGAATTTCGATTGAACTTGCACAGGTAAGGGCTTGAATACCGAAAATTTTCTCAAGTAAGCTGAAATCAGCATCAAGACGGTCAAGAAAAAGGGACAAGTTACCGAGGGTACTTGCACAAATATGTGCAGCGAGTTTCTCAATGTATGCATTTTGTTTTGAGATTGACGAACGCCAGCTTCCATCACTGTTCTTGAAGTAATGAGTATAACGGTCAGTTACTGAGGCAGGCTGTAAGCTCAGCCAGATATCGAAGGAAATAACAAAATCTGGTAAATAAATCTGATCTAGAGTTTCACCGATGTGAGTTAGAACAGCGCTGTAATCAACATGAGTCAGATTGTGCGCTGATAATAGCTCATTAATTTTCAAATGAAAATTTTCAAGATGAGGAAAATACAAATATGCTCTATGTGGCTCTGTGACATTATATTTCATCTGAGATTCCCAAACGAAAAGTGGCACTGCATAGAGTGCCACTTGTTGTGCCATCACTCAGCTAAAGAAATCTGCTGAAACTTCTTCCAGTTCCTTGATGAGGAAATCCTCTGCACTGATGAAGCCACCACCACCACCACCACCGCCACCGCAGTCACAGGTACCACTGGCGCAGTCCCGCCCGCTGTTTGCCATATAACCACGGATTTCTGAAATTTTATCAGGTGCTACTTCTACGATACGTTCCATTTAAAACCTCACTTTAATAAGTTGAAATGGTGAATTAAATTACCTTTCGCGAAGTACTGCATGTGTACACGGAAAATATAATTATCCGAATAACGATAATGGGTCATCTTTTTTATGCTTATTGAATCCAAATTAAACCGCAAAACTATTAATAAATCCTTTGTTGACAAAAGCTTACCAAATTGAAACTAAATGTAACGATGGCCCTAATGTCAATATTTTCTTAACGTTGAATACAAATATCAAAACCACTTGAGTGTTAAATTATATATAAATAAAGGTGTTATAAAGGAATCGTTAGCAGCGCTTGACGAGGCTACTATGTACCAAACACGGGAATTTACAGCCAAACCCCGACTCTCTCGTGCTCATAGCAAGTTTAGCCGCGAAGCATAAAAATAAGCCCCCTGTTGCTCTGTCCATTACCCGGATAACGCGACTTTTATTCAATACGGCTGACGCAAAATATATGGATAAAATAAGTGTGACGGACTATATAGTCCCAATCGCCACGTGGATGCTGACCAGGATAAAAGTCCATATCAAGTGTGAGTGACCGGCGGGTATGAACTGCGGCAATAAAGATACATGAAAAATACCCATTTTGGAATTGAGCACATACCCCCTTTGTTTATACGATTATTATCGATTAAGTGAATCTATGAGTCTGGATACATGCAATATCGTCAGCTTTTCGCTGTGAATTCAACCGATGGGTGAAACACACTTATTAAACCGCACTGCGGGGGATCCAATTCATCAAACCAGAAAATTGAAAAGCAACAAGCTAACTATCACTTCTCACCACTCAGATAATTATTGTTGAGCACCACCACCGGTTTACCGCGCAGGTCGGGACGGAACAGAGGCTCGCAACTCGCATAAAACGAGTTAACGTCCGCCAGTCAGAACATAGGCAGCGCCATAACTACCTCCTGCGCGCTTTATGTACTGTTGAAGAACCCGGTAAAGGCGCTCAGCAGCCGCAGCTCCTCCGGATAAATGACGGAGTATGCCGGATTCTTCGGCAGGAGAGCAGGGCGGGGATGAAGTTGCAGGCGCTTAAAGTAAATTCGCCGTTCACCTCGGCGATGACGATGTCCCCGTGCGAGGCCTCGTCTGCGCGATAGACCGCCATGACGTCGCCATCAAACAGGCCCAGTTCCTGCATGCTGCTGGCGCGTACAAAAAACGTGGAGGCGCGCCGGCGGATGCAGAGCTCGGTGAGATCACGCTCACTTTTAACATAGTCTGTGGTCGGCGAGGGGATGCCTGCCGCGCATGGATTTGCTTAGAGGGGGCACGCGTAACTTGAGCAGAAAACTGGGGGCCAGAGCAGCCTACGTGAAGTGACCGCAGCGATCGAACTGGCAGACAGGGCGCTGGATGCTGATATCAGCCTCAGCTGGGGATTTATGCGCGACTGAGCAGAAAGCGTAAAGTCCAGAAGGCCCGGAGGGAAACAGATTGAATGTCTGGCTGGCTGGTCAGTTATCAGGAGGAGGTGGGAAGCACCTCACACGAATATTGCCCCTCTCAGAGCGGTAGTCTGTCCGCTCAGGCTGCCCGCCGTAGCGGACACCGTCTGTACCAGTGTGGCATTCTGCTGGGTAACACGGTCAAGCTCCGCCACAGCCAGCGTGACCTGTGCGATCCCTTTGCTCTGCTCCCCGGAGGCGAGCGCTATCTGGCCGATCAGTTCGCTGACCCCGCTGACGCCATGCAGTACCTCATCCATGGTAGTGCCTGCATTGTCCGCCGCCTGGCGGCCGGCGCTGACGCGTGCCACGGTATCGGCGATCAGTTCTTCAATCTCTTTTGAGGCGATCGCACTCCGCTGCGCCAGCGAACGCACTTCGGCTGCCACTACGGAAAAACCCCGGCCCTGTTCACCGGCACGGGCAGCCTCGACCGCGGCGTTCAGCGCCAGAATATTGGTCTGGAAGGCAATCCCGCTTATCGTTGTGGTGAACTGACGGATTTTTTCAGACCCCTCTGCTATTCCGCCCATGGCATCAACCACTGCGCGAACCAGATGCTCGCTGCGGCGCGTGGTTTCCGCGGTCTGTACCGCCAGCTCCCTTGCCTCACGGGCGTTAGCGGCGTTGTGGCTGACGGTGGCGGTAATCTCTTCCATGCTGGCCGCAGTCTGCTCCAGTGCGGCAGCCTGGGTGGCGGTCCGGTCGGACAGATCTGCGTTACCGCTGGCAATGTCGCCGGCCTCGCGGTGCAGTATGACCGCGTTGTCGCGGATCGATTTTACCGCATCGAGCAGGCTGTGCTGCATCTCCCTGACCAGCGGTACCATCTGCCCGACGCAGTTGCGGCCGAGATCTTCCGGCTCACGTGTGAGGTCGCCATTCGCGATAGTCTTCAGGTGCGCACGGATTTTAGCAACAGGGCGGACGAGATGTACCACGAGGTAGCGGTCACAGAATGCCAGCAGCGCAGTGGCGGCCAGCAGGGCGGTAAAAAGAATCACCTCAAGACGGTGGCATTCGGCCAGCACTGGCGCATCGTCTGCGGCCAGCTGCTGCGCCAGGGCACTAAGGCGTTCGCGTGCCGCGGCTGGATAACCTGCCGGTGCCGACAGCGTTGCGCGGTAAGCGTCCCATGACGGGGCCGCCGGAACGGCGGTCAGCAGCGCCGTTTTATCCGCTGCGCTGCCGTCCTGCATGACGAGGCCCGCGCGGGTCAGAAAGGTCAGCTGCTGCGTCAGCGTGTCGGGCGGTCGGCATGACGGTACATCTCGCGCAGCGTCAGTGCGCCATAGCCACCGGCAAGCGCCACCACGGCCAGTGAGAGGATCATTATCCACAGCACCACGCGGCGGATGGTCAGATGTCTGAGTAACTGCATAAGGCTTTCCCTGGTGTCAGATTGTTATTAAATAATTATTAGTTTTTTATTTTTGCGCGTAATTAATTACGCGCTGCGTTTATTAAGAAGAATTGTGACAGGAATAATCAGAAAAGAATATGTTTTGACGATAAGAGAAAAGAATCGTGATGCAGTATATAATTTGCTAAAGAAAATAATTGATGACACCGGACCTGATGGTACCTAGAATGCCGGATATATTATAACTTTAATCGCTTCTTCCTGTTGCAGTTATTACCTTTCGTGCCGGCCCGTTATTGTACATTTTTCCTTTCTTATTTCGCACCGGAACCAGGCCGGGGCGGAGGACTCCATGCTGATAAACCTTACCGGCGATGATGATCGCCGCGCCCGGGCGCTGAAGGCGCTGCGCAGCCCCGACGAAAGCCGGGACGACGTGCTGCAAAAATTTGTCCGGCTGGCCAGCCAGGCACTCGGCATTCCCGGAAGTTTTATCTCCGTGCTGGACGATAAGCACCAGTATGTGCAGGCCGCTCACAATTTCGGGCTGAAGCAGTCGTCGCGTGAGGACTCCCTGTGCCGCCATGCGGTGGACAGCGACAGTGAAGTGATTGTACCTGACACCTGGCAGGATACCCGTTTTTCGTCACATCCCCTCATTACCGGCGCGCCCTACATACGTTTCTATGCCGGCGTACCGCTGAAAAATCACGAGGGTATCGTGCTTGGTACGCTGTGCGTCACGGACACGGTGCCGCATCCGTTTGGATCCGGGCAGGTAACCACCCTGAAGCTTCTGGCAGCGCTGGTGATGTCGTTTCTGGAGGCCTGGCACTCCGCCGGGCTTGCCGACCCGGTCACCGGCCTGCCTAACCGCCAGTGCCTTATCCGCGACCTGCAGGTGCTGGTCGCATCGGGTGACAGCGCGTCACGCCGTCTGGTGCTGATTGACTGCATTGACATGCCTCGCGCCTACGAACTCGCCCGCTCGATGGGAATGGGGCCGGTGGAAAGCCTGCTCAGGGACGTTGCCATCCTACTGCCGCTTCGCCTGCGCCCGGCCGCCGGTGAACCGCTCTACACCGTCGCCACCGGACGATTTGCCGTTCTGACGTGCGATGACAGCCACATGAATGCAGAATGGGTCGCGGGTCGTCTGGAGGGGATCCGTGCCGATCTCGGGGACGGCATCGCCGTGGCGCTCAGCACCTATGCCGGCGAAGTTACCTTTGCAACCGGCAGCATAACGGCACAGGAAGCGCTGCGCCGTGCGGTCAGCGCGCTTCATGAGGCCATCGGCCGGGGTATGCCCGCCATGCGCTTCAGCGCGGCAAGCGACGCGCGTCATACTCAGGACTTTACGCTGATGAACAACCTCGCCGCCGCGTTACGGGAAGACAGGGGCCTGTGGCTCGCCTTCCAGCCTAAAATCTGCCTGCACAGCGGCATGCCCGTCGCACTGGAGGCGCTGGTCCGCTGGCACCACCCGGTCCGCGGCGAACTTTCTCCCGCGCTGTTTGTCCCTCTGGCCGAGCAGACTTCGCTGCTCAGCGACCTGACGACCTGGGTCACGGACCGCGTCATCAGCCGTCTGGCGCGTCTGCGCAACAGCTGCATTCAGCTTCCCGTCACGGTGAACGTCAGCAGCCAGGACTTTGCGCGCGAGGACTTTGCCGACGCGCTGGAGCTGAAGATGATAAGGGCAAAGCTTCCCCCTTCGCTGCTGGGCATTGAGTGTCTGGAGACCGAGCGTATTATTGAAAATCCGGCGGCGATGCACGGGCTTGAAATGCTGAAGCTGCGGGGGTTCGGGATTTCGCTGGATGACTTTGGTACCGGCTACAGTAACATCAGCTACCTTCGCCGCATGCCGATTGACGTTATCAAGCTGGACCGCTCGCTCATCCGTGAAATTGCGACTGACACCGCCTCGCGCATCATTGCACGCAGTATCATTACCATGCTGAAGGACCTTGATTATACCGTGCTGGCCGAAGGCGTTGAGGATGCCGAAACGGGCTCCGCGCTCGCGGAGTACGGCTGCGACCAGGTGCAGGGGTATTTCTATTCACGGCCCCTGCCGGAAGGTGAACTCGACGAGTGGCTGAGCTGGAAGCTGCGCGGCCACTGCTGATACCGTCCCCGCACCAGTATCGTCCCTTTGGCGGGTCATGTCTCTGCGAGTGTAAAATGCCCGCCTCAGGTATGCGGATCATCCGGTGTATAACCGGCAACCAGCTGCTGCAGGCTCAGGAGCGTGGCCTGCCGGTTTTTGTCAGTCGCGGCCGCCTGTTCATCTTTGAGTCTGAGGATAATGGCCTGATTACTGACCTGTCTCCCCTCGCTGTACAGGGCACGGATTACCGCTTCAAATTCCTCTGATTCACCTGTGAACCGGTGACCGGAACCCAGCAGGTATGCGCGGATATGTGCAACCGTATTTGTGTCTGCCATGATTTTCATCTTTTCCTGCTCTCTGCGATTCATCCATTTCAGCGGCTGTAAATGGTGTAAGCGATTTATTTGCGGGTGTCACTGACTGTCCCGTCGCCGGCCCGTGCGGGTCAGCATAGCATGGCCTGACCTTGTGACTGACCTGCATGGCAGTGCTCCGGGTACGCTTAACGATGTCCCCTGCTGTCCTCTCGGGCCGGTATGCTGCTGCCGGACCGGGTGACCTCAAAGCGATACTCCCGCGCCAGCGGGAGAGAATATTTCAGCGCTTTTTTATCCTGTTCCGGAAAAAAGCCCGGAGAATGTCTTCCGCATGTGTCATCCCTTCCTGAGATATACTCCGGTCTTACTCCCCGGCACACAGATACTGTCAGTGCAGAAAAATGCTTATTGCCCGGTCCCACGATACAGGCGGAAGGTCTCTGCTCCGGCGATAACCACCACGTTACGTCCTGCACCCTTCGCTTCATAAAGGGCCTCATCCGCCCGCCGAAGCATCGCTTCCCGGTTTCCGCAGTCCGCCAGCGAGGCCACCCCGGCAGACACGGTCAACGCTCCTGCAAAGGGAAACGTCGCGGTGCTGACAACTTCGCGGATGCGCCCGGCTGTCCGGGCTGCATCCTCCACATCGGTCTGCGGCAGCAGGAGTATAAACTCCTCGCCACCAAAACGGCTGACAATGTCTTCTGCACGACACGTCTGCCGCAGCAGACCGGCCAGGTTTATCAGCACCGCATCGCCCGCATCATGACCATGGCAGTCGTTTATTTTTTTAAAGTGGTCAATATCAATCGCGATGACGCACTGTGCCGCGCCATCGCCTGACCGGTCCGCCATGAGGGTAAAGCCGCGGCGGTTCCACAGGCCGGTGAGCGGATCGGTCATGGCTTCGTCGCTGAGCGCAGCCATGCGGCCAGCCACAGCATAATGGTATTCCTGTACGGCCTCCTTCAGGCGGCCGGCCTCATAATACCAGGCCGGTACCGACGCCAGCGACATATCACTGTCCTCATTCCGTACCATATCAGCCAGCTTTTCCAGGGGTAATGCGATACGTCCGGCCATCAGGGCTACGACGGCAGCCGTCAGGATGATAATCCCCAGCAGAAACCACAGGGCGTTTTCTGCGGTGCGCACGAGAATATGCCGGACCGTCTCTGCGGTACCCGCAATAAAGATGTTCCAGTCCGTTTTGTGCAGGCTGGCGTACCCCGTCAGAAACTGCTGCCCGTTTGCTTGTGTGCTGAACCGGCCGCTGTCCGTCGTGGCCAGCTGTTTGACCAGTGCAGAGCCCAGCGTCATTTTTGTGCCCACGAGATCCGGCTCGTGGCTGAAAACAATCAGGCCATCATTGCTGACGATGCTGACCGTAGATCCGCGGGCGTAGAAATGCTGGCTCAGGATATCGCTCAGCATGCTCTGCTTTTTGAGATAAATGGTGCCGCCGATGTAACCCAGATAATCGCCGCCGGTCGTAAACAGCGGCTGGGAGAGGAATACAACATAATTACCGGAGGCCGAAATAAAGGGCGCGGAAATAAACGGCTTCTGAGTGGCGATAGCCTGGCGGCTCGCATCGGAGTGCAGTTTAACACCGACCAGACTCAGGCTTTCCGGGGAGGTCGCGGCGATAACGGCGTCGCGGTTAACAACTACGACCGTGTTGAAAAAGCCGGACTGCAGCCGGAGGCGGTCGGTCTCCTCTCTCAGCGCCGCCGGGTCGGTGAGACCTTTAATCTGTGTGGCGCTCCACGCAAGCTCACGCTGCGCCGTGCCGAGATAGCGATCGGTCGTGTCAGCCAGCTTGCGCGCGTAGGCAATATTGCTTTCCAGAAGGCTGTCCTCAATGTTGCCCTTCTGAAAAATCAGAAGCGCCACGAGCAGCAGGCAGGAGGTCAGGATCACCCCGCCAACGGAAAGCGACAGAAGCAGGGTGCGGAGACGGAGCTTTTTAAGCAGCATGGCGTGAAGGACCTGGTTGAGGTGTCATCTGAGTGTAACTGTTCAGGAGCCGGTTAAAAGAAGATCAGCGCGCCTTTTACGCTATGCATAAGGGCGGCGGTGCCTGGCGATGTGTCAGCTTAGAGTATTTTATCTGCCTGCTCGCAGCCTAATCTGATGAATTTCGATTCTGACGTCATTCTCGTGGATATTAAGTCAGCGGGTATGTTCAGTGAAGGGAGAGTCTTATCACAGCATGAGAGTGCCCTAAGCATCTGCAATGTAAGCAAAGCTGATAAAGCGCAGGTATTTATGCGCAGACTGCCCAATACAGACATCTCCCGGTGTTATCCACAAAAAATGTGGATAATTTATGTACAACTCATTCACGCTCCTGCTGATGGCATCAGACCCGGTGCCGCCCGCATGCGGGACAATGCGCGCGCTTTGCAGCTTACAGCGTCGGTTAATAGCAATATGCCTTCCACGTTACATCATACAGAGGTTCCTGCAACATTCTGAATAGGCTGAAACCCTTTTCCTGGCATACTCACCGGCCATAGCACGGGCCGCCTGTCATCAACTGCCGGTTACTTCATGCGATAGCGGATTCGGTGATTCCACTGCACCTGAAAGGCAGGACAGGCAATGCCTGGTTGAAGGCATACGCGCGGCACCCGTTTCTGGTCCTGTCTGTCAGGGGGAAAGATACACTGCTTTAAGCAAACCGTAACGTGTCTCAGGACCACGATCTCCTGACAGATAAGCAATTGTGCCTTTGCTTTTTCAAGAATACAGAATGATGTGGCAGGTTAATCCTCTTGCTGCACTGATTTCAGGATTGCCGGAATGGATATTCAGATCGTCACTATAGGCAGCGCTGGCATGGGGCCAAAGGTACGGGATATCACTGCCGTGATCGAAAGCATCGCCTTCCAGACCAACATTCTCGCCCTTAACGCGGCGGTGGAGGCTGCACGGGCTGGCGAAGAGGGGCGGGGTTTTGCCGTGGTAGCCGGAGAAGTGAGAACGCTTGCCCAGCGCAGCGCTACTGCCGCACGTGATATCAAGCAGCTGATCGAGCAGGCCGTGGAGCAGGTGGAAAGTGGCGTGGCGGTCGCAGCAGGTACGGGTCACAGCATCCTTAAAATCGTCGGTATGGTGGGTGAACTGGCGGAGGCCATGGATAACATTTCTCTGGCTTCATCCGAGCAGATGCAGGGTATTTCTCAGGTCAGTATTGCGGTCAGTCAGATGGATGGCGTCACGCAGAAGGGGTCAGTTTGGATATCGAAAATTATTGTACTATAAGGGCTTCCCCGGCATGTCAAAGCCGGTATTTATGGTTTCTGTCTGCTCTTCAGTAAAAATAAAGGGGAGAGACTGCGGTACTATAAACGGCCATGATGAATCGTCATCGATTCGGGCCCTGATGAAAGACGCGCGTGAGGTTCTTGTTCGTTAAGCGGATACGTATATCCTGTACAATAGCCAGATAGGCCTCACGGGGTCTAACCCTTTATCATCAACGAATTGCAGGTCAGATGGTTATACTGCTTCGAGCTTTAGTTGGCTGAGTACAGCCGGAAATCATCACCGTAATGTAGTGA
>NZ_JNVB01000086.1 GCF_000770305.1 Erwinia oleae
CCTCAATCTCCCTGGCAACGTGGCTCAAATGAAAATACGAACAGATTGCTCAGACAATATTTTCCAAAAGGAACTGACTTATCGGTTCACAGCCAGCAAAGACTTAACAGTGTTGCCAGACAGCTCAACGAAAGGCCGAGAAAAACGCTAGACTATGAATCACCCGCAGACCGGTTCAATAAGTGTGTTGCGTCCATCAGTTGAACTCACAGCGAAGAGCGGACATCGATTAAAGCATTTTGAATGAGTCAAAAAGGAGCAGCGTAATGCTAAATGAAAGAAAATTTGAGGTATAAATTCAAATGCTTTGTAAAAAAGATGGCTAACCAGAAGTTGGTAGCATTCTTACAGAATTTATCTAAATTTTATGTGCTTACTTCCTTTAAATGCTTTCTTTAAATCCTTTTGAAATTTATCAATGAGCTTGTCTGCATAGTCTTCTGCGATATCCATCGCTTTAGCCTTCACAACAAATATGAGAGAAGTCACATCATTTTCGCGCCCGCAGTTTGCGCACACAATCAGCGAGCCATGAAGAGGGACGTAGTTTTCGTGTGGAAATGCAAACAGCTCGGAGTGGCAGAAAGTGCATCTCAGGCCGATGGATTTCTTCAGTTCTTCCATGTGGCTTACCTTTTTATAAAAGTCCGGTAAGAGAACCAGCAACACCGCCTACTACAGAAGAAGTTAGCGGATGCTCTAAGAACTTTGTTAAAAGCGATTTAGCTTCTGCCTTTTCTTCTGAAGTCGCTTCTGCACGGTCAATTTTGTCTATCACTTCCTGAAAGACATTGTAAATATTTTGCTTATTACCATCGCCTACCTGAGCTGACCCGGCAACATGGATAGCGCCAATCGTATAACTGCTCCTTGCAAGTTCATAGGAACGGTTCTTACCGTGCTTAACCGACAGCGCGCGGCTCTGTCCCTCTTCTGTCAGTGTGACATGATCGTATCTGTCTGACATATTTTTCAACAAGCCGCGGGAATTACATCTATTTATAATTCCAAATAAAATTTCTTCTGACCAGCCATGTAACTTTTCAATTTCATTACGATCCCCTTGCTCCTGAGCAAAACCCCAATACGTATCCGTTATAGTTCCCCCAATTCGTTCCATATCGTCGTTCATAAAAATCAATAAAGCATCAATATCGTTTTGAATTTTATCCGAATCCATTTGTATTCCTTTTTAATAGAGTGCTGTAGTTGAGACCGGGAAATGTATAACCATTATAATTTACGCCTGAGCTTGACGTTCATACAAATTATCACATTTAGAAAATAATTCATGGACAAAAGCCGCGGTGTAGGTATCCCTGCAATAAGAACCATCAACTTTTAGAGTCTCTGGCACTCCAACTTCCGCTTTTGGCACAAAACAAGCTCGTCGTGGACGTAGCATCTGCTATGAGCGGTGAGTTCAATGGCTCAACGTATAAAGGATGCATGTTCCAAAATCATCCTGATATTGTTTACCCAAATGACACATCTTTAGCAATAAGGTCTACCTTCAGACAGGCCTTATTGCCCGGGCAGTGTTATTTTCAATGACTATTACGCCGAAAATTAAGCGCCTTCAACCAGCACAAAAGTTCCGGTCGCCGCGCCTGCACGCAGTGCTCTGGCGGCCTGATATCCGGGGCTCTCATAAAAACGTCTGGCTTCGTCAAAAGAAGCAAACTCAAAAACGACGTGCCGTTCATGGGATTCTCCCTCAAGATTTTCATACTGACCTGACCAGGCAATGATTTCAGGACTGAACTCCTGCATTGCCTCTCCGGCAGCCCTGGCATATTCGGCGTAGGCGACAGCGTCTGAAACGGTGATATGCGCGATTAAATAGCCTTTTTTCATTTATTTATCTCTTTTTTCCGAGGGGATGTATTCCGGCGCAATGCAGTTTTGCACGCAAACATGCAATGCGCAGGATGCGGGGTCTTACAGTGTTTTAATCTCATTCTGAGAACTGGAGAATGCCTGGCGGCGAGCGGCGTCCTGGTGCTCAATCATCCACCCTGGATAAAAAGGCGGCAGGGCGCTGATCGCATCCAGTCGGATCAGCTCCTCTGCTGTCAGAATGATACTCGCTGCGCCCAGGTTGTCCTCAAGCTGATCGATTCGCTTAACGCCGATAATGACGCTGGTGACGTATGGTCTGGCCAGTAACCAGGCAAGCGCTATGCGGCTGACCGATACGCCGTGTTGTTCTGCAATGGCGCGCATTTCGGCAACACATTGCCAGGCCAGATCGGGATCAACGGGTGGGAAATTGAATTTGCTTCGGCGGGTATCGCCTTCCGGTGATGAATCGGGCCCGAATTTTCCTGAAAGTAATCCGCCGGCAAGTGGAGACCAGACAAGAAGACCCATATTTTCTTCACGGACCAGAGGTACTAACTCGCGCTCCACGTCACGACCAGCAATAGAGTAATACGCCTGTAGAGTCTCAAATCGTATGGCGCATAACGCTTCACTCAGGCCCAGCGCCTTGCCGAGTTTCCCTGCGGACCAGTTCGACACGCCAACATAGCGGACCAGACCTTGTCGCGTCAGATCGTCAAGAGCACGTAACGTTTCCTCTACGGGCGTGACAGGATCGCTCGCATGAATCTGGTATAAATCAATATGATCGACCTGAAGTCTTTCCAGACTCCTCTGGACAGAATCCATAATATGACCACGTGATGCTCCCTGAGCGTTGGGGCCAGGCCCCATCACCCCGCCTGTTTTTGTGGCAAGAATAATGTCGCTGCGTGCAACGCCAAGCTCTTTTAGCGCAATTCCTGTAATACGTTCAGACTGACCGAAGGAATAAATATCGGCGGTATCGATAAAGTTAATTCCGCCGGTGAGCGCTCTCGCGACAAGCTGATTTGCTTCGTCCTGTTGTACTGCGCCTATGGAGGACCACATACCCGCATCCGCGTTGCCGCCCAACGTCATTGTGCCGAGGCACAATTCCGAAACAAACAAGCCTGTACGCCCAAGTTGCTTATATTTCATTTACTTCACCTTCCTCGTAGGCCGTGACCCCGGGTGCTGATTCAGGATTTGCACGGGTTTTTTTCAATGACTCTGTGGATGGATTGGGTGAAACTGTGCGGCAATATTTGCAACACGTGCGCCATAAAGGCGGGCTGTTTCAAGATCCCCTGATGACATTTCTTCAGGAGAAGCATCGGCAGGGGTTTGTGCCATAGGACCGATATTTGAGCCCATTCGATTAAGGTCATCGCGTAATGAGGCCTTGGTGTTCGAGGATTTAATGTCCATGTTGACCCAGATACCGCCGTGCTGCCCGGCCAGCAAAAAGAAATAGGCCAGGGTATTCAGCTTGTCACCATTGATGCTTGCGCTGTTGGTAAAACCGCCGAAGATTTTGTTAACCCATTTCCCCTCAAACCAGGGTTTCGACGAGGCGTCGGCAAATTTTTTGAACTGCCAGCTCGGTCCACCCATATAGGTGGGCGAACCGAACAGAATCACGTCCGCCTCGCTGAGCTTTGTCCATTCGCCTTCAGCAATGTTTCCTTCGGGATCGATAGCGACCAGTGTGGCGCTGGCACCTTCAGCTACAGCCGACGCCATCCGTTCTGTATGCCCATAGCCAGAGTGATAGACGACTACAGATTTAATCGTTGAAAGGTTTTGAGTCATGATAATTGCCTTCATCAAGCGCCTGCGTGGGATAACGCGGTGTGAAGACAGTCTATTAAGTATTAAAGTAGGTATAAATAATGTAAAAATTAACGCACTGTTATCCCGGTGATGAACAATGAAAAATCTTGAGGCACTGAATATTTTTGCGCGCGTGGCAGAAATGAAGAGCTTTACCCTGGCGGCTGAAAGCCTCGGTATTCAGAAAGGACGCGCCTCTGTGGTGGTGCGCGAGCTCGAACAGGATGTAGGCGCTACGCTTTTGCACCGAACCACTCGGAGCGTGCAGTTAACTGAAGATGGCCGCATTTTTTATTCGCGAGCCCGCGACCTGCTGGCCGAGGCAGAGGAACTTCGGTCAATGTTTTCTGCTGGCGGAATGTCACTTCGAGGGCGTTTACGTGTCGACATGCCGGCTATTCTGGCGCAAAGCGTCGTTATTCCTGCATTGACACAACTTCTGGAAGATCACCCGGAATTTGAACTTGAGCTTTCAAGCACTGACCGCCGTGTTGATCTGGTTCTGGAAGGATTTGATTGCGTCATTCGTCTCGGTCCCCTTGTTGATGAAACCCTGATTGCCCGGCCGCTGGGACAATTACGGATGATCAATGCGGCAAGTCCTTGCTATCTGAAGCGCTTCGGTGTGCCACAGTCGATTGATGACCTTCTCAGTCAGGGACACAGGATGGTTCATTACATGCGGAATTTTGGTGCGAAACCTGATGGATGGGAATATCCGTCAGGTGAGGGTTACGAGTCTCTGATGTTACCTGGCACAATGACGGTCAATAGCGTACCGGCCTACCATGAAGCAGGGCTGGCAGGTTTGGGGTTAATTCAGGGAGGTTATTCCGCACTCGTACCCCATATCAAACGTGGAACATTGGTTGAAGTCCTTCCCAACCTGCGGCCCAGGCCGCTCAATGCATCTTTCGTCGTCGCGCACCGGCGCAATCTGTCGCAACGAGTGAGGGCTTTTATGAGTTGGACTGAAGAAGTGTTGAAACCATATTTTGACTGAAGTCTGGAAAACGGAGCAGGTCAAAGTCAACGTGTTGACCTGCTCCGTTAATACGAACGGGTGTTTGCAACGGTCGCTTCCGGCGGTGAGTTCAACGGGTCGATGCTTAAACAAGGTGACGTTGCCATACAACAGAGAAACGCACTTACTGCACTCAGATCATAAAGCGATTTTTTGGAACAGATAGCGGCCGGTTAGCGCTGTCATGTGTGCCACGTGATCATGCCGGACGCAGCACCCAAAAGTTATGCGGACGATCCCCTTTCTTGCGTTGTAAACCAATGCTTAACATCCAGGATGGCCCGGGCAAAAACGTCAGGTTGCTCCTGGGGAAAATTGTGGCCGCACGTGGCGCTGCGGTGTGAGTGCCTGCCGGCAAATAAACGCGCATGATGCGCGGTTCCATCCGGCTTTAGGGGATCGCGTATGCCATCGAGGGTGACGGCAGGAATCGTGATGAGCGGACGTTGTGCCAGCTTGTTTTCCAGGGGTTGCAGGTCGGGGTTACCAGCCTCTGCCCCCGCCATCCATCGATAGCAGTGAATGACCACCTCGACAAAATCGGGATTGTCGAACGAGGCGGCAGAGCGGTCGTAGGTGCTGTCATCGAAGACCCATCCCGGTGACCAGTCGCGCCAGAGCAGGCGGCATAGCGCTTGCCGATTTTCATAGAGGCACTTACGGCCTCGTTCCGACTGGAAAAGATGCTGATACCAGCAGGTACGTTCAAGAGCTGGCGCCGCAGGCTGAAGCTGCTGCTGAACATCAATCACGTCATATCCGCCGTAGGAAACGAGCGCGCCGAAGCGATCCGGCCAGAGCGCTGCCGCAGCGCACGAAGCATTGCCGCCCCAGTCGAAGCCGGCCAGCACCGGCTGATGAAGGCCGAGCGCATCAGCAAGATGAACGATATCCAGCGCACGTGCGGCCTGCTGTCCGCTCCTGATGCATGCCGACGATTTGAACCGCGTTCCACCGAAACCGCGACACCACGGTCGGATCACGCGGGCACCTGCGGCAACGAGGGCCGGTACGACATCGTCGAACGCATGGACATCGTAGGGAAAACCGTGGGACAGGATGACTGGCCAGCCGGTATGTGCGCCATCGTCCAGATAAGCGATGTGAAGAGCGTCGGTTTCGATAATCTTCATGATGCGGACGCTGCGATCGTAGCGATAAAGCTGCGCAGGTCCGCCAGCATTGAGTGTGGCTCTTCAAGAGCCGCGAAATGTCCTCCTGACGGCATGTCGGTGTAACGCACGACGTTGTAAGTCTTCGCCAGAAATGAACGCGGAGCGGGAATAAACACAGGGTCCGGAAACGCTGCTACTGCCATTGGCACTTTGATACGCGTTCCTGCCGGAAAAAGGTTCGATTGTTCGAGCCGCATGCCCCGATAAATCCAGGTTGCTGTCGCCATTGCCGACGTGCCGACATAGAGCATGATGTTCGTGAGCAGTTGCTCTTCCGTATAGCGTGCCCAAAGATCAGGACTGCCGTCGGCCTGTTCAGGCAGGTCTGACCACATGCCGAATTTTTCGAGTATCCAGGCAGCAGCACCCGTCGGACTATCAGTCAGTGCCGCACCGAGCGTGTCGGGGCGGGTTTCCTGCTCCTGACTGTAAGCGCCTTCGCGACGAAGGTTGGCGTCACGCTGCGACAACCATTGTTTTTCCGCCTCAGACGTGGGCATGGCATCCTCAGCGAAAATGTATGCCATATTAACGTGAAAGCCCAACAGGGCGTCGGGGTTGTAGTAAGCCATCCAGCTTGCAATATGCGCCCCCCAGTCGCCGCCCTGGACGATATAGCGTTCATCGCCAAACAGCTGAACCATGAGGGAGTGCATGATGCCGGCCGCCCGTGCCGGGCCGATAATGCTCGTGACAGGGTTCGAAAAGGCAAATCCCGGCAGCGAGGGTACGACGATATCGTGACCATCCGCAGCCAGGGGCTTGAGGAGTTGCCCGAACTCGATGAACGATCCTGGCCAGCCATGCAGCAGCATTAATGGCGGCTTCGAACCATCCCCTTTGATGTGGATAAAATGGACAGGCTGATTTTCTACCGTGGTCAGATAATGCGGCAGTTCGTTCAGTCTGCGCTCCGTAGCCCGCCAGTCGAAACGATCTCGCCAGTATTCAACCAGCCGCTTCAGGTCGGCTTTACCGACCCCGTGATCCCATCCATGGTCATCGGGTAGATTACGCCAGTCGAAGTCAGCGATCTTGCGTTGCAGGTTTGCTAAAACATTCTCCGACAGACAAATTTCGTAGCGTTTCATGCTTACCTCGCTGTGATGATACGCAATGGTGTAAAACATAGCATACGTCATCGCGCTTTTTGCGGCGCAGAAGGAACGGTTAAATTCAATGTTTTAAAAGGCAATCAGTCGCGTTTCCTCTGAGCGAGCAGGCGACTTGATGAAGAGAACGCTCAAACGCCGCTTCTGGTAGCTGGCAGGGGGCACATTGCTCAGTAATTAAAAAACATTAATATCAAAGGAATGTTGATATTTTTATAAGACAAACTGTATTCACTTTATCATTCAGTCACCGTCAGCGTTATCCCCTTTCCGGCTCAAGTTCCCGCAAGGGAAGCGAGCAGAGTGGGCATGGGTGTGGTTAATCTTACGCCTTTGAATAAGAAGAATTTTCTTCTGCATCCGCCAATTCCATCTTCACCGGCGCGAGTTTTACGTCACGTGTCTGAGGCTTCAGAACCAAACATCTCTTTCCGCAACAGCACAATCTCTTCCGCCAGATCGCGGCAGAGCATCGCGTTCATTAAATGATCCTGCGCGTGCACCAGGATCAGCGTCACCGGCACTTTCCCGCAGCCCTCATCGGCTCCGATTAGCTGTGTCTGAATGTGATGCGCCCCTTTCGATGCGTCAAGCGAGGCGGCCAACGCCTCCTCGGCCTGAGCCCACTGACGCTTGCGGGCAAACTGGATCGCGCTCATTGCATGAGAACGTGCTTCGCCTGCGCTGATTAACAGCTCCATCATGGTTTGCTCAAAATCCATAGTGCCTCCGGTTATTGGTATGCCAAATTTGCTTAATTAATCCTATCGGAATACCAATAATCACTTCTGCGAGTTGAATCACAGAAAATTAAGAGGGTTTGTTTACTTTTGGTATGCCAAGAGAACGGAATTTCACCAGGGCAATAAAAATACCGGAACGACTGACCACTTACTTCTGAGGTATGACGCATGTCTCTACAGGATCGGCTTATCGACTCACTGGGAAGCTTTGCCACCAAATTCAACAGCTATCGCTACATCATGGCGATCAAAGCCTCGTTCATCACGCTGATGCCGGTGATAATCGTGGGTGCCTTCTCGGTGCTCATTTCCAATATGGTGCTGGATGCTAAAAACGGCCTGGCAAGCTTTCAGGCGCTGGCATTCCTTGCTGAACTCAAACCCATCACCACCAGCATCAACTACGCCACGCTCAGCTTTCTGAATATCGGCGCGGTGTTTTTGATTGGTATTGAGCTGGGAAAAATCAACGGCATCAAAACGCTGTTCCCCGGCCTGCTGGCGATTATCTGTTTCATCGCCGTGACGCCCACCACCATCACCATGCTGGTTGATGGGCAGATGCACGAGGTTACCGACGTGCTGGCGAAACAGTTTTCCGATACCAAGAGCCTGTTTCTCGGCATGTTTATCGCTATTTTATCGGTCGAAATCTACTGCCGGCTGGAGAACGTCGAGCGGCTGAAAATCAAAATGCCGGATACCGTCCCGCCAAACGTTGCGGCGTCGTTCTCGGCGCTGATCCCGGCCATTATCACCGTTTCGGCTATCGCCACGCTCGGCTTCATCTTTCATCGCGTGACCGGCATGTATCTCTATGACGCCGTCTATCGCGTGGTGCAGCAGCCGCTGGAGTCGGTGGTACAGAGCCTCTGGGGTATCCTGCTGCTGATGTTCGTCGCCCAGCTCTTCTGGGTGATCGGCATTCACGGCAACCAGATGGTGAAACCGATTCGCGAGCCGCTGCTGCTGGGCGCGATCCTCGTCAATATGAACGCGTTCGAGCAGGGCAAAGAGGTGCCGAATATCATCACCATGCCGTTCTGGGACGTCTACATGAGCATCGGCGGCTCCGGTCTGACCATCGGCCTGCTCAGCGCAGTGATGCTGGCGACCAAACGTAAAGAGATGCGCGAAATCGCCAAGCTCTCATTCGGCCCCGGCCTGTTTAACATCAACGAACCGGTGATTTTCGGTATGCCGATCATGCTGAACCCGATTCTGGCTATTCCTTTCATTATTACGCCACTGATCACCGGATCGATCGGTTACTTCGCCACGGTGACCGGCTTCGCCGGCAAAGCGGTGGTGATGGTGCCCTGGACCACGCCGCCGATCATCAATGCCTGGCTGTCCACCGCCGGATCGATGGGCGCGGTGATCACGCAGATCGTCTGCATCCTTGTTTCCGTGTTGGTTTACCTGCCGTTTGTGAAAATTGCTGCGCGCCGGGCCGAGGCGGCGGAAGCAAAAGCCATGCAGCCTGAAATCGTTAACTAAGGAGAAGAAATGAGCAAGGTCACCGTCACTATTCCTGACGACTTCATACTCGGTGCCGCCGCATCCGCCTGGCAAACAGAGGGCTGGAGCGGCAAAAAGCCGGGGCAGGACTCTTATCTTGATGCCTGGTACAAAAACGACCGCCACGTCTGGCACAACGGCTACGGCCCGGCGGGCGCCACTGACTTTATCAACCGCTTTCGGGAAGACGTGGCGCTGATGAAAGCCGCCGGACTGACCCACTATCGCACTTCGATTAACTGGTCGCGTTTTCTCACTGACTACGAAAACGTTATCGTGGACGAAGAGTATGCGACTTATTACGACAGCCTGATCGACGAGCTGCATGCGAATGGCATTGAGCCGATGCTCTGCCTGGAACACTACGAACTGCCTGCCGCATTATTGCAGCAGTACGGCGGCTGGGGATCTAAAAAAGTGGTTGAACTCTACGTGCGCTACGCGGAAAAAGCGTTCGCGCGCTTTGCGGGCAAAGTGACGCGCTGGTTCACCTTCAATGAACCGATCGTGGTGCAAACCCGCGTCTATCTTGACGCGCTGCGCTGGCCTTACGAGCAGAACACCGGCAAGTGGATGCAGTGGAATCATCATAAAAATCTCGCCACGGCAAAAGTTATTAAGCTGTTCCGGGAAAAAGGCTATCAGGGCACGGTCGGCACCATTCTTAATCCGGAGGTGACGTATCCACGCTCAACGGCGCCGCATGATGTGAAGGCGGCAGAGATTTACGATCTGTTCTTCAATCGCGTCTTTCTCGATCCGGCTATCAAGGGCGAATATCCGGCAAAACTGCTGGCGCTGCTGGCTACGCATCGCGTGAACTGGGATTACAACGAAGAAGAGATGCGGCTGATTGCAGAGAACCACGTCGATGAAGTAGGCATCAACCTCTATTATCCACATCGGGTAAAAGCACCGTCACGCGCCTGGCACCCGGAAACGCCGTTCCATCCCGCTTACTACTATGAACATTTTGAACTGCCGGGCCGCCGGATGAACAAATCGCGCGGCTGGGAGATCCAGCCGCAGATCATCTATGACATGGCGATGCGAATGAAAAACGACTACGGCAACGTGCCGTGGTTTATTGCCGAAAACGGCATGGGCATTGAAAACGAAGCGCAGTTTAAAAATGCTGACGGAGAGATCCAGGACGACTACCGAATCGACTTCATCGGCGAACATCTTTATCAGGCGTTGAAAGCGCGCGAAGCGGGCGCTAACTGCCAGGGCTACATGCTGTGGGCCTTTACCGATAACGTTTCGCCGATGAACGCCTTCAAAAATCGCTACGGACTGATTGAAATCGACCTGGAAAACCAGCGCGCACGGCGAATGAAAAAATCTGCGCGCTGGTATCGCACGCTGCGCGATGCGCGCCAGCTTACCCTCAGCCTTGATGATGAAATGAAATAGGGATCGACAATGAAAAGAATCGTACTGGCCTGCGCGGCAGGCATGTCCACCTCGATGGTGGTTTCACGCATGGAAAAAGAGGCGGCGAGCCGCGGCGTGGAATATAAAATCTACGCCATTCCGGAGCAGAATCTGCGTGATGAACTGCAAAATTACGGCAGCGACATTATTGTGGTACTGCTCGGCCCGCAGGTGCGCTTCAAGCTGGAGGAGAACCGAAAGCTCACCGATGGCTATCGCATCCCGATCGCGGTGATTGATTCTGTCGCTTATGGCACGCTGAACGGCGCAAAAGTACTCGATCAGGCGCTGGCTTTGGTAGACTGGAACGAGTAACTCGCCCGGCGTTCGCCAAATGATGCGAACGCCGCGGGTGATCATGGTCAATAAGCGAAAGGTGAATGAGTGGAAAAGGGCGCGCCGGGGCAAGAGAAAAAACAGTATCAGGAAATCGGCCAGCATTTGCGCCAGCAAATTATTGACGGCCACTATGCAGTGGGATCGCGGCTGCCGCCCGAACGCAATATTGCGGAAACCTGGGGCGTCAGCCGCACTATCGTGCGTGAAGCGCTGCTGATGCTGGAGCTGGAAGGCACGGTAGATATCCGCCAAAGCTCCGGCGTCTACGTGATGCGTATTCCTTCTGAAAGCAGCGACGAAGAAGAAGCGTTTTTTCGCAGCGACGTCGGTCCGTTTGAGATGCTCCAGGCGCGCCAGTTACTGGAAAGTAACATCGCCGCTTTCGCTGCAAAAATGGCGACCAAAGCGGATATTGAAAACCTGAAGCGTATTCTGGAGCAGGAACAGAAGGCGATAGCGATCAACGATAACAGTCAGGACAACGACAAAATGTTCCACCTGCTGCTGGCGGGCGCCACGCAGAACCAAATGCTGCTGGATACCGTCACCAGCATCTGGCGTCATCATGAAAACAGCCCGCTGTGGCGTCAGCTACGCAGCCATATCGAAACACGCAGCTATCGGCTGAAATGGCTGGGCGACCACCAGACCATTCTCGCCGCGCTGCGTCGCCGCGACGTGATGGGATCGTGGCAGGCGATGTGGCAACATCTCGAAAACGTAAAGCACTCACTGCTGGAGCTTTCCGATTCGGACGCGCCTGATTTTGACGGCTACCTGTTTGAATCGGTACCGATTTTTCAGGGCAAGCTGGTTTAGGGGGGCGAACCGACGGAATGGCGGCGCACCAGCGTCGGACTGAACATGGTGGTGACGTCCGGGCGCGGTTGATCATTGGCTAACGCCAGCGCCAGTTCGGCCGCCTGCTGCGCCATGGTGACGATCGGGTAACGCACCGTGGTCAGACGCGGACGCACGTAGCGCGACACCAGCACATCATCAAAGCCAATCAACGACATCTCTTCCGGCACGCGCACGCCGTTATCGCTCAGCACCGCCAGCGCGCCCGCCGCCATTGAGTCGTTATAGCAGGCTACGGCGGTAAACGGTTTGCCACGACCAAGCAGCTCGGTCATCGCATGCTCGCCGCCCACTTCATCCGGTTCGCCCAGCGCCACCAGACGATCGTTGCAGGGCAGGTCGTGCTCTTTCAGCGCGTCGTAATAGCCTTGCAGGCGATCTTCCGCATCGGAAATGGAGTGATTCGAGCAGATCCATGCAATGTTCTGGTGTCCCTGCTGAACCAGATGGCGGGTTGCCAGCCAGGCGCCGTAGCGATCGTCCAGCGCGATGCAGCGCTGCTCAAAGCCGGGCAGGGCGCGGTTAATCAACACCATGCCGGGGATCTGCTGCATCAGCGGCACCAGCTCGGCATCGGGGATTTTTTTGGCGTGCACCACCAGCGCACCGCAGCGGTGGCGGATCAGCTGTTCAATGGCCTGGCGCTCTTTCTGCTCATTATGATAACCATTGCCAATCAGCAGAAAGTTACCGGTTTGATAAGCCACCTCTTCCACGGCTTTCACCATCGCGCCAAAAAAAGGATCGGAAACGTCGCCAACCACTAATCCCATGGTTTCGGTGGACTGCTGCGCAAGCGCGCGCGCGTTGGCATTGGGATGATACTGAAGCTCCAGCATGGCGCTGGTCACCGCCAGTCGCGAACTTTCGCTCGCTTTCGGCGAGTGGTTAATAACGCGGGAGACCGTCGCGACGGAAACGCCCGCAAGTCTGGCAACATCCTTAATGGTAGCCATTGGCCTTCCTGGGTAAGCGGTTACATTAAGATAAGTGTTGCGGAAATCCCCTGTCACTTCAAGCACGCAGAATGCCAGCGCGGTCGCAAAGCCTGACAATTCAGCCAACGTGCTATTGAGCGTAAATTGGCGACAGATGTTTCAGTAGTGTGAAAATGCTATGCTGACGTCAGAAAAAAATCGCCTGCCGGAATGCGTCATGACCATCAAAAAAGTGCCACATCTTGCCCACTGGGGCGCCTTTAACGCCATTGTTGAAGACGGAAGGCTTCTGCGCTGCGAACCTTTCTTCGCTGACAGCGACCCGTCACCCATGCTGAAAACCATCCCCGAGCTGGTTTATTCCGATCGGCGCATTCGTCGACCAATGGTACGCCGTTCGTGGCTCCGCTCGCGGGAAAACAGCGATCGCACCCTGCGCGGTCGGGAAGATTTTATTGAGGTGGACTGGGAAACGGCGCTGGATCTGGTTGCCGACGAGAACCGCCGGGTGCGCGCGCGTTACGGTGCGGAGGGCATTTTCAACGGCTCTTACGGCTGGTCATCGGCGGGCCGCGTCAATCACGCACGCACGCTGGTTCGCCGTTTTTACTTTACCGGCGGCGGCGGTATCGATCAGCAGGGCAACTACAGCTGGGGCGCGGCACAGTTCTTTCTGCCTTACGTTATCGGCACCTACATGCCGCTGACCGGGCGGGTTACCGACTGGCCGGACGTCATCGAACACAGCGAAATTTTCATCGCGTTCGGCGGGCTGGCGCTGAAAAATGGTCAGGTGGCGTCCGGCGGGGCGGGGCAGCACAGCCTGAAACCGGCGCTGCTTGAACTGGCAGCAAAAGGCACGCCGGTCATTAACATCAGCCCGATGCGTGACGACTGCCCGGCGTTCGTTAATGCTGAATGGATACCTGTTCGCCCCAACACCGATGTGGCGCTGATGCTGGCGCTCGGTTTTGAAATTGAACGTCTGAACGCGGTGGATAACGCTTTTCTGTCGCGCTACTGCGTGGGCTATCCGCAGCTTCGCGACTATCTGCTGGGGAAAAACGACAACACGCCGAAAACGGCGCAGTGGGCGAGCGAGATCACCGGCATTCCCGCGCAGCGCATTGAGCGCCTGGCAAAACAGCTGATCGGCAAACGCAGCTTTATCACCTGTTCCTATTCGGTACAGCGTGCGCATCGTGGCGAGCAGCCCTACTGGATGATGATTGCGCTCTCGTCGATGCTCGGCCAGCCGGGCCTGCCGGGCGCGGGTTTCTCCTTCGGGCACGGTTCGATGAACAGCGTGGGTAACCCACGCGTGGAAGGCCCGGCGCCGCTGATGTCAACCGGCGTCAATCCGATTGCCGATCGGGCGATCCCGGTGGCGCGCATCTGCGATATGCTGCTGCATCCGGGCGAACCTTACACCTTTCAGGGGCAGACGCACGCCTACCCGGACATTCACCTGATGCACTGGGCGGGCGGCAATCCTTTCCATCACCATCAGCAGCTTAACCGGCTGGTGGCGGGCTGGCAGCGTCCCGACACGGTGATCGTGCAGGATATCGTCTGGACGCCAGCGGCGCAGATGGCGGACATCGTACTGCCGGTCACCACCACGCTGGAGCGCAATGATATCGGCGGCTCCTCGCGCGATCGCTTCGTGCTGGCTATGCATCAGGCGATTAAACCGCAGCATCAGGCGCGCAACGACTTCGATATTTTTGCCGATCTTGCTGAGCGCCTTGGCTATCGCGACGTCTTCACTGAAAACCGCAACGAAGCGCAGTGGATCGAACATCTTTACCAGCAGTGCGCGGCGGCCCACCAGCGGCGCGGCATGGAATGGCCGGATTTCAACACCTTCTGGACGCGTGGCTACGTTGAGGTGCCCGAAGGGGAAAAACGCTTCGTTTATATGGCGGATTTTCGTCAGGACCCGGAAGCGAACCCCATCAATACCGCCAGCGGAAAAATCGAGCTGTTCAGCGAGACGCTTGCAGGCTTCAGGCTGCCCGATTTTGCGCCGCATCCTGAATGGCAGCCGCCGCAGGAGTGGCTGGGCAATGCGCTGAGCCAGCGCTTTCCGCTGCATATGATCTCTATTCAGCCAGCGGATCGCCTGCACAGTCAGATGGACGC
>NZ_JNVB01000087.1 GCF_000770305.1 Erwinia oleae
CAGAAAGCTTTTTCCAGTTGCTGAAGCGTGAACGGATAAAGAAAAAGATCTATGGAACGCGGGAAGAAGCCCGCAGCGATATTTTTGATTACATCGAAATGTTTTATAACAGTAAGCGTCGGCATGGTTCGAGTGATCAGATGCCACCGACGGAATATGAAAATCAATATTATCGACGGCTCAGAAGTGTCTAGATTATCCGTGGCGATTCAATTTCTTCACGAAAGTTTAGCACGACCCTTGAAGGACCAAAATCGCGCCTTCTGTCATCCGACTCTGTGAAGGTCCGCTTTGATTTCGAAAGATTCCGTCCTGCAGGCAGGGTCCCAATTATGTTGAAAGGCACTCGGACTGCGGAGCAAGTTGAACTCGTCGTCGGATGATCCAATCCTTGCTTCTAGAAAAGATATCACCACATCACGTCCCCACCATTTGGTGAAAGGCTCTGTCCGATCATAAAGGCGGCTTCATCGCTGGCAAGGTAAAGATAAGCTGAAGCGATTTCGTCGACGCTTCCGAGGCGTCTGATTGGCAGCTGGGATATTTTCCATTCCTTCCATGCCGGGTCGCTCGAGTGCCACATTTGGGTATCGGTCGGCCCGGGGCAGACGCAATTTACCGTTATGCCCTTCGCAGCGACTTCTTGGGCGAGCGAAACAGTGAGAGCAACGAGCGCAGCTTTGGACGCACAGTAAGCCGCTTGCCCGGGTGCAGGCTTATGAGCTAGCTGCGATGCTGTATTGATAATGCGGCCATAACCGCGCTCCAACATGTGGGGAAGCACGGCTTGGATGGCGTGCAGCGTGCCATAAATATTTACCTCAAAGACACGCCGCCATTCTTGCAGGGATACCTGTTGAAGTTCAGTGGCAGATGTGCCGGTCCCGGCATTGTTGATCAGGATGTCGATATGACCAAGTGTTTGCAATGCGCCGTCGACTGCATGTCTGACCGATTTTGCATCGGATACATCGCATACGATACGATCTAAGGATAAACCCTGCACAAGTTCGGACGGTTCGAAAAGGTCTGCCACGCAGATCCTCAAGCCGGACTGCTCAAACAGGTTTCCTACAGCTGCGCCGATTCCCGATTTCCCACCAAAGATGAGCGCTGTTCGTTGGCGGTTTGCTCGCACTATCAATGCTCCATCCGCGCGCGCGGCAGGAACCGCCCATAACCGGGATCGCCGCAATACTTGCTATTTTCGACGATAACTTTCCCCCGGAGCAGCACAGAAATCACTTTTCCTCGGACGTCTATCCCTTCATAGGCGGAATAATCCACAGCATGGTGCAGCTCGTCATTGCGGATCGTGCGTCGAGCGTTGGCGTCGAAGAGCACTAGGTCAGCATCGCAGCCGACTGCGATCGTACCCTTCCTAGGTGATAGTCCGAAAGTTCGCGCCGGTCTTGAGGCTACGAGGTCGACAAATTGCTCTATAGTGATGCGACCCTCAACCACACCTTGATAGAGCATAATGAAACGCTCTTCGATTCCTGGAAGACCATTGGGAATTTTTGTGAAGTCGCCGCGCCCACCCTGCTTCTGATCGTGAAAACGCGTCGAGGAATGGTCAGATGACACAGTTTCGAGAATGTTGTGGCGTAACGCCAGCCAGAGTGCTCGCTTCTATGATCGCCATACAGAACGGCATTCTGTATAGAGAACTTCAAAAAAAGGGGAATGAAATGTCGATCACGAGTAAATACATCGGTTCATCGTCCCGCCTCCGCGCCAGTGGGCGAACGGTCTGCGCTGCCGCGTTCTTGGCGCTAGGCCTCTCACATGCGGCTGCAGAAGAGATCACTATCGCTACGGTGAACAACCAGGACATGGTGATCATGCAGGAGCTCTCCTCCGACTGGGAGCAGAAGACTGGCAACTCCATCAATTGGCTTGTGCTGGAAGAAAACGTGCTACGCCAGCGGGTCACAACCGACATTTCAACCGATGGCGGCCAGTTCGACGTTATCACACTTGGCTCCTACGAGGCGCCGATCTGGGGGAAAAACGGCTGGCTATTCCCTGTCGATGATCTCGGTGCTGACTATGACTACGCCGATATCTTCGAGACTGTACGCAAGGGCCTCTCTACCGAAGGGAAGCTTTTTGCCCTGCCATTCTACGCTGAAAGCTCGATGACCTACTATCGCCGCGACCTGTTTGAAAAAGCCGGGATTACGATGCCCGAACAGCCGACTTATGCGCAAATCGCCGAATTCGCCGCTAAGGTCCACGACCCCGCCAAGAAGGTTTACGGCCTTTGCCTTCGCGGTAAGCCGGGCTCGGGCGAGAACATGGTGCCGATCATGACCTCGGTCAACACCCATGGTGGCAAGTGGTTCGACATGGAATGGACACCGCAGATCAACACCGAGGCCTGGCACAAGGCTGTAAATCTTTATGTCGACCTGCTCAAAAAATACGGGCCGCCGGGGGTGACATCCAACGGCTACAACGAGACGCGGGCGCTCTTCGCTGGTGGTAATTGCGGTATGTGGATTGATGCCACGGTCGCCGCGGGTTACCTCTTCGATCCGGCTGAAAGTAAAGTCGCTGCCACGGTCGGATTTACCAAGGCACCGATCGCTGATGTGCCAAACGGCGCCGCGCTGCAGTGGGCGTGGGCTCTCGCCATTCCCAAATCGTCGGGTAAGGCCGACGTTGCAAAAAGCTTTATGGCTTGGGCGACCTCGAAGGAATATAACCGGGCTGTGGGTGAGAAGAAGGGCTGGATAGTGATCCCGCCGGGTACTCGGCAGTCCACCTATGATCTTGCCGAGTACCAGAAGGTTGCGCCCTTCGCGAACTTCGTCAAGGACGCGATCCTGTCGGCCGACCCAACCAAACCCAGCAAGGATCCTGTACCATATACGGGCATAACCTATGCTTCGATACCGGAATACCAGAGCATCGGTACAGAGGTCGGCCAGCAGATTGCAGCCGCACTCACCGGCCAGCAAACAGTGGATCAAGCACTCGTGGCCGGTCAGTCCTTCACGGAAAAGACCATGGAACAGTCGGGCTACTTAAAGAAGTAGCAAACTTTTCCTCCCGGCGCTGCGCTCGGCCGATACTTCGTTCGGGCGCAGTTCCGGAGGGCACCGGAGAATCAGACGTGAATTCAACTTCATCAGCCCTTGAGCATGCTACCGCCCAGGTGGATTCTTCCGCCAAGGTTGTGAGCACCCGTCCTAAAGTCTATCTCGTCGCGCCTTCAGTCGCGGTGCTGTTGGTGTGGACGACGGTACCCACCATCATGACCCTGTGGTTCTCCTTCCAGCACTACAATCTGGTGAACACTGCTGGGCGAGAATTTGTCGGGCTCGACAACTACCTTTATTTTTTCAGTTCAAGCTCGCTGGCGATCGCGGCGCTGAATTCGATCTATGTCGTACTCGGCGTTATTGCCATAACGGTGACCCTCGGCATCGGTTTGGTTCTACTGCTTGACCGCGACTTTGTGGGGGCAAAAATTGCCCGCGTCCTGGCCATTTCGCCCTTCTTCGTAATGCCGACGGTTGCGGCGCTGATCTGGAAAAACCTACTTCTCGATCCGGTAAACGGATTGCTGGCAACCGTGCTGGGCCTCGTAGGGCTGCCGGCGGTGGATTGGTTCGGCACGTTGCCGATGTTTTCGATCATCGTTATCATTGCATGGCAGTGGATCGGCTTCTCGACCCTCATCCTGCTGACGGCCCTTCAATCGCTCGACCATGAGCTGAAGGAGGCCGCGGCGATGGATGGTGCCGGCGCCTTCGCAACATTCCGCTTCATCGTGCTGCCGCATCTCGCGCGGCCGATCGGCATTATCGTGATGATCGAGACGATCTTCCTGCTGTCGGTCTTCGCCGAAATCTTCGTGACCACATCGGGTGGCCCGGGTCTCGCATCGACCAATCTTTCGTTCCTGATTTATGTGCAGGCGCTGCTGCGCTTTGATGTCGGCCTGGCATCCGCGGGTGGCGTCATTTCGATCATACTGGCTAATGTCGTCGCCTATTTCCTGGCAAAGACAGTGTCTCGTTCTCTGGAGATTTGACCTATGGCAAAGCCCGGATCCTCATCCTCGACGGTCCTGAATTTCATCGCTGGCTGGGGCGCGGTGATCATTCTCATCTTCCCGATCATCTGGATGTTCCTGACCAGCTTCAAGACCGAGATCGACGCTCTGTCGCCGGAGGCATCACTGATCTTCCAACCGACGCTCGATAATTACCGAACGGTCCTGGCCCGATCAAATTACCTTACCTTCGCGCTAAACAGTGTCTACACGTCCGTCGCTGCGACACTGCTGGCGCTGCTGATCGGCTTTCCGGCCGCCTACAGCATGGCGTTCTTTCCAACAGCGAAGACGCGGCAGACGCTCCTCTGGCTTCTGTCTACGAAGATGATGCCACCCGTCGGCGTTCTTGTCCCAATCTACATTCTCTACCGAGACATGAGGCTCATCGACTCACATCTTGGCCTGATCCTGCTGTTCATGTTCGCAAACCTCCCGATCGTGGTGTGGATGCTCTTCTCCTTCTTCCGCGACATTCCCCGCGACATCCTCGAAGCCGCCCGCATCGACGGCGCCGGCCTCTGGGAGGAATTCCGATATGTCCTGATTCCGCTCTCCGGTCCGGCGCTCGCGTCCACGGCGCTGCTCTCGATCATCTTATGCTGGAACGAAGCGTTCTGGAGCATCAACCTCACAACGACCAAGGCGGCGACACTCGCGGCGTTCATCGCAACTTATTCGGCGCCGCAGGGCCTCTTCTGGGCCAAGCTGTCGGCGGCCGCGGTACTTGCGATCGCGCCCGTATTGATCATGGGCTGGGTCGGCCAGCGTCACCTTGTACGCGGTCTGACATTCGGAGCTGTGAAATGACCCCGATCAAACCGTGCGGGGAGAAGCTGAAGATATTGGTTACGGGGGCGGCAGGGCTGATCGGGAAAGCCGCTACGCGGGCGCTGCGCAATGAGGGCTTCCAGGTTTTGGCGACCGACCGCGCTGCCTCCGACCACTGCAAGGCACTGGATTTCACCGACAGCGCGGCAACCGATGCACTGGCCAGCAGCGCGATAGAGGCGATTGTTCACTGTGGGGCGATTTCAGGCCCGGCTGATGCAAGAGAAAACCCGCAGCTGATCGCACCCGTCAACGTCGGCGGCACCATGAACCTTCTGGAGCTTGGGCGGAAAGCTGGCATCCGCCGGATGATCTACTGCTCGTCGACGAGCGTCTATGGAGACATTGCCGGTGATGGTCCGGTCATCGAAGATGTCGTGCTGCGGCCCAAGAGCCTCTACGGCGCCTCTAAGGCCGCGGCCGAGCTGATCGTCACCGGTCATGGCCAACAGTTCGGCATAAGTACGGTCTCCTTGCGGATCAGCACGGTCTATGGCCCCGACCGCAGGCACTTCTGTGCCGTCCGCACCCTTTTGGATGCGGCTGTACGGGGCCATTGCGGGATACTGGAACACGGCCTCCACGACTTCAGGCAGTATGTGCATGTCGATGACGTGGCAGCGGCAATTGTTCTAGCGCTCAAGGCGGATCGACCCGCGCAATCGGCCTATACAATCACCGGGGGTGAACGCCGGGATCTCGGCAGCATCGCAGATCTGGTTGCTCGCCTCGTCCCGGGCTTCGATTACCGGATCGGCGAAAGTCCTGACCCCGGCGAAGATCGCCATCCGATATTTTCGATCGCCGCTGCCGCGAGCGATCTGGGGTTTCAACCCCGGATTTCCATGGAACATGGCATGGCGGAGCTTATGACCCACATTCGTTTTAACGGCAAAATTATGGAGCAAGAATAATGACGCGTGTCCTCAGAATAGCCGCAGCACAAATGGGGCCGGTTAATTCCGCTGAACCACGCCGTGCAACAGTGAGCCGCATGATGGGTCTGCTCGATCAAGCAGCCGATGACGGCTGCAATCTCGCGGTCTTTCCCGAGCTTGCGCTGACGACCTTCTTTCCCCGGACTTATCTCGCCGATCTTCATAAAGCGGACGATTTCTACGAGCACGACATGCCCAACGCGGATGTGCAGCCGCTCTTCGATCTGGCGCGCCGTAGACACATTGGCTTTAGCCTGGGCTATGCCGAAATCACGACTGAGGGCGGGGCCAAGCATCGATACAATTCACAGATTCTTGTGGACCGTGACGGCCTGGTCGCAGCTAAGTATCGTAAGGTGCATTTGCCAGGGCATGCCGATTACCGCCCTGACGATCCCTTTCAGAATTTGGAAAAGTACTATTTTGAAGTCGGCGATCTCGGCTTTCCGGTGGTCAATGCCTTCGATGGCCAGGTGGGAATGTGCATCTGCAACGACCGCAGGTGGCCGGAAACCTACAGGATGATGGGTTTGAAAGGCGTCGAGTTGATCGTGCTCGGATACACGACGCCGATCCATAATCCCCGAGCGGAACAGTCGCCGGAACTGCGCATGTTCCAGAGCCGATTGTGCATGCAGGCAGGCGCTTACCAGAACTCCACCTTCGTTGTCGGCGTAGCAAAGGCCGGTCGAGAGGATGGCGTCGACCTGATGGGCGGTTCCTGCATTATCCATCCGAACGGCCGCGTCATCGCCGAGACAAAGGGCGTCGACGACGAGATTGCAGTCGCGGACTGCGATCTGGACGATTGCCTGAACGGCAAGGCGGAAGAATTCAATTTTGAGCGCAACAGGCGTCCTGAACTCTATGACGGCCTGCTTGCATCCCACGGGAGCATTCGATGACAGCAGTCAGCATAGAAGGCCTGAACAAACATTTCGGCGCGATCCACACGCTCAGAAACGTCAATCTCCATGTCGAGGAAGGGGAGTTTGTCGCCCTGATCGGTCCATCGGGTTGTGGCAAATCTACGCTGCTGAGGATCGTTGCAGGGCTGGAAGGTTCCACCAGTGGCGCGATCAGAATTGGCTCGCGTGACGTCACACAGCTGCCGTCCAAGCAGCGCGATATCGCCATGGTTTTCCAGAGCTACGCGCTCTACCCGCATATGACGGTCGCGGAAAACCTTGGCTTCTGCCTTCGCATGCAAAAGCGTCCAGAAAGCGAGATCAAATCGAAAGTTCTGGAAGCCGCGCGAACCCTTCATCTTGAGGCACTGCTCGCGCGGCGGCCCAAGGAACTTTCAGGCGGTCAGCGCCAACGCGTAGCAATGGGACGTGCGATCGTTCGAGACCCACAGGTGTTTCTCTTCGACGAACCGCTTTCAAATCTTGATGCGAAACTCCGCGTGGTCATGCGGTCGGAAATCAAGGAAGTTCAGCAACGCCTGATGACGACGACAATCTATGTCACGCATGACCAGATCGAGGCCATGACTATGGCGGATCGGATCGTGATCATGGACAAGGGCGAGATCATCCAGATCGATACGCCCATGGAGCTTTACCGAAAGCCTAAGAACACCTTCGTCGCGGGCTTCATAGGATCTCCGCAGATGAATTTTATCGATGCCAGACGCGATGGGAACGGCGGCGTGTCGCTTGGCAAGCAGGCGACGTTTCGGGCGGAAGTTGACGTGCAGTCGAAAGCGGCAGAGTTCGTCGTCGGAATACGTCCCGAAGACTTGCTTCTCGACCAGGAAAACGGCCTGCGGGCCAAGGTGACGCTCGTTGAACCGACAGGTTCGCAGACCTATATCCATGCCTGCACCGAGGACGGCACCAGTCTCGTGACAATCGAAAACGGTGAACGAAAGATCCGATCCGGAGATTATATCCGGCTGAAGCCAGTGGTTCAAAACCTGCACTTCTTTGACCGGGAGTCAGGCGAGCGCCTGAGTATAGTCTGATCGCGGCAAACGCCGATCGCGATATTTTGAAGGTAAATGATCTTGTGGTAAGCGGGGATGGTGGAAAATCCGGCTTCAGGTGGCGCAGAAGCCAGATCGCGAAGAGCTCAGATCTTTTCCCAAATCAAACGCACACCGAATACCGCGAGAAGGGTCCCAATTGCCCGCTCGATCCACATAGCAAAGCGCTCATAGACCGTGCGCACTGGCCGAGTGGATAGTAAGAACGATGCTGCGCCATACCACACGATTTCGAGGAAAAATCCGCCGGCAAGGATTACCGCCTTGGCCCATAGCGCGGTTTCCATGGGAATGGCGACAGCGAAGAAGCTGACAAAAAAGGCGATGCCTTTGGGGTTTGAAAGCTCCACGATCAATCCCATGCGAAACCCGCGCGCCGCGCTGTTAATATTCCGACGCCTCTCACAATTAAGCGTCTTTGCGGTGCTGGTGAACCATGCCGATAGTCCAAGATAGATCAGGTAGCCGCCGCCGGCGATCTGAACGAACGTCACCAGCCATCCCACGCGGGTAATAATGAGGGCGAGGCCCGTCATAGATAGAACAGCATAGACCATCGCACCCACGGAAAACCCGAACGTGGCCCCCAACGCGGCAGACCGCGCGTCGGATGTCGCGAGGCGCGTTATTAGTGTAAAGTTCGGTCCAGGGCTAAGGACCACAGCCGCATAAATTGCCAATGCTCCAAAGATAGTTGTCAGTTCTTGAGACAAATTTTTACCTCCAAGTTGTTTGGATCCAGCAACTCATAGCGGGCGAAGGCGAAGAAGGCGCTGTTACGAAATTCCCGACTAAGTCCTATTTATGCTGCTAACTTTGACAACCGCTGCCGCCGCGGTACTCTCGCAAGGAGAAGAAACTACAGATAGTCGTTAAAGCAATCTCGAACCTGGCTTGTGTGCGACGTTGGCGCGGCGACAGAAGACGACGGCTGATTATCGTCACCCTTGCTATTTTACCGGCCGGCGAAAGTGGCAGTCATGTTGCCGCCCAGCCGAGTATTTTGCACCGGGCGCAATTGTGCAAGCTTTGCGGCTGCCACGCCAGTACACCGCACCGTCCAGCAATATGGTTCAAGCCAGGCGAGTATGGATTGCTCCCTATCGGGTTCGCCTGGGACCTGCATGGTGCCGGTCTTCGCCGCGAAAGGGCGAGGGTCGTCGTAGGCGGTAACTGCGCGTTCCGCCGCCCGATGCAGAGCGTCGTGGCCCTCCCCCGCCAGATCGAGATGGTTGGCCTTGCCGAAAGCGGCCATCATTGCGGCCGGCGTCACGGCATAAACCTGATAGTCTGCTGCGCGCGACTTTCGCTTTAGTTCGTTGGGCAAGAAGCCGTTGGCATCGACCTGCTGGGCAAAGATCGCATATATGTTCTTTGCCCAGTCAAATTGATCGCGGCGATTGGTGACGATGCTCGTCGCCATTACGCTCCATGCTGCCCAATAATAGTGATTGTTGATCTTCTCGCGCGAGCCATCAGTGTCCCACTCACGCGCGACCTGGTCGGCGATCATCCCGAGCCAGCCTTCTATCTTGGCGGCTTTCGAGGAGTGGATGAGAAGCGGCTGCGAGCGCGAAAACTTTAGACGCAGCCATGCGCCACTCAGGCTCGCTAGAGCCCATTTGCGTTCCGACTTGCCGGTGGGATTGACCGCCGGGCCGAGAAGCGCATTGGCGTCGGCCCAGGCACCATACCACCTGACCACACACTGTAGCGTTTGCGTCGAACCGCCGTCCATGTATCGCTCAACGAGCTCGGTAGCTCCCTTCTCCATGTCGCTGATGGTTTTGGTAAGCATCTTGTGTCGCTCGTCAGACGACACATTGAGAGTGTTGCGTGATTTTCCCGAACCTTCGTACTTGCTTGGGAAGTCCAGTGTTCCGGTAAACGGAATAGGTGACGGCGGGCATGATCGTACCGAGTGCCCGTTGTGCCGGACCTCATTGTAGTAGCCGGGCGGCGGCACTAAGCCACTCGAGTGTGCTGGCCTTGCGATGCCGCTCAGTGCGAGGACCAGAGCTGTCGCAGTGGCCGCAGGAAAATTTAGGTGTCTGCGCATCTTACTATTTTAGCCAAATGAAACCAGAGTGGAAAGCCCCGTCGCCACTCATCTTGTACGACGAGCGAGGTCATCAGCAAAAAGCTGAGCGAGATCACGATCGGGATGTTGATCGCGATGAGCAGCATGAGGCGCCGGTGAATGTCCCGCAGGAAGCGTCCGCTATAACCCGGTTGTCGCGACCCTTTGCGGGATTGATCACCACCCACGCACGGGCTTGTCGGGCGCCCGGACGATCGCAGCATTCGAACCAAGCCTCTGGCACCTCACGATCTACAGGATCACAATTTTTAACACGGCATGCGCCTGACGATCCTGCCATGCGGCAACCTTGGTATTGCCGGTATGGCACCGCACCGCACGGTCGGCGAGCCATTCAATCTCATGCTCGAACACCGTCATCGGTGCCGTCAAGGGAGACAATGGCTTCCAACCGAGACAGCTCAAACACTATCTAGGGAAGGTGTCGCCTAGTAGCGAAACGGCTACCGGCTGCAAATGACGCTGGAGCAGATGCCGCAGCATCATCGCCAGCATTACCTGGTCAAGCAGTTGGGATCGGCCAGTTGTGCGCTTTCCAGGAGTAATTAACAGCAGCATACGCGCCGTGCATGAGGATTCTGAGCACGGCCTTGCTGCAGAATAACCGTAAACCAGCCTGATAAGATAGGCTCTGAGGAAGAACGATGTTTTGCAAGCAATACACTGTTGACCCGAACCATGTTGATTTTCAGGGCGTCGTCGATGGTCTTTACTATCCCTTCTATCTGGAGTGGGCACGTCATGCTTATATGGCAGAAGCGCTCGGTCTGAATTTGGAAGAGGAATTTAAACAGGGCCGTATTCATATGCTGCTGGAGTATACCCTCCGTTTCAAAAAAAACCTGAAGGCAGGTGACGAGCTGGTGGTGACCTGTCAGCCGGTAAAAAACGAAAAACGCAGCCGGGTAAATTTTTTCCAGCAAATTCTGGTTAACGATGTGGTGTATGCCGAAGCAACCTTCACCGCCACCTGTTTAACCAATGGCCGTCCCGGTGTTCCTCCCAGCCTTGCGGCAGTCCTCGACTGATTTTTGCTATATGCAGGCGCATCAGCGCCTGTTTTCATATAATTGACAGATATCCCTTGATCAAACATCCACTTAATCCGGTAAGCAGTGTGGCTGTAGTTGCCAGACTGACTCTGGTGCAGATATGTATTGCGATTCTCAGGCTCTGCTCTTAAACCACTGGAAATATAATCAGGAAAGAAACCGTGCGCCACACAGATTTGCGTCAGGGTGAACTATGGCCCGGTGAAAGGGTTTCAGATCAGCTACGAACCGGCCGGTTAATGCGCTTTTGGAATACCAAATTGGTTCAGTACCGGATCAACGTTATGATCAAAGCGTTTCTGCTCTTTATGCTTGTTGACCGCGCTGACGATAGAACTGATGCCAAAGCCAATCGCGATCGCGCCATCAACAACCCAGCCCACCGGACCAGTGGCGGCACCGATGGTACTGGCTGCGGCCATCGCCGTGCCTTCTCCGGCGACCATACCAACCGCACGTCCGGCCGCCATACCTGCCATCCGGCCAAAGCTGGCAGTAGCTTCGCGGCCGGTGCTCTTCAGCGCGGTATCCACACCCAGTTTAGCCAGCTCGCTACTGCCATGAACGCCATCGTAGATCGCTTTCGCGGCTCCGGCTTTGTTGCCACTTGCCAGCATGCCTGATACCGAGAACAACCCGGCTACACCGGCTGCGCTGCTCATGCCGGTTTTCATTAGCCCTTTCATGCCAGTTACCGGACCCTCTTTATTCAGCGCTTTGTCCACCGAACTCAGCATCTCTTTACCGCTCATTTTTTTCACATCACCAGAGAGCAGACCCGCCTGCTTCAACGTTTTCAGCATATCTACTCCTCTCTTACCCACCTTCAGTGAATCCATCACCGCTTCGGTATAGCCATCCTGCTTCAGGTTAGTCACTTCTTTCGGCAGAACAGCTTCGTACAGCGATTTTTTCATATCGGAGAGCTGAAGGATCTGCCGGGCATCAGCATGTTTACCCTTGATGTTGTCTTTGACGTAACCACCCTGAGCAATCTGTTGTTGAAAAGAGGTGTTCAGTTGCTCGCTCAGAGCCGGTTGTCTGGCAACCACCTCTTTCGCCGTTGGCACGCCGTCGCCACGCAGTGAATGCTGCAAATTCAGTTCATCTGTCAGGCCCTGGAGTGCATCGCTGTAATCCGGCGCAGACTTTTTATCCTTCTGCCCCGCCTGTATGTGCTGCATGTCGTCGCTGAGGGTTTGGCCTGACGCCACTTCGCCATAACGCTGATCGAGCGCCTGACGCAGTCCCTTATCACCATTGATCAGCGCTTTACTCTGTGCTGGCACCGCCTTATTCAGATAGGTATTAACCGCCGGATCTTTTTGTAGCTGATCGATCTTGTCGTTCATTGCCTGTTCTGTTTTTGTGGTGTTGCGCAGGCTACGTCCGGCCTGCACCGTTTTCAGCGTCTGTTGCAACTTAACCATCACCGCCGCTTTTTCTGCACCACTGTATTTATCAGGGTGGTCAAGCAAATCCTTATTCAGACGGCCGGTGTCAACATTCGCAGTGGCATTAACCAATGCCACTTGATTGATCAACCTGGCAAAATCTCCCCCATTGGTGGGTGCCTGCTTTTTAATCCAGTCATCGATATTTTTATTGCTGAAGCGACTGTCAGGACCGTGCCCGGCCAGTTTCTTCCCTATGACACCGCCCTGGTCAAGCTCGGCAAGCAGTCCGGGAGAGGAGAAACTGTGGGCCGCCTGGCGCAGGGAACCGGCCAGCCCCGGATTCTGTTTCACCAGGTTGTTCAGATCGCCCGCCGACATATCCTTACCGACTTTACCATTTTCCAGTAACGCCACCCGCAATATTGGCTCGTTGGCACGCAACATCGCCGCCTCTGCCACCATCTGGCGGGAGCCTTCATCTGCGTTCGGATTCTTTTTCAGGTAGTCGGAAATGTTTTTATCCGCCGCGTCCTGCGCTTTATTCATCCGCGAAATAAAGCCTTTGTAATCATCTTTGGTAACTTTACCGTCAGGATTATCATTATGTTTGCCTGCATCAATGGCATTTTTCAGTGCCGGATTGGCATCGATATATGCCTGCGCCCGCTGCGCATCCGGGCCGCCGTCCAACACCATTTGCGCTGCTGCCATCGGACGATTTAGCTCTTTTTCCGCCTGCAATCGCTGATCGGCTGGCAGGTTGGCCACCATCGGTTCCCATTTTTTCAACCTATCCGGTGAGGAGAGCGGTGAATTATCAAGAAAATCCCCCGAAGGGTCAGCGCTGGTGACCTGGCCAGACGCCATGGCTCTCTCCCCTCTGCCAGGTGCAGGCGGAGCAGATATTGGCTGGGCTGGCGCTGCGGCCGTGGCTAATGGTGCCTCGTTGGTTATGCCTGCGGCGGACGTGCTGCCAGCAACAGCACCCACTGACGGATTGGCGGCACTGGCTGTCTGGTATGTTTTACCTGACGCTGCAGGATTAAAGCCCTGCAATGACGGCCTCAATGCGGCCGGCGCTTTAGCCGCCCCCCCCCGTTGCGCCACAACCGCCTCAAGAATAGATCGGATCATGCCGGCAACAGTTAACACAACCGCAACATCCTGTTGAATTTTTGGCATGTCTCCAAACTGAACATTCTGGCCCTCTTGCGTTTTAACCGCTGTTTGCTGCAAGGTTGATTCAGGCGAAATAGGTGAGTTCTGACTATATGATGACGGTGTTGATGAGACACGCATGCTGGACTTCCCCCAATAAAAAGGCCGTGTCGCTTACTACGGCGACAAAAATTCTTTACTGAGTTTGAGTTGCAGCATATAAGACCCGGTTCCCGAAAATAGGCATGGCTATTTTTTCCGGGGCTTTGTACTGTTTTCAATCCGAATTAAGGATTTAACAACCGCCCTGACAGCAGTATATTCTGCTTTCATGACAAATTTTCCTGATTCAAAAGATGGCTTCATTATAAACTGACCGATTCTATGCTGGCCGGCCAATAAGGATAATGTCCCTTTTACGGAAATCATCACAGAAAGCTTCTGTTTCCTGCGTCTAGGTACGAACGTCTACTCAAATCATAATTGGCCACGTAAGTCACCATGCATGAGTTAAATAATGAGTAGTGACTAATTGATTTTTGCCACCTGTCCAAACCACACTGGTAATCCTCCCATTTTTAACGGAGGTGATAAGTAGAATCAGGTCATGCGTTGAATATGCTGCATCGGCGTGTAGCCATTCAATGCCATATTCGGACGCTCGTGATTATAAAACCATTGCCAGCGTGTGGCATAGTCCTGCAATTCATCCAGCGAGGAAAACAGGTACTGCCCTAGCCAGTCATAGCGTACTGTACGATTATATCGCTCAATATAAGCGTTCTGCTGAGGTTTACCGGGCTGAATAAAACGCAGGGTTATATTCTGTCGGGCCGCCCATGACATCAGTATCCTGCCTGTATATTCTGGCCCGTTATCGCACCGGATAGCTGCTGGTTTTCCCTTCCATTCAATGAGCTGCTCCAGCGTT
>NZ_JNVB01000088.1 GCF_000770305.1 Erwinia oleae
GGTCACGGATCTGGCCTATATCATTTTCACTTCCGGCTCCACCGGCACCCCGAAAGGGGTGATGATCGACCACCGCGCCGCCATGAACACGCTCGAGGACATCAACGAACGCTTTGGCCTCTGCGCGCAGGATCGGCTGTTCGGGCTGTCCTCGTTGAGTTTTGACCTGTCGGTGTACGACGCCTTTGCGCCCTTTATGGTGGGCGCGGCGCTGGTGCTGCCGGAGGTGGGGCGGGAAAAAGATCCGCGTCATTGGCAGGCGGTGATGGCGCATGGTCGCGTGAGCGTCTGGAACGCGGTGCCTGCGCTGATGCAGATGCTGTGTGAATACCACGGCGGTGATCGGGTGTGCTATCCGATGTTGCGTCTGGCGCTGCTGAGCGGCGACTGGATCCCGCTGACGTTGCCGGGGCAGATGCGCGAGCGGCTCAATGAAAAGATGGCGATCATCAGTCTGGGCGGTGCGACCGAATGCGCCATCTGGTCGGTGTACTACCCGATAGCTGAGGTGGCGTCGACGTGGAGCAGCATTCCATACGGTCGAGGTCTGCGCAACCAGCCAATGTACGTGTTGAACGCGCAGTTGGAGGAGTGCCCGGTCGGGGTGGAAGGGGAGATTTGCATCGGCGGGATGGGGCTGGCGCAAGGCTACCTGAACGACGCAGAGAAAACCGCGGCGAGCTTTGTCTGGCGCGAGGCGAGCGGCGAGCGGGTTTACCGCACCGGGGATCGCGGGCGCTACTTTGCTGACGGGCAAATTGCCTTTTTAGGGCGCAACGATACCCAGGTGAAGGTGAACGGCTTCCGTGTCGAACTGGGGGAAGTCAAAAGCCACCTTGAACGGCTTGACCACGTGGGGAGCGCTGCCGTGGTGTGCCATCAAGGGCAACTGCACGCCTTTATCACCGCCACAGAAAACCTGCATCCTGACGATGACGACGCCCTGTTAGCGCGCGTTCGTGCGCAGTTAGCCACGCAACTGCCGTATTACCTGCTGCCCCAACATCTCTTTCTTCTCAACGTGCTGCCGATGACCGGCAACGGCAAAATTGACCAGGCGGCACTGGTTCAAGAGGTTATCCAACGTATGTCGCAATCTACATCACAGGAGATGGCGGCCCTCGCGCACGCCTCGCCCTATGAACAGCAGGTGGCCGCACTCTGGTGCGAAGTACTGCAACGAGAGCGGATCGGGCTGAATGACAACTTTTTTGAAGCGGGGGGCGGCTCGATTCAGATCGTGCTGTTGCATCGCCGCATCGAGGAAATTTTCAAAGTCACGGTACCCATTGCCGAGCTGTTTCGCTTAACCACCGTGAAAAAAATCGCCGGCTATTTGCAGGCTACGCTGGACGGTGCACAGGTGGTGAACCAGACGCAGCAGCGTGATGTCTCCCAATCCCGCGCCCAACAGCGGCTTGTACGCCGTCACCAGCGTCAACGTTAAGGAAAAACTGATGACTTACAGTGAGAGCGATATCGCCATCGTCGGCATGAACTGCCGCTACCCCGGCGTACACAGCGTTGCTGAGTTCGAAACGGTGCTGCGTACCGGACGCAACATTTTGGAGCCGAAAGTGACCCCGTGCGACGGCTACAATCAGATCACGCTGAACAATGTGTATGAGCGTATGGCAGAGTTCGACGCCGGCTTTTTCGGCTACAGCCGCGCGGAAGCGGAAATCATGGATCCGCAGCAGCGCGTGTTTCTGACCTGCGCTTGGGAGATGTTTGAACAAAGCGGTTACAACCCGCAGCAGCACGATGCGCGCGTCGGCCTCTATGCGGGCGTGAGTACCAGCTTCTACTTGCTTACCCACCTGATGAGCAACCCAGACAAGCTCGCGCAACTCGGCGGTCTCCAAATCATGGTCGGCAATGACAAAGATCATTTGACGTCCCAGTTGGCTTACCGCCTGAACACCACAGGTCCTTGCGTGACGGTTCAGGCCAGTTGCGCCACCTCGCTGGTGGCCGTGCACTTGGCCTGCGAGGGACTGCTGAGCGGGCAGTGCGATATGGCGCTGGCGGGGGGCATCACGTTCCGCATGGAGGATCAGCGCGGCTATGTCTCGCGTGGCGATGGACTGCAAGCGGAAGATGGCCTGATCCACACCTTCGACGCGCAGGCTAGCGGTACGGTCTACAGCAGCGGTTTGGGTATGGTGCTGCTCAAGCGGGCGACGGACGCGCAGGCGCAAGGGGATAACATTCTTGCCGTCATCAAGGGGAGTGCCATCAACAACGACGGCGGCGCGCGCAGCGGCTATACCGTGCCGGGCGTTGAGGGTCAGGAAGCGGTGATGATTGAGGCGCAAAGCCTGGCAGGGGTGACGCCGCAGCAAATTCAGTATCTGGAACTTCACGGCAGTGGCACCCGGTTAGGCGACGCTATCGAATTTGCGGCCATCAAACGCGCGTTTGGAGCGGCAGCGCCGAGCGCGACGCCGTGGCGCCTGGGGGCGGTGAAACCCAACGTGGGTCACGTGGAGATGGCATCCGGCGTCACCGGACTCATCAAAACGGTGCTGAGCCTCACTAACCAGGTGTTTTATCCCACGCTGAATTTTCAACGGGCCAATCCGCAACTGGGGCTGGAGGGCAGCCCGTTTGAGGTGGTTTCCCGTTTAACGCCTTGGCCGGAGGGCGCCACGCCACGCACCGCTGGCGTGAGTGCGTTCGGATTGGGCGGCACCAACGCGCATCTGGTGGTGCAAGCCCCGTTATCGACGCCGCAGGCGAGGGCGCAGCAGACGGGGCCTTGTGTCGTCGCGCTCTCGGCAAAAAACCCCGACGCCTTGGGGCAGATGCAGAACGCCCTGCTGGCGGAACTGGCCGCGCATCCAGAGATACGCTTACAGGACGTGGCTTACACCCTGCGTTACGGGCGTATCTCCGCCCCGGTACGTAAGTGTATCATCGCAGAGGATTGCGCCCAGTTAGCCCGACAACTCCACGACGCACCAACGGTGGCGGCAACCACCGGCAGCACGATCTGCTGGAGGTTGGGGCACCGTTTCGCTGTTGCACCCGAGACGCTTAGTGACTGGCTGGCGTGCTCTGAGGTGTTGTCACAGGCGGTGGGGCAACTGCTCGATCATTTTCCGCTCGAACCGGCCTGCCTGCGCGATCTCACCCCCGCGCAACGGACGTTTATCAGCCAATATGCGCTGATCGCACTGATTGACGAACGGGAAACGTTGAATGTAGTGCCGTGCGGCGACGGCGATGGTGGCTATGCTGCCGCCGTACTGCGCGGGGACTGCACGCTGGCGCAGGCATGGCACAGGTTGAATGCGGGCCAGCCGTTTGACGATGTGCCGACGAATCCCCCCGTGCAGCCCGACGTCTTGTCTGTGACGCTGGACGACGCGGTGGGTGATGCCAACCGCGCCGTGCTACAGGCGCTGGGGCAGTTATGGTTGGTGGGCGTCAGCCTGGATTGGCGCTGGGTGGATGCGGCGGAGCGGATGCTGGGCAGCCAACGCATCGCCCTGCCGGGGACTGCTTTTGCACCGCAGCGCTATTGGGTCGAGGCCGTACGGCCTGCCACGTCTCTTCAGGCATCGTCGAACGCCGTATCCCGCACCACAAAATCCGATATCGTCGCTGCGGTGACGGCGATGTGGGAACGCACGCTTGGTGTCAGCATTGACGATCCCCGCGCCAGCTTCTTCGAACTGGGTGGGCACTCGCTGTTAGCGTCAACCATTTTATATGATATTCAGCAACATTACGGCGTCACCTGCACGCTAAGCGCATTCTTTGCCGATCCCACCATCGAGGGATTAAGTCGCTATCTGCTCGAACAAGGCGGCAGTGAGGCAGCGGTTTCGGCGTTGCCTGATGCGGTTTTCGCCCCTGACCAGCAGCACCTGCCTTTTCCGCTGACCGACGTGCAGCAAGCCTATTGGGTTGGGCGGCGCAAATCCCTAGGGTTGGGCAATATTTCCACCCATATCTATGTCGAATATGAACTACAAGGGCTGGATGAAACGGCGTTCAACCGTGCGCTCAATGCGGTGATTGCGCGGCACGGCATGTTGCGCGCCATTGTCAGCGATGACGGTATGCAGCAGATCTTGCCAGACGTGCCGGAATACCACGTTGCCTTCCATACCACCCCGTGCGAGGACGCGTTTCAACAGCGTTGCCGCGCGCTGCGTGACACCCTCTCGCATCAGATGATTGATTGCAGTCGCTGGCCTCTGTTTCAGATGGAAGTCGTGGTCGATCCGCAGCAAAAAGCCCGGCTGCATGTCTCTATCGACCTGCTGGTGGCCGATGCGTGGAGTCTGGAGTTGTTCATTCGGGAACTGGCGTATCACTACCGCCATCCGCAGGCGGCGTTGCCTACGCTGACGTACAGTTTCCGCGACTATGTGCTGACCTTGAAATCCTACGAGAAAACGCCGCAGTTTGAACGGGCGCGTGACTACTGGCGCGCCCGCATCGAGACCCTGCCGCCGGGGCCACGCTTGCCGCTGCGTACCGACCCCGCGAAGCTGGAAAACCCCACATTCGTGCGCCGTAGCCATTGCCTATCACGTGCTATCTGGCAGCGCTTGAAAACGCAGGCGGGTCAGATGAGTATCACGCCTACTACGCTGCTGCTCACGGGGTTCGCTCAGGTGCTGGCGCGCTTTAGCGCCTCGCCGCACTTTAGCCTTAACTTGACGCTGTTCAATCGTCTGCCACTGCACGCGGATATCAATCACCTGATGGGCGATTTTACTGCACTGACGCTGCTGGAGATTGACCTGTCGCAGGGAGCGACCTTGCAGGCGCGGGCCAACGCGATCCACTCCCAACTGTGGCGCGATTTGGATAACCGCTTGTTTGGGGGTATCCAGGTCTCTCGCCTGCTGGTGCAAACTCACCGCGATCCGGCGAAATCGGTGATTCCTATTGTGTTCACCAGCCTGCTCAATCAAGACGAGGCGCGCTGGGAAACGGACGATACGCTGTTCAGCCAGCCGCAGGATGATCAGTACAGCGTTTCACAGACGCCGCAGGTGTGGCTCGATCATCAGGTGATGGAGCGCAACGGGGAATTGCACTTTAACTGGGACGTGGTGGAACAGTTGTTTGAACCGGCGCTGATGGATCAGATGTTCCAGTGTTATTGCCAACTGCTGCACGCCCTGGCCCAGCGGCCACAACGCTGGCAAGAGACGCAAGACGTGCTGGCGCTGCCCACCGTTAGCGCGCCGGTCACGCAGGCCCCCGCGCCGACAGCCTTGTTGCACCATGGGTTGCTGCGTCAGGCGGCGCTGACGCCACAGGCAACCGCGCTGATCAGCCCTACCCGCGAGCTGACCTACTGCCAACTGTCGACGGCGGCGGATAATGTGGCCCACGCCCTGTTAGCGCTGGGCATGCAGCATGGCGACCGCGTGGCGGTGGTGATGGAAAAAGGCTGGCAGCAGATCGCCGCTGTGCACGGCATCTTGCGACTGGGGGCCGTCTACCTGCCGGTGGACCCGGCGCTGCCGCCACAGCGTCGCCAGTTACTGCTGACGGCGGGCGAGGTGCGGGTGCAGGTGACGCAGCCGGGCCTTACCGCGTTGGAACCGTCGCTGCCTGTAGTGACCATCGACGACGGAATGCTGGACGCGTCCGCTGCACCGCTGCCGGTAGTGGCGGCGGAGGTCACGGATCTGGCCTATATCATTTTCACTTCCGGCTCCACCGGCACCCCGAAAGGAGTGATGATCGACCACCGCGCCGCCATGAACACGCTGGAAGATATCAACGAACGCTTCGGCCTCAACGCGCAGGATAGGCTGTTCGGGCTGTCATCGTTGAGCTTTGACCTGTCGGTGTACGACGCCTTTGCGCCCTTTATGGTGGGCGCAGCGCTGGTGTTGCCGGAAGCGGGGCGAGAGAAAGATCCGCGCCATTGGCGGACAGTGATGGCACACGGTCACGTGAGCGTCTGGAATGCGGTGCCCGCGCTGATGCAGATGCTGTGCGAATACCACAGCGGCGACCGGGCGTGCTATCCGATGTTGCGTCTGGCACTGCTGAGCGGCGACTGGATCCCGCTCACGCTGCCGGGGCAGATGCGCGAGCGGCTCAATGAAAAGATGGCGATCATCAGTCTGGGCGGCGCGACCGAGTGCGCCATCTGGTCGGTGTACTACCCGATAACTGAAGTGGCACCGACGTGGAGCAGCATTCCCTATGGCCGAGGTCTGCGCAACCAGCCAATGTACGTGTTGAACGCGCAGTTGGAAGAATGCCCGGTCGGGGTGGAAGGGGAGATTTGCATCGGCGGAATGGGACTGGCGCAAGGTTACCTGAAGGATGCGGAGAAGACCGCGGCGAGTTTCGTGTGGCGGGAGGCGAGCGGCGAGCGGGTTTACCGTACCGGGGATCGCGGGCGCTACTTTGCCGACGGGCAAATTGCTTTTTTGGGACGCAACGATACCCAGGTGAAGGTGAACGGTTTCCGTGTCGAACTGGGGGAAATCGAGCGCTGCATTGCGCGCCATCCCGATGTGGAGCAGTCGGTGGTGGTGGCGGTGGGTAATGCGCAACATCGTCGGTTGGTCGCTTTTGCCAAACTGCACGATCGCCACCAGGCGCAGGCATTGCACGCCAAGGAAGCGAAGGCGGAGGCACTGGCGCAGGGCATTATTGTGAATCCGGCACAGCGTCTGGCGTTCAAGTTCAAGGAGCCGCATATTCGCGTGCTGAATGGTCCGGGCATTGCGTTGACGGTACCGGCGGATAGCACACGTTACATCAAACGCCGCAGCTATCGTCATTTCAGTGGGCAAAAAACCACGCTGGCACAGTTGGGGCAACTGCTGTCAGGCTTGGGGCAGATGCGCCTGCCCGGTCTACCTTTTGCCAAGTATGCCTATGCGTCCGCCGGGGGGCTATACCCGGTGCAAACCTACGTGTACCTGCATCCTGACAAGATCGAAGAGGGGGTGTCCGGTATTTATTACTTCAACCCGCGAGAAGGCTGCCTGATGCCGGTGGCGCCAGAGGTGGTGTTGAACAGTGGTTTTCACGCCGGACCTAATCAGTCTATTGCCGATCGGGCGGCATTCACGCTGTTTATGGTGGCCGATATGGCGGCGATCGCGCCGCTCTATGGGCAAGAGGCCGGTTGGCACTTCTCGGTGATGGAGGCAGGCACCCTCTGCCATTTACTGGAGGAAGATGCGCCGCGCTACGGATTGGGGCTGTGTCAACTGGGGATGGCGGACTTTGCTGCTGTGGCGCCGCACTTTCAACTGTCGCCGCACCATCGCTATGTCCATTGCACCGTGGGTGGTGCGATAGGTCAAGAGGCGGCCAGCTCCGCCGCCTTGCTGCGCGATTTCTCCACCTATGAGAAACCGAGCGAAACCGCTGCGCCGCTGGACATGCAGGGCTACAAAGACGCCATGCTGCACAGCCTGCGTCAGCAACTGCCTGACTATATGCTGCCGAGCAACCTGGTGTTGGCGACCGAGTTTCCGTTGACCGCTAACGGCAAGTTAGATCGGCAAAAATTACAGCAGCAGGGCGAACAGATTGCCCACCAGCGTGACGGCGTGGCCCCTATTCAGGTGGACAGTGCGTTACAACAGCGGCTAGTGGAGCTCTGGCAGGAGGTGCTCGGCGTGAGCTACGTGTCGGTCGAAGACGATTTCTTCTCGCTGGGGGGCAGTTCTATCGAGTTGGTGCGTATTCAGCAGGCGCTGGAGGAGTTTATCGGGCAGGAGATCCCCATTGTCGATCTGTTCCGTCTGCCAACCATCGCGGATGTGGCGTGTTACCTCGATGATCAACAGCACAATTTGCCCGAAGCCCGCGATATCGTGCTGGCGCAGGCAGAGTCGTCGCAGGTCAGCGCTGCGCGCGAAAATCTGGCGTTGCGGCGTAAACGCGTCCAACAGGGAGAAAAGGGCGATGAGTGAGCTGAGTTACCGTAGTGCAGGGACGCTGTTGGAGCAGTTGGCGTCCGGGGAAACCACCTCCGTGGCGTTGGTGAATCACTATTTTGCGCGCATGGCGCAGTTTAACGAGCCGTTAAATGCGGTGGTGCAGCAGCACCATGCGTTGGCGCTGGAGGCCGCCGTGCGCGCCGATTGCGATCGGCTGGAGGGGCGCGCAACGGGCGTGCTGCACGGATTACCTTGCACCGTTAAGGAGTCGTTTGACGTGCAGGGGTGGTTAACCACGTCCGGCGCCCGTCATCTGAAAGATAATCGGGCGACGCAGGATGCCCCTTCCATCGCACGCTTGCGCGCTGCTGGGGCGATCCTGATGGGCAAAACCAATGTGCCAATGATGACCGCAGATTGGCAAACCTATAACGATCTGTACGGCACCACCCATAACTTGTGGGATAGGCAACGTTCACCCGGTGGTTCATCTGGCGGAGCGGCAGTGGCGCTGGCGGCGGATTTCACCCCTGTGGAATTTGGCAGCGATCTGTTTGGATCAATGCGCATTCCGGCACACTACACCGGCGTCTATGCCCATCGCTGTAGCCTGGGGTTGATGTCGGTCAGAGGACATGTGCCTGGTGGTGGCCCGCAAGCGACGAGCGAGCCCGATCTCTCGACGGCAGGGCCCATGGCGCGTAGCGCGGCAGATCTACGTCTGATGATGCGTGCATTGAGCGCATTTTGGGTGGAACCGCCGCGTATTCCCGATTTTAGCCGTTATCATGCCAAAGCAAGCTACCGCGTGTGCACGTGGTTTGGCGCCCCCCACCATGAGATAGACCAAGAGGTTGCACAACGCTTTCAAGCATTTATCGACAGGTTGCGTGAACAACCGGATGTGGAAGTTGATGACGCAATGCCCGCCGATATCGATCCCGACATGTTGTTCGATATGGCCGTCAAACTCAGCGGTCGACTGGTAGGTACGGCGCTCAATGGACGCCAGCGCCTCACCGCCGGGCTGGCGGCGCTGGGCTTCAGGCTGGCGGGCAAGCTGGCGGATGTACCTGAGGGGATGACTAGCTATTACCAGGGCATGCTGAACGACAGCGACGAACAGATGCACACAGACAAACTCCGCCGCGAATACAGCCGGGTGATAGAAACCCTTTTCGCCCGTTATGACGTATTGTTGACACCTGTCAGCCCGGTGCTGGCCTTTGCGCACATGCAGCAGCCAGTGCGTAAGCGCAAGCTTATCGTCAACGGCGAACCGCAGGACTACAACGAACATCTGTTCTGGAACATGTTAGCGACGGTTTTTGGTTTGCCCGCCACCGTCTATCCATTGGCGAAAACCGCGGATGAACTGCCGTGCGGCATACAAATTATCTCCGGGCATTTTCACGATGATGTGACGATTAACTTTGCTGAGTTTTGCGAAAGCATCAGTGGCGGATTCACGGCGCCGGAAGGGTATTAAAGGCGGATATCGGTGACAACGCGCTGAAGGTGCGGCGCTTTTAATGAATAAGGAACGGGTATGACGGTGAATAAGCTTGAGCCAGACAGAGACACCCCGAACGATGAGCGGTTCGCGGTGGCGGGTATGTTTGATGGCTCGCTGTACAGATTACTCCTGCGTATGGCGTTGCCGATGTTTGTCGGTATGTTGACGCAGGTGACCTATGCCATTGCCGATATTTTTTGGCTGAGCCACATTGATGTCGTCAACAGCGGCATCATTGCTGGCGTGGGGCTGATTTTTCCCGTGGGGATGGGGTTATTCGCCATCGCCAACGGCATTCAAATCGGTATGGGATCGTTGCTGTCCCGCGCCATCGGCATGCGGCGGTTGGATCGGGCGCAGCAGATTTTGTCGGTCGGTATCACCATCGCGCTATTTTTCGCGGTCGTGATCGCCGCGCTCGGCTATGTTTATGCCCAGCCGCTACTGCGCGCGCTGGGGGCCACGAACAGCATCATCGGCTACGCGGCGGACTTCTATTACTACTCACTGCCGACCGTGTTCAGCATTATGTTGATTGGCGTCATGATGGGGCTGTTTCAGGGCTCGGGCAAGATCATGGTCATCATGAAGGCCTCGTTGCTGGGGGCGTTGATGAATATTGTGCTCGATCCCATCATGATCTTTGTGTTCGATTTTGGTGTGAAAGGGGTGGCATTGGCGTCGTTTCTGGCGCAACTGAGTGTGGTCGCCTATTTCATCTACGCATTGATGGGGCTACGTATCGGATTAAGTGTACGCATCGCGTTACGCCCATTCTCCTGGCAAACCTACCGGGAGTTTCTCTCCGTCGGCGTGGCGCAAATGCTGATGCAACTGATCATTTCGGTCGGCATCGTGATTTATAATTTTTTCATCGTCAGGTTGGACGTCAATGCGATGGCGGCGTTTACGCTCACCGGCCGTATCGACTATTTCATCATGACGCCGATGCTGGCTATCGCGGCCGCGTTGCTGACCGTGGTGGGGCAGAACTGGGGGCGCGGTAATGTCACCCGCACGCTGGATGCCTATTGGGCCGCCGTCGCGCTGGCCTTCTCTATTGTGCTGGTGTTAGCCGTTGCGCATATTGTGCTGGCACCCTGGATGTATCCCCTGTTTAGCCGTGTTGTTGCCGTCAGTGACTATGCGGTACTGCAAACCCGTATCATGGCGCTGGCACTGCCCTTTATCGCTATCAGTATGTTAGCCAGCGAATATTATCAGGCCATCGGTAAGCCTTGGTATTCGGTGTTGTTGACGCTGATGCGTCACGTGTTTATATCTGTCCCCGCCGTATACCTGCTGGCGATTGTGTTGGAGATGCGTATTACTGGCGTCTATTTTGGGGCGATGAGCGGCACTTTTGTGGCTGCGCTGCTGGCATGGCGTCTGCTGCGTATTTCACCGCGCCTGCTGCGATGGAATCGGGAGACGGTACGCGCCCAACACCCAGATTTGGAGGTGGCACCATGACGTCGTGCAATCCGTTGTTGTGGCCACAGCAACAGTGCCACATCATTGACCAAATGTATCCTCACAGCGGCGTAAACACCATTGGCGGTGTAGTCACCATCGAGGGAATTGTCGATCTGCCCCGACTGCACGCGGCCATCCAGTCCGCCATTCGGCAATTTGATGCGTTGCGTATGTGGTTTGTGATGGGGGAGGGGGATGAGGTGGTCAGCCAGGTGCAGCCTTATCGCAGGCGCGATATCCGCCATTTGACTTTTGCCCCAGACAGTGCTGAGGAGAATCTACGCCCAGCGGCGATCGAGACATTTGTTGATGGGTGGTTCAGCCAGCCCTTTACCCCGCTGGCGCACGACCTGTTTGAGTTTGTCACCTTTGCATGCGGTGAACAACACAGCGGTTATTTATTTAAAGCCCATCATGGCATTGCTGATGGTTGGTCAATGGCGTTGTTGTCAAACCATGTCAAGCGAGCATACGAACAGCCGGACGCACCGGATGATGCGTCGCCAGCCTATGGTGCATTCTTGGCGCAGCAGCAGTCTTATCAGACCTCCTCGCGCTTTGCCGTTGATCGTGACTGGTGGCGTGGCTATATCGACGAATACCGCGACTGCTTTCCGGACAATTCCCCCATCGTCGCTACTGAGGGCATCAGTTGTTCCACTTGGCTCGAGCCGGCCATGATTAACCGCCTCTACGGGCTGTGCGATCGTTATCGCTGTACGCTTAATACACTGTTTATTGCACTGTTCGCTCTCTATCGCGCCAGAGTATGGGGGGAGGAAAAAGGCGTACTAGGCGTGCCGTTAGCTAATCGGCATTCTCGAGAGGCGCGGCGTTGCTTTGGCATGTTTACCAATCACTTGCCGCTAGCCTATCGACTGGCGCGCACGGAACGTTTTTGTGAACAGGTGGCCTTTTTCCAACGCGAGCTGGAACGCGGTTTTAAGCACAGCAAATATCCCATTACCTTATTCAATCAGGATTTGGCGGAACGCGGTGGCGGACAGTTGCGCGCGTTCGATTATTGCGTTAACTATTATAACTTTACCTATGAACGCCACATTGCGGGTGCCGCACAACGCGTGGAGAGTTACTACAGCGGCGCGCAGTCCTACAAACTACAGATTGTTTTGCAAACTGTTAATAATCATAAAGAAAGCCTTAGGTTGAGTCTGGAGGCGCTGCGCAGCGCCTTCACTCCGCGCCAACTGACCGCGATGAAAAATGGCCTGTTGGATTTGGTCACTGCACTGGATGCGCAGCCCGACGCCCGTCTAGGCGATCTCGACGTCTATCCTTCGCCGCACATCGCATTGGCCTGCGGCGCAGTCCAACCCTTATTTACTTCCCGGTTTGCGGCGCAGGTTGTGGAGCATGGCGATCGCACGGCGCTAATTGATAATGAACAGTCTTTGACTTATCGGCAGTTGGACGAAGCCGTTGAGCGGGTGGCGCGTTATCTACGCCAACAGGGGATCGGCCGCGGTCAAGTGGTGGGGATTGTCGCCGAGCACAGCGCTCAAACGGTGATGGTCATTTACGGTATCTTGCGCTGCGGCGCGGCATTTCTGCCGCTAAACCCCGCGTTGCCAACGGCCCGCCTGCACGCTATGTGCCGTAAAGCGCAGGTGGCGCATATCCTCTACGATCCGGCTATGCATGAATTGACGCAGGCGCTGGCGTTTCCCGCTTCCAGCGTGGTCCTGGCCTCAGCGACTTCGGCGCTTGCTAGAGAGCCTTGGCCGGTTATTGAACCGCAGGATCTGGCCTATGTGCTGTTTACCTCCGGATCGACCGGCGAGCCTAAGGGCGTGCAGGTCTCTCATGGCAATTTGGCTAACTATCTCCATTTCGCCGCCGAACGTTACTTTACAGCGCAGGACCGGGCTGCGCTCTACTCTTCGTTGTCCTTCGATTTGACCATCACCACGCTGTTCGCCCCCTTGTGTGTGGGCGCGAGCATCAGCGTTTGTCGGCACGCCGAGAGCGAAACACTGCTGCGTATGGCCGTGGTTGATCAGCCCAACACAGTGATCAAACTTACGCCTGCACACCTGCGGCTGTTGTGTGTGGCTGGCATGGGCAGTGAGCGGATTCGTACCTTGGTGGTAGGCGGGGAGGATTTCAAACGGGATCTGGCGCGTAAGGCGGCCACTCTCTTTCCTCAGGCCGCGATCTATAACGAATATGGGCCGACAGAGGCCACCGTTGGCTGCATGATCTACCGCTACACCGGGCAGGAAACGCAGCCTTCGTTGCCCATCGGTACGGCGATCGACGGCTGCCAGGTAGCGATTTGCTCCCCTTGGGGCTGCCCGGTACCGGAAGGCGAAACTGGCGAATTGGTGATTTATGGCGCGTCAGTGACGCAGGGCTATATCGATGCGCCGCAACAAACGGCCGCCGCCTACCTTAACGATACCAATGGGGTGATGATTGGCTACCGCAGCGGCGATATCGGCTACGCCATCGCTCCCGATACGCTGGCTTATCAGGGGCGTAATGACGATCAGATCAAAATCAATGGCTATCGTATTGAGCTGTGCGAAATCGAACAAGCGTTGTTGAGCGCGCCTCAGGTGGAAAGTGCGGCGGTGGCGGTGATTGATGATGCGCAGGGGCAGCACAGCGGGTTGCTGGCCTGCGTGACGCCGTCATCTGTTGATGTAGCTACCGTGATGCAACATCTGCGTCAGCAATTGCCCACCTACATGCAACCCCGGCAGTGCTGCGCCATCGCCCAACTGCCGCTGTCGCACAATGGCAAGGTAGACGTGCGCCAGATGGCCGCAGCGGCTCGAAGCGCCGCGCCTGCGTCGGGTAGCGAGCGGCTGGGGGATGCGGCGATAAGGCGTGCAGTACGGGGCTGCGTGGAAGGGGCGCTGGAGCAAACTGCGCTTGATGATAACGAAAACCTCTATGCCTTGGGGTTGGACTCCATCAAGAGTATCCAGATTGCGGCGCAGCTCAGACGCCACGGCTGGGCGATGCCAGCGGTGCAGGTGATGGAGTGTGGAACAGTGAACGCCATCTGTGAGTTTCTCACCAGCCATACAATGGCGTCGCAGCCCGCGCAGCATACTCCCAACACCCGAATCGATCTGCCCGCGTTGCGTTGGTTTTCGCAGTTGGCGTTGCCTGTGCCTAATGTTTATAACCATGTCATTGTGCTGCAAGCGTTGCCGGGCTGCCCGCTCGAACAGTTACACGACAGGCTGCATGCGTTAATCCAGCAACAGCCCGCCTTGCGCAGTGCGCTGGACGCTGAGGGGCGGTTGCAGGTATGCGATCCTGATGCGTGCTATCCCAACGGGGTGCTCACGGAATACCCGACGGCGCAGTGGACGTTGGCGGCGGTGATCGCTCAGTGCAATAGCGTGCTTGACGTGACAAGTGGTCGAGTCTTTACGGCGGCCCTGTTGCGCGCCCCGCAGTCCGCGTCTAGCACGCTGGTACTCTGTGCCCATCACTTGTGCGTGGA
>NZ_JNVB01000089.1 GCF_000770305.1 Erwinia oleae
ACCCATGTCTGCTTTTACCCCGGCCAGCGAAGTGATACTGCGCCACAGTGATGAATTTACACAACGCCGCATTCTGTTCGCTGGCGACATGCAGGATGATCTGCCCGCCCGGCTGGAAACCGCGCTGAGCCGGGTGCACACCCAGCAGTACCATCACTGGCAGATCCTGAGCCGCACGCTGGGAGAAAATGCCTGTTTCGGACTGACCGCAACGGCTGACATGGTTGCTGATTGCGATACGCTGATCTACTTCTGGCCTAAGAACAAACCCGAAGCGCAGTTTCAACTGGAAAACCTGCTGTCGCTGATGCCGGTGGGCAGTGAGCTGTTTGTGGTGGGTGAAAACCGCAGCGGCGTCCGCAGCGCAGAGCAGATGGTTGAGCCCTGGGTAACGCTGAATAAAATTGACAGTGCGCGTCGCTGCGGACTTTATCATGGACAGCTTGTTACGCGACCGGGCTTTGACGCAGAGGCGTGGTGGGATGCCTATCCGCTGGGCGCGCTGACCATTAAAACGCTGCCGGGCGTGTTCAGCCGTGACGGGCTGGATGCGGGCAGTAATCTGCTGCTCTCCACGCTGAAGCCGCATACCAGGGGCAAAGTGCTGGATGTCGGCTGCGGCGCGGGCGTGCTCTCGGCGATGCTGGCCAGCTTCTCGCCAAAAGTGCGGTTGACCCTGACCGACGTCAGCGCCGCTGCGGTTGAGGCCAGCCGGGCAACCCTCGCGGCCAATCAGCTTGAGGGAGAGGTTTTTGCCAGCAACGTCTACTCCGAGGTTAACGGCCGTTTCGATATGATCATCTCCAACCCGCCGTTTCACGACGGCATGCAAACCAGCCTGGAGGCGGCGCAGATGCTGATCCGCGGCGCGGCGAAGCATCTGAATATCGGTGGTGAACTGCGTCTCGTGGCGAACGCCTTTCTTCCCTATCCGCAGGTGCTGGATGAAACCTTCGGCAACCATGAAGTGTTAACGCAAAATGGCCGCTTTAAAGTGTATCGCGCGGTACTGACGCGCAGCGGTAAAAGCGCACGCTGAGCCCGGTGACAAAGGCGCGGCGAAGGATGTTGCTTTTTGCAGCGATCGCCGCAGAGACACTAAATAATTATTGACCTGTTGCGTAAAACCTCTAGAATGCGCCTCCGTGGTAACAATACAGAATAGCTGTATTGCAGGTAGGCGAAGGTGGCGGAATTGGTAGACGCGCTAGCTTCAGGTGTTAGTGTCTTAACGGACGTGAGGGTTCAAGTCCCTCTCTTCGCACCAAACCACGTTGTTCAAAAAATCGCTGTGTATGCGCGAAGGTGGCGGAATTGGTAGACGCGCTAGCTTCAGGTGTTAGTGTCTTAACGGACGTGAGGGTTCAAGTCCCTCTCTTCGCACCAACGCAGTGAGATAAGCAAAAAATTCAACAAAGATGCGAAGGTGGCGGAATTGGTAGACGCGCTAGCTTCAGGTGTTAGTGTCTTAACGGACGTGAGGGTTCAAGTCCCTCTCTTCGCACCACGTTGAATCTCCCTTTCGCTCTTCCTGCCCGTTCCCTGTTATCTTCACACTTTTCAAAACGCAGTAAAATTCATCGATATTGCCGCCGCGCCGCCAGCGAGCGCCAGACAGGACGGCAGCAGCAGGTAGTGACGCAATCGTTTATGATAAAGCATCACCACGGTCGCCAGCAGCGCAACAGCGATAACCATCCGCCACTCGCGAAAGGTGAGATCCATCAGCATGACCAGCGCGCAAGGCAATACGATACCCCAGGCGCTGTCGAGTCTTTTACCTGATATCATGTTTGTTCCCTCTGGCTCAGATGCCGCACTCTGTTGAGGCAGCAGCCTGGTAACCCCACAGTTTAAATGATAATGATTCCCACTATCATATAAGAACTTTTATCATATTGCAGCAGAATTTCAACGCCATTATCTGAAACTGCGTGCCAGCGGATGACAGTTTTGTGGCGGCGTGATAGATTAAAAACGATTAAATAAAAAACCATATAATAACAGCCTTAAATTATTCACACGAAATGACCTGGCGTATTTCATTCCCGCCCGGCGCAATTTATAGCAGTTGCGAGTAGAACAAAATGAAATTACAAAGCTACGATGAATTGCTTAACAGCAAGCACAGGCTGTCGCTGATGCTATTCCTTTTTCTTAACTCAGCAACGTCACTCTTTTTTATGTTCAGCACCAAAAAAAATATACATCAGTTGTTGACGACCCCTGAGATTATCATTGCTTCTCTTGGCATAATTATATTGCTTTGGATGCTTTTAAAGCGTTCGGTCAAATTGCCGATATTAAATGTTGTGGCATCTATTAGCGGACTGCTGTGGACCTGGCAAATAGCCCTGAAGCACCCGGAATCTTATTTCGGCGACAGCTTTCTTATTGTCAGCCTGGTGGGCATTTTCTTTATTGGCGCTATCGCACTGGGCGATTACCTTTCCGCGTTTTGCCTGCATATTGCGCCGCCGTCCGCGGCCGTGCTGCTGCTGGATCAGGGCCACAATACGCTACTGATCCTCTTCAGCATCGCGCTGCCGCTGACCGGTCTGACCCTGCACCACATGATGCAGCGGCGACGCGACCACTTTACCCGCCGCCTGATGCGCCAGCTCTATGAAGAGAAGCAGACCTACAGCGACCTGAGCATGCTCGATCCGCTTACCGGTCTTTATAATCGCCGTGGCCTGAAGAACCGTCTGGATAACACGCTGGCCAACCATTCTGGCAGCCATTTTGTGTTGTTGATCGATATCGACAACTTCAAGGCCTATAACGACAACTATGGGCATGCGATGGGCGATCAGGCGCTGGCCCGCGTGTCGGTCGCCATCCGCGATGCGGTGCGTTCGCGCGATATTGTCACCCGCTACGGCGGCGAGGAATTCCTGGTGCTGCTGACTAACGTTAACGCCTCCATTGCCATGAAGCTGGCAGATCGCATTCGCCTCTACGTGCTTAATCTGGCGATCCCTCATCGTTTTAACGAGAGCGTGGCCACGCATGTCACCATCAGCGCCGGGTTTGCGCCGCTGATCAATGATGATTTCGACAGCGCGCTGGTCAATGCCGATCGCGCGCTCTATCTTGCCAAGAGCTGCGGAAGAAATACCATTGTCCCCTATGAAGATATTGCCGGCCAGCTTACTTCTGCGAGTGCGCGTTAACGCCTGACGTATTACCTGAGTAATATTGTCAGGTAATACGTCTTTTTAATTCAAATTACAAACGGACATGCCGCGTCTCGCTCTGTTTTTACAGAGAATTATTTTACGAATACGATTAGCCAATAAGAATTTCTTTATATTTAAATAAGCCTCCGCTTACTTATTCGAATAACCTCGAATAGCATTTATATTTTTTACATTACGACAATTACCATCAGCATAGTTATGCACATAATATGTTTTTTTCTGCACATTTGCGGTAAATAAAAAATGTGATCTGTTTAACATTTTATTTATCACTGGCCTTACCCGTTTCTACTGACGAAAGCCTCAGAAGGCTTGTGCGGCGCGCCGACCTCAGATACAATCAAGAACGATTATCATTTGTTTTTATACTTCGATTCTGGATCCACTATGTCCATGATTGTCCATCAGGTTGCAGATTACGGCGCGCACCCGCTGATTTTTTTGCAGAGCGATCGTCCGCTGGCGGCATCGCTGCGCGCGCTGTTCAGCGAGCATCGGGACTATTTTCTGGAAACGGTCAAACTGGGCGAAGAAGCACCGCCGCGCTGCATGACGCTGGCGCGCTGGTCAGAAACGGAAAACTTTACCCGCCTTAACGCGCTTTACGGCGACTTTATCTATCGGGGTCACGCCGAAGACACCCGTGAGAATAAGCCGCTGCAATCACTGTGGGCACAGTGGTATTTTGGGCTGATCCTGCCGCCGATGATGATGGCGTTGCTGCTTGAATCGCGCGCGCTCGACTGCGCGCCGGAGCACTGCCACGTTGCCTTTCATGAAACGGGCCGTCCGGAAACCTTCTGGCTTGACGTGCGGGAGGATGAGGAGGCGCGCTTTCTCAACCCGCGCCGCCGGATGGATCGCCTGATCCAGCGCCATCTGATCCCGGTGGTTCAGGGCATTGAACGGCACGGCGACATCAACGGCAAGCTCATCTGGAGCAACACCGGCTTCTCCGTCTGGTGGTTCCTGGGTGAACTTGCGCCGCTGCTGGGCGAAAGCCTGCACGCCGAGCTGGAGCATGCCATGTTCTTCTCCAAAACGCTGCTCGACGGTTCGGACAATCCCTTCTATCGCACTATGCTGCCGCGCGACGGTGAAATGCAACGCCGCACCTGCTGCCAGCGCTATCGCCTGCCAGCGGTACAGCGCTGCGGCAACTGTACGCTGAAGCCCGTCTGAATGACGGGCCTGCCCTCTGACACCTAACTGGTTGTCTGCCTGAAAACGTTACGCAGGCCGTTCGCCTTTTCCGATGCGGCTGGCGTGACCAGCGCATAGTTATAGTGATTATCGCTCCAGTACTGCGCCATCAAATCGCTTGCCCTGCGCTCGCCGTGCGGCAGTCTGACCGGCTGGATCGGCCGGATATACCACGCCACGCGCATGCCCTGCGGATCCTGATACATCACCAGCGCCGCCGGGCCGTTATTGGTTGCCGTCAGTCGCGCGCCTAACAGCCTGAAGCCAAACTGCTCAAGATTGGGCGGCAGCGAGCCATTGATAAAATAGCGTCTGACCCAGGCGGCCAGCTCGCCGCCCTGCCCGGCGGTGACGTCAAGGCTGGCACCGCCATCGCGTCCAAAAATCCTGAACGCCTGCACTGCATCCTCCATCGGCAGATGACGCCCGGCAAGCTGCGCATCCTTAAGCTGCCAGCCCGACCAGCCGCCCAGACTGAGCGTCAATACCAGTGCGAAGGCGGTCGCCATTTTCCACTGTCGCTGCCGGCGAAGACGCTGGCGAAACAGCGCAGGCGGCGGTGTTTCCAGCGTGGGTTGATGCTGGTGTATCGCCAGCCGAAGCTGCCGCGCGTCCTGTCGCCATCCTTCCAGCTCGGCGGCAGTGGCCGGATGCTCCGCCAGCCAGCGCACCACGCGCTGCGTCGTGTCTGCATCCGCCTGACCGTCCAGCCAGGCGTGCAGCTCAGCCTCATCAGGTTGCTGACGCTTCATTTCAGTCTCCTCAGCGCGACAGAGGGCGCGTGTCCTTCCAGATGTTGATGTAACTGTTTACGCGCGCGTGACAGGCGCGACATAACCGTGCCAACGGGAATATTCAGCGCGACCGCCACCTCCTGATAGCTCATGCCCTCCACGCTGACCATCAGCAGCAGCGCACGCGATTCAGGCGCGAGCTGCGCAAACTGCGCCAGGGTATCGTCAGTGATCGCCAGCGCTTCCGCAGAGGGTGCGGTCGCCTCGTCGCCGGTAAAAAAACAAAGGATGCGCTGATAACGCTTTCGCCGCCGTTCACCGTCAATAAACTGCCGATACAGAATGGCGAACAGCCATGCGCGCAGACTCTGCGGCGCCTGCCCGCCGCGTCGGCTACTCAGCGCTTTTGTCAGGCAGGACTGCACCAGATCTTCCGCCTGGGGCGGGTTGCGCGTCAGCCAGAGGGCAAAACGCTGCAAATGGGGCAACACCTCACGTATCTGCTCATCCGATAACGGCGGCATCGTTTTTACCTCCGACGTTTGAATCCGGCCATGCTGCTGAATACGCCATCGCGCAGAAGCAACCCATGCAGCAGCGCTGCGGCCAGGTGAAGCATCACCGTAGCGAACAGCAGCAGCGCGACCCAGGTGTGCAGCGGGCGCAGCAGTGCATAGAGCGTATTATTGATCGGCGCGATGGCCGGTAACAGAAAATCCGGCCCCAGGCTGACAGGATAGCCCGCCGCCGACAACATTGCCCAGCCAATCAGCGGCTGCGCCAGCATCAGCGTATACAGCAGCGCGTGCGAAAGGCGCGCCATCATTTTTTGCAACGGCGGGAGCGAGGCCGGAAGCGGCGGCGTTGGCGTGGTAAAACGCAGCCACAGACGAACCACCACCAGCAGCAGGATCGCCACGCCAAGCGGTTTATGGATCGCCACCAGCAGCGCGTGCAACGACGAAACGGTAGAGACCATGGCCACCCCAATAAACAGCATTGCGATAATAGCCGCAGCCATCAGCCAGTGCAGCGCACGCAGCGCCGGATGGAAATGCGTCACCTGTTTCATAAACCTTCTCCCGCAGCGCCGCGCGCTTCTTCATGGGTACGGCGATTGTAGGATTTCGCATAGGCTGACGAGCGCGCGTTAAGCAGCGGATCGTCCGAGGCGGCGATGCCGTCCGGCAAAATCAGCGGATCGTAATTAATATTATTGCAGGGGCCGCCCTCCTGCGGCACGGCGCGACGCAGCACCAGCGTGCCTGCGTTCACCGTCTGCCTGTCGGCAGGCCAGGCTTTGCTGGCATCATCGCCCCGGTCGCCTTTCCCGGCGAGGGTGATAATCAGATCCCACGCCAGCGGCCCCTCTGCCAGACGACGGGTTAAGTCACGCTGGAGAAAGTCTTTATCCACTTTCTGTTCGGCGGCGATGGGCTGCCAGCGCTGATGCGGCACCATACTCCAGCGCACCAGATGGCTTTGTCCCGCTTTGTCGATAAAGCGGAAGGCATTGATACTGTTATAGCGATCGACCGCCCAACTGGCCGAAAGCCCGGCCTGTTTCGCCCAGGCCAGAAAAGGCTTTGCTTCAGGGTGCGCGGTCAGAAAGGCCTGCATCTTTTTTGGATCGGGCTTGCCGGTGGCGGGATCGGGTTTCGACGCCAGCAGCTGATCGTAAAAACCCTGCACCGTGGCGACGGGGAAAAACGGCATCGCGTTCATGCCCGTTCGCCACTGCTGGCCGGAAGGCGAGGTAAATTCCAGCGCCAGGCTGCGTACCGGCACGGCGTAATCCGGCGCATGGGGATTGCCGCCCGCAATGGCGAAGCGACCAGTCACCGGCGTTGTTCCTTCGCCAAAGAGCGCGGCACGGGAAAGCGCACCTGCGCGGCCGCTTGAGGTAAATTCGCCGATCACGCACAGCCCTTTGGCATGATTACGGCGAAAGCCCGATTGCGCGCCGGGTGCTGCCTGGAGCGTATCAACCAACTTATCAGCCGACAGCCGCTGCGGCGTGAGCCAGCCGCCCGCCCACAAGAACAGCAGCGCCAGCAGCAGTGGAATGCCGCCGACCAGCGCCAGGCGGATCAGACGGGAAGATGTTGCGGTGGATGAAGTCATTATCATTGCTCACGGTGAGATAAGAACAAACAGAACGAACCAGCCGCGGGTTTATTCCCTCCGGCCAGCACTATTTTTTTCTGTTACACTCGCCGGGCTAACTGACTGACGGGAACCGCACGGCTTGTCGCTGATAAAAATGCATCAGTCACCGGGTCGCTTTGCTGCGTGGCTCGGCCTGTGCGCCATTTTGCTGCTGTTCATTGCGCCTGCGATCTCCAAATCGCTGGCCCTTTCGTCTGCCTCTCATTCAGGCATGATGATGGATGACGACATGCACGAGATGCCAACAATGTCGCCCGCCGAACACGCGCGAATGATGATGGAGCATCCATTATCGATGATGGATGACAGCGCCTGCGGCTATTGTGTGTTGCTGGCCCATTTGCCGCTCGACCTCACCTCGCTTCCTCCGCTCTGGTCAGCGCTTCAGGCGGCACGTCAGCCCGTACCGCCGCGTTTTCAGATCGCCATCCCGCGTCTCGTCGCCCACTTTTTCCATCCGCGAGCGCCGCCAACAGAGCGATTTACCGCTTTTTAATCGTCTCTGTTCCCCCGCCGTTGCCACGGCGGGCATCCTGCTTATGCCTGGCGACAGGCGGAGGAAAAAACCATGTCAGAAAAAACGCTGGCGGCGCCCGCGCATGCCGAAAAAAGCCGCAGCGCAATGCTGCCGCTGCTCAAACGCCTGCACTTCTATATTGGGGTATTCATCGCCCCGTTTATTTTTATCGCAGCCCTGACCGGCACGCTCTATGTGCTGACGCCGCAGCTTGAAAACCTTCTCTATGCCGACCAGCTCTACACCTCATCGCGCGGTGCGGCACAGCCGCTCTCAGCACAGATTCAGGCCGCACAGGTTATTGCCGCGCAGCAGATGAGGGGCGATGCGCCAGTGATTGCGGCGGTAAGGCCGTCGCCCGCGCCGGGTGACACCACGCGCGTGATGTTCACGACCGCAACCTCCGGTCCGTCAGAGAGCACGGCGGTGTTTATCGATCCGGTCACCCTGGCGTCGCACGGCGTGGAGCCGGTGTATGGCACCAGCGGCGTGTTACCGCTGCGTACCTGGCTGGATTACCTGCATCGTAATCTGCTGCTGGGCGACATTGGCCGCAACTACAGCGAGCTGGCCGCCAGCTGGCTGTGGATCGCCGCGCTCGGCGGGCTGTTGCTGTGGGCGACGCAGCGTACCTCCTCACGCGCTCACGGTCGGCAGCGCTATCGTTACTGGCACGGCACGCTGGGGCTGGGACTGCTGCTGGGGCTGCTGTTTTTCTCCGCCACCGGTCTCACCTGGTCACGCTGGGCAGGCGATAACATTGCTCTGATGCGGACGCACTTCGGCTGGACGACGCCGGCGGTGAACCCCCGTCTGCTGCCGCAGGCGGACGCTGATGAGATGCACACCGACGAACACGCCGGGCATACTATGGCAGAGATGACCGAAAGCGCTGCCGTCACTATCTCGCCGATGCAGTTTGATCGGGTGGTTGCCGCCGCGCGGGCGGCAGGTATTGACGCCGGAAAAATTGAGGTGCGCCCGACGCAGGCGGCAAACAAAGCGTGGACGGTGAGCGAGGTGGACAGGCGCTGGCCGACGCAGGTTGACAGCGCGGCGGTCGATCCGCAGACCTTTGTGGTGGTGGATAAGGTTGAATTCGCGCAGTTCGGCCTGCTGGCGAAGCTGACACGCTGGGGCGTGGATGCGCATATGGGCGTGCTGTTCGGCCTGCCTAACCAGCTGATGCTGGCGGTCTTCGGGCTGGGGCTGTGCGTAACGATCGTGCTGGGTTATCGCCTGTGGTGGCAGCGGCGTCCGGCGGCGGGCGTGCATCCGGCCGATACCCTGCGTCACTGCTGGCGACGGCTTTCATTCGGCGCGCGCCTTGTGGTAATGACTTTTACGCTGGCGCTGGCTCTTTGCCTGCCGGTGATGGGCGCCAGCCTGGTCGTTCTGCTGATAATTGATGCCGTCCGCTGGCGGCGAGCGGTAAGCGTCAGCCGGTAAACCCGCCGCCGCAGGGACGCGGCGGCTGTGCCTTTCATCCCGCCAGCGCGTACTCAATCAGCGAGAGCAGCCGCGCGTTATCCACCGTTTTCAACACGTGGATCGGGCCGCCCGCAGGTGCCTCAATGCCGATGTTCACCCGCAGCGGCGGACGATAACGCCATGACTTCCCGCGCGTCTGGCCGGGGCGGATCTCCACATCCACAAAGTAGTCCGCCGCCGTCGCAATCTGCTGATTCATCAGCCAGGCAACAACCAGCGCGTCGTGGATCCAGCAGCCTGACAAACGACGCGTGTGAATTGAGTAGTCCAGCCACGGACGCAGCGTTTCCACCACGTAGCGGGAGAGCGGCGTCTCCAGGCTGGCGATACGATCCAGATCCGCATGGGTCAACAGCGTTTGCGTGGTGACATCCATCGGCACCAGCGTGATATTCGCGCCGCTGTTCAGCACTGCCTTCGCCGCTTCAGGATCCAGCCCAAAGTTGGTGTCTTTGATGAAGTCATCAAGCGCGAATACGCCGCCCATGATCGCAATCTCCTGCACCGCCTCGGCCATAGCCGGATAGCGTTCCAGCGCCAGCGCCACGTTGGTCAACGGGCCGAGCGCCACCAGCGTAATCTCGCCCGGACTGGCGCAGATACGTTCGCCAATGGCGTCGGCCGCCGTCTTCGCCGGTGCCGTAAAGCGCTGCGGCTGGCGGACGCCGTTCCACAGATGGCTCAGGCCGCTGCTATGGACGCGGTTATCCAGCGCTTCGCGCCAGGGGCCATGCGGTTCAACCAGCGCCTGCCCGGCGCCCTTCAACACCGGCACCGCGAGGCCCAGCCTGTCGATCAAATCCTTCGCCACGTTGAAACCGACCTCTGCGGGCGTGTTGCCCGCCACAATGGTAATCAGTTCCAGCGCAATGCCTGGCGAACCCAGCGCCACCGCGAGGGCCAGCCCGTCGTCCACGTTGGCCCCGGCGATGCCGTTTCCGGGATCGCAATCAATAATGATACGTTTCATTCTTTCCGATCTTTCCTGCCCGACAGCCGCACGACTCGCCTATTTCCAACTGATGTGAAAACTCACACAGCTGTGCCTCATTCTTCGGCGCGGCGAGCATCGCCAGCGCTTTTTTTGCCATCTCGCTGACCGGCTGCCGCACGGTGGTCAGCGAAGGAACGTGAAACGCCGACTGTTCGGTGCCGTTAAAACAGACCAGCGCGATCTGCGCCGGAACGGTGATATTGTGCTCGGCCAGCGCGCGGATGCAGCCGATGGCCTGGGTTTCATTGGAGGCAAACAACGCGCGCGGCAGGCGTTCGCCCTTCAGCATCTGTTTCGCCGCGAAGTAGCCGCCTTCCCGCGTGTAGCTCGCCGGAAAAATCCACTCCGGATGCTCCGTGACGCCTGCTTCCGCCAGCGCCTGACGCCAGCCGGAAAGGCGATCCTGCGTGTTGAACATCTCGATCGGACCACAGATGATGCCCACGTCTTCATAGCCGTGGCTGAGCAGATGGGCGGTGACCTGACGCGCGGCTTCCTGTTCATCCACGCGCAGGATATTGACGTTAAGGTCGGGTTCGACGCGATCCAACATCACCAGCGGCGTACCGCTGGCCTGGATCACATCAATATAGGGATGGCGGTCAACGCTGTTGTAAAACAGGCCGTCAACCTGTTGGCTGAGCAGATTATTTATCAGTTCCAGCTCGCGCTGACGGCTGTCGCCGGCATCGCCCAGCAGCATCACCATCCCGTTGCGTAGCGCTTCCTGCTGAAGCGCATGGGCAAAAGAAGCAATAAACGCATTGGCGATATTCGGCACCACCAGCCCGTAGGTTTTGGTGGTGCCGGAAGCCAGCGCGCGCGCCAGACTGTTTGGCCGATAGCCGGTTTTTTTGATTGCTTCCAGCACGCGATGACGCGTGGCGTCCGCCACCGGTCGCGGCCCGTTATTGATGACATAGCTGACCACCGCTACGGAGGTGCCTGCTTCGCGGGCCACATCAGCCCGCGTGGTGCGGTTAAGCGTATTTTTTATCAAACGTCGCCCTGTGAATGTCAATGACCGAACCGCGAACCGCATCTGTTCATCGTCAGATAGCATCTTCCGGCGCGTTAAGATCGCGCCCGCGCGTTTCCGGCGCGACAAAGGTTGTCAGAAAACCGATCGCCGCCATAATGGCAAAGTAGGCGGCAATCGCCCACCAGTGCCCGGTCCAGGAGAGCAGCCCGGCCGCGACCAGCGGTGCCGTTCCACCGGAAAGGATCGATCCCACCTCTTTCGCCGTCGCCATTTTAGTATAGCGGTGGTTGACGCCGAACAGCTCCACGCCCCACGCGGCCTGCACGCCAAAAATACCCAGCGAGGCCAGCCCCATGCCGACAACAATGGTTGAAATCACAATAACCGGCTCACGTGAATCGAGCAGCATAAACGCCGGAAACGCATAGATCATCAGCAGCAGGCAGAAGCCACGATAGGTTACGCGGCGACCAAAGCGGTCGGACAGCCAGCCGGCAAACGGAATGATCAGGAAGCCCAGCAGCGAAGCAATAAATACCGCCGTGGTGGCAACGGATTTATCCACCGCCAGCACCTTCACCACGTAGCCAATGATAAAACCCTGCGCCAGGTAGGAGGGGCCGTTTTCGCCGATACGCAGGCCAACCATCACCAGAAACGAGCGGCTACGCTGCCAGAAACTGCGAGTGTCGCGAGGCTGCGCGAGCGCCTGCTGATGGCGCTGGGCCTCCATTTCCGCTTTTTTACGCTCAAATACCGGCGTCTCTTTCAGATGACGACGGATCCACAGCGCCGCCAGCGCAATCAGTGAGCTACAAAGGAAAGGAATGCGCCAACCCCACTCCTGCAACGACTGCGGCTCCATCTGCACCACCGCCAGCCAGACCAGCGAAGCAATGAGCGTACCGCTGTTCGATCCCAGCGCGATAATGGAGGAAACCAGACCGCGCTTGTTTGCCGGTGCGTATTCGCCCAGCGTAACCGTGCCGCCGGACAATTCTGCCCCGGCGCCAAACCCCTGGCTAAAGCGCAGCAGCACCAGACAGGCAGGCGCCCATACGCCGATAGAGGCATAGCCAGGGATCAGACCGATTAACGTGGTGGAGGCGCCCATCAGGATGATGGTGGAGAACATCACTACCCGACGCCCTCTACGATCGCCGAGCCAGCCAAAGAAAAGCGCGCCAATCGGCCGCGCGATAAAACCGACGGACCAGGTAGCAAAGCTTGAGAGGAGCGCCATCGCCGGGGTGGCTTCAGGAAAGAAAACGTCGCCAAAAATGATGCCGGCCGCCAGACCATAGAGCGCGAAGTCCGCATACTCCATTGCCGTTCCCAGCCAGCAGGAGAGCGTTGCCTGCCAGAAATCCTTGCGCCCTTCCGGGGTATTCAGACGTTCATCTGCCGCCGAACGTTGCTGAAGCTCGTGTTGTGTGGACATGAAAATTCCATGGTATGAGAGGTTTTTATTTGCCTTCCCTGGCCAGTCCTTTATCAGGATAGTGCTTCGCCAGTGAGGACGTTATTTTGCTAAGCCAAACTAAAGATCAATATCAAATTCCCTGGTGTTGGAATCCGGCTATTGCCTTCACATCTGTTGGTTTTCATTAACCAATCGACTCTATAACGTGAGGCAACGATGATCTTAGCGAGCTGACAAACGTCAAGCACCGTGAATTTTACAACGTCGACATTGTATCTACGCGCGTAGATATTGCAAGCAATCGTTATTCTTGCCGACATACGTTATAAAACCTCTTCAGGCTCAGCGTGCGGTAGTTTACCTCGCCTTATGTTTCAGCATGATGAAAGTGATTGAATCACTGCGCGAAAACAGCGACTTTTCGCGCCGGAGGCGCAGAAAGGATTACGCCTTCAATAGATCGTCGCGTCTGAGGTGATTTAAAGAGAAACAGGCAAGGCCTTAAGAGTCCCGGATATTCGCAGCATCCGGATTCTTCTTTACGCTTGATGCCGTCGACGGAGAGGCCGTCGACGTTTATCTGTAAGGAGAGTCCTGTGTCTGAACTCAACGGTAAAATTGTTGCTATCACCGGCGCCAGCAGCGGCATCGGCGAAGCCACGGCACGCGTGTTGGCCGCCAGCGGCGCGCGCGTACTGGTTGGTGCGCGACGCACCGATCGGCTGGAAAAACTGGTCGACGCAATTCGTGAAGCGGGCGGCCACGCCTTTTATAAGGCGCTGGACGTGACTACCCTCGCCAGCATGGAGGATTTCGTTGCCGAGGCGAAGCAGCGTTTCGGCGGGCTGGATGTGATAGTGAATAATGCGGGCGTCATGCCGCTCTCGCCGCTCTCATCGCGCAAGGTTGATGAGTGGAACCGCATGATCGACGTGAATATTCGCGGCGTGCTCCACGGTATCGCTGCGGCTCAGCCGCTGATGGAGGCGCAGCAGCACGGTCACATTATTAATATTTCGTCCATCGGCGGGCTGTCGGTTTCACCCACGGCAGCGGTCTATTGCGCCACGAAGTTTGCCGTGCGGGCCATTTCAGATGGGCTGCGGCAGGAAACGGATAAACTGCGCGTGACGGTAATTTCGCCCGGCGTGGTGACGTCGGAGCTGGCGGACACTATTTCGGACGCTACCGCGCGCGAAGCAATGAAAAGCTGGCGCAGCGTTGCGCTCGAGCCTGAAGCGATTGCCCGTGCGGTCGCCTGGGCCATTGGCCAGCCGGACGACGTTGACGTCAGCGAGATGATTATCCGACCCACCGCCAGCCCACACTGAGGTTACGAGGCAGCCCGTTCCGCCGAT
>NZ_JNVB01000009.1 GCF_000770305.1 Erwinia oleae
AACTGCGGCGCGGGCGCTTTGCCAGGTAAGACACCATTCATGGCATCCAGGGAGCTGGTCGTGGCGTTGAGCCGATTTTCCGCAATGTATTTCAGCTCGCGCGAGACGTCTGCCGCATGGCGCACGTACCACTGCGCCTGCTCGACGCTGGCATTAAGCTCCTGCCGCACCTGCGACTCTTTTTCGTGCAGCACGTTGATGATGTAAAAAGCGGTCAGCAGCGCGCCAAGCATCCAGAGCATAAGCGCCAGCGCCCGAAACAGGTAGCGGGAAATGCGTAACGTGGTTCTGAATGAGACAAGATATTTCAAGCGAAACGGCCGATGTTGGATGATGATTGCGGTGGCGTTACAGTACCGTTATGGCAAGTAAAAAGCCAGATCGGTTGAGAGGGTTTCTGACGGCGTGACGGGTTGCCTCGCCGGTGGCACTCTGCCGCCCGGGAGGAAGCGAGTGGTATAAAAAAAGCCGCTTCAGATGAAGCGGCTTCATTATTAGCGCGGGGAACGATTACTCGTCCTCATCGCCTTCCGGCGCGTCTTCATCATTTTCCACTTCCGGCGCGATATCGTCCTCGCCTTCCGCGACGCTGCCGTCGATGGCATCCAGCTCCTCGTCCGCCACCGGCTCAGCAACGCGTTGCAAGCCAACCACGCTTTCGTCTTCGGCGGTGCGGATCAGGATCACGCCCTGGGTGTTGCGTCCCACCACGCTGACTTCCGATACGCGCGTACGCACCAGCGTGCCGGCATCGGTAATCATCATGATCTGATCGCTGTCGACCACCTGCACAGCGCCGATAACCGGCCCGTTACGCTCGGTCACTTTAATCGAGATCACGCCCTGGGTGGCGCGCGACTTGGTCGGGTATTCCGTGCTGGCGGTACGCTTGCCGTAGCCGTTTTGGGTTACGGTCATGATTGCGCCCTCTTCCTGCGGCACAATCAGCGACACCACGCGATCGCCTTCCGCCAGCCTGATGCCGCGAACGCCGGAAGCGGTACGCCCCATCGCGCGGACGGCAGTTTCCGCAAAGCGAACAACCTTACCGCCAGCGGAGAAGAGCATTGCCTCGTCGCTGCCGTTGGTCAGCGCCACACCGATCAGCTCATCGTCCTCGCGCAGGTTGACGGCGATGATCCCGGCGCTGCGCGGACGGCTGAACTCAGTCAGTGCGGTTTTCTTCACCGTACCGCTCGCGGTTGCCATAAAGATGTTCCAGCCTTCCGCATATTCACGCACCGGCAGAATGGCGGTGATGCGTTCATTTGCTTCCAGAGGCAGAAGGTTGACGATAGGACGCCCGCGCGCGCCGCGGCTGGCTTCCGGCAGCTGATAAACCTTCATCCAGTAGAGACGACCCCGGCTGGAGAAGCACAGAATCGTATCGTGCGTATTCGCCACCAGCAGGCGATCGATAAAGTCTTCTTCTTTGATACGCGCGGCCGACTTGCCTTTGCCGCCGCGGCGCTGCGCTTCATAGTCGGTCAGCGGCTGATACTTCACGTAGCCCTGATGCGACAGCGTAACCACCACGTCTTCCTGGTTGATCAGATCTTCGATATTAATATCGGCGCTGTTGGCGGTGATCTCGGTACGGCGCTCGTCGCCAAACTGGTCGCGGATCAGCTCCAGCTCTTCGCGGATCACTTCCATCAGGCGCTCTGAGCTTTCCAGAATACGCAGCAGTTCAGCGATCTGCTCCAGCAGCGCTTTGTACTCATCCAGCAGCTTCTCGTGCTCAAGGCCGGTCAGCTTTTGCAGACGCAAATCCAGAATCGCCTGAGCCTGCTGTTCGGTCAGATAGTACTGACCGTCGCGGATGCCGAACTCGTCTTCCAGCCATTCAGGGCGCGCGGCATTGTCGCCCGCGCGCTCCAGCATCGCGGAAACGTTGCCCAGCGCCCACGGACGGGCAACCAGACCCGCTTTAGCTTCTGCCGGGGTTGGCGCGCGACGGATCAGTTCGATAATCGGATCGATATTCGCCAGGGCAATGGCCAGCGCTTCAAGGATATGCGCACGATCGCGCGCCTTGCGCAGTTCGAAAATGGTACGGCGCGTCACCACTTCGCGACGGTGGCGCACAAACGCTTCCAGAATATCCTTCAGCGGCATAATTTTTGGCTGGCCCTGATGCAGGGCCACCATATTAATGCCGAAAGAGGTTTGCAGCTGCGTCAGCGAATAGAGGTTGTTCAGTACCACTTCGCCAACCGCGTCGCGCTTGATTTCAATCACAATGCGCATGCCGTCTTTATCGGACTCATCGCGTAGCGCGCTGATGCCTTCAAGACGCTTCTCTTTGACTAACTCAGCCATCTTCTCGATCAGACGCGCTTTGTTAACCTGATAGGGAATTTCATGAATGATGATGGTTTCGCGGCCGGTCTTCGCATCCGTTTCCACTTCGCCGCGCGCACGGATGTAAATTTTGCCGCGTCCGGTACGGTAAGCTTCTTCAATGCCACGCCGACCGTTGATGATCGCGGCCGTGGGGAAGTCTGGCCCCGGGATATGCTCCATCAGCCCTTCAATGCTGATGTTCTCATCATCAATGTAGGCCAGGCAGCCGTTGATCACTTCGGTAAGGTTATGAGGAGGAATATTAGTCGCCATGCCGACCGCAATACCGGACGAACCGTTAACCAGCAGGTTCGGGATTTTCGTCGGCATGACTTCCGGGATCTGCTCGGTGCCATCGTAGTTTGGCACAAAGTCGACGGTCTCTTTTTCGAGATCCGACAGCAGCTCATGGGCAATTTTGGACATGCGAACTTCGGTATAACGCATTGCTGCGGCTGAGTCGCCGTCGACGGAACCGAAGTTGCCCTGACCATCTACCAGCATGTAGCGCAGCGAAAACGGCTGCGCCATACGCACAATGGTGTCGTAGACGGCGGTATCACCGTGAGGGTGATATTTACCGATAACGTCACCGACGACGCGAGCAGATTTTTTATAGGGTTTGTTCCAGTCGTTGCCCAGAACATTCATGGCGTAGAGGACGCGGCGATGCACAGGCTTCAGGCCATCCCGTACATCCGGCAGTGCGCGGCCAACAATGACCGACATTGCGTAATCCAGATAAGAGTTCTTTAACTCTTCTTCAATATTGACCGGTGTGATTTCTCTGGCCAGGTCGCTCATGGAGGCGCTTTCCTTCTAAATTATTCCCGGATTCAAAGGTGCGAAAGTATATCACCTTTAGCGATGGCGGTGAACGGAAAGCGTGATTTTGCCCGCTTTAATGGCCGCCTGCACATGGGGTCAGAGAAAGAGGTATACTCTAGTACAAACTTTACAGCCAGGAACGGAAATGAAGAGTGAAACAGGGGCAGCAGCCAACGTCGACAGCAGTGAAATTGCGAAATTTGAAGCAGTGGCGTCCCGCTGGTGGGATCTGGAAGGCGAGTTCAAGCCGCTGCACCGCATTAACCCACTGCGCCTTGGCTATATCGCTCAGCACAGCGACGGCCTGTTTGGTAAAAAAGTGCTGGACGTTGGCTGCGGCGGCGGCATTCTCGCCGAGAGCATGGCGCGTGAAGGCGCGGAGGTGACCGGCCTGGATATGGGCGCCGAACCGTTAGAGATCGCACGCCTGCACGCGCTGGAGAGCGGCCTCAACGTCAGTTATGTTCAGCAGACCGTGGAAGAGCACGCTGAGCAGTTTGCAGGTCAGTACGACGTGGTTACCTGCATGGAGATGCTGGAACACGTTCCCGATCCGCGTTCGGTGGTGCAGGCTTGTGCAAAACTGGTCAAGCCCGGCGGCGAGGTCTTTTTCTCGACGCTCAATCGCAACAGCAAATCATGGCTGATGGCGATTATCGGCGCAGAGTATATTTTGCGCATGGTGCCGCGCGGCACTCACGATATCAAAAAATTTATTCGTCCCGGCGAGCTACTGGGTTGGGTGGATGAAACCTCGCTGCGTGAGCAGCACATCATCGGCCTGCACTACAATCCGCTGACTAACAAATTCAAACTGGCGCCGGGTGTGGATGTGAATTATATGGTGCATACGCGCCACGCCGATTCTGCACGATAAAATATAACGGGCCAGAATAACTGGCCCGTTTAACTTATCCTCCAACTATAGCCGTCACATCAGTATCCAAATCGAGCACCGAAATGACCATTTTATTTTGTCCGTCAGCCTGTCGACCTGCTGAGACAGAAACCAGTTTAAACGGCTTTCCTTGTGAATTAAAAATAACAAAACAGGGAGACCGGGCAACAGAGCCGACATCAGCAAAAGTTAACTTAGAAATTGTCCGGCCAAATATGCCTGAACTGTCATTCTCGTCTTCATTAACGAGACTTAACTCGCTTGATTCAAATTGCCAGGCACCCAGATCTGCTTTATAGCGATAACGGCAGTGAAAGGCGAGTAATTCTTCAGCATCGTAATCATTAAAGATAAAACAAAATTTGAAGCTGGCAATTTCACTGGATGTGTTTCCTGACTGATAATGCGGCGTAAGCGTTCGGCTGGTTTCTGCATTCTGCGGAAGGATACCGCCATGGGCCATGGTATCGCCGCTGCTCGGTGACCCCAGTACAGGGATGGTAACAATATCTGATGAAAAATTAATAACAGATATATCCAGCCTTTTTTTCCTGCTTTCAGCCGCAGCAAGTGCCTGCTGCTGTTTTTGCTTAATGCTGTTAGCGAGTGCGGAGCCACCATAAACAATAGAAGATATCGCCGACAAAAAACCAATCGTCAACATAAAAACACGGGAGTTATTCGCATTATCTTTTAAATTGCGTGTTTCGAGATCGCGCAATGCGATCTGTACTAAACGAAAATCGTCCGATATGCGCATAATATATTTATTTGGCATACACCACCTCAAAATAAATGTCTAAAAGAGATAACAATCAAATTCTGATGAGATTGATTTGTACCAGCCCACCGTTACCAAATGCATTTCGATATGCCTCGTAGGACTCATAATCATAGTGAACAAGAGGGCAAGAGATAACCAACAGAAAATTTACATTCAGGCGATGGATCTTAATCGCCATCATTTTCCCTCCTGGATAGTCCGTCCAGACGCGGTCTAAATTATCCCAGTCTGACTGGGTGTTTTCGGTAATGTTATCCAAACTTACAGTATAATACGCATTACTCATCATTGTGGAGTAATTAATAGTTAGTCCTTCCAGCCGAATAAGTGAAAATCTGTTATCTTTTGACAGTGCATTTCGACTACATCGAAATTTTAATTTAAATCCTAAAGGCTCTCCAATTTCTGAGTCTAAATCTGTTCGGACATCCTGCCAGGAAAAACCAACTTCAAATGTATAATTCAAAAGAGGACGGTCGGTATTTTTTGAACTTAACCAGGTCACTTTAATTGCACCACTGTTCCCTGGCTGGATGATGCCTTCATAAGGGATAGTATTATAACCCGCATGAGATGCCACCGGCACTGAGGCATCAGTATGTACCAGTGTACCGCCAGTATAGTTATTAATACGATATTTATCACCAAAGGTAGCCGTACCGGGGCCGGCTTCCATATCCATAAATAACGCAGCAAGGGAAAGGAAGCTACCCGCCATTGAAACAGCCGATGCGCCATTATTCATGATGTCAATCGGATTACTGGCACGCAGGGCAGAGGCTGACGCACTATTTTTCCTGGTTTGATTGCTTAACTGCATAAGCTGTTGTGCAATAAATGTTGCGCCATGATGTCTGTAATAGGGCGTTTCAATATAAGTACTTTCCCCACCGGACTTATACATTCTCATTGTTTATCTCCAAACATTAAATGAAATTTAATCACTTTCCACACTTTAATTATCAATTCAATTTTAGCGTTATTCCCAAATCATTCAATAGCAATCACAAAATTATTATTAACCTCTTAACAATAAAAAATGTTAGTGTGACAAATGATCTCTTATATAAAGATATTAATTTCAGCTTTTTAAATTCCTCCTGTAAAACGTTCCGTTGGTTGCGTTTTATAAATTACCAGATGCCCTGTTTTTTTCTATGCCGTTCCGTTGTGCTGTAAAAGGAACACGCTGTTTGCTGCCGACTGACCCGGAACAGCACGAAAATCACAGACGGGACGAGGCGGCGCAGCGTTCTGCGCCTCAGAAAGCGGTCGGCGATCAAATTTCAAAAAAAAATATCAAGCGCTTGACTTCTCCCCGCCCCTTTAGGAACGCGGGCTTAAGAAAAAATCACCCCGCTGGACAGTAAAATCAACCGAAAATCAAGCCTTGTTAAGCGCCAATAAATTACTAAAATACTCACCATATTGTTACTCGCAGTTAACCTACCCCCTATATATAGTGTTTATCCACAGACTTACGCACATCCGGGCGCACTGTGTATAAGCAGGGGATATTTTCGACTCACGGACAGGACACCACGCAACATGAATCAGAGTCTGCTTGTCACTAAACGCGATGGCCGCACCGAACGCATTAACCTCGATAAAATCCACCGTGTGCTTGATTGGGCTGCCGAAGGTCTGGAAAACGTCTCCGTTTCTCAGGTTGAGCTGCGTTCTCACATCCAGTTCTACGAAGGGATCAAAACCTCCGACATCCACGAAACCATTATCAAGTCGGCGGCGGATCTGATCTCCCGCGAGGCGCCTGACTATCAGTACATGGCCGCGCGCCTGGCGATTTTTCACCTGCGTAAACAGGCTTATGGCCAGTTTGAACCGCCGACGCTCTACGACCAGGTGAAGCGTATGGTCGATCTCGGCAAGTACGATCGCCACCTGCTGGAAGATTACAGTGAGGACGAGTTCACCCAGATGGACGGCTTTATCGACCACTGGCGCGACATGAACTTCTCCTATGCGGCGGTAAAACAGCTTGAAGGCAAATACCTGGTGCAGAACCGCGTCACCGGTGATATCTACGAAAGCGCGCAGTTCCTCTATATTCTTGTGGCGGCCTGCCTGTTCTCCGGCTACCCGCGCGAGACGCGTCTTGACTACGTGAAGCGTTTCTACGACGCCATCTCTACCTTTAAAATTTCACTGCCGACGCCGATCATGTCCGGCGTGCGCACCCCAACCCGCCAGTTCAGCTCCTGCGTGCTTATCGAGTGCGGCGACAGCCTCGACTCGATCAACGCCACCTCCAGCGCTATCGTGAAATACGTTTCCCAACGCGCCGGGATCGGCATTAACGCCGGCCGCATCCGCGCGCTGGGCAGTCCGATCCGCGGCGGCGAAGCGTTCCACACCGGCTGTATTCCTTTTTATAAGCATTTCCAGACGGCGGTGAAATCCTGCTCGCAGGGCGGCGTGCGCGGCGGTGCGGCCACGCTGTTCTACCCGATGTGGCATCTGGAAGTGGAAAGCCTGCTGGTGTTAAAAAATAACCGTGGCGTGGAAGGCAACCGCGTGCGTCATATGGACTATGGCGTGCAGATCAACAAGCTGATGTACCAGCGCCTGCTTAAAGGTGAAGACATCACCCTGTTCAGCCCGTCGGACGTGCCCGGCCTGTACGATGCGTTCTTCGCCGATCAGGACGAGTTCGAGCGTCTTTATACGAAATATGAGAAAGACGACAGCATCCGCAAGGAGCGTTTGAAGGCGGTCGATCTCTTCTCGCTGATGATGCAGGAGCGCGCTTCGACGGGACGTATCTATATTCAGAACGTCGATCACTGCAACACCCACAGCCCGTTTGATGCCACCATCGCGCCGGTGCGCCAGTCAAACCTGTGTCTGGAGATTGCATTACCGACCAAACCGCTGCTGGACGTGAACGACGAAAACGGCGAAATCGCGCTCTGCACGCTCTCCGCATTCAACCTTGGCGTCATTGACAGCCTGGACGATTTGCAGGAGCTGGCGACCCTCGCCGTCCGCGCGCTGGATGCGCTGCTGGATTATCAGGACTATCCGATCCCGGCGGCGCAGCGCGGCGCAATGGGCCGCCGCACGCTGGGCATTGGCGTGATTAACTTCGCCTACTATCTGGCGAAAAACGGCGTGCGCTACTCGGACGGCAGCGCCAACAACCTGACGCACAAAACCTTTGAAGCCATTCAGTACTGGCTGCTGAAGGCTTCGAACGAACTGGCAAAAGAACAAGGCGCCTGCCCGTGGTTCAATGAAACCACCTATGCGCAGGGCATCCTGCCGATCGACACCTACAAAAAAGATCTGGATGCCATCAGCGATGAACCGCTGCATCTCGACTGGGAAGCGCTGCGTGAAGCGATCAAAACGCACGGTCTGCGCAACTCAACGCTGTCGGCCCTGATGCCGTCGGAAACCTCCTCGCAGATTTCGAATGCCACGAATGGCATTGAGCCGCCGCGCGGCCACATCAGCATCAAAGCCTCAAAGGACGGCATCCTGCGCCAGGTGGTGCCGGAGTACGAACGCCTGAAGGATAACTATGAGCTGCTGTGGGATATGCCGAACAACGACGGCTATCTGCAACTGGTCGGTCTGATGCAGAAGTTTATCGATCAGGCTATTTCCTCGAACACCAACTACGATCCCAAGCGCTTCGCCAACGGTCGTGTGCCGATGAAACAGCTGTTGAAAGACCTGCTGACCGCCTATAAATTCGGCGTAAAAACGCTCTACTATCAGAACACCCGTGACGGTGCGGAAGATGCACAGGACGACCTTGCGCCTTCCATTCAGGACGACGGCTGCGAAAGCGGCGCCTGCAAAATCTAATCCACAGGGGCAGAGCGTTTGCCCCTTGTTACTTTCTCCGGGCCGGTTTCCGGCCTGTGCCTGACGGATTGACGCTTATGGCTTACACCACTTTCTCACAGAACAAAAACGATCAGCTGAGTGAACCGATGTTTTTCGGCCAGCCGGTGAACGTCGCACGTTACGATCAGCAGAAATATGACATCTTTGAAAAGCTGATTGAGAAACAGCTCTCCTTCTTCTGGCGCCCGGAAGAAGTGGACGTGTCGCGCGATCGCATCGACTACCAGAAGCTGCCCGATCACGAAAAGCACATTTTCATCAGCAACCTGAAATACCAGACGCTGCTGGACTCTATCCAGGGCCGCAGCCCGAACGTGGCGCTGCTGCCGCTGATCTCCATTCCTGAACTGGAAACATGGGTGGAAACCTGGGCCTTTTCGGAAACCATCCATTCACGATCTTACACTCACATTATTCGCAACATCGTTAACGATCCGGCGGTGGTATTCGACGATATCGTCACTAACGAGCAGATCCTGTCGCGCGCGAAAGACATTTCCGGCTATTACGACGATCTGATTGAGATGACCAACTACTGGCATCTGCTGGGTGAAGGCACGCATCAGGTGAATGGCAAAACGGTTACTGTGAGCCTGCGCGAGCTGAAAAAGCAGCTCTACATCTGTCTGATGAGCGTCAACGCGCTGGAAGCGATCCGTTTCTACGTCAGCTTTGCCTGTTCATTCGCCTTTGCAGAGCGTGAACTGATGGAAGGCAATGCAAAAATCATTCGCCTGATTGCACGTGACGAGGCGCTGCACCTGACCGGCACCCAGCACATGCTCAATCTGCTGCGCAGCGGCGAGGACGATCCTGAAATGGCTGAGATTGCCCGTGAATGTCGCCAGCAGTGCTACGACCTGTTTGTGCTTGCAGCGCAGCAGGAAAAAGAGTGGGCGGAATACCTCTTCCGCGACGGCTCGATGATCGGCCTGAACAAAGACATTCTCTGGCAGTACATTGAGTACATCACCAATATCCGCATGCAGGCGGTCGGGCTCGATCTGCCCTTCCAGACGCGCTCCAACCCTATTCCGTGGATTAACTCCTGGCTGGTGTCGGACAACGTGCAGGTCGCACCGCAGGAAGTGGAAGTCAGCTCTTATCTGGTGGGGCAGATTGACTCCGAAGTGGGCGAAAACGACTTCGACGACTTCCAGCTGTAAAATGGCAGATGCGATCATTACGCTGCGTGCTTCGGGCACGCAGCTTCACTGCAAGGAAGAGCATCGCTCGCTGCTTGACGCGCTGGAGTCACATAAAATCTGCGTTGAATATCAGTGTCGGGAAGGCTACTGCGGCTCCTGTCGTACCCGGCTGCTGAAGGGTGAAGTATGCTACGCCGCAGCGCCGCTGGCGTTTATAGAGGAAGGCGAGATATTGCCGTGCTGCTGCACGGCGAAAGGCGATATTGAAATTGAGATGTAGCTTTCTGCCCGTATTATCACCTGATGCCCTTGCCCACACAGCCATTTGTCAACCGTGCAGCCAAAAGCCTGACGTTCAGATTTTCAGCGTTTCCACCACTTTCACCCAGCCGTGGCCGGTGGAGACTTCCATGCCGGACAAATAGCGACGCAGCATATTCAGCGCCATCATTGCTACCATCTCCTGACGTGTTTTCAGCGCATGGTGACTCACGTTGAATTTCACGCGCTGCGCCCAGCAGCCGTCAGGCGTTTTCAGCGCAAAACCCAACTGCTCGTCATCAAGACCGCCCACCACCAGCGCCAGTTGCGACGGGATCTGCTGCGCGCGCGCGGCCAGCCCGGAAAGCGACTCCTGCTGCGTCGGCAATATCTCACCCGCAGCCAGCGGAGCCTGTTCCGAGGCAAGCTGCCAGTGAAGTAAACCGGCGGTAAACTGCTCGCTGAGCGCCAACGTCAGATTCTGCTCGTTGAGCCTGCGCGAAAGCTGTGCCGGCAGATTTTCGGTGCCTTCAAATATCACGCTTTCGCCGGCAATTTCCCGCACCTGCCGCCAGAACGCTTCCATTTCCTTCAGCTTTGAAGCCGGGCCGTTCAGTTTAAGCTCAATAATCGGCATAGAGGCGCGATAGCCCACCACCACGCCCTCGGGCAGCGTCAGGGGTTCGATATCGGCGGCCATATCGCTTTCGCCGCGTCCAAACGTGGTCATGCGCAGGCAGACCGGCGGTGCCGGCAGTGAGAAACGCGCCTTCAGCCTCGGCAGGATCTGCTGTTCGACCATCATCTTATATTCGGACGGCACGCCGGGCGTGAAGAAGATCCAGCAGCGGTTCAGCATCAGCGCAAAGCCGCAGGCGGTGCCGATGGGGTTGTCCAGCATCTCCGCACCCTGTGGGATCTCCGCCTGTTTACGGTTGCTGTCCGCCATTTTACGTCCGCGCCCGGCAAAAAAAGCCTCTATTTTCGCCAGCCACGCTTCCTGCATCACCAGTGGCACGCCCGCCGCGCGGGACGCCGCCAGCGCGCTCAGATCATCGCTGGTTGGCCCCAGGCCGCCATTGACGATCAGCACGTCGGCCACCCTGCTGCGTTCGGTCAATACCGTTACCAGCTCAGCAAGATCGTCGCCGGTGGTCTGTCGGCTGGTCATCGGCAGCCCGTTCTGAAACAGGACATCGGCCAGCCACGCCGCGTTGGTATCGACAATCTGTCCATGCAGCACTTCATCGCCCGTTGAGAGCATTTCCACTCGTATCACTGTCTTCTCCCACTCCGCGTAAGTGGATTAACTGTAGGAAGCGCGGGGAATAAATACAATACCGTTTTGCTCAGCCCGTTACCGTCGCCTGCGCCGCCACCCACTCGGCAAGCTGACGGCGTGAGATTTTGATGCCGCCCGCGTGCAGGGCGGGGAGCGGATACCACATCACCGGCCGCTGAAAACCGGCCAGGCGACGCGTTGCCCATTCGGCAATATCGGGCAGCGGCGCGTCGGCGGCCAGCAGCGCCACCGGGCGATGACCATATTCGCTGTCCGCCTTCGGCACCACAAATACCGACGAGACGGCAGGATGCGCCAGCAGAATTTTTTCAATCTGCTCGGGCTGGATGCCCTCTCCGCCTGAGAAGAACTGATTGTCCAGCCGCCCCACCACTTCCAGCTCCTCACCGTGCCAGCGTCCCCGATCGCCGGTTGAATACCAGCCTGCATCATCAGTCAGCGGCAACAGCTCGCCGTTTCGCCAGTAGCCGCAGCCCAGCGCCAGCGACCGCACCTGAATTTGTCCTTCATGCAGCCGGATACGATGCCCGTCGAGCGCTCGCCCGACGGTTGCGCCCGCCCCGGCGCGGCGCGCGACCAGGGTTGACGCCGTTTCTGTCATGCCATAGCCGCACCAGCAGGCCAGCCCGCGCGCCTCTGCCTGCGCGGTCAGTGCTTCAGGGATTGCGGCACCGCCCAGCAACACGGTGTGGAGCTTTTCCGGCAGCGTTGGCTGCTGAAGCAGCCGCCAGAGCTGCGTTGGCACCAGCGACGCAAAGCTCGCCGCCGCCAGCGCCTGAGGCAGGGGCCGTTCCCCCGACAAAACGAGGCAGCCGCCGCTCAGCAACCAGCGCCAGATAATGCCCTGACCGGAAACGTGAAACAGCGGCAGCGAAAGCAGCCAGCTTTCACCGGCGTGGAAGTTCAGGCAGGCCACCACGCCCGCCGCGCTGGCGAGATGGGCGCGAAACGTGTGCGCCACGGCCTTCGGCAGGCCGCTGGAGCCGGAGGTGAGCGTCAGCGTGGCGATGGCGTCCGGCTGCCACTGCAATGAAAGGCAGCCCGGCTGCGTCTGCATCTGCAAGGCGGGAACGGGGAAATCTGCCTCGCCTTCCAGCGTCAGCGCAAAATCCAGGTTGAGATCGGGCAGAATATTTATTAACTGCGTCGTCGGAAGCTGCGGATTAACGGGCAGTAATCGTGCGCCGCAGCGCAGCAGCGCCAGATAGGCCAGCAGCGCCGTTTCGCTGCTTTTCGCCTTGAGCATAACGCCCGCGCCCGGATGAACGCCCTGCTGGCTGAAACCCACGGCCAGCTGTTCAATGCGTTCAGCCAGCGCCTGCCAGCTAAGCGCGTTGCCCGCGCCGCACAGCGCCACGGCATGCGCAGGATGCCGCAGCCACGGCCAGTCGCTCAGCGCCGCCATACGCTTTCCAGCGCGTCAGCGGTCACCCGCGGCAGCGTGCAGCCCGGCCAACGCCGAACGAGCTGCTGCTGCATTAAATCGAGCGTATCCAGCCCCGGCGGCGTTTCCGGCGTCAGCCAGCGGGCGATACGCGCCAGCTGCGTCAGCCCAAGGCTTGACTCCAGTGACGAGCCGATCACTGCCGTCAGCCCCTTTTGCTGCGCGTTTTCGATAAGCTGCCTGACCTGCCTGAGACTGCCTGTCAGCATCGGTTTGATGACCACCGCCCGCAGGTGCGGTTCCGCCCTCAGCGTAAAATCCGGTTCGCGCAGGTGTTCGTCCCACGCGAGCGGCATCCCGGTCTCCTGCGCGAAGCAGCGGGACTCGTCCGGCGTACGGCACGGCTCCTCTATGAAGGCAATACGCGCATGCAGCGCAGGCGTGATAAAGCGCGCGAAACGGCAGGCTTTCTCAAGGCTCCAGCAGCGATTGGCATCCAGCCGCAGCGTCAGATGCGGCAGCGCCTCCAGCAGCAGGTTCACCATCATACCGTCGCGAACCGGCTCATACAGGCCGACCTTCATTTTTGCCACCGGCGTTCGCTGTAGGTGCAGTCCCGCAATCAGCGCATCGGGATCGCCGGTGCAAAGCCGCGCGCCGACGACGTCGCCCGCTGTGGGTAGTTCAGCGGCTAATTCAGCCTGTGCGAGGCTGAGGCCAAAGGCCACCGAGGACAGGCTGCTCTCTGCACTCATTTCACCCTCACACCAGGCGTCTGACAGTCGGATGGCTTCCGCCTGCGCTTCCGGTAGTGATTCCGCGCTGAAGCCGGGCAGCGGCGCGATTTCGCCCCAGCCTTCCCGCCCTGCCTCGCGCAGTCTGACCAACAGCCCGCAGCGGCTTTTTATTCGGCTGTCCCGCAGCACGGTGCCGGCCTCAAGCGGGATCTCATAATGAAACAGCGTCGCGTCGCGCATCAGGGGTTTCGCTTAAATTTACTGAAGTCCGGCTGGCGCTTCTGATTAAAGGCATTGCGCCCCTCCTGCCCTTCTTCAGTCATATAGAACAGCATGGTGGCGTTGCCTGCCAGCTCCTGAAGCCCTGCCTGGCCGTCGCAGTCGGCGTTCAGCGCCGCCTTCAGGCAGCGCAGCGCCATCGGGCTGTTTTCCAGCATCTCGCGGCACCAGCGCACGGTTTCCCGCTCCAGGTCAGCCAGCGGCACGACGGTGTTGACCAGCCCCATCGCCAGCGCCTGCTGCGCGTTGTACATCCGGCAGAGAAACCAGATCTCCCGCGCTTTTTTCTGCCCGACGATGCGCGCCATGTAGGCCGCGCCCCAGCCGCCGTCAAACGAGCCGACTTTTGGCCCGGTCTGGCCGAACTGCGCATTGTCAGCGGCGATGGTCAGATCGCAGAGCATATGCAGAACGTGCCCGCCGCCGACCGCATAGCCCGCCACCATCGCCACCACCGGTTTTGGACAGGTGCGGATCTGCCGCTGAAAATCCAGCACGTTGAGGTGGTGAACGCCCGCCTCATCGCGATAGCCGCCGTAGTCGCCGCGAATTTTCTGGTCACCACCGGCGCAGAACGCCTCATTGCCTTCGCCGGTAAGAATAATCACGCCGATGCGGTCGTCGTGGCGCGCATCGTCGAGCGCCGCCATCATCTCTTTCACCGTACGCGGGCGAAAAGCATTGCGCACTTCCGGGCGGTTGAGGGTGATTTTCGCAATGCCGTCCGCGGATTTGTGAAAGCGGATATCGCTGAAGTCTGCGCCGCAGTCGAACCATTCAATCGGCGCATAAAGCGTGTCAGAATCTGGGTAGATCATCGGTTTTCCTCAACAGGAGAAAGGGCGCCGGCCAGATGGCGGGCGAAAGCCAGGGGATTGGCGCGGTGCGCGTTATGCCCCGCATGGGATACCAGAGCAACAGGCAGCGCGGCCTGCCGCGCCAACTGCTGAAACTTGTGGTCATGTTCGCCGCAGAGATAAAGAAAAGGACAGGAAAGATGCGCCAGCGCGGGCTGCAAATCGGGCTGATGCGCCAGCGAGGTGGCGAGCAGCATCGCCGCCAGCCCGTCAGGATGGTTGTGCAAACGCAGGCGGATGAGCGTCTGTCGTTGCTCCTCGCTGAGATCGGCAAAGACCGGCTGACAATACCACGCGCGGAGCGTCGCACCGAGCGGCTGCTGGCGAAACCGCGCCGACCACTGCGTATCATGCGCCAGGCGAAGCCGCCGTTCTTCATCGCTGCCGAGGCCCGTATGCGCGCCTTCAACGGCCACCCCCGCCAGGTGGTTATCGCCATGACGACAGGCATGATAAAGCGCAACGCGACCGCCCAACGAATAGCCGATCAGCCAGTAACGTTCGACATGATGAAAGCGAAGCGTGGCGGCAAGGCGTTGCGAAAGCGTTTCAAATCCGTCCACGCGCTGCGCGTAAGAGCCGCCGTGCCCCGGCAGATCGACGCTGAGCTGTGGCCAGTCGGTAAAGTGGTTCTGCGCCGCCTGCCACTCTGCGCCGCTGCCGAGAAAACCGTGCAGCCAGACCAGCACCGGCCTGTTTTGGCGATGGCGGCCCTGCCAGCGCGCGTGAAGGATCATCGTCCGTTCGCCGCATCGGCAAGAAAACGCGCCCCGGCTTCATCGTCAACGCGCAGTTCAATCAGCGTTGCGCCCTGTTGCCAGGCCTCTTTTACCGCATCGGCGAGCGCATACCAGCTCTGCGGCTGAGCGTAACGCAGGCCGAACAGCCCGGCGGCGCAGGAAAAATCCGCCTGCTGCGGCAGTGAGAAAAAGCGCGCGCGCTCGGCTTCCGGCGTCGGCAACATTGAAAATATCTGCCCGCCGTTGTTGTTTACCACAATGAGCGCCACAGGCTGCTCACGCAGCAGTGCCAGGCTGTTGAGATCGTAAAGCGCAGAGAGATCGCCGACGATGGCCAGCAGTGGTTTATCTCTGCCGCGCTGCACGCCCGCCGCCGTAGCAATCAGCCCGTCAATACCGCTGGCGCCGCGGTTTGCATAAACCGGATAACCGGCTGGCAGCTGCGCCAGCGCGTTCACCAGCCTGATGGTCAGGCTGTTGCCAAGAAACAGCGCGCCGCCCTCTGGCAACAGCGCGGGCAGCCGGTGCGCCAACTGCGCTTCACCAAAGTCGCCTGAACGCTGGCCGAGTTTTTGCTGCGCGTCGCTGGCAAGCGACCGGAGCGTGCCGTGCCAGGGTGCCTGCGGCACCGCCGGATGCTGCGCCAGCCAAGGCAGGATCGCCGTGACCATCCGGCAGGCGCGATGGTGCGCCGGATCGCGTCGGCCCGGCATCGCTTCAATCAACCAGAACCTTTCAGGTTGCAGCAAGGTCAGCAGTCCCGTCAGCCGTTTACCGGTCAGATGACTGCCAAACTGTATGATGAACTCCACCGAGGCCAGCGCTTCGATAGCCTGCGGCTCGCGCAGCCAGAGTTCCGCGCAGGGTAACGGCTGGCCGGTCTGCGACTGGACATCCGCCAGCAGCGGCCAGCCCAGTTCGCGCGCCCAGTTCGCCAGCGCAGCGCCCTCTTCCGCGCTGACTTTTCCCACCACAATCAACCCGCGTTTCTCACGCAGGCGCGGCCACTGTGGCTCAACAGGCACCGCCTGGCTGCTTATGGTGCTCAGCCACGGCTGCGCGCTCTGCCACCAGCTTCCCGCGTCGTCATCCCATGCCCGAAACGCGGCGGGATCGCCCCCGTAAAGTGGTTCGGCAAAGGGGCAGTTAACATGAACCGCGCCGTGAGGATGTTCGCCGAGCAGCGAGTCGATAGCCGAAAGCAGCCATCGGGCAGGCAGTTCCGGCGTGGGTCGCGGCAGGTTGAGCGCCCCGGCAGTCTGCCCGGCAAAGATACCCGGCTGGCTAATCGCCTGGTTGGCGCCGCAGTCGATCAGCTCAGGCGGACGATCGGCAGAAAGAATAATCAAGCGTTCGCCGGTCAGGCCCGCTTCGATAACGGCAGGATAAAGGTTTGCCACGGCCGTGCCGGAGGTGACGATAATGGCAATCGGCTGACGAACGGCTTTTGCCAGCCCCAGCGCAAAATGCCCGAGGCCGCGTTCGTCAAAGTGGGTATGACAGTGGAGTTTCTGATTAGCGGCAGCCGCCAGCGTCAGCGGCGCAGAACGCGATCCGGGTGCGATGCAGACGTGTCGCACGCCGTGCCGCGTCAGTGCTTCAAGTATGATCCCGGCCCAGCGGCGGTTGAATATGCTGTGTGACATAACCCATCCCGTTCAGCGTGCAGATGGGCAGTATAAAAGGCGTTGACGACGGCTATCTTGATTTAAGGCAGGATTATGGCGCTAAAATTACGCCAAACAGAGCACCCAAACCTGCCACTTTATGGTTAATTTCCTGCCACTCCGTCTCAGGCTGCGATCCGGCGACGATCCCGGCGCCTGCATAGAGCCTGACCGTCTGGCCTTCCACGCGGGCGCAGCGCAGCGCCACGGCGAACTCGCTTTCGGCAACGGAGAGATAGCCCACCGAGCCTGCATACCACTCGCGGGAGAACGGCTCATTTTTAGCGATAAAGTCTCTGGCGACCTCTCTGGGTAAGCCGGCGACGGCGGCGGTGGGTTGGAGCCGCTCAAGGCACCGGCTATCGTCCGTCGTCAGCAGAGTGGCGGTGATGACCCGCCGGAGATGCTGCACGTTACGCAGCGAAACCACCTCAACCGACTGCACTTCCCGGCATGCGGTGACGGATGCAAGCCGCTGGCAGATATCCTCTACCACCAACTGATTTTCATGGCGGTTTTTTTCATCCTGCAACAGCGCGCTGGCAAGCTGTTGCGCACGTTGCCGATTTTCTGCGCCCGGACAGGTGCCTGCCAGCGCCTCGGTGACGAGCGCGGCAGACTGACGGTGATAGAGCCGCTCGGGGCTGGAGCCCAGAAACGCCCGCTGTGCAGTAAACGCCAGCAGATAATGAAAACAGCGCGGGTTGATTGCGCGGCTGGCCGCCAGTGCTGAAGCGGCTGAAACCGCCGTCGGAAACGCGCAGTCGGTTGCGCGAGCGAGCACAACTTTTTCCATATCGCCCCGCGCGATAGCATCAAGCGCGCGTTCAATCTGCCTGAACCAGCCGTCGCTGTCCGGCTGATGCCGAATATCCTGCACGCCGCCGGGCAGCGGCGCCAGCGGCCGGGCCTCGCTCAGCCCGTCGATAAAGGCAATGGCGCGCTGTGCATCACGATGCAGTGCGAGGTCATCGTGCAGGAAAACACTCAGCCTGTCGTTCTGAATCAGCACTCTGGGGACAAACAGAAAGCTGTGCGCCAGCGCAAAATCATTGGCGCCAACCAGCAGCCAGTCCGGCGGCAGCGTCACAAGCAGGCGGTTCGCCTCTTCAGGCGTGTCGGCGTGAAGAATGTCGCCGCAGGCGGTGATCGAGAGCGTGTTTTGTCGATGCTGCCAGTAAAATTGTGGCCAGACTGCCTGTGCGCCAAGCCATGCCAGCCCGTCGCAACCGGCCGGCAACGGCACGGTGAAGCGCGCAAAACCGGGTTGTTGATCGTTAAACTCAGCCAGTTGTTGACGCAGCTGTTTCAGGGCATTTGTGATAGTCAACGTCAGCGTCTCCGGTGAGTGATAGTCGAAGCCACTTTAGATGAGAGCAACGTCCATTGCATTGATCCCGTACCGGCGTTAATAAAAAAGGCGCCCCGCAGGACGCCTCTTTACGCATGCTGAACGCTTAACGACGCGCCAGCAGCAGCCCAACGACCAGACCTAACGCAGCACCGGCGCCAACGCCCTGCCACGGCTTATCGTGAACGTATTCATCAGCGCGCGTGGCAACCTGCTTCGCGCGATAATAGTAAGTATCTGACGCATTGCTGACGCGAGCTTTCACTTCATTCAGCGATTTTTCAGCTTTCGCTTTCAGTTCAAGGTACTTCTGATCCGCCGGATCGCCGGATGATTTCAACACCTGCTCCAGCGTATCGGTCAGCAGCGTCAGATCGTCGTCCAGGCGGGTTTCTTGTGGTTCATTTGTTGTAGCCATACCATCTCCTTGTGCGAATAATGTTGTTGACTAACTATAGACACTTCCACGCGCTTTGCCGCCTCATCACACCAGGAATTGACTGAGAAATGCGGCAATTGCGTTCATAAATCAAAAACAGACGTCATGATGCCTTCTGTTAACGCCCGGCTCTGGCCTGATGCCAGCTCTCTCTGCGTCAATGCCGGCGCGTCGGAAGAGGCTTAAAAAGCTTCTTTACACAGGAACGCACTGCTTTTATTGGATTTATCTGTTAAATTTTTTGTTAACTGAATTTTCCAATTCGCCGACTGTCCTACCGTGCTGTGACGCGGTTCACAATATGGGTGCACCTGACGTATTGCACGACAGTCACTTTACACTCCGTTCACCAAGGAAATGATTTCTGGCATGAATCGAAGAATGTTTATGAAAGCGTCGATGGCCTTTGCCACGATCGGCGGCCTCTCCGGCCTCTCTTCGCTGTTTGCGCAGGCCGCCTGGGCCGACAGTGATATTGCCGACGGGACAGCGAAAAAGTTCGATTTTGACGTGCTGAAAGCGATGGCCGCCGACCTGGCGAAAAAACCGTATGGCGGTGCGCCCGCTCCGCTACCGGATACGCTGGCGACCATGACGCCGCAGGCCTATAACGAAATTCAGTATGACGCTAACCATTCGCTGTGGAACGGCATCGCCGATCGCCAGCTTGACGTGCAGTTCTTCCACGTTGGTATGGGCTTTAAACGACGCCTGCGGATGTTTTCCGTTGATGCCGACAGCCGCGAGGCGCGTGAGATCCACTTCCGGCCTGAACTGTTTAACTACAACAACGCGAAGGTCGATACCAAACAGCTTGAAGGAAAAACCGACCTGGGTTTTGCCGGTTTCCGCGCCTTTAAAAAGCCGGAACTGGCCAGCAAAGATATCGTCTCTTTCCTCGGCGCCAGCTATTTCCGCGCCGTGGATGAGACCTATCAGTACGGTCTTTCCGCCCGCGGCGTAGCCATCAACTCCTTCAGCAACGGTAAGGAAGAGTTCCCGGACTTCACCGCTTTCTGGTTTGAAACGCCGAACGCCGACGACACCACCTTTACCGTCTACACGCTGCTGGATGGCCCAAGCTGCACCGGCGCCTTTAAGTTCATTATCCACTGCGAAGAGAAACGCGTGGTGATGGAGGTGGAAAACCACCTTTATGCGCGTAAGGATATCGACCAACTCGGTATCGCGCCGATGACCACGATGTTCAGCTGCGGCAACAACGAACGTCGCATGTGCGATACTATCCATCCGCAGATCCACGACTCCGATCGTCTGGCGATGTGGACCGGTAAAGGCGAGTGGATTTGTCGTCCGCTGAACAACCCGCAGCGCGTGACCTGGAACGCCTATCAGGACGAAAACCCGCGCGGCTTCGGTATGCTCCAGCTTAATCACAACTTCCAGGATTATCAGGATGTTATTGGCTGGTACAATAAACGGCCGAGCCTGTGGGTTGAGCCCGTCGGCAAATGGGGCAGCGGCGCCATCAATCTGATGGAGATCCCGACCACCGGTGAAACGCTGGATAACATCGTCTGTTTCTGGCGTCCGACCGAGGCGATCAAAGCGGGCAGTGAGCACAGCTTCAGCTACAAACTTTACTGGAGCGGACTGCCGCCGGTAAACAGTGATTTGGCACGCGTGAGCGCCACCCGCAGCGGCATGGGCGCGTTTCCCGAAGGCTGGGCGCCGGGTGAGCACTATCCAGAAGTCTGGGCGCGTCGCTTTGCGGTTGATTTCGTTGGCGGCGATCTGAAAGCCGCTGCGCCAAAAGGCATTGAGCCGGTGATCACGGTCACCTCCGGCACCATCAAACAGGTTGAGATCCTCTACGTCGAACCGAATAACGGCTATCGTATTTTGTTCGACTGGTATCCCAACAGCGATGCGACCGATCCGGTAGACATGCGCCTGTTCCTGCGGACGAAAGACGAGACGCTGAGCGAAACCTGGCTTTACCAGTATTTTCCACCGCCGCCGGACAAGCGTAAGTATATTGACGATCGGCAGATGTAATGCTCATGTAAAAGGCTCCTTACGGAGCCTTTTTTAATTTTGCATGTCAACGTGCGGAATGTCGTCTTCAAGATAGGTTTCGCTGACGGCGGTAAAACCGAAGCGGCCATAAAATCGCTGCAAATGCGCCTGGGCGGAGAGGAAAATTTTATGCTGCGGCCAGTGGTCCTGGCAGCTGGCGACTGCCTGCTCCATCAGTTGATTACCCAGCTTCATGCCTCTCGCCTCGCCAGAGACAATCACTCTGCCGATTTTTGCAGGCCGATCGTTCCCTTTTGGCGCAAGCAGGCGCGCATAAGCCAGCAGTTTGTTATCCGACAGAGCCAGAATATGCCGGTTTTCGCCGTACAAATCCGCACCATCGATATCCTGATAGGGGCAAATTTGTTCAACAATGAAGACAGTATTACGTAGCGCCAGAATTTGATAAAGCTGCTGGGTGGTGAGTTCGCTATGATGCAGATCCTGCCAGTCCAACGCCATTTTCTTCTCCCCGAAAGCCAGTGGTAAAGAAATGAGTGTACCCGCAGTTATTTGTACAGGCTTCTTTTTTTAAACGAAGAGAAAGCCATTCATGCAGCATCCCGGTTGCATGAATGGCTTTCAGCGCAGGCTGTTTATTTTCAGTAGCTAATCGGGGATTTCGGCAGATTATTCAGTGCTGAATTTGCCTGAGCATCCTCAGGCTTGTCATTTTTAAAGGCGTCTTTCGCCATTTCCAGACCCTGGCCTGCTATTTCTTTACCCACGCCCTGCAAGACAGCACGTCCCGCCATACCGGCGGCACCAGCGACAATCGGTAACATAGTCATCTCCTCGTTTGAATGAAAAGCGCTGCCGCATCATGCGGCAATCACTCAAGATGAGTGGCATTTGTGCCGTTCGGGTTCCCTGCTGCACGATAAAGGCATAAAAAAACGGGCTACATGAGCCCGTTTGTTTTATCGCCTGCCGCTTACATCAGCGGCTGCGCCATCTGAACCAGCGAGATCAGCGGCTGTGGGTAAACACCCAGCAGCAGTACCAGGATCGCGGAAATCAGCACGACGACGCCGCCAGCGGTAAACGCCCAGTTTGCTGGCGTATCACGCTGTAACAGTTCCGGCGGATTGAGGTACAGGCTCACGGTGACGCGCAGATAGTAATAAAGGCCAATTGCGCTGCCGACCACGACCGCGCCGGTCAGCCACCACAGGTGCGCGCCAACGCCAACCGCAATGACGTAGAACTTGCCGATAAAGCCCAGCGTCATCGGGATACCTGCCAGCGACAGCATCATCACTGTCATTACCGCCGAAAGGATCGGACGATGCCAGAACAGGCCGCGGTACGAGTAGAGCGAGTCCGCGTCGGGGCCACGATACGGGCTGGACATCAGGCTGACCACGCCGAATGCGCCAAGGCTGCTGAACAGGTAACCCGCCAGATACACGCCCGTTGTTTCCAGCGACAGCTGATGCGTCTGAATCGCGATCAGCGCCACCAGCAGATAGCCAAGGTGAGCGATGGAGGAATAGCCAAGCAGGCGCTTGATATTGCTCTGCGAAATCGCCATCAGGTTACCGAACAGAATGGAGGCGACGGCAATAATCGCCAGCACCAGCCGTACCGCTTCGCTGTCCGCCACCGGCGCGTAGAGGAACAGACGCATTACCACGCCGAAAATGGCAATCTTGCTGGCCGTTGCCAGAAAGGTTGATACCGGCGCAGGCGCGCCCTGGTAAACGTCCGGCGTCCACAGGTGGAACGGCACCAGCGACAGCTTAAAGCCCAGCCCGACGATCATCATGCCGAGGCCCGTCAGCAGCAACGGCTGGCTCAGCAGACCATCATTCAGACTTTTGCCCAGCGCCATGAAGCTCAGGTTGCCGGACTCGGCGTAAATCAGCGCCATGCCGAACAACAGGAAAGACGAGGCGACCGCTGACATAATGGTGTACTTGATACTGGCTTCCAGCGAGCGCTTTTGCTGAAAAGCGTAACCTACCAGGCCGAACAGCGGCAGGGAGATCAGCTCAATACCAAGAAACATTGAGGCCAGATGGTTGGCGCTCGCCAGCATGATGCCGCCTGCGGCTGCAATCAGCACCAGCAGGTAGAACTCTTCGCGATTGTCCGGATAGGTCGCCAGCCACGGATAGGCAAAGGTGCAGGTCGCCAGGCTGGCAAGGATCACCAGCCCGGTGTAGAGCATCGAATAACCATCGACGCGCAGCAGCGGCGTTACGTCCATCGGGCCGTTGTTCCCGACAAAAAACAGCGAGAGCAGCGCAACGTTCAGGCCGATCACCGCCAGCGTGGCATTGACGAAGTGGTTGCGTCGCCACGCAATGGAGAGCATCACCACCACCACCGCCAGGCCGACAATCAGCAGCGGTAGAAGCGCGATCAGGTGTTGAGAGGTTATTGTCATGGCGAATTACGGCCTTGTAGTTGAAATTGAAGCGGTAAACCACTGCTGAATATTGCTCATCGCGGTATGGGAGGTATCCAGAATCGGCTGCGGGTAAATGCCCAACAGCACCAACAGAACCACCAGCACCATGATGATCAGAAACTCGCGTGCGGACATACTACGCAACGGCGTATCCGATTTTGGCGCGCCGTACCAGGCACGCTGCATCATAATCAGCGAATAAACGGAAGCGAATACCAGCCCAAAGGTGGCGATGACAATGATCGTCGGCACCGTCTGAAAGCTGCCGGTCAGGATCATAAATTCACCCACAAAGTTACCGGTTCCCGGCATCCCCAGGTTTGCCACCGCAAAGAACAGCGACAGCCCCGGCAGCCACTTAACGCGCGACCACAGGCCGCCCATCTGTCGCATATCGCGGGTGTGCAGACGTTCGTAAAGCTGACCGCAGATAATGAACAGCGCGGCGGCGGACAAGCCGTGCGCAATCATCTGAATTACCGCGCCCTGGAAGGCCAGCTGGCTGCCGGTATAGATAGCAATCAGTACAAAGCCCATATGTGAGATAGAGGTATAGGCGATTAAACGCTTGATGTCATACTGTGAGAACGCCATCCATGCGCCGTAGAAAATCCCGATAATCCCCAGCCACATGGCAATCGGGGCAAACTCGGCGGAGGCGTTCGGAAACAGCGGCAGCGCAAAGCGCAGCAGACCATAGGCTGCCGTTTTCAGCAGGATGCCGGCAAGGTCAACCGAACCGGCGGTTGGCGCCTGGCTGTGCGCGTCCGGCAGCCAGCCATGCAGCGGCACCACCGGCATTTTAACCGCAAAGGCAATAAAGAAGCCGAGCATCAGCATGTATTCAACGGTATGCGACATCGGCGTTTTAAGCAGCTCTTCGTAGTTGAATGTCCAGACGCCGGTGGCGTTGTAGTTCACGAAGACCAGCGCCAGAATCGCTATCAACATCACCAGGCCGCTGGCCTGGGTGTAGATAAAGAATTTTGTCGCTGCGGTAATACGCGTTTTCCCGTCGGATGCTTTGTGTCCCCAGAGCGCGATGAGGAAGTACATCGGCACCAGCATCATCTCCCAGAAGAAGAAGAACAGGAACATGTCGATAGCCAGGAAGACGCCAATCACGCCGCCCAGGATCCACAGCAGGTTCAGGTGGAAAAAGCCCTGCCATTTATCGATTTCGTTCCACGAGCACAGAATTGCCATCACGCCCAGCAGGCCGGTCAGCACCACCATCAGCAGCGACAGGCCGTCCAGCGCCAGATGTATGTTTATGCCAAAGCGCGGGATCCACGACAGCAGGAATTCAGACTGCCATTGCGGAAGGCCAGCGGCCTGCGTCAGGGTGTAACCGCCCTGCAACCACAGTTGCAGAGAGAGAGCCAGCGTCAGCCCCATCGCAATCAGCGCAATCCAGCGCGGCAATTTTGCGCCGAAGCGCTCTAACTGCCAACACAGCAGACCACCGATGAACGGGATGAGTATTAGCCAGGGTAATAACATGGCGATTTGCTTCCCTTTTCCGATCCTGAATGGGCTATCTTGCTTGCCATTTTTGCCCCCGGCAGTGCTCGCAATCCTCACATACCTAAGTATGCTCCGGTTGCTGCGCGCTGGCGGTGACACAACTGACTGCGCCGATGACGCCCAGGCTTCAGGAAATTTTAAAAACCTATAACCGAGGGATGAGATATCACTCATCCCGCTCACAAACCTTTACATCACCAGCAGCAGCGCAAGCACCACCACGGCGCCGACGCTCATGGAGGCAACGTACCAGCGCAGATAACCGTTTTCGCTGACCACCAGGCCTCTGTTCGCCAGGCGAGAGAACAGCGCCGGCAGGCTCATCAGCCCGTTCAGCGGATCGCTTGACAATGCTTTCGCAATCAGCAGATACGGCTTAACGAAGACGTTGTCATACAGCCAGTCGAAGCCCCAGGCGGCGAACCACCACGTGCTGAAGAAACGGCCCGGCGCGCTGGCCGCAATCGTCTTCACCAGAGTGCGTTTACCCAGCCACAGCACCGCCGCCAGCAGAATGCCGATGATAGCCACCACGCCGGAGGTGATCTCCAGAGTCAGCACGCTGCCGTGCGCCAGCTCCGTCGTCTCTGGCAGCACGCCGCGCAGCGGGGGAACAATCATTGCGCCAATAAAGGTTGAAAGAACCAACAGCACCAGCAGCGGCAGATGATGCGTAATGCCTTTGCCTGCATGAGCATGGATTTTCTCTTCGCCATGAAAAGTGATAAAGATCATGCGGAAGGTATAGAGCGACGTCATAAACGCCCCGACCAGGCCTGCCACCATCAGATTAATGTGACCATTAGCCAGCGCGCCGGCCAGGATCTCATCCTTACTGAAGAAGCCTGCGGTAATCAGCGGCAGCGCCGACAGCGCCGCGCCGCCTACCAGGAAGCAGACATAGACCAGTGGAATGCTTTTACGCAGGCCGCCCATTTTGAAAATGTTCTGCTCATGATGGCAGGCAAGGATCACCGAACCGGAAGAGAGGAACAGCAGCGCTTTGAAGAACGCATGGGTCATCAGATGGAAGATCGCCGCGTCCCAGGCCTGTACGCCCAGCGCGAGGAACATATAGCCAATCTGGCTCATGGTGGAGTAAGCCAGCACGCGCTTGATATCGGTTTGCACCAGCGCGGCAAAGCCTGCCAGCACCAGCGTCACCGCACCGACGATGCCCACCAGATGCAGCACCTCTGGCGTCATCAGGAACAGACCATGACTGCGCGCGATCAGGTAAACGCCCGCGGTCACCATGGTCGCGGCGTGGATCAACGCGGAAACCGGCGTCGGGCCTGCCATCGCATCGGCCAGCCAGGTTTGCAGCGGAAGCTGAGCCGATTTGCCTACCGCGCCGCCGAGCAGCGCCAGCGTTGCCCACTGCAACATGTGGTTATCTGCCGCAAAGTGCGCGGGCGCCAGCTCAACCATCTCTCTGAAGTTCAGCGTGCCCAGCTCGTTGTAGAGAATGAACAGTCCGAAGGCCAGGAAGACGTCACCGACGCGGGTAATGATAAAAGCCTTCATTGCCGCTGCGCCGTTGTTCGGGTTGGTGTAGTAGAAGCCGATCAGCAGGTACGAGCAGAGCCCTACCCCTTCCCAGCCCAGATACATCAGCATCAGGTTGTCGGCCAGAACCAGTATCACCATGCTGGCAATAAACAGGTTGGTATAGGCGAAGAAGCGTGAATAGCCCTCTTCACCACGCATATACCATGAGGCGAACATGTGGATGAAGAAGCCCACGCCGGTCACCACCGACAGCATGGTTAGCGACAGGCCATCCAGCACCAGGCTGACCTGCATATTGAAGTTGCCAACGTGGATCCATGTCCACAGCATCTGGGTGAAGGCAGCCCGATCGTGATTGAAAAAATCAACGCCAACATAGAGCGTAACCAGCGCCGCCAGGCCTACTGAGCCCATTCCCACGGCGGCGGAAAGATTCTCTGACCAGCGTCCACGGGAAAAAGCCAGCAGCACAAAGCCGATAAGCGGAAAAAGAATAGTTAAATAGAGAAGGTTCATCCGCGCATCTCACTCACTTTATCAATGTTGAGGTTCTGGCTGCGACGGTGCAGTTGAAGCAGCAGCGCCAGACCGATACTGGCTTCGGCCGCTGCGAGGCTGATGGCCAGGATATACATCACCTGTCCGTCGGCCTGGCCCCAATAGCTTCCGGCGACAACAAAAGCCAGCGCGGCGGCGTTGATCATAATTTCAAGGCTGATCAACATAAAAAGCAGGTTACGACGAATAATGACGCCGGTCAGCCCAAGCACGAACAGAATGGCGGCCAGGATCAGGCCATGTTGCAGAGGGATCATGCGCGCTCCTCCTTATTGCTTTTTGCGGCATCTTCAGGGCGATTGCTGAGCACTTCGCCCACACGCTGTTCACGTCCAATGTGGTAAGCCACCACCAGACCTGCCAGCAGCAGCATCGACGCCAGTTCAACGGCCAGAACGTAAGGGCCAAACAGGCTGATACCCACGGCTTTCGCGTCGATCATCGTGCCATCAATGCCCTGATCGTTAACGGTCAGAATGGCGTACACCATCACCACCAGCAGCAGCAGGGAAAGCAGGCCCGGCCCCAGCCAGACGGCAGGTTTGAGCCATTCGCGCTCCTGCGCCTGTACGCTGTCGCCAAGGTTCAGCATCATCACCACAAACACGAACAGCACCATAATGGCGCCCGCATAAACGATAATCTCCAGCGCACCGGCAAAGTAGGCGCCAAGGGTAAAAAACACCCCGGCCACCGCCAGCAAAGAGATAATAAGGTACAGCAGCGCATGCACCGGGTTGGTATGGGTAATGACGCGCAGCGTCGTCAGCACCGCCACCACACCACAAATATAAAACGCAAATTCCATGCCTGGCTCCTTAAGGTAACAAGCCCTTGACGTCGACAGGTTTGGCTTCATTGGCAGCCTCGCCTTTGTCTTTCCCGTCGATCGCCATACCCGCCATCCGGTAAAAATTGTATTCCGGGTATTTACCCGGACCGGAAATCAGCAGGTCTTCTTTTTCGTACACCAGATCCTGACGCTTAAACTCACCCAGTTCGAAATCTGGGGTAAGCTGAATCGCAGTGGTCGGGCAAGCCTCTTCACACAGGCCACAGAAAATGCAGCGCGAGAAGTTAATGCGGAAGAATTCCGGATACCAGCGACCATCCTGCATCTCGGCTTTTTGCAGCGAGATACAGCCAACCGGACAGGCGACGGCGCACAGGTTGCAGGCTACGCAGCGCTCCTGTCCGTCGGGATCGCGTGTCAGCACGATGCGTCCGCGGTAGCGCGGCGGCAGATAAACCGGCTCTTCCGGGTACATCATGGTTTCACGCCTGGCGAACGCGTTCATCCCAATCAGAAAGATACTGCGTACCGTGGTGCCAAATCCCACCACAATGTCTTTTAATGTCATATTCTTAACCCCAACCTCACGCGTTGTACAGAATCACTGCGGCAGTCGCCAGCAGGTTCAACAGCGTCAACGGCAAACATACTTTCCAGCCGAACGACATCACCTGGTCATAGCGCGGACGCGGTAACGCAGCACGAATCAGAATAAACATCATCATGAAGAACGCCGTTTTAATGGCGAACCAGAAGACGGGCGGCAGCCAGGGACCGTTCCATCCGCCGAAGAACAGCGTGACGATCAGCGAAGACACGGTCACGATCCCCACGTATTCACCGACGAAGAACAGGCCGAACTTCATCCCGGCGTATTCGATGTGGTAACCGTCGGCCAGTTCCTGCTCCGCTTCTGGCTGGTCAAAAGGATGACGGTGACATACCGCAACGCCCGCGATGGCGAAGGTCAAAAAGCCGAAGAACTGCGGAATGATGTTCCACAGGTGCGTCTGGCTGTTGACGATATCGACCATATTGAACGAACCGGCCTGCGCCACCACGCCCATCAGCGACAGGCCGAGAAACACTTCGTAGCTCAGGGTCTGTGCTGAAGCGCGCATTGCACCAAGCAGCGAGTATTTGTTGTTACTGGACCAGCCCGCAAACAGCACCGCGTAGACCGCCAGACCGGCCATCATCAGGAAAAACAGCAGCCCGATGTTGAGATCTGCGCCCATCCACGTTGAGGTGACCGGCACAATCGCCATCGCCAGCAGCAGCGAGGTGAAGGCGATCATCGGCGCGAGGGTGAAAATAACGCGATCGGTAAACGGCGGCGTCCAGTCCTCTTTAAAGAACATTTTGATCATGTCAGCGACCAGCTGAAGCGAGCCGCCCCAGCCTACGCGGTTTGGCCCGTAGCGATTCTGAAACAGACCAAGCAGGCGACGCTCGCCGAAGCTCATAAATGCGCCGCAGCCCACGACCACAAACAGAATGACCAGGGCTTTACCTACCGCAATAAGAACGTCAATAACGTCCGGTGTCAGCCAGCTCATTGTGCCGCCTCCTGCATAGTCTCAATAGTGGCACCCAGCAGGAATGGCGGGACGCCCGGCAGGCCAACCGGCAGGCCGACCTGTCCTGCCTGCAACGTATCAGAAAAACGCACCGGCAGACGCAGCGTTTCACCTGCGCAGGTGAAGGCAACGGTGGTGCCTGCATTGACGCCAAGCTTCGCGGCATCGGCCGGATTGATCATCACGTAAGGCGCGGGCATGCGCTGCTGGAACACCGGCGACCGCTGCGTCATCTCTTCGCTGCCGAACAGGTGGAAGTAAGGCGCTACCCGCCAGCCGTTTTCAGCATGGGTAAATGCTTCCGGCACCTCATCGAACCAGCCGAGCTGTGCATCGCCTGCTTCAAACAGGCGCACGCCCGGATCGCCGTTACGCAGGTGACCGCCCACTTCGTCCTGGAACTTGTTCCAGGCCTGTGGGGAGTTCCAGCCCGGCGCCCAGGCAAACGGGATCTGCGAACGCGCCGCACCAGGCTGGTTGTTTCCTTCCATCGAGAAGGCAAACATCGTGTCATTATCCTGCGGCTGGCGCGGCTCGTGCACGCTGATATTAGCGCGCGCGGCGGTGCGTCCGCTGGCGCGGATCGGCGAACGTGCCAGCTTTTGACCACGAATGCGGAAGCTTGCATCCGGCGCGGCCTCTTTAATACCGGCCAGCTGCGGCAGCGCCGCCACGCAGGCGTCGATCACATGATCGAGCTGCGTCCAGTCCACTTCGCGATTGGTGATGGTGCTTTTCAGCGAATGCAGCCAGCGCCAGCTCTCCAGCATCGCGATGTTGTCGTGATAATAAGAGGGATCGTAAACCTGGAAGAAGCGCTGCGCGCGGCCTTCCTGATTGACCACCGTGCCGTCGCTTTCCGCGAAGCTGGCGGTAGAGAGGATCAAACCCGCTTTATCCATCGTGGCGGTGCGCTGGTGGTCGATAACAATGACGTTCGCCGCATTGCTCAACGCCGCATCAACCTGCGCTTTTGGCGCATGGCGATAGAGGTCATTTTCCAGCACGATCAGCGCATCCGCCGCGCCGTTGGTCAGTGCATCCAGCGCCGACTCCAACGGTTGACCGCCGATCAGGCCCAGACCAACGCTGTTTGCCGCGCCTGCCAGTAACGTAATGCCGACATCCGCGCCGCGTCCTTTCAGCGCCTTCGCCACGTTGGCCGCTGCCTGAATAATGGCTTCGCTACCGGCGTGCACGCCAGAAATAATCAGCGGTTTTTTCGCGCCGCTCAGCGCCTGAACCACCACATCGATTTTGCCGTTCAGCGTGCTGTCGATGCCGCTGACCGCAGGCGCGCTTTCGTCCAGCGCGTTGGCGATGGCAAAGCCCAGCCGAGCCTGATCTTCAACCGGCGCCCGGTAGCTCCACGCGGCGATGTCATCAAGGCGCGTTTGATCGACGTTGGTGACAAACAGCGGATGTTTGGCGTGCTGACCGATATTAAGAATGGCGGCAATTTGCCAGTCGGCGACTTTCTGCGCCGCTGCCAGCTCGCGCGCTTTGCCTTTCACCGCCTGGCGCACCGACAGCGCCACGCGCGCGCCGGTTTGCGTCAGGTCTTCACCCAGCACCAGCACCGCGTCGTAGCTTTCAATTTCACGCAGGCCTGGCGTGTGAATACCGCCTTCGCGCAGCACTTTCAGCATCAGTTCCAGCCGCGTCTGTTCAGCGGCAGGAATGCCGGTGGAGAAGTTTTCCGCGCCCACCAGATCGCGCAGCGCGTAATTGCTCTCAACGCTGGCGCGCGGCGAGCCGATACCGATCACTTTTTTCGCCTGACGCAGCACGTCCGCCGCGCCCTGCATTGCCTGTTCGGCGTTCAGCGCGATCCAGTCGTTGCCGCGACGCTGCATCGGCTGACGCGGCCTGTCTTTCAGGTTCACATAGCCATAGCCGAAACGGCCCCGGTCGCAGAGAAAATACTGGTTAACGGTGCCGTTGTAGCGGTTTTCAATACGACGCAGTTCGCCGTAGCGCTCGCCGGGGCTGGTGTTACAGCCGACGCTGCACTGCTGGCAGATACTTGGCGCATATTGCATGTCCCATTTACGGTTATAGCGTTCGGAATGGGTTTTGTCAGTGAACACGCCGGTCGGACAGATTTCCACCAGGTTGCCGGAAAACTCGCTTTCCAACGTACCGTCCTGCGGACGACCGAAGTAAACGTTATCATGCGCGCCATAAACGCCCAGATCGGTGCCGTCGGCGTAGTCTTTGTAGTAGCGCACGCAGCGGTAACAGGCGATACAGCGGTTCATCTCGTGAGAGATAAACGGTCCGAGATCCTGATTGCGGTGAGTACGCTTAGTGAAGCGGTAGCGGCGGAAGCTGTGGCCGGTCATCACGGTCATGTCCTGAAGATGGCAGTTACCGCCCTCTTCGCAGACCGGACAGTCGTGCGGATGGTTGGTCATCAACCACTCGACCACGCTCTCACGGAACTCTTTTGCTTCGCCATCATCAATTGAGATGAAGGTGCCGTCCGACGCGGGCGTCATGCAGGACATCACCAGGCGGCCACGGGTATCTTCCGCGTTTTGAAACTGCTTCACCGCGCACTGACGGCAGGCACCTACGCTTCCCAGCGCCGGATGCCAGCAGAAATAGGGAATATCAAGGCCAAGAGAGAGGCAAGCCTGTAACAGGTTGTCCGCTCCATCGACGTCATATTCTTTACCGTCTACATGTATTGTAGCCATAGTGAACTTGCTCAAGTAAGGCTCATCAGATGAGCGTTAAAACAAAAATTTCCTACCCATTATCTGTCGGGTAAAACTTGTAATCTGGCGCTTACCAGCGCGCTTTAAGCAGGTTCGCCTGGATACCGGCGATGGCGTGTGCGTTGCTGAATACCTGCGTCGCAATGCCTGCTTCAAACTCTTCGCGGAAATATTTGATGGCGCTTTGCAGTGGCTCTACTGCACCTGGCGCATGGGCGCAAAACGTTTTGCCCGGCCCCAACTGGCGACAAAGCTGCAACAGCGTTTCGATGTCACCAGGCTGCCCTTCTTTACGCTCCAGCGCGCGCAGGATTTTCACGCTCCACGGCAGGCCGTCACGGCACGGCGTACACCAGCCGCAGGACTCGCGCGCGAAGAACTCTTCCAGGTTGCGCACCAGCGAAACCATATTGATTTCGTGATCGACAGCCATCGCCAGCGCGGTGCCCAGACGGCTTCCCGCTTTGCCAATGCTGGCGAACTCCATCGGCAGATCGAGGTGTGCATCGGTCAGGAAGTCCGTGCCCGCGCCGCCCGGCTGCCAGGCTTTGAATTTCAGTCCGTCGCGCATGCCGCCGGCGTAGTCTTCCAGGATCTCGCGCGCGGTAGTGCCGAATGGCAGCTCCCAGACGCCCGGATTTTTCACGCGGCCGGAGAAGCCCATCATTTTCGTGCCGGTGTCTTCGCTGTTGGAGATGCTTTTGTACCACTCGACGCCGTTTGCCAGAATCGCCGGGACGTTGGACAGCGTTTCAACGTTGTTCACGCAGGTCGGCTTGCCCCATGCGCCTGCCGAGGCAGGAAACGGCGGTTTGGAGCGCGGGTTGGCGCGACGCCCTTCCAGCGAGTTGATCAGCGCGGTTTCTTCTCCGCAAATGTAGCGGCCTGCGCCGGTATGCACGATCAGTTCAAAGTCAAAACCGGTGCCGAGGATGTTTTTTCCCAGGTAGCCCGCTTCCGTCGCCTCGGCTATAGCGCGACGCAGGTTAACCGCGGCCTCGACATATTCGCCGCGCAGGAAGATATAGCCACGATACGCTTTCAGGGCAAAGGCGCTGATCAGCATGCCTTCCACCAGCTGGTGCGGTAACTGTTCCATCAGCAGGCGGTCTTTATAGGTGCCCGGCTCCATTTCATCAGCGTTACACAACAGGTAGCGGATGTTCATGGATTCGTCTTTTGGCATCAGGCTCCATTTCAGGCCGGTCGAAAAGCCTGCGCCGCCGCGCCCTTTCAGGCCGGAGTCTTTAACCGCTGCCACGATTTCGTCCTGCGACAGGGTCTTCAGGGCTTTGTCAGCACCGGCATAGCCGTTTTTACTGCGGTATTCGTCAAAGAAAACCGGCTGTTTGTCATCACGCAGACGCCAGGTCAGCGGATGCGTTTCCGCAGTACGAATGATCTGTTTGATTGTCATTGATACTGCTCCAGCAGGTTAACGATGTTTTCCGGCGTCAGATGAACGTGCGTATCTTCATCCACCATCATGGTCGGCCCTTTGTCGCAGTTGCCCAGGCAGCAGGTGGGCAGCAGCGTGAAGCGGCCGTCCGCCGTGGTCTGGCCCGGCTTAATATTGAGGTTCTCTTCCAGCGCCGCCTGGATGCCCTGAAAGCCGGTAATGTGGCACACCACGCTGTCGCAATAGCGAATCACATGGCGGCCCACCGGCTGGCGGAAGATCTGGCTGTAAAAGGTGGCAACGCCTTCGACGTCGCTGGCCGGAATGCCCAGCACCCCGGCAATAGCATCAATTGCGCCGTCAGGCACCCAGCCGCGCTGCTTCTGAACAATTTTCAGCGCTTCGATTGAGGCCGCGCGCGCGTCTTCATAATGGTGCTTTTCATGCTCGATAGCGTCGCGCTCTGCGGCGCTCAGCACAAAAGCTGCATTGTTGTCGATCGTTTCGATCGCGATTCGTTGTTCGTGCATAATTAGCGGTCCACGTCTGACATAACAAAATCGATACTACCCAGATATACGATCAGATCGGATACCAGACTGCCGTTGATCACCGACGGGATCTGTTGCAGGTGCGGGAAGCTTGGCGTGCGCACGCGGGTGCGGTAGCTCATGGTGCTGCCGTCGCTGGTCAGGTAGTAACTGTTGATCCCTTTGGTCGCCTCAATCATCTGGAACGATTCATTGGCGGGCATCACCGGTCCCCAGGACACCTGAAGGAAGTGGGTGATCAGGGTTTCGATATGCTGTAGCGTGCGCTCTTTTGGCGGCGGCGTCGTCAGCGGATGATCGGCCTTGAACGGGCCTTCCGGCATATTATTCAGGCACTGCTCAAGAATGCGCAGGCTCTGACGCATCTCTTCCATTTTCAGCATTACGCGGGTGTAAGCACAGCTTACGCCGTCGCCGACAGGCACCTCGAAATCAAAGTTTTCATAGCCGGAGTACGGACGCCATTTGCGCACGTCGAAGTCCAGGCCAGTAGCGCGCAGGCCTGCGCCCGTGGTGCCCCATGCCAGCGCTTCGTCCAGACCGTAGGCGGAAACGCCTTTGGCGCGGCCAATCAACACCGAGTTTTTCAGCGCGGTTTGCTCGTACGCTTTCAAACGCTTCGGCAGCCAGTTAATGAAGTCGCGCAGCAGGCGATCCCAGCCTTTCGGCAGATCGTGCGCCACGCCGCCAATGCGGAACCAGGCCGGATGCATACGGAAACCGGTAATGGCTTCCACCACGTCATAAATTTTCTGACGGTCGGTGAAGGCAAAAAATACCGGCGACATCGCGCCAACGTCCTGAATAAACGTTGAGATATAGAGCAGGTGGCTGTTAATGCGGAACAGTTCGGAAAGCATGACGCGGATCACGTCAACGCGTTCCGGCACTTTGATACCGGCCAGTTTTTCGACGGCCAGCACGTACGGCATTTCATTTACGCAGCCGCCCAGGTACTCAATGCGATCGGTATAAGGAATGTAGCTGTGCCATGACTGGCGCTCGCCCATTTTTTCGGCGCCGCGATGGTGATAGCCGACATCCGGCACGCAGTCGACGATCTCTTCGCCATCAAGCTGCAAAATGATGCGGAAAGCGCCGTGGGCTGACGGGTGGTTAGGGCCGAGGTTGAGAAACATAAAGTCTTCAGTGGCGGTACCGCGTTTCATCCCCCACTCTTCCGGCTTGAAGGTCATTGCCTCCATTTCCAGATCTTCTTTCTGCTTTGTCAGCTCAAACGGATCGAATTCCGTGGCGCGCGCGGGGTAGTCTTTACGCAGCGGATGCCCTTCCCAGGTCTGCGGCATCATGATGCGCGTCAGATGAGGATGGCCATCAAAGGTGATACCAAACATCTCCCAGGTTTCGCGCTCGTACCAGTTGGCATTCGGGAAAATCTTTGTGACCGTTGGCACGTGCAGGTCTTTTTCAGACAGCGCCACCTTGAGCATAATATCGCGATTACGCTCAATAGAGATGAAGTGGTAGAAAACGGAAAAATCCGCCGCAGGCAGGCCTGCACGGTGAGTACGCAGCCGCTCATCCATGCCGTGAAGATCGTAGAGCATCACGTAGGGTTTCGGCAGTTTGCGCAGAAATTCAGTTACTTCCAGTAATTGTTCACGCTTCACCCATACTACCGGAATGCCGGTGCGGGTGGGCTGAACGGTAAAGGCATCAGGCCCAAAACGGTTACGCAGCTCGCCGATCACCGGATCGTCCTGGTGATCGCGGGTTTGCCAGGCGGGCTGGGCGGTGGTCAAATCAGTCATAAGTCGGTCACCCTGTGGGCCTGTAGGCAGGCACTCAGTTTTGGCGTCAGAATGGGCCTGTACGTGTTGTATTTTTTTTATACGCCGTGAGGCCAGGCCACATCCATAAATTGCAGTGCTCTTCTTAGCGCAGGCGGGCGATGAGGTTGTGGTTACCGACCGCTTCCTCAACCGCCGCGCCCGTCAAAGTCAGGCTATCCCTTAAACTTCGTCAGGCGTCCGCAGATTGGTTACGGCGATACGCTCGCCGTGCTTTCTTTCACGCTCGGACTGCATGTTGGCGCGATAGACGCCCTGATCGCCAACGACCCACGACAGCGGGCGGCGCTCTTTACCAATCGATTCTTGCAACAGCAACAGCGCCTGCATATAGGCTTCAGGACGCGGTGGGCAGCCAGGGATGTAAACGTCAACAGGCAGGAATTTATCCACGCCCTGCACCACAGAATAGATGTCATACATACCGCCGGAGTTTGCGCAGGCGCCCATCGAAATCACCCATTTTGGCTCAAGCATCTGATCGTAAAGACGCTGGATAACAGGTGCCATTTTCGTAAACGGCGTACCGGCCACAACCATAAAGTCTGCCTGACGTGGCGAAGCGCGAATAACTTCCGAACCAAAGCGAGCAACGTCATGTACTGAGGTAAACGACGTGGTCATCTCGACATAACAGCATGAAAGACCGAAGTTAAACGGCCAGAGAGAATTTTTGCGTCCCCAGTTCACCATATCGTGCAGGGCGTGTTCCAGCTTGCCCATATAGACGCTCTGATGTACGTGCTTCTCCAGCGGATCGGATACGATCTCCTGTTTTTGCAGTGGGTAACGGTCATTCTCGCCGTTCGGGTCGGCGCGGGTGAGCGTATAATCCATCTTAAAGCCTCGCTGTTACTGCGTATGACGATTGGAGTGCGAAATGGTGGTTGGCTTAACCACGACGCGCCGCGCCGCAGGAGCCCAATCGAGCGCGCGAATACGCACCAGATAAACCAGACCAGCAAGCAGTACCAAAATGAAAATGGTGGCTTCTACAAAGCCGACCCATCCGCTTTCACGAATGGCCGTCGACCATGCATATAAATAGAGGGCTTCAACGTCAAAGATGACGAAGAACATGGCGACCAGGTAGAATTTCGCCGACATGCGCAGCTTAGCCGTTCCGACCGCCGCAGCCCCTGATTCGAAAGGCGTATTGGTATAGCGCCCACGCGCTTTACCGCCCAGAAACCAGGCGCCCGCTAACATAGCGCAGCAAAGCCCAACGGCAACGATCAGAAATACGGCGAATGCCCAATGATGGGCGATGACATTAGTATTAGTAGACATGCTCTTTGCTTACTCAGCCTGAGGCGGAAACGAACAACCTGCGCGGGTTGACGCACCATCTCGATTCACGGGAAAAATAAAAAACCTTATAAATTTTGCTGTCTTTTTTGATTAAGCAGCACTTTTATGGGGTTTTTTACTCCTTTCAATAACCTTTTGTCAACTTTCACAAAAGTATCCACACATTAATTTACACCCGCAGCATTTATTTAACACTTGATGCGCAACAATTGAGCTAAATCGAGTCAGTAACAGGGTGTGATGTAAGTTTAGCGGGTATTTCCCTGTATGTGTCGCGGATTTAACTTTTCCTATTCTGGCAGGATTTGACCACTTTTCCTGCCCCTTAATGAGGTTATTTTTTTGATCCAGGACACAGTTTTATCTTTTGTGAGGTGATTTTAGGCGGCGCAATTTGAGGGATATCAATCGCAAGTCACATTACAGACGGGTTAAAACAGGAAAAAATAGCGTTCGGAATGGGTAATTTTCAGCGCATATCTGGCGTGAATTTACCGTTGAAACCGACGGAAAAAATGAAGTTAACCTGATAAAAAAAGCCTTCCGACTCATTAATAGCCGGAAGGCTCCATTTTACGCATTTTACTCTGTTTAACGCTTTTTCAAAAAATTACGATATCGATTGCGTCCGCGCTCATTCCTCTTCGTCATTTAAGACAGAGTCATCCTTTACCATGGTCGATAAATTATAAGGATCGTTACTGGACTCCATGGCATTAAAGATTGCCAGCGCCAGTTCATTTTCGCTTTCAGGATTGCGGCAAAGCAGGTATTCCGTGTCCGGCAGAACCGGCAGGCCTTCTGCCGCGCCCATGACACGCAGCTCAGGGCTCATCATTTCAACCGGACGCGCCGTCACGCCAAGGCCGGCCTTCACCGCAGCGCGAACCGCCGCCAGCGTTGACGCAACATACGAGATGCGCCATGGAATGCCCGCTTCATTAAGATGGTCGATAGCCATGTCGCGATACGGGCTTGGCTCGTCCAGGAGAACCAGAGGAATGGCCTCCCCACGCTGAAAAATATAGTCAGCTGCACAATACCAGAGCGTCGGGGACGTACGCAGCACCTGCCAGGTAAAGTTCATTGGACTGGAGGTGGTGACAACCAAATCCACTTCACCCTGATTCAGCATTTCCATCATGAATGGATTACGCTTTACGCGTACATCAATAGCGAGCTTCGGATAAACCGACGTCACGCGATTAAGAAGGAATGGCAGGATGGTATCAGAGGTATCGTCCGAGGCACCGATAGTCAGCACGCCCTGGATGTTGCTGTACATGAGAGAAGTACAGGCCTCATCATTGAAGCGCAGGATTTTTCTGGCGTAGCCAAGGAGTTGAATACCGTGCTCGGTGAGAAGCTTATTTCGGCCGTGTCTGGCAAACAGCTCTTTACCCACCAGCTGTTCCAGTCGCTGCATCTGCTGACTGACCGCCGATTGCGTTCTGCACACTGCTGTGGCCGCTGCCGCGAAGGTGTTAAGATCGGCAACGGCGACAAAGGTTCTTAGCAGATCGAGGTCTAAATTAAGGATTGGACGATTTGCATTGGTCATTTTTTCTTCACTTTATAAGTTTTATACGAACAGCTTTCCTGGTGTTATTACCTTACGCATCAATGGGATGCTCAGGTATCATGCGCAATGTGCAGAAAAAAATTGTCCGCAACATTACTGGCCCTACAAATCACACGCTTCACTTCCGTTAGCGCTGTATCAAACGAACCGATGACAGATGCTTCACGTTGATAAGTTGCCCCTGTGCCAAACAGGGATCGATAAGCATAAGGGCACGTGCTTCTGGATAAAATTCCGGTGCCGCAGGCTTAATAATTAAGCGAGGCGGTGCCGTGGCGTCCTGTACGTTACTGCTCCTCCGTCTGCGCATCCGGATGGCATGCGCTCGGGAATCAATAAGAATTCTTTCACTGTCGATGCCACTAAAGAGGTATTTATATCACCCCTTCGGCCGGATTTTTCAGCCTAAAGTCTTCTGAATGCTATCCTGACATACTGCCGCTTAATTTTTAAGCCCCAAACTGACTATTCTTCTCGGTAAAATAAGATTTTATTGGCTATCCGTGCGCTTAGCCGTTTTCAACCACAAAAATTTATCATTTGCTTACATTCTGCGCGGGTTAAACTCCCTGCGGCCCGGCCCCATGTGGATAAACGCGTATATTATACGCGCGGATGCCCTGTTCAAAATACAACCATTCAAATAAGCGTTTTTTGACAGTTACTGATATCATCAATCCATCTTTTTTAACCAGAACTCAACAGAAATGCACGCTGGATGACGCGAAATGAAGTGATTCCAGTAACAGAGCGCAATTGCAGGTTTAATAAACCAGAAAATTCTTTTTGCTCAGCATTTTTTACTGAGCAAATCGTTTGCGCATACTGTAGCTCTCCATACTCCCGGTAAAACCTTGTTAAACGTACTGAAGCCAGCGCATGCCCTTCTAAAGGGCAAGTGAGAAGAGTACATTGTGGAGGTTTTTCCACGGCAGGAACGCCGTCCTGAGAGTCTAAGGCGAGATAAATGAATCCGATTGATAAGTCCGGCAAGCTGGATAATGTGTGTTACGACATTCGCGGCCCGGTACTAAAAGAAGCAAAGCGTCTTGAAGAAGAAGGTAATAAAGTTCTTAAACTGAATATTGGCAACCCTGCCCCGTTTGGTTTTGAAGCGCCTGACGAGATACTGGTTGATGTTATTCGTAATCTGCCGGGTGCGCAGGGCTACTGCGATTCAAAGGGACTCTATTCGGCGCGTAAGGCCATTGTGCAGCATTACCAGGCCCGCGGCATGCGCGAGATGACCGTCGAAGATGTCTATATCGGCAACGGCGTTTCCGAACTGATTGTGCAATCGATGCAGGCCTTGCTTAACAGCGGCGATGAGATGCTGGTCCCCGCTCCCGACTATCCACTGTGGACCGCCGCCGTCTCACTCTCCAGCGGCAAAGCAGTGCATTACCTCTGCGATGAATCAGCCGGTTGGTTTCCCGATCTCGACGACATTCGCAGTAAAATTACTCCGCGCACGCGCGGTATCGTGATTATTAACCCGAATAATCCAACGGGTGCGGTTTACAGCAAAGAGCTGCTGCTGGAAATTGTTGAGCTGGCGCGCCAGCACAACCTGATTATTTTTGCCGATGAGATCTACGACAAAATTCTTTATGATGCCGCTCAGCATCACTCAATTGCCGCGCTGGCGCCCGATCTGCTGACTATTACCTTTAACGGTTTATCGAAAACCTACCGTGTCGCGGGTTTTCGTCAGGGCTGGATGGTGCTTAACGGGCCGAAAGCCCACGCGAAAGGTTATATCGAAGGGCTGGAGATGCTGGCGTCAATGCGCCTCTGTGCCAACGTGCCGGCTCAGCATGCTATCCAGACCGCTCTGGGCGGCTATCAGAGCATCAGCGAATTTATTGTGCCCGGCGGCAGGCTGTATGAGCAACGGCAGCGCGCGTGGGAGCTGATTAATGATATTCCGGGCGTAAGCTGCGTGAAGCCCGAAGGTGCGCTGTATATGTTCCCCCGCATCGACGCGAAGAAGTTTAACCTTCACGACGATCAGAAAATGGTGCTCGACTTCCTGCTTCAGGAGAAAGTGCTGCTGGTGCAAGGCACCGCCTTTAACTGGCCGTGGCCCGATCACGTGCGCATTGTTACCCTGCCCCACGTTAACGATCTGACCATGGCGATTGAAAAATTCGGCCGCTTCCTGGAAGGATATCGCCAATAGTTACGCTACGCTTGTGAGGAGCCGGAAGCATCCGGCTCCTGCTGTCAACGCACTGGAACCTGCCATGAATCAAAGCCATTTTTTCGCCCATCTTTCCCGTCTTAAATTAATTAACCGCTGGCCGCTGATGCGCAACGTGCGCACCGAAAATGTCTCTGAGCACAGCCTTCAGGTCGCAATGGTCGCCCACGCGCTGGCGATCATAAAGAACCAGAAATTTAACGGTAATCTTAACGCCGAGCGTATCGCCATGATGGCTATCTACCACGACGCCAGCGAGGTGTTGACCGGCGATCTCCCTACGCCAGTGAAGTATTACAATGCGCAAATCGCTTTTGAATATAAAAAAATTGAGAAAATCGCTCAGCAGAAACTGATTGAGATGCTGCCAGCAGAGCTACAGGCGGCTTACCGTCCACTGCTTGACGAACATCAGCACAGTGAGGACGAGAAGGCGATTGTGAAGCAGGCCGACGCGCTGTGCGCCTACCTCAAGTGTCTGGAAGAACTCGCGGCGGGTAATCACGAATTCCAGCTGGCGAAAGCGCGCCTGGAGAAAACGCTGGCGGATCGTCACAGCCCTGAAATGGACTACTTTGTTGAGGTGTTTGTTCCCAGCTTTAACCTCTCTCTGGATGAGATCAGCGGGGATCTCTAAAAAGGAAACAGCACCGGTACCAGCACCACGCTGACCATCATAATCAGCAGGGTAAACGGCACGCCGACCTTCACGAAGTCGCCAAAGGTATAGCCGCCCGGGCCAAGAACGAGCGTGTTGACCGGTGATGACACCGGCGTCATAAAGGCCGCCGAGGCGGCGATCGCAACGATCAGCGTAAACGGATAGGGTGACAGGCCCATCTGCCCCGCCGCCGCCACGCCAACCGGCGCCATCAGCACCGCCGTAGCGGTATTTGAGATAAACAGCCCAATAGTTGCACAGAGTATAAACAGGCAAAGCAGCATGATATGCGGACTGTAGCCGCCGGCCAGCGCCGTCAGGCCATTGACTATCAGCGCGACGCCGCCCGTCTTTTGTAGCGCCAGCGCAAAGGGCATCATACCGACAATCAGGATGATGCTCGGCCAGTGAATGGATTTGTAGGCGTTTTCCATATCAATGCAGCGAAATTTTCCCATCAGCAGGCAGGCAACCAGCGCCGCAACAGGGTTAGGGATCTCATCGGTCAGCATCATCGCCACCATCAGCGCCAGGCTGAAAATCGCATGCGGCGCCTGGCTCTGCGCGGGGGCCACGTAGTCCGCCTCCTCCGGCAGATTAAGTACGATCATCTCGCGTGGATATTGCTTAAGATGAAGGATCTTTTTCCAGTCGCCAATGACCAGCAGGCTGTCGCCCAGCTCCAGCGAAACGTCTGTCAGCGCGCCTTCCAGTACCTCACCACGCCTGCGCAGCCCGACAACGCTGGTGTCAAAGCGGGATCGAAAGGCGATCTCCCGCAGCGTTTTCCCTTGAAGCGCGGAATCAGGAACAATTAACACTTCCGCCAGGCCGACGTCCTGCGCGCGGTCGGAGAAGTAGTCGCCGCGCAGGATCATAGGTTCCAGCATCTGCTCGCCGCAGAACTCACGCAGATCGATATCGGCATTCGACATATCAATCAGCAGCACGTCACGCGCGCGAAACACCGTTGTGCCCGTGACCGGCACCATCACCCGACGAAACTTGCGCCAGCGCTCCAGGCCAACCACGTTGACGCTGTAGCGTTCACGCAGCTTTAAATCATCCAGCCGATAGCCAATAAGCGGCGATCCGCTGCGTACGGCCAGCCTTCTGGCACGTCCGGTGAGTTTGTAATCGCGGATCAAATCGCGCCAGGTGCGTCGTCCGAGCTTTTTCGCGCTGTTTTCGCCCTGCGGCGTGACCAGCCAGAAGCGCGCCAGCAGCATATAAGCAATTCCCAGCAACAGTGCCACCAGACCAATCGGCGTCACATCAAAAAAACCGAACCCGGCCAGCCCTTCGCGCACCAGCTCGCTGTTCACCACCAGGTTAGGCGGCGTGGCGACCAGCGTCAGCATGCCGCTGATCAACCCGGCGAAGCTGAGCGGCATCATCAGCCGTCCCGGTGAGCTTTTCATTTTTGCCGCCACGCTGAGCACCACCGGTATGAATATCGCCACCACGCCGGTGGAGCTCATAAACGCGCCCAACCCCGCCACGGTCACCATCAGCAGCACCAGCATTTTTGTTTCGCTGCTGCCAGCCATTCTCATCAGCCAGTCACCCAGCCTCAGCGCCACGCCGGTACGGACCAGACCTTCGCCAATCACAAACAGCGCCGCAATAAGAATAACGTTAGGATCGCTGAAGCCGAGCGTCGCCTCCTGCAAGGTCAGCGTTCCGCTTAACACAAAAGCAATAATCACCAGCAGCGCCACAACGTCCATGCGCAGCCGACCGCTGACAAACAGCAGAATGGCAACGGCTAACAAACTGATAACCCAGAGAAGTTCTTTGTTCACGGTGACTCTCAGTGCGATGTTTTCACACAGGATGCCACAAAAAAAACCCCGCAATAGCGGGGTTACATCATGGCTTAGTGTTTTCGATCCACATTGACGGAACCGTCGGCGTTTTTCTGGATAATCAGCTCCTCCAGCGAGGAGAGCTGCATATCCACATCCTCAAGGCGAGGAGAGCTGGCCGGCGCGTTCACCGCGATCACATGGCAGCCTGCCGCCAGGCCGGAGAGAATACCCGCTGCGGCGTCTTCCACCACCACGCACTCTTCCGGCTCCAGTTGAAGGAGCTGTGCGCCAAGGAGATAAGCATCCGGCTCGGGCTTGCCATTCTGAACGCGCTCCGCCGTCACCATGGTTTCAGGTTCGGGCAGTTCTGCCGCCTGACGGCGCGCCGAAGCGACCGGCAGCGAACCCGAGGTGACAATCGCCCAGGGAATGTTCATCTCGCTGAGCATCGCCAGTAGCTGACGCGCGCCGGGCAGCGCGGTGATCCCGTCCGTGTCTTCCGCTTCGGTCTTTTCCAGCAGCAGAAACTCGTCACGGATCTCGTCTTCAGAGGCACCGGGCATGAAATGACGCAGTGAAGTGATCGCCTGCTTGCCGTGGATAAAATTCAGCACCTCTTCGCCCGCAATGCCGCGTCGTGATGCCCAGCTCAGCCAGGCGCGTTCCACAACCGGCAGGGAGTCCACCAGCGTGCCGTCCAGATCAAACAGAAAACCTTTACACTTCACTGCGTTTTTCCTTTTCAGGCGTTAATAATTTGCGCGATCTCGTTCGCACTCAGATGATACTGCCGTGGACAAGTGTGCCATAAGGTCAGCATGCGTTGGTATTTTTCCCACATCGGCGTTTGCGCGTTAAAGCCGTGCGTGCCGGAATCAAAATGCGTATAGCGCCCTTCCACATTGACCATAAAGCGCACGTAACCCAGATAACGCGCTTCCGTGGCCGCGTCAAAGCCGAGGAAATTCAGCCGACGCTCGTCGATGCCAGCGGGTGATTTCAGATTAGCCCATGAAACGTGCAGCGCGTGGTGCAGTTCCATAATATCGATGATAGTGCGGCAGACTGTTTCTGGTAGTTCGCCAAATTCGCGATCCAGCTCGCGCATTTGCAGGCCGTAGCCGCGTTCGACGATGGTTTGCTGGCGACGATAGCGCTCGGCGTTATCGGGATCGAGCATACTCATCATCTTATATTGATTAGAGAGAATTAAACGTTGGGCGTTGGTCATTTCCATCATTCACTCCTGCGTCACCGTGGACGAATTGCAATCTGAAAGGGATGACGCAAGAATGACATAAGCGGCGGCAATGCGGTACGGCAAGCCGCTGCTTCTTTGATTCAAACCGGGTTTTCGCCCCATTCAGGAAGCGAAAATTTCGCGCCGGGATCAAAGATCGTCAAGAAAGGTTTTATCGAGCTGCCTGAACGCACGACGCAACACGTCGGCCAGCGACTGATAGGTTGGCTTTCCTTCCAGAGGTGCGATCGCCTGTCCGGCAGCCTGGAGCTTTTCGCGCACCTCGTGAAACCAGTTCAGCAAGCCTGGCGGCAGCGGCGTGACGGAGCGTTTGCCCAGCCACCAAAGCCCCTGCATCGGCAGGCTACAGGCAAACAGCGCGGTTGCCACCGCCGGGCCGAGCTGGCCGCCCAGCGCGATTTGCCAGGTCAGAGAGAAAACGGCAACCGGCGGCATAAAGCGAATCGCAAATCGCGTGGCGCGCGCCACTCTGTTTTCCGGGAACATGGCTGCCAGACGTTTATCAACCGGCCATGTTTTCATGTAGTGCTGTCCGCGTTGAAACAGCTTTAACCAACCGACCGTACCGGATTCTTTAGCCATGGCTCCCCTCAACTTCATTAATAACATTTAAACAAAAAATACAAATAACCAACGTTAGCTTACAACTTTCAAAATATTTTGTTTTTGAACGGCAGTCTGGTTATCCTGTGCCCGTTTCTACAAGGTCAGCCGAAAGGGAGAACATTAATGGACTCTTTTCAAAAGGCTGATATCAAAAATTTGTGCAATTTTTCTATTTTTTTTATGTCGGTGGTCAAAGTTTGCCACAAGCATGACATTCATCATTAATGTACCAGCTTTCATGCGCTACGCTGATAGTCTGACTGAGTTTTTTTTCGCCATTTTTAACCAATAGGGACCTTCCATGTCGAGTAAGTTAGTACTGGTTCTGAACTGCGGCAGTTCTTCACTTAAGTTTGCCATCATTGATCCTGCAAACGGTGAGGAGTATCTCTCCGGTTTATCCGAATGCTTCCACCTGCCCGAAGCCCGTATCAAATGGAAAATGGAAGGTAGCAAACAGGAAGCCGCCCTGGGCGCCGGCGCCGCGCACAGCGAAGCCCTCAATTTCATTGTTAAAACTATTCTGGCACAAAAACCTGAGCTTTCAGCACAAATTGCTGCAATCGGTCACCGCATCGTTCACGGCGGTGAAAAACTGACTCAGTCGGTGGTGATTGACGAAAACATCATTCAGAGCATTAAAGACGCGTCTTCTTTTGCTCCGCTGCACAATCCGGCGCACCTGATCGGTATTGATGAAGCGATGAAAAACTTCCCACACCTTTCTGATAAAAATGTGGCAGTTTTCGACACCGCTTTCCATCAGACTATGCCTGAAGAGTCTTATCTTTATGCGCTGCCTTATCATCTTTATAAGGAACACGGCGTTCGTCGCTACGGCGCGCACGGCACCAGCCACTACTACGTAATGCATGAAGCGGCAAAAGTGCTGAACAAGCCGGTTGAAGAGCTGAATATCATTACCTGCCATCTGGGTAACGGCGCATCCATTTCTGCCATCCGCAACGGCGAATGCGTGGATACCTCAATGGGTCTGACGCCGCTGGAAGGCCTGGTGATGGGCACCCGTTCCGGCGATATCGATCCGGCTATTATCTTCTTCCTGCACGACACGCTGGGCATGAGCGTTGACGCCATCAATAAGCTGCTGACCAAAGAGTCTGGTCTTCTTGGCCTGACCGGCGTCACCAGCGACTGCCGTTACGTTGAAGAAAACTACGAAACCAAAGAAGACGCGAAACGCGCGATGGACGTTTTCTGTCACCGTCTGGCGAAATACATCGGCTCGTACGCGGCGCTGATGGAAGGCCGTCTCGATGCGGTGATCTTTACCGGCGGCATCGGTGAAAACGCGGCAATGGTGCGTGAGCTGTCGCTGGCGAAGCTGTCGCTGCTCGGTTTTGAGGTGGATCATGAGCGTAACCTCGCGGCGCGCTTCGGCAACGCGGGCTTCATCAACAAAGAAGGCACGCGTCCGGCCGTGGTCATTCCTACCAACGAAGAGTTGGTTATCGCCCGCGACGCCAGCCGTCTGACCGCCTGAGCATTCTCCTCCGCCAGCTCAGGCTGGCGGCGTTGTTTTGACACCAACAAAGCGTACCCGCCGTTGCTTCAGCAGCGAGGAGTGGTACAGAGAGGTTTCCCGTGTCTCGTACTATTATGTTAATTCCCACCGGCACCAGCGTCGGCCTCACCAGTATCAGCCTTGGCGTGATCCGCGCCATGGAGCGCAAGGGCGTTCGCCTGAGCGTATTCAAACCTATCGCCCAGCCGCGTGCGGGCGGCGACGCGCCGGATCAGACCACCAAGATCATTCGCTCCAACTCATCCATTCCTGCCGCCGAACCGCTGGCAATGAGCAGCGTGGAGTCCCTGCTTGGTTCCAACCAGCAGGACGTGCTGATGGAAGAGATTATCAAGCGCTACCACGAAAACACCAAAGATGCCGAAGTGGTGCTGGTGGAAGGCCTGGTGCCGACCCGCAAGCATCAGTTTGCGTCAGCGCTGAACTTTGAGATCGCCAAGACGCTGAATGCGGAAATCGTCTTTGTGATGTCACTGGGCAATGATTCCGCCGCACAGTTAAAAGAGCGCATCGAACTGACGCAGAGCAGCTTCGGCGGCAGCAAGAATAAAAATATCACCGGCGTGATCATTAACAAACTGAATGCGCCCGTTGATGAGCAGGGCCGTACCCGCCCTGACCTTTCGGAGATTTTTGACGATTCGACCAAGGCCAGCATCGCCAATATCGATCCGAAGCAGCTTTTCGCCAACAGTCCGCTACCGGTGCTGGGCTGCGTACCGTGGAGCTTCGATCTGATCGCCACGCGCGCGATTGATATGTGTCATCACCTGAAGGCGGATGTGATCAACGAAGGCGATATCAACACCCGCCGCGTGAAGTCCGTGACCTTCTGTGCGCGAAGTCTGCCGCACATGCTGGAGCACTTCCGCCCTGGTTCGCTGCTGGTGACCTCTGCCGACCGTCCTGACGTGCTGGTTGCCGCCTGCCTGGCGGCGATGAACGGCGTCGAGATTGGTGCGATCCTGCTGACCGGCGGATATCAAATCGACGAACCTATTCGTAAACTGTGCGAACGCGCTTTCGCCACCGGCCTGCCGGTCTTTATGGTGAAAACCAACACCTGGCAGACCTCGCTGAGCCTGCAAAGCTTTAATCTGGAAGTGCCGAGCGACGATACACAGCGCATTGAGCGCGTGCAGGAGTACGTGGCCAGCCACATCGACTCCGAATGGATCGACTCGCTGACCGCCACCTCCGAGCGCAGCCGTCGCCTCTCTCCGCCAGCGTTCCGTTATCAGCTCACTGAACTGGCGCGCCAGGCTCGCAAACGCATTGTGCTGCCGGAAGGCGACGAGCCGCGTACGGTGAAAGCCGCAGCCATCTGCGCCGAACGTGGTATCGCCACCTGCGTACTGCTGGGCAATCCGGAAGAGATCCAGCGCGTTGCCGCCGTTCAGGGTGTTGAATTGGGTAAAGGTATCGATATCGTCGATCCTGAAGTGGTGCGTGAAGAGTACGTTGCCCGCCTGGTTGAACTGCGTAAGAGCAAGGGCATGACCGAAGTGGTGGCGCGCGAGCAGCTGGAAGACAACGTGATGCTCGGCACCATGATGCTGGAGCGTAACGAAGTTGACGGTCTGGTATCCGGCGCGGTTCATACCACGGCCAATACCATTCGTCCGCCATTGCAGTTGATCAAAACGGCGCCGGGCAGTTCGCTGGTTTCTTCCGTGTTCTTTATGCTGCTGCCTGAGCAGGTGCTGGTCTATGGCGACTGCGCCATTAACCCGGACCCGAATCCGGAACAGCTGGCCGAAATTGCTATTCAGTCTGCGGATTCCGCCACCGCGTTTGGTATCGAACCACGCGTGGCGATGATTTCGTACTCAACCGGCAACTCAGGCGCAGGCAGCGACGTGGAAAAAGTACGTGAAGCTACGCGCATCGCCAAAGAGAAACGCCCGGATCTGGTGATTGATGGCCCGCTTCAGTACGACGCGGCGATCATGGATGACGTGGCCAAATCCAAAGCGCCAAATTCGCCCGTGGCCGGTCGCGCCACCGTGTTCATCTTCCCGGATTTGAACACCGGTAATACGACCTATAAAGCGGTGCAGCGCTCTGCCGACCTGATCTCCATCGGGCCAATGCTTCAGGGCATGCGTAAGCCGGTTAACGACCTTTCGCGCGGCGCGCTGGTAGACGATATCGTTTACACCATTGCACTGACGGCTATTCAGTCTAAGCAGGCCGAAAGCTAAACGCGCATTTTTTCAGCAAAAGCGAGCCTCCCGGCTCGCTTTTTTTTATTTCATGACTTCCCTTTAAAAAGCGACATCACTTCCCTGGCGAGATATTTCAAAACCTGCCGGTTTATTCCCTTTAAAACACCTTTCTGCCCGCTGCAAGCAGTTGAAAAAATTAACTTACAGCAAATTCCCGCATTTTTTTTGGGCACAGTTTCATTCCCAGACTAATCTTATACAGGCAAGGAAATGGCAGGAACGCCTATAACGATATTTAAAAAATGTTTTTTTGACTTGATAAAGGGGTTTTTCAATGAGCGACATTCATACTCAACCGGTTTACAGCGAAATAAATAACGGCACTCCGTTAAAACGTATTTCCTGGAGTGCTATTTTTGCAGGCGTCATTATTTCAATCGTCATTTATTTATTGCTGTCCATATTAGGAACGGCGATAGGCGCAACCACTATCGATCCGCTTAAGGAACAGAATCCTCTGGATGGTTTAGGTAAAGGCGCATTAATCTGGACAGGCCTGAGCATGTTCATCTCCATAGCCGCGGGCGCCTTTATTACCGGCCGTCTCGCGCAGCGTGAGGGTGCGCTGCACGGATTGCTGATGTGGTCAGTGAATACGCTGGTCTGCGTATGGTTTGCCATCTCCCTTATTAGCAGTGCAGCAAGCGGAACGGCAAGCGTCATTGGTTCAGGCTTCAGCCTGTTGGGCAATGGCCTTTCATCGATTGCGCCTACGCTTACGCAAAAAGCGAAAGATACGCTGAAGGAGAATAATATCGATCTCGGCAATGTGCAGAATGAACTGGAGACGACGCTACGCCAAACCGGCAAGCCTGAACTTCAGCCAGAAAATATTCAGCAGAAAGCTGAAAAAGAAAGTAATAATGCACAAAATCAGGCAGAGAATACCGCAAACCATCCACAAACGGCGGATACTGATTTGGCGAACTGGTTCAAAGGCGTCGTCGAACGTAATGAGGACACGCTTCAGGCCGCCGATATCGATGCGCTGAAAAATATTATTAAGGCGCGTACCGGTAAAAGCGATCAGGAAGTCGATCAGATCGTTGAGCAGACGCAAAAAAGTTATCAACAGGCGCGTCAGAAATATCAGCAGTTAAAACAGGAAGCAGAGCAGAAAGCACGCGAAGCAGCAGATAAAGCGGCAGCGGCAACGGCGAAAGCCAGCTGGGCTGCGCTGATTGTGCTGATTATCGAAGCCGCTATCGCCGGCGCTATGGGCATGGTGGGCCGTCGTAACCAGCCACGTCCGGTTGTGGTGCGTTAATCGTTCATCCCTAAAAAGTAAAGCACCGCATCATGCGGTGCTTTTTTTATCGCCACAGCATTACGCCTGCGAAACGGCCTTTGATGTGCTCTGCTCACCATTACGGCTTAACCACAGCGACAGTGCTTTCAGCGAATCGTCGGTGAATTCATCACAACGGGCGGTGATCTCCTCCGGCTTCATCCAGAAGATCTCGTCCACTTCTTCTTCCTGCATGGCGAACGGGCCGTGCGTTACGCAACTGAACAGTCCGCCCCACACGCGGCAGTGTTGATCCTCAAAGTAAAACAAGCCATGTTCGGCGAAAGGCACGTCGGCAATCCCCAACTCCTCTTCCGCTTCACGCCTGGCCGACTCCAGCATATCTTCACCGCTCTGCACCACGCCGCCAGCGGTGGCATCAAGCATGCCCGGCATGAAGTCTTTGGACTGCGTCCGACGCTGAACCAGAATATTCCCCATGCCGTCGTGTACCACAATGTAGGTCGCGCGGTGGCGCAGGCACTGTGCCCGCATCTGTGCGCGGCTGGCCTGTGCAACGACCTCGTTATCTTCACTAACGATATCCACCCACTCCATGCCGCTGTCTTGCTCGACCATCCGAAACCCTTATTAAGTCAGGCGCCTGAGCGCATTAATTGGCGTCCGCAATCACCATTACGGACGGTTTTATTGTCTTATCAGCACGCGCTTCTGGACGATTGCGTCAGCCAGAGCTGGACGGAAGCACGCTGCCACTGGAAATGCGCATAGTCTGCGATCGGTTGCGGCACGTCGTCGCCATGCATCACCAGGCGGTTGATCATCACTGCCAGATCGGTGTCGGCAATCGACCATTCGCCGAAAAGATTCTGTTGCCCGGCGGCAAGCAGTCGCGTTGCGCCAGCGATAAGCTTCTCAGCAGACGCTTTGCCGGCCTCACTGAGCGGGGCGAACGTTTTGCCGGCAAACAGCACGTCCGTTGGTCGCTCCTGACGCAGCGGCAAGAAATCGCTGCGCAGCCACGCCTGGATTTCCCGCGCCTTTGCGCGCTTTTCGATGTCGCGCGGGTAAAGACGCTTAAAATCCGGTGCCGGAAAACGCTCCTCAAGATACTCGGCGATGGCGGAAGACTCGGTCAGTACAAAATCATCAACGCCCAACGCAGGCACGCGTCGGGTAAGCGCAACGGCGTGATAAGCGGGCGAGAGGTGTTCTTCACGACGCAAATCAATCTGTCGGGTGGAGAACGGTACGCCTTTTTCAGTGAGCGCAACAAAAACAGACATCGCATACGGGCTGTAAAAACAGCCGTCAGACCACAGTGTTATTTCCGGATAATTCATGCCGTTCTCCTTACAAGGCAGCGACTGCATCCTGTTTACCGATTTTTTCCGGTAAAGGCAATCACGGCGAGCGGTAAAGTCGAACAGGCGCGCAAGGCGTTCCCTTTTTGATGCACTGACGGGCACGATCTTCACGCTTCACCTAAGCTGAAAAGACGCGTTGGAATCGTGATCTTTTCATCAGGGACAAGCCTATGCATATCTTATTTACCGGCGGTACCGGGCTGATTGGCAGCCATTTGATCCCACGTTTACTGGCGCGGGGCGACAGCGTCAGCGTCGTCACGCGCAACGTGGCGAAGGCCCGTGAAAAACTGGGTGAAAACGTGGCGTTCTGGTCTGGTCTTAATCAGCAGCGCGATCTCAACGGCATTGATGCAGTTATCAATCTGGCGGGCGAGCCGATTGCCGATAAACGCTGGAGCGCGCGGCAGAAGCAGCTACTGTGTGAAAGCCGCTGGCGGATCACCGAACAGATCGCTTCGCTGATCAACGCCAGCAGCACGCCGCCGTCGGTGCTGATTTCGGGTTCAGCTACGGGCTTTTACGGCGATGCCGGTGAACTGGTGCTGACCGAGGACGATCCAGGCCAGGAGGAGTTCACCCATCAGCTCTGCGCCCGCTGGGAAACGCTCGCCCGCGCGGCCGAAAGCGAGCGCACCCGCGTCTGCCTGCTCCGCACCGGCGTGGTACTGGCGAAAAAAGGCGGCGCGCTGAGCAGAATGAAGCTGCCGTTTAAACTCGGCGTAGGCGGCCCGCTCGGTAGCGGCAGGCAGTATATGCCGTGGATCCATCTGGATGACATGCTCAACGCCATTCTCTGGCTGCTGGACACGCCGTCGCTGCGTGGCCCGTTCAATATGGTTGCGCCTTATGCAGTACGCAACGAGCAGTTTGCCGCCACGCTTGGCGAAGTGATGCACCGTCCGGCGGTGGTCCGCACGCCTGCCAGCGCCATTAAGCTGCTGATGGGCGAGTCGGCGGTACTGGTGCTCGGCGGTCAGCACGTCCTGCCTGGCCGGCTTGAGGCATCCGGCTTCCATTTCCGCTGGTATCAGCTGGATGAGGCGCTTCAGGACGTGGTCTGACCGCCTATTTCAGTGAGCCGGATAAAAACTGCTGAAGACGCGGGCTTTGAGGATTATCAAACAGCGCCTGCGGCGTGCCTTCCTCTTCAATTTTACCCTGATGCAGGAAAATCACGTGGCTGGAAACATGCCGCGCAAAGCCCATTTCGTGCGTGACCACGACCATGGTTTTGCCCTCTTCCGCCAGCTTCTGCATGATGCGCAGCACTTCCCCGACCAGTTCAGGATCGAGCGCTGACGTCGGCTCATCAAACAGCAGCACTTCCGGCTCCATCGCCAGCGCACGCGCAATGGAAACGCGCTGCTGCTGGCCGCCCGACAGGTTGACCGGATATTTCGCGCGGGCGCGTTCATCAATGCCGACCTTGTCCAGATAACGCACGGCGCGCTCTCGCGCTTCCGCTTTACTCAGTCCCAAAACCTGCATCGGCGCTTCCATTACATTTTGCAGCACCGTCATGTGGCTCCACAGGTTGAAGTGTTGGAAAACCATTGTCAGGCTGGTGCGCAGCGCGCGCAGCTGCTCTTTATTCGCCACTTTGAGCTGGCCATCGGTGTCGCGTACCAGCGTAATCGGCTGATTATTGACGGAGATCGTGCCTTCGCTGGGTTTTTCAAGAAAGTTGATGCAGCGCAGAAAGGTGCTTTTCCCGGAGCCCGAGGAACCGATAATGCTGATCACGTCGCCCGCGTTCGCCTTCAGCGAAACGCCCTTCAATACCTCATGTTCACCATAACGCTTGTGCAGTTCGGTAACGTTTAATTTGTTCTCTGCCATAGTTTCACTCAATGGTTCGATGAGGGTTTAACGTGCGCCAGCCAGCGTTTTTCCGCCAGGCGGAACAGACTAATCAACACATAAGAGATAATCAGATAGAGCACGGCGGCGATGCCGAAGGCGGTAAACGGCTGATAAGTCGCCGAATTGATATCCCGCGCTACCTTCAGCAGATCCGGCACCGTGGCGGTAAACGCCAGCGCCGTCGAGTGCAACATCAGAATCACTTCGTTACTGTAGGCAGGCAGCGCGGTACGCAGCGCCGAAGGCAGAATGATGCAGCGGTAAAGCCTGAAGGTTGAGAAGCCGTAGGCGCGGGCCGCTTCGATTTCGCCGTGCGGCACGCCGCGAATGGCACCGGCGAAAATTTCTGTGGTATAGGCGCAGGTGTTCAGCGTCAGCGCCAACAGCGTACAGTTAAGCCCGCTGCGGAAGAAAGCGTTAAGCAGATCGCTGCCCTTCACCACCTCAAGCGTATACATGCCGGAGTAGAAGACCAGTAGCTGAACGTAAAGCGGCGTACCGCGAAATACGTAAGTAAACAGCCAGACCGGCAAGCGCACCGCTTTATACGGCGATACACGGGCAACGGCAAGCAGTACCGCGAGACAGCCGCCCAGTGCGACAGAAATCACCAGCAGCCAGAGGGTAATCGCCACGCCGGAAAAGCGGTAGCCGTCGCTCCACAGCAGCGCCTGCCAGTACTCCTGAAGGATCTCAATCATAGCTCTGCCCTTTTCACACCGACGGAATAGCGGCGTTCCAGCCACCACAGCACGCCGTTAGAGAGCGTGGTGAATACCAGATAGATAATGCCTGCGACGATAGCGAACCAGAAAGGCTGCCAGGTGCTTTTGCCCGCCAGCTGCGTGGCCTTGACCACATCCTCCAGCCCCAGCAGAGAAACCAGCGCCGTCGCTTTGAGAATAACCTGCCAGTTGTTGCCGATACCGGGCAGCGCAAAGCGCATCATGCAGGGAAACAGGATGCGACGGAAAATTTGCGAATCGGTGAAACCAAAGGCCGTGGCCGCCTCAATTTGCCCTTTCGGCACCGCCATATAGGCACCACGAAAGGTTTCGGTGAAGTAGGCGCCGTAAATAAAACCGAGCGTGATGATCCCGGCGACCATCGGGTCGATATCAAACTGGTTGATGCCAGCCAGGTCAGTGAGGGCGTTCAGCGCAATTTGCAAACCATAAAAGATCAGCAGCATTAACACCAGGTCGGGCACGCCGCGAATAAGCGTGGTATAGCCGCCTGCGATCAGGCGAAGCAGACGATTGCCCGACAGCCTGGCGCCCGCGCCGATGAGTCCAAGAATTACGGAGAGCAGCACTGAACTGAGCGCCAGTTCAAGCGTTACTAATGCGCCCCTGAAAATGACGTCCGAATAGCCATACAGCATAAGCGTGTCCTGTCTTTATCTTTTAACAACGGGGGCCGCGCGGCCCCCTGTGACAGGTTTTACTTAACCGCCATAAACGTCAAAGTCGAAATATTTTTTTGCCAGTTTATCGTAGGTGCCGTCTTTGCGGATTTCATCAAACGCTTTATCAATAGCCGCTTTCAGATCCTGATCGTCTTTGCGCAATCCGATACCGGTGCCGATACCAAAGATTTTATCGTCTTTTACCGCCGGGCCGGCGAAGGCATAATCTTTACCGGCCGGCTGCTTGAGGAAACCTTCGCTGGCGGCGACTTCGTCCTGGAAGGCGGCATCGATACGTCCTGCGGTCAGATCCTGATACACCAGATCCTGATTCGCGTAAGGCGTGACGGTCACGCCCTTGGTGCGCCACTGCTGATTGGCGTAGGTTTCCTGGGTGGTGCCCTGAAGCAGACCAATGGTTTTACCCTTCAGCGAATCAATGTCAGGCAGGATTTTTGAGCCCTTCGGCGCAATCAGGCGCGCGTTGGCGGCATAGAGTTTTTCGGAGAAGGCAATCTCCTGCTGACGTTTTTCAGTGATCGAAAGGGAAGAGATAATGGCGTCGATTTTCTTCGCCTTCAGGGAGGGGATCAGCGCGTCGAAATCGCTTTCCACGTAAGTGCATTTGGCTGCCATACGTTTACAGATCTCGTTCGCCAGATCGATATCAAAACCCACCAGCTGTCCCTGCGCGTTTTTAGACTCAAACGGGGCATAGGTAGGATCGGTGCCGATACGCAGCGTTTTTGGCGCGGCTGCCAGCGCGCTGCCCGCAGAGGAGATCGCCAGGAGCAGAGAAAGAGCCAGGACCTGCTTTTTCATAGATTACCCTCGAAGTGTCTTTTATGATCTGATGTGTCAGCCTGTTGAATACTCTGTTCATTTGCAGCTTTCATGCCAGCTTGCGTTTATCCGGCAGGCCGGTGCCGATAACGGCGCTGAAAGTAGCAACATGATAAAAATATATAACAGGTTTGTGGAGACGAGGCGGTAACTATGTTGCATTTTGGTGCACTGCATGCACGAAATGCGATTCAGCGCGCGATTACGCACTTTTTTAGTGCATAACGCTGAGCGTTATGCACCTTGCCAGCGCGTGAAAAGATCCTGATCCAGTTCAATATCAAACTGGTCAAACACGCGATTAACGGTCTGGTCGACAATGTCCATCACGTGTTGCGGGCGATGATAAAAGGCGGGAACGGGCGGCATAATGATGGCACCCATTTCGGCGGCGGTGGTCATGATGCGCAGATGCCCCAAATGCAACGGCGTCTCGCGCACGCAAAGCACCAGACGGCGACGCTCTTTCAGCACCACGTCCGCCGCTCTGGTCAGCAGGCCATCGCTGTAGCTGTGAACGATACCGGAGAGGGTTTTCATTGAGCAGGGCAAAATCGCCATGCCGTCGGTTTTAAACGAGCCAGAGGAGATGCTGGCGGCGATATCGCGCACGTCATGTACCACGTCGGCCATCGCCTGAACGTCACGCAGGGCGTAGTCGCTCTCCAGCGCCAGCGTCTGACGCGCTGCCTGGCTCATCACCAGATGCGTTTCCACATCTTTAACCTGCTGCAATACCTGGAGCGCGCGAATGCCATAGATAACGCCGCTGGCGCCCGTGATACCAATGATGAGTCGTTTCATGCATTACCTGCGTATGTCGATCGTGAAATAGCCGTCGCGCCAAAAAAATGGGCCGGAATCGCTTCCGGCCCATCATACCTGCTGATGCGCAACTTATTAACCTTCGTTGTGCATTTCCAGGTTTTCCACCTCATTCTGACGCGCCATGGCTTTTGCGTCGTCGTTGCGCAGCGACTGTAAATACTCAAGGTAGCGCTGATCGACATCTTTGGTGACGTACACGCCGTTAAAAACGGAACACTCAAACTGTGCGATGTCCGGGTTTTCTTCGCGTACCGCTTCAATCAGGTCATCAAGATCCTGGAAAATCAGCGCATCTGCACCGATAAGCTGGCGGATCTCTTCCACTTCACGGCCGTGGGCAATCAGCTCTGTCGCACTGGGCATATCAATGCCATAGACGTTCGGGAAGCGAATTTCCGGTGCGGCCGAGGCGAGATACACTTTTTTCGCACCCGCTTCGCGCGCCATTTCGATAATCTGCTCCGAGGTGGTGCCGCGTACGATAGAATCATCCACCAGCAGCACGTTTTTGTCGCGGAACTCGGCGCGGTTAGCGTTCAGCTTGCGGCGAACGGCGCTGCGGCGCTGATGCTGTCCCGGCATGATAAAGGTGCGGCCCACGTAGCGGTTCTTCACAAAGCCCTGACGATAAGGCTTGTCGAGAATACGCGCCATCTCCAGCGCGATATCGCAGGAGGTTTCCGGAATGGGGATCACCACATCAATATCCAGATCTTCCCACTCGCGGGCGATTTTCTCACCCAGCTTGGTGCCCATACGCACGCGTGCGCTGTAGACGGAAATTTTGTCGAGGAACGAATCCGGGCGGGCGAAATAAACATATTCAAACAGGCACGGATTAAACTTCGGATTCTCCGCGCACTGACGGGTGAACAGCTGCCCTTTTTCAGTGATGTAGACCGCTTCGCCCGGCGCCACATCGCGCAGGAACTCAAAGCCAAGCGTATCCAGCGCCACGCTCTCCGAGGCCACCATATATTCGTTGCGGCCGTCCTGCATGGCGCGCTTGCCGATCACCAGCGGACGAATGCCGTTAGGATCGCGGAAGGCGACCAGGCCATGACCGATAATCATTGCCACACAGGCATAAGCGCCGCGCACGTGCTGATGGACAGCGGTGACGGCGGCAAAAATGTTTTCGGCTTCCAGCGGATAATGCTGCGCGCGATCCAGTTCCTGAGCAAAAATATTGAGCAGGATCTCGGAATCAGAGGTGGTGTTAACGTGACGGCGGCCGCTTTCGAAAAGCTGCTTACGCAGCTCGTGCGCGTTAGTCAGATTGCCATTGTGCGCAAGGGTAATGCCGTAGGGCGAGTTGACATAGAAGGGCTGCGCTTCTGATGCACTGGAACTGCCGGCGGTGGGATAACGAACGTGGCCGATACCCATGTTGCCCTGCAAACGCTGCATATGGCGGGCTTCAAATACATCGCTGACCAGACCGTTCGCTTTACGCAGACGGAAGCACTTTAATGCATCAATGGTAACGATGCCTGCGGCATCCTGCCCACGGTGCTGTAGCACCGTTAACGCGTCATAAATCGACTGGTTGACCGGCATAAAACCGGCGATCCCGACAATACCGCACATGTGGTCATTTCCTCATAAGCCGCAACCCCGGCTCAATTACCGGGGTAAAAAACTCGACGTACTTTTCAGATAGTCGAAAAACCACCTGATGACGTAACTGAACTGGGGAACTAACTGCGACTGCTGCCAGTCCGCGCTTTTCGAGAAGCCGGTGAACGTATCAAGAAAGAACAGCATCGCTGACACGATCAGCACGCCGCGAAGCGCGCCGAAACAGACACCGAGCACTCTGTCCGTTCCCGACAGGCCGGTTTTCTCAACCAGCGAACCGATAACGTAGTTGACGATAGCGCCAACCAACAGGGTAGCGATGAAAAGCACCCCGATGGCAATGCCGTTTCGAACCAGTTCGTCTTCAAAGCCGGTAAACCAGACGGCAAGGAAAGAGTAGTAATGGCTGGCGACAAAAAATGCACAACCCCAGGTCACGAGCGACAAAGCCTCCCGAACAAACCCGCGGATCAGGCTGACCAGTGCCGAAAAACTAATAACACCAATAATGACGTAATCTATCCAGACCATGAACTCTTCCAGCGCAGATGCCCCGCATCCAGTTCGGGGCGAATTCTAACAGAAAAAGAAAACGTTTGCGTACGGTTTTCCTCAGCCATATTGATTAAACGGGCGCGCGTAAAAAAACGGCATTTCTACAGCGAAACGGCGCCTGAAAGCAGGCAATCGGCACCGGCGGCCAATCGCCTGATTTGCGTCGATTAATTTACTTCCTGCGCCGCCTGCGGGCGCAAGAGCCGCCATAAATTCTCATTGACGCCCAAGGCACAGCCTCTCACAACGAAAGGCAAAAACGCGGGCGGCGCGTCTTTGTCAACGTGCACTGTAGGGTTTCACCACGCCGCTCAATCCGGAGATCCCCTGAAGCTGACCGACCGCCGCCTGCATTTTCGCTTTAGAGGCGTCCGGCCCGACATAAATGCGGGTGATCTGCCCCTGCACTGGCGAAGACGGTACGGTAAAGGCGCGGTAACCAGACAGGCGCAGTTTCGCAACTATCTCATTCACCTTGCTGGCGTTTTTCAGCGCGCCGAGCTGAACGACGTAGGCTTGGCCGGACGGCGCGCTCTCCTGGGGCGCAGCCTCTGGCGGCGGCGTTTGCGGTTGAACCTTCTCAACCGGCTTCGGCGGTGTTTTCTCCACCGGCTTCGGCTGTGGTTTCGGCTTCTCAACCGGCACAGGTTTTGGCTGTTGGACCGGCGGCGGCGCGACAACCGTCGGCGGGCTGTCGGTCTGCGGTGCGGTTGAGCCGCTCTCCGCCTGTGAACTGTTTTCGCCGTTATTGCCGCTCACTGCCGATCCCGCACCTTCCGGCGGTTGCGCAGGCAGCGCCTGGGTTACCGGCGGCGCCATGTCGGTTTCCTGCTGGTCGCCCGGTTTCGGCACCAGCGGAATGGCCGCAAACTCTTCTTTATAGTGCTTTTTCTTTCCGTCCAACAATCCCGGCAGGATGATGACGCCCAGCGCCACGATGATCACCGTGCCGACTAAACGGTTCTGAAACTTACTTGCCACTGCCCTTCTCCGTTTCCAGCACTTCCATTACCTGCGCCACGGTGTGGAAAGAACCACACACCAGCACAATATCCTGTTCTGCGGCCTGTTCAAGCGCCTGTTCAAACGCGGCGGCGACGCTCGGGAAAACCCGTCCGGCTGGCAGATGCGCGATAAGCTGTTCTGCCGTTGCGCCGCGCGGCCCTTCCAGCGGCGCGCAGAACCATTCATCCACCACCGGCGTCAGACAGGCCAGCGTACCGGCGATATCTTTATCGTGCAGCATGCCTGCCACCGCCAGCACTCTGCCGGCGCTCTGCAACGTGCGCAAACGATGGGCAAGGTAAGCCGCCGCATGCGGGTTGTGCGCGACGTCAAGGATCACCTTCGGCGCCTGCTGAACCGTCTGAAACCGTCCCGGCAGCATCGCTTTGTTAATCCATTCGCGCACGACGGCTTCGTCGACCGTGAGCGAAGAGGCCCGCAGCGCCGCCAGCGCCGTCGCCGCATTCGCTAGCGGCACCTGCGGCAGCGGCAGGCCGCTCAGCGTGCCGTTTGCATCGCTAAACGTCCAGCTGTCGTCGGTTGCGCTGAACGACCAGTCACGCCCGCGCCTGACAAGGTGCGCGCCCAGAGCGTCGGCGACCTCCGCAATGCTTTGCGGCATCGCCGGTTCGCCCACAACGGCAGCTTTGCCGCGGCGGAAAACGCCCGCTTTTTCACGGCCGATGCTTTCGCGATCCGGGCCCAGCCAGTCGGTATGATCGAGCGCGATGCTGGTGATCACCGCCACGTCAGCATCAACGATGTTTGTTGCATCCAGCCGCCCGCCCAGCCCCACTTCCAGGATCGCCACGTCAATTTTAGCGCGTCTGAACAGCCACAGCGCAGAAAGCGTGCCGTATTCAAAATAGGTAAGCGAGGTGTCGCCGCGGCCCGCTTCGATAGCGGCAAATGAGGCGGTATGATCGGCTTCTGCCAGCTCCTCTCCCTGAATGCGCACCCGTTCGGTATAGCGCAGCAGGTGCGGCGAACTGTAGACGCCAACGCGATAGCCCGCCGCCATCAGCAGCGTTTCCAGCGTCCGGCAGGTGGTGCCCTTGCCATTGGTGCCGGCGACGGTGAAAACGACCGGAGCGGGTATTAACAGATCGAGGGCGGTTGCGACGCGCTGAACACGCGTCAGACCCAGTTCAATAGCCTGAGTGTGTAAATTCTCAAGATAATGAAGCCACGTGACCAAAGGCGACGTGGCTTGAGGAAGATTATCCATGTGTCCCGTTCACTGCGTTACGGTGAATTGGGGGAAGAGCCGCTGCCCTTCCCGTCAGTATTCAGGCTTCAGGGCTGTCGGGGGTTTCTTCAACCACCTCTTTCAGGCTCTCTTCCTGCGGCGCAGGCAGGTTCATCATTTTCGCCAGGATGCTCGCCAGCTTAAAGCGCATCACCGGCCGACGGATGATCATGTCAATAGCGCCTTTTTCAATCAGGAACTCGCTGCGCTGGAAGCCCGGCGGCAGTTTTTCACGTACGGTCTGCTCAATAACGCGTGGACCGGCAAAGCCAATCAGCGCTTTCGGTTCAGCGATGTTCAGGTCGCCCAACATAGCAAAACTGGCGGAAACGCCGCCCATGGTGGGGTCGGTCAGTACGGAAATATAAGGCAGACCGCGCGCCTGCATTTTGGCCAGCGCGGCGCTGGTTTTCGCCATCTGCATCAGCGACATCAGCGCTTCCTGCATGCGCGCGCCGCCGGAGGCTGAGAAACAGATCATCGGGCAGTTATCTTCCAGCGCCTGTTCAACAGCGCGGACAAAACGCGCCCCTACGACTGACCCCATTGAGCCGCCCATAAAGGAAAACTCAAAGGCGGCGGCCACAACCGGCATGCCGTGCAGCGTGCCTTTCATCACGATCAGCGCGTCTTTCTCGTTGGTCTCTTTCTGTGCCGCAGCCAGACGATCTTTATACTTCTTGGAGTCGCGGAACTTGAGCACGTCTTTAGGCTCCAGTTCGCTCCCCAGTTCGATCAGCGACCCCTCATCCAGCACGCTGTGCAGACGGTCACGACCGTGCATGCGCATGTGATGATCGCATTTAGGGCAAACTTCAAGATTGCGCTCAAGCTCGGCGCGATAGAGGATCTGGCCGCAGCTGTCACATTTTGTCCAGACGCCTTCCGGGATACTGGCCTTGCGCGTTGTGGTGGTTGTACTCTTATTGAGGATGCGTTCAATCCAGCTCATTGATGACCTGTTATGTTGTTTATCGTGTTAAATCAATTAGTTAACACAGATTATCGTTTGAGAATTAAACGACATTACATCATAAAACAGCGCATCGCGCTACACATTCATCAATGCATTACCGCGACATTTCGAGGGGTAAAACGGGAGCGGACGCCTTATATATCAGGGCCGCCGTTGTTGATGCGCGACCGGATGGAATGTCTATACTTAAACAGACCCCACCCCGTAAGCCTGTATAAAAAGGCGCGGAATGTAGATTGCCCCGTCGCCGGGGCTTTTTTATTTATTAAATATGTTCCGGCGCATCGCACGGCGCCGGAGAGTTCAACTCACGACTCCCGTTTCGCTTTGCTGCGATGACGAATGATTTCAATCACGCCGGGCAGAATCGACACCAGTATTATCGCTACGATCAGGTAGTGAATATTTTGCTGGACGGCAGGCAAATTGCCAAAGAAATAGCCCGCATAGGAAAACAGGATAACCCACAGCAGGCCGCCAGCCACGTTATACAGCGCAAAGTGACGATAGGACATTTTACCCATACCGGCCACGAACGGCGCGAAGGTCCGCACAATCGGCACGAAGCGCGCCAGAATGATGGTTTTGCCGCCGTGGCGCTCGTAGAACTGATGCGTTTTTTCCAGGTAACTGCGGCGGAAAATTTTCGAATTGGGGTTGCTGAACAGCCTGTCGCCAAACAAGCGACCAATTGTATAGTTTACCGCGTCGCCCAGAATGGCCGCGATGCACAGCAGCAGCGCCATCAGATGAACGTTCAGCGCACTGTCGGGAATGGCGGCCAGCGCACCGGCCACAAACAATAGCGAATCGCCCGGCAGGAACGGCGTCACCACCAGCCCCGTTTCACAGAACAGGATCAGAAACAAAATGGCGTAGATCCAGACGCCGTACTGGGCAACCATTGCCTGCAAATGAACATCAATATGCAGGATAAAATCGATCACGGTGTGAATCATTTCCATACGTGTTTCCTTCAATACGCCAGCAGGTTTAATCTTCCAGGAAGAGCGGCCCCATCGGTGGACGGGGTAAGTCATAACGTTCGGGATAATCGACCGCCACCAGGTACAGCCCTTCGGCTCTGGCGGTAGCGGCAGCCAGCGTGCGATCTTTCGCCGCCAGCAGCTCGGCCATCCAGCTCTCCTGCTGATTCCCACAGCCTATTTCCATCAGGCTGCCAACGATATTGCGCACCATATGATGCACAAAGGCATTGGCTTTGATGTCAACGATCACATATGCGCCTTTACGGCAGACGTTCAGGTGAATCACATTGCGCCACGGCGTCCGCGACTGGCACTGCACGGCGCGAAACGACGTGAAATCATTTTCGCCCAGCAGCGCCTGTCCGGCACGCTGCATTTTCTCTGCATCCAGCGGGTGATAAAAATGGGTGACGCCGCCGTTAAGTATCGCCGGACGCAGCCGCCGGTTGTAAATGACGTAGCGATAACGCCGCGCCGTAGCGCTGAAGCGTGCGTGAAAATCTTCAGCGACGGCTTTCACCCAGCGCACGGCGATGTCGTCCGGCAGATTGGCATTCACGCCCAGCGTCCAGGCTGCATCCTTGCGTATTGACGTGGTTTCAAAGTGCACCACCTGCCCCGTGCCGTGCACGCCCGCATCGGTTCGGCCCGCGCAAAATACGCTGACCGGATGGTTCGCCACGCTCGCCAGCGCTTTTTCCAGCTTCTCCTGCACGCTGCGCACTTCCTGCTGACGCTGCCAGCCATAGTAGCGGCTGCCGTCATACTCAATGCCAAGCGCGACTTTCTGTCGCGGTTGCCCTTCTGACATCAGTACAGATACTCCTGAACCAGTTTTTCCGCCGTTTTGACGGCCATCAACGCGCCGCCGAAGCGCACGTTGTCCGCCACGGACCAGAACTGCAACATCTCCGGTACGCCGTAGTCATTGCGCACGCAGCCAAGACTGAGATGCGCGCTGCCTGAGGCATCGCCCACCTGGGTGGGATAACTGTCCTCTTCCGAGAGAGCGATATCCTCCTGCTGCTGAAAGGCGTCGCGCGCCTCTTCGGCCGACATGGGCCGCAGGTTTTCAATATGAACAATCTGCGCGTTGCCGTAAAATACCGGCGCCTGCACCACCGAAACGGTGATCGGCAGCCCTTCATCCTGCATCACCTTGCGCGCCTGATCGACCAGACGTCGTTCGGCTAACACGCTCCCTTCACTGTCGGTCAGCTGCGGCAGCATGTTAAACGCCAACTGGCGACCGAAAAACGTCTCTTCCGCCGGCAGCCCGTTAAGCAGACGCGCGCTTTCACCCGCCAGTGAATCCACTGCGGCTTTGCCATGCGCCGAGGCGGCGATCAGGCTGGTGACCTGAAGCCGCCCCAGACCGGCCACGTCGGTCAGCGGTTTGATAGCGCACAGCAGTTGGCTGACGGTGCTATCCGCCACGCTGATAATGTTCCGATTGCGGTAGTCGCCCAGCGCCTGCGGATTGACATCAGGCACCACCAGCGGCACGTCCGGCTCCAGCGCAAAGAGATCGCTGGAATCAATCACCAGGCAGCCGCCGTTGGCCGCGTCTTCCGCATAGCGCGCCGAGGCTTCACGCCCGGCGGCAAAAAACGCCAACTGCACGTTTGACCAGTCAAATTCAGCAGCGTCGGTCACCATCACCGACCGGCCTGCAAAGCGCAGCGTCTCGCCCGCGCTGCGTTCGCTCGCCAGCAAATACAACTCACCAACCGGGAATTCACGCTCGGCCAGTAACTCCAGTAAAGCGCCCCCTACGGCACCTGTCGCGCCCAGTAGCGCAATATTCCAGCCGTCAGACATGTTGGTTTACTCCAGAGAAAAAAACAGGGCGGTGGAAAACCGCCTCAGGAATGTGGATGAAAGAGCGCGTTAAAACCCAGCTTCGCCAGCAGCGTTGCCGTCTCCTCGACGTCGCACTGCACCATCAGCGAAGACCATTCGCGTCGTTCAAGGTAATTTTTACGCAGGCGGTCAAATTCGCCCGGCGTGCCTGCCGCTTTACGAAGCGGAGCATCATCGCGGCGCACATCATACACCAGATGCACTAACCTTTTCAGCGTCGGCTGATCGAGCTCGCCATGCAGGGTGATGCGGCCAAACTCCGGCGCGGGCAGCAGCATCTCCAGCGCAACCTGCTGCGGCTGGCCAATAAACTGTGTCCAGGCCTCAAAGACCTGGGTGGTGCCGCGTGCCTTGCCTTCCAGCGTGTAACCCGCAATGTGCGCGGTGGCGATATCAACCTTCTTCAACAGCGGCAGGGAGAGATCCGGTTCCGGCTCCCAGACGTCAAGCACCACGCTGAGATCGCTGCGCTGTTGCAGCACGTTGAGCAGCGCGTGGTTATCCACCACCGCGCCACGGCAGGCGTTGATCAGGATGGCATTCGGCTTCAGCGCCTTTAACAGCGCCTCATCGGCCAGGTGCAGCGTTTTATATTCGCCCTGCTTAAACAGCGGCGTATGAAACGTGAGGATGTCCGCATCCGCCACCAGCTCAGCAAGCGGGCGGAAATCACCTTCGTCACCGCGATCGGCGCGAGGCGGATCGCACAGCAGCGTCCTGATACCCAGCGCCTCAAGGCGCGCCTGAAGACGACCGCCGACGTTGCCGACGCCGACGATACCAACGGTGCGGTCGCGAAGCTGAAAACCGTCGCGTTCGGCGATCAGCAGCAGCGCAGAGAAAACGTACTCGACAACCGCAATGGCGTTGCAGCCAGGCGCAGCGGAAAAGCCAATGCCCTGCGCTTTCAGAAAATCCTCATCAATATGATCGGTTCCGGCGGTGGCGGTGCCGACAAATTTTACCGTTTTTCCGTCGAGCAGCGCTGCATCCACTTTGGTGACTGAACGTACCATTAATGCATCGGCGTCGTTAAGCGCCTCCTGCGGTACCGGTCGTCCGGGCACCGCGACAACCGTACCGGTGCGGCTGAACAGCTCGCGCGCGTAAGGCATATTTTCATCAACGAGGATTTTCACAATCAGATTCCTGCTTTGGCACAGTGAGGCGCAATATTCTGCCACAAACCCGCAGGCGGGATAACCCTTGGAGGTGATGAGGAGACAAAACCCGCGTACACTCGCTGTCTCACAGAATAATTGAAAGAGCTAACTTCCTGCCATGAATGCCCTGTTTCCCTTGCTGGCCGTGCTTATCTGGTCGGTCAACGCCATCGTCAGTAAAATCTCCGCAGGCGCTATCGATCCGGCGGCGATCTCCTTTTATCGCTGGCTGTTGGCGCTGCTGACGCTGACGCCGTTCGTGCTGCCTGCCGTCTGGCGTAATCGTCAACAAATTGGTGCGGAATGGTGGAAGCTGTTGGTACTCGGCCTGCTCGGCATGGTGCTTTATCAGAGCCTGGCCTATTACGCCGCACACAGCGTCAGCGCGCTGTTTATGGGTATATTAAACGCGCTGATCCCGCTCCTGACGGTGCTGATTGGCCTGGTGTTGTTACGGCTGGCGCCTACGTACGGCGTAGTGCTGGGCAGCCTGCTCTCCTTCAGCGGCCTGGTGTGGCTGGTCAGCCAGGGAAATCCTCAGCAACTGCTGACGCACGGCATGGGCAAAGGCGAACTGATGATGTTTGCCGCTTCCACCTCCTACGCGCTTTACGGCGTGCTGACCAAACGCTGGGCCATTGCCCTGCCGAACTGGCAAAGTCTGTATGTGCAAATTGTCTTTGGCGTGCTGCTGCTGACGCCCAACTTCCTGCTGGCGAAAGACGTCTCGCTTAACCTGAATAATATCCCGCTGGTGCTGTTTGCAGGCATTCCGGCATCGATTATCGCCCCGTTTATGTGGATCCAGGGCGTAATGCGGATGGGCGCCAATACCGCGTCGATTTTTATGAACCTGACGCCGATTTTCACCGCCATCATTGCGGTGCTGTTCCTGCATGAGGCGCTGCACAGCTATCACTATATCGGCGGCGGCGTGACCTTGCTGGGCGTGCTGCTGGCTCAGCGTCTGCGAACCCCACTACGTCTGAAAAGGAAAGCGCTGAATGAGGAGAGCGGCGAGCGGTAATATTGCGGTAAAAAATAGCGTTTCTGTACTGTCGACTACTACCTATCGCCGGGCGGGATTGCTATCATAGCGCATCTTTTTTCCGGCGCGCCCCGGATTCGCCCTTCAGTTAAGGATTCAGCCATGCAGCCTCTCAGTGGCCCCGGTGCGCCGATACCCGGCGATCGCACGACGATCGATACCCGCCCCGGTCAGACCGGCCCCGGAGACCAGCCTCTTTCGCCCGCGCAGCGCACCGCGCTTGAAAGACTGATTGTGAAAATTATGGCGCTCAGTTCGCTGAAATCGCCTGAGCTGTGGGCCGGGCTGCGCCACGAAGTGGGCGTGAAAAACGATGCAGGGCTGCTGTCGCGCCACTTTCCGGCGGCGGAGCAGTTTCTTAACACGCGTCTTTCACAGGTGCAGGACAGCCACGCCACGCGCCAGTTGCTGCAACAGCTCACCGACCTGCTGCCGCAGGGCAACAATCGACAGGCGGTCAGCGATTTTATTCGTCAGCAGTTTGGTCACACCGTGCTCAGTTCGCTTAACCCCGATCAGCTCCGCCAGGTGCTGACCATGCTGCAAAACGGTCAGATGACCATTCCTCAGCCGCAGCAAAACCGTATTACCGATCGCACGCTGCTGCCCGCCGAGCACCAGACACTTAATCAGCAAATCGCGCGCCTTGCCGCCGCAACCGGCGAACAGCCAGTGAAGCTGTGGGCAACGGTGTTGAACATGGTGAATCTTCACAGCGGCGATCCCATTCCGTCGCGCGTTTTCCCGCTGCTGACGCAGTATCTCCAGGCCAGCCTGGCGCTCAGTCAGCACACTACGTCACCCGGCCTGCCGATGCTGCTGGCCTCGCTGAAAGTGCCGCCCGACCGCGACGAGCAGCGAATGCTGGAAGACGCCTGTCAGCAGCGTTTTCAGCAGCCTGCCTCCGCCCCGCTTACCCTATTACAGGCGCAGGATCTGCTCAATCTGCTGTTTGCCCGCCGCGCAGAGCGCCAGCGCGAACAGGCGCTGGCCGACAGCGAAATCAACCCACAGCCGATTGTCGCGCCCCTTTATGGCTATGTGCCGCCGGTGCTGCAACCTCTCGTCAACAGCCCGATGCTCAGCATCTTTGTCGCGCTGGTGGTGATTGGGTTCCTGCTGTGGATTTTTCTTTAACGTCAGTGAAAAGCCTAACAGCCGCACTCATGCGGTCTGGCCTGTAAAGGCCATTCTCCCGCTTCTTTCCCCTGCGTGACGGGATGACCATCGCGCAGCCAGAAATCCAGCCCGCCAATCAGCTCTTTGACCTTAAAACCGGCTTCCGCCAGCTTCAATGCGCCTTTGGTTGAGCCATTGCAGCCAATGCCATCGCAGTAAGTGATACAGACCTTTTCTCTGTCGAGTTGCGCCAGGCTTTCTGACGTCATCAGACGATGCGGAAAGCTTATTGCGCCGCAGATGTGCCCGGCCTGATATTGCTCGGGTGAACGTACGTCCACCACCACAATTTCAGCAACGTGGTTCGCCAGATCCGTGGCGACATCCCATGCGTCGGCATAATACGCGAGCTTCTCGCGCAGCCAGTTTTCGCTCTGGCCAGGTGACGGTGGAGGAAAAGTTAAAACAACCGATGTTGGCTTCATAAAAACTCCTTTAAGCAGATGTGGCTCAATGATAGGGTGAATCGGACCGGTCAATAATACCCATTTACCCCTGACAATAAGACCCATATGCCCTTAACATCGCTCCCACTGATTTCACTTTTTGCTTCACAGAAAGGGCAAACCAAAGCCGAAAAAATGTGCGGTATGCTCAGACAATTAATTATTCGCGGCGCGCTTCGGCAGGGAGAACGTTTACCCTCATCACGGCTGTTGGCCAGCGACCTCTCGCTTTCACGCGTTACGGTTGAGGCTGCATACGGTCAGCTTGAGAGTGAAGGGTATTTGCGGCGTGAGATCGGACGCGGCACCTTTGTGGCCGTTGTGTTGCCTGACGGCGCCCTGAAGAAAAAAAGCGCCTGTGCGCTGTCGCCTCTCATTTCGGCGCGTGGCAGGCAAATTATTGCCACCGACGGCTGTCGCGAACCGCCCTTCCCGCAGGCATTTGCCGCTGGTTCACCCGACCTGAACGCCTTCCCGCATGTTATCTGGCGGCGACTAATGAATCAGCGATTGCGTAATACCCCCTCTGCGCTGCACTCATACGGCGATCCACAGGGGCACAGTGAACTGCGCGAGGCGGTGGCCCGCTATCTTGCGCTCTCTCGCGGCGTCCGCTGCGAGGCTGAGCAGGTGATGATCCTCACCAGTTCGCAACAGGCTCTGCACATGCTGGCTTTGCTGCTGTGCAATGACGGGGATGCTGTGTGGATGGAAGAACCGGGCTACAGAGGCGCCCGCAACGCGTTTCTCGTCGCCAATGCACAATTAGAGGCCCTGCCGGTTGATAACGAAGGCGCCCGGCTGCCTGCGGCTCCCACCGCTCGCCTCGCGTATCTCACGCCGGCGCATCAGTACCCTTTAGGCATGACGATGACGCTGGCGCGGCGTCTGCAATGGCTGGAATTCGCCCGCCGCCATAGCTGCTGGCTTATCGAAGATGATTATGACAGTGAATTTTATTATCACGATCGTCCTCTGCCTGCGCTTCAGGGGCTGGATGAACACAATCGCGTACTCTACCTCGGCACTTTTTCAAAAGTTCTTTTTCCCTCTCTCAGGCTGGCTTACCTGGTGGTGCCGCCCGCACTGATCGATCCGCTTTGCCGTTTGCGCAGCGTGATGGATGGGCACAGCGCCCAGTTGATGCAGGTTGTTACCGCAGACTTTATCAATAACGGCCACTTTCAGGCCCATCTGCGCCTGATGCGGCGCTTATATGGAAGCCGTCGTGAAACGCTGCTCAATGAGCTGAACATGAAGCTCGGCGATAAACTGCTGATCGTGCCGCATGAGAGCGGGCTACAGCTGACCGTTACGCTGCCCGGCAACGACGAACAACAACTGACCCGCAGAGCCGGAGATTCAGGTTTGGTGCTGCCACGCCTGTCGCCCTTATACCATGGCGAACCGCAACGTCATGGCTGGCTGCTCGGTTTTTCCGCCCTGCGCAGCGCCGAGATCGTTAACGCGGTAGAGACGCTGGCGCGTTGTTTCCGGTGAACGATTATGCAAAAAACGCCAACACAATCATTATCAGCAGCGGCAGGAAAGAGAAATCAGTACAGGGGAAACGTGATAAAAACCCGGCCTTATGGTCGGTCGAAGGCGGGTTCAGTGGTATTCATTGACCTGTTTATCGGTGCCGCACAGCAGCACGGGTTGACCGGCAGTAATGCTGTCACAGTAGAGCTGATACCTGCTTTTACTGATACCTGCGCCGCACCACAGCAGATGGTGATCGTAATGGCGTTGTGACACGGCTGGCGTTTCGCTGACCTCCGAAGAAATCTCAACGCAAAAACCTTCACCCGTAAGCCGGATGGCCTCAAGCCATATTTCTGTAGTATCGGTAACGCTTATCGCTTCAAGAAAAAGCGGCGTCGCGCAGTTGCGATCCGCAGCGCGGTTGATGGAATAAAAATGAAGAATCACGCAGTGATGAAAACGTTCCAGACGCTGTTCAGCGCCCTGACGGCGGTCATCCCGCAGCCAGCGATTCAGCGGACGCATCAACAGATTGATAAAGTCCTCACTGGAGAAGTCCCCCGCCATATTTCTGACACTTCTGAGCAATGCCCGCTCTGAACCAAACTCCAGCAGCCACAGCAGATCGCCTTTTCGCGCGGGCCATCCGGTCAGACGATGTGACGCAGCGTCTGTATGACTCCACTGGATCTCATTCAATGATGCGCCGCCCGCGGTATGCGCTTTAATCAGGTAAATCTCATCAAGCTGCGCTTCGCTCCACCCTTCCCGGGGATTTTCAGTAGAAATTAACCCACGCCGCTGCCAGCGGCGCAGATTGGCCTCATGCGTTCCGGTAAGTGCGCAGACGGTTTCAGTTGTGTGAAAAATCATTACCTGCCCTCATGTGAGGGGAATGGCCGCCGATGGGATCGGGGATGAAGAATCATTGTGACCCTTTCAGAAATTAAAAGATACCGGGCAAATGCAATTTAGTGTGTATGCGTACAGTTTTACGTAAAAAGACCGCACAGGCGCAGGAAGATAGCAGCCCTCCCTCAGTACCTGCTTTTAAGACCAGTTGGCAATGTCTGATGAATTTTGTCAGAAACGTCCTGTCCGCATATGGATATGTAATAAAAATAGGTAAATTAAAACATTAATTTATTTTGCCAGAAGCGATTTTCAGACGAGGAATGTTGTGCATTGTCACACTTTTGAATCTTTTTTAAACGTTGCGCGATATCTCGCCGCAGTACCACAGTTTAAAAAAGTTTGTTTGTTAAAAAAATAGTTTAACCGGTTAATTATTTAACATTTAATTTACATTAAAGAGGTGGAAAATGTAGTAAAAATCCAACCGCAAACCTAAAATTAACTTATTTTTAACTAAAAAATACTTAAATATTAACAATAATGGGCATTCATCACATTTCTTTTACATAACTGCATGAGTCCTTCCCTTCGCTTGTTATCTTTCTGATGTGGCCATCGCCACGTCTTACCTGACGATAAGTCTGCCTCAAGCAGACAACATGGCGGTCAATCCGCGCCCTACGACAAAGGTATAGTTATGAAACTCAACCTCGCATTATACGCCTGTGTGGCTTCTGCCAGCATGCTGTTTACAACACCAACCTGGTCTGCTGAAAAACATGATATCGCCGTCGTGGCCAAGGTCACCGGCATTCCGTGGTTTACCCGTATGGAAGTGGGCGTGAAAGAAGCCGCGACCAAACTGGATGTGAATGCCTATCAGGTGGGCGGCTCGACGGCCGATCCGGCTCAGCAGGTGAAAGTCATTGAGGATCTGATCGCCAAAAAAGTGGATGCCATTATTGTGGTGCCAAACGATGCGAAAGTGCTGGAGCCGGTACTGAAAAAAGCCCGCAGTCAGGGCATTGTCGTACTGACGCATGAATCCCCCGACCAGCAGATTGGCGAGTGGGACGTGGAAACTATCGACAGCCAGAAATACGCCGAAAAGAACGTGGATGAGCTGGCCTCGGCGATGGGCGGCAAGGGTGGCTACGCCATCTATGTCGGCTCGCTGACCGTGCCGCTGCACAATGCCTGGGCCGATGCCGCTATCGCTTACCAGAAGAAAAAATATCCAGAGATGCACGAGGTGACGTCACGTCTGCCCGTGGCGGAAAGCATTGATAAATCCTATGCCACCACGCTTGATCTGATGCGTACCTATCCCGACCTGAAAGGCATCATTGGCTTTGGTTCCCTCGGCCCGATCGGTGCAGGTCAGGCGGTGAAAAGCAAACGTGCCAAAAACAAAATCGCCGTGGTCGGTATCGCCATGCCTGCACAGGCCGCGCCTTACCTGGCCACCGGCGACGTCAAAAAAGCGTTGCTGTGGGATCCTAAAGATGCTGGTTTTGCGCTGGTGAGCCTGGCCGATCAGATCCTCGACGGCAAGCAGGTGACCGAAGATCTGACCATCGACGGCATCGGTAAAGCGGACGTGGACATGAAAACGCACGTAATTCGCTTTAACCGCATCCTTGAAGTGACAAAAGATAACGCTAAAACGCTCGGTTTTTAATTACGCCATACCAGGGAAAAGCCGGTTCCCCTTTGGAACCGGCGCCTGAACGCCCATCGCTTCGGACATCGCTTATGTCGCAACCTTTTATCTCATTAGAAAAAATCAGCAAATCCTTTCCCGGCGTACGGGCACTGGATAATGTGACTCTGACCCTGAATAAAGGCGAAGTGCACTGCCTGGCCGGACAGAACGGCTGTGGTAAAAGCACGCTGATTAAAGTCGTCTCCGGCGTTTATCATCCCGATAAAGGCGCACATATCGGCATCGACGGCAAACTGTTCACCCATCTTTCGCCTTCGCTGTCTGCTTATTATGGCGTACAGGTGATCTATCAGGATCTGTCGCTTTTCCCCAACCTGACGGTGGCGGAAAATATTGCCGTGCATCGCTATCTGCCGGGCGGCGGCTTCTGGGTACGTCGCCGCGCCATGCGCAAGCTGGCGGTGGACACCATGCAGCGCATTGGGGTGATGCTTGATGTGGATCGTAAAGTTGAAAAACTCTCCATCGCCGATCGGCAGCTCGTGGCTATCTGCCGTGCGCTGGCCGCCGACGCCAGCCTGGTGATTATGGATGAACCAACCGCCTCGCTCACCCGCCATGAAGTTAATGGCCTGCTGCGGGTAGTTAACGAGCTGAAGGCCGCAGGCATCTGCGTGGTGTTTGTCAGCCACAAGCTGGATGAAGTGATGGAAGTCGCTGACCGTATCAGCGTGATGCGTGACGGCAAGCTGGTTGGCACATACCCGGCCAGCGATCTTAACAGCGACGAACTGGCCTTCCTGATGACCGGACAGCGATTTGAGTTCAGCCATTTACCGGCGCGCGCTGACAAGAGCGAAACGCCACTGCTGGAAATCACTAACCTGACGCGAAAAGGTCAGTATCAGTCGGTTAACCTCAGCCTGCGCCGTGGAGAGATTACCTCGCTGGTCGGCCTGCTCGGCGCGGGGCGCACCGAACTGTGCCTGTCGCTGTTTGGTATGACGCAGCCCGACAGCGGTGAAATCCGCATTGAAGGCAACGCGGTCAGGCTGCGCAACAATCGCGAAGCCATTCGTCATGGCATTGCCTACGTGTCTGAAGATCGCCAGACGCAGGGGCTGATTATGCAGCAGTCGATTTTTGACAATATGCTGGTGCCGGTGTTTGACCGTATTCGCAACCGCCTCGGCCTGCTCGATCACGGCAAGGCGCGACATCAGGTCGCTGCTCTCATTCGCCAGTTGAATATTAAGGTATCCGACAGCCAGTTGCCGGTGAAGACGCTTTCCGGCGGAAACGCCCAGCGCGTCGCTATCGGTAAATGGGTGGCGACCGACCCGCGCGTGCTGATCCTGGATTCGCCCACCGTCGGCGTGGATATCGCCAACAAAGAGGGAATTTATCGCATCGCCCGCGATCTGGCCGAGTCCGGCATGGCGGTATTGATGATCTGCGATGAGATCCCGGAAGCGTATTACAACAGTCATCGGGTGCTGGTGATGCGCAAAGGCGAGCTGGTTGCCAGCTTCGCGCCGCATCAATGTAAAGAAGAAGAGATCGCCGGAGTGGTCAATGAATAACAAGCTGCGACATATCATCAGTCATCATGAGTTCTGGCTTGGGATGCTGATCCTGCTGCTGGTGCTGGGCCTCAGCCTGCGCACCACTGAGTTTCTGACCCTCGGCAACCTGACGGATGTGGCAACCAGCTATGCCATTCTGGGTATTCTCGCCTGCGGGCTGTTTGTGGTGCTGATCGCGGGCGGCATCGATATCTCTTTTCCGGCGATGACCGCCATTGCGCAGTATGTGATGGCCAGTACCATGCTGGCGCACGGCGGCAACTTCCTTGTGGTCTTTGCCGTTGCCATGCTCTGCGGGCTGGCACTCGGCCTGATTAACGGCGCGCTGGTCTATTACCTGCGCGTGCCAGCCATCATTATCACCATCGCCACGCTGAATCTCTTTTACGGGCTGCTGGTCTGGTTCACCAACGGGACCTGGCTGTACGGTTTCCCTGACTGGTTTATGAACGGCATCAACTGGCTCTCGTTCACGGCGGCGGACGGGTACGAATACGGCCTGACCCTGCCCCTGCTCTGCCTGCTGGCGGTATTTATCGTCACCGGCGTGCTGATGCGCTATACCCGGCTGGGGCGGCAGATCTACGCCATGGGCGGCAATCGGGAATCCGCCTCGCGATTGGGCATGAACCTGCTGACGCTGCATTTTTACGTTTACGGCTATATGGGCCTGCTGGCGGGCGTTGCCGCGGTGGTACAGGCCCAGACCACGCAGTCCGTTGCGCCGAACTCGCTGGTGGGCTACGAGCTGACCGTGCTGGCGGCGGTGGTGCTTGGCGGCACCAGCATGACCGGCGGGCGCGGTTCTCTCATCGGCACGCTGCTTGGCGTACTGCTGCTGGCCTTTTTGCAAAACGGACTGACGCTGCTGGCGGTCTCTTCGTACTGGCACATGGTGTTCAGCGGTCTGATTATTTTAATTAGCATCAGCGCCACCGCGTGGAATGAAAAACGCAAACTGGCGAAGGGAGTATGAGATGGAGCGATTGATTAAAGCGTTACCCGGCGACCGCATTATTAAGCTCCAGATGCTGATGATCGCGGTGGTGCTGGCGCTGTTTTCCTTCACGCTGGGCGGCAGGTTCTTCAGTATGGGCAACTTCCAGTCCATCGCCACGCAGCTCCCGGTTCTTGGGCTGCTGGCGCTGGGAATGGGGCTGACCATGCTCACCGGCGGCATTAATCTGTCGATTATTGCCAGCGCCAACGCCTGCTCGCTGCTGATGGCGTGGATCATTACCACCCATGCCGGCCCGCAGTATCTGCTGCTGGCGCTGCTGGCGGGTGCGCTGCTGGCGGTAGCGATTGGCACACTCAACGGCTTGCTGATCGCGGTGGTTGGCGTGTCGCCGATCCTCGCCACGCTCGGCACCATGACGCTGATCGCCGGATTGAATATCCTGCTCTCTAACGGCGCGGTGATTTCGGGCTTTCCGCCCCTGATCCAGTACCTCGGCAATGGTGATCTGTTCGGCGTACCGGTTGCGCTATTCATTTTCCTGCTGGTGGCTTTTTTGCTGTGGGTGCTGCTGGAGCACACCACGCTCGGCCGCAGCATCTATCTACTGGGTTCAAACGAAGAAGCGACGCGCTTCAGCGGCGTGAATACCGCGCGGGTACAGGTGACCGTTTATGTGCTTTCCGCACTGCTGAGCTGGGGCGCGGCGCTGCTGATGATGTCAATGTTTAACTCCGCCAAGGCGGGCTACGGCGAATCCTGGCTGCTGGTGACCATTCTGGCTTCGGTGCTTGGCGGGGTGAATCCCGACGGCGGCTTTGGTCGGGTGGTCGGCCTGGTGCTGGCGCTGATCGTGTTACAAATGCTGGAGAGCGGCCTCAATCTGCTGGGCGTGAGCAGTTACCTCACCATGGCGCTTTGGGGCGGCGTTCTCATCCTGTTTATTGCATTACAGAATCGCAGAACCTGACGGACGAGGCTAACAATGACAAGTTACTATCTGGGTGTGGACGTGGGAACCGGCAGCGCGCGGGCAGGCATTTTTGATACCCAGGGCCGGATGATGGGCCAGGCCAGCCGTGAAATTGCGCTTTTCCGCCCACAGGCTGATTTTGTTGAACAGTCGTCAGATGATATCTGGCAGGCGGTTTGCGACTCTGTACGTGATGCGGTTAACCAGACCAATATCAATCCGGTACAGATCAAAGGCATTGGTTTTGACGCCACCTGTTCGCTGGTGGTGCTGGATAAAGAGGGCAAGCCGCTGACGGTGAGCCCGTCCGGGCGCAGCGAACAGAACATTATTGTGTGGATGGATCATCGCGCGATTACCCAGGCCGAACGCATCAATGCCGCGCAGCATCGCGTGCTTGACTACGTTGGCGGCGTGATTTCGCCAGAGATGCAGACGCCCAAACTGCTGTGGCTGAAACAGCATATGCCTAACAGCTGGCAGAATATCGGTCACCTGTTTGATCTGCCGGACTTCCTGACCTGGCGCGCCACCCAGGACGAAACGCGCTCACTCTGCTCGCTGGTGTGCAAATGGACCTACATGGGCCATGAGAAACGCTGGGACGAGAGCTATTTCCGCCAGATTGGCCTGGAAGATCTGCTGGAACATGAGGCGGCGAAAATCGGCCGCAGCGTGAAAACCATGGGCGAGCCGCTGGGCCACGGCCTGACGCAGCGTGCGGCGCAGGAGATGGGCCTGCTGCCCGGCACGGCGGTCAGCGTCTCGATAATTGACGCCCATGCGGGCAGCCTCGGCACGTTAGGCGCATCCGGGGCATCGGGCGAACATGCGGATTTCGACCGCCGTATCGCGCTGATCGGCGGCACCTCGACCGGTCACATGGCGATCTCCCGCGAGCCGCGTTTTATCAAAGGCGTCTGGGGCCCCTATTTCTCTGCCGCACTGCCGGATTTCTGGCTGAACGAAGGCGGCCAGTCGGCCACCGGCGCGCTCATCGATCACATTATTCAGTCGCACCCGTGCTACAGCGCGCTGCGTGAACAGGGCAAATCGCAGGGTAAAACCATTTATGAAATGCTTAACGATTTGCTACGCAAAATGGCGGGCGAGCCGGAGAATATCGCCTTTCTGACCAAAGATATTCATATGCTGCCCTACTTCCACGGCAACCGCTCGCCGCGCGCCAATCCCCACCTCACCGGCGTGCTGACCGGCCTGAAGCTGTCACGTACGCCGGAAGATATGGCGCTGCATTATCTGGCGACGATTCAGGCTATCGCGCTGGGCACGCGGCATATCATCGAAACGATGAACAAAACCGGCTACAGCATCGATACCATTATGGCCAGCGGCGGCGGCACCAAAAATCCGGTGTTTGTGCAGGAACACGCTAACGCCACCGGCTGCGCCATGCTGCTGCCGGAAGAGAGCGAAGCGATGCTGCTTGGCAGCGCGATAATGGGCACCGTTGCGGCGGGCCTGTATGAGTCCCTGCCGGAAGCAATGAACGCCATGAGCCGCACCGGTAAAACCGTCACCCCGCAAACCAATGAGATCAAACGCTATTACGACCGTAAATACCGCGTCTTTCGCGAGCTGTATCACGATCACATGAAATACCGTCAGATGATGCAGGAGGCATGATGAACGACGCAGATGCCTGGCAGCAGGCGCAGGCTGGCTGGCAAACCTGGAGCCGCACGCTGGCGCGGCTGGAAGAGGATATCGATCGCCAACAGTGGCTGGCGGTGCTTAATCTGCTGGCTGACTGTCCGGGAAAAATTGCCGTTACCGGCATCGGCACCTCCGGCATTGCGGCGCGTAAAATCGCCCATATGCTGGCCTGCATCGAGCAACCGGCCATCTGGCTGAGCGCGGCGGATGCGGCCCACGGCGACATCGGTTTTCTTCGCGCGGACGACGTGCTGATCATGCTGTCGCGCGGCGGCAACTCAGACGAACTGACCCGCCTGCTGCCCACGGTGAAGGCGAAAGGCACGCGCGTGATCGCCGTGACTGAAAATCCCGACTCTCTACTTGCCCGCGCAGCGGACTGCCTGCTGCTGACGCCGCGCGTGGAGGAGATCGACCCGCTGAAGATGCTGGCAACCACCTCGGTCGTGGTGGTGCTGGCGCTGTTTGACGGCATGATTGCCGGACTGATGGCGAAGAGTGGTTTCGGCAGGGAGCAGTTGCTGGCGGTGCATCCCGCCGGGAATGTCGGCAAAGTGCTGCGCGGCGAGTAGGTCGTATTGAGGCAAAAAAAGGGATGGCCCTGCGGCGCATCCCTTTTTTTATTAGCCAACGCTTACAGCTTGCGCATCACCAGCGTGGCGTTGGTGCCACCAAAGCCAAAGCTGTTCGACATGACGGTGGTCAGCGTCTGTTCGGTGGGTTTGGTGATGATATTCAGGCCTTCGGCGGCCGGATCCAGCTCATCAATGTTGATGCTTGGCGCGATGAAACCGTGTTCAAGCATCAGCAGCGAATAGATGGCTTCCTGCACGCCCGCAGCGCCCAGCGAGTGACCGGTCATCGCTTTGGTGGCGGACATTGCTGGCACGGCATCGTTAAACACTTCACGGATGGCGCCCAGCTCTTTCACGTCGCCCACCGGCGTGGAGGTGCCGTGGGTGTTCAGATAGTCAATTGGCGTATCCACGCCCTGCATCGCCAGACGCATACAGCGCATCGCGCCTTCGCCTGACGGCGCAACCATATCTGCACCATCAGAGGTGGCGCCGTAGCCAACCACTTCCGCATAAATGTGCGCGCCGCGCGCCAGTGCGTGCTCAAGCTCTTCAACCACCACCATACCGCCGCCGCCAGCGATAACAAAACCGTCGCGGCTGCTGTCATAGGTGCGGGAAGCCTTCTCAGGCGAGTCGTTATATTTGGTGGAGAGCGCGCCCATGGCATCGAACTCGCAGGACATTTCCCAGCACAGCTCTTCACCACCGCCGGCAAACACCACATCCTGTTTGCCCAGTTGGATCTGCTCGACGGCGTTACCGATGCAGTGCGCGGAGGTGGCGCAGGCAGAGCTGATCGAGTAGTTCACGCCGTGAATTTTAAACGGCGTAGCCAGACAGGCAGAAACGCCAGATGCCATGGCTTTGGTGACCATATACGGGCCGACGCCGCGCAGGCCTTTTGCGCGCATGCCGTCAACGCTGGCCACCTGGTTAATAGGCGACCCGCCGCCGGAACCGGCCACCAGGCCCACGCGCGGATTGTTTTGATACTGCTCAACGGTGAGGCCGGAATCTTTCACCGCTTCCAGCATAGAGATGTAGGCATAAATGGACGCGTCGCTCATAAAGCGCAGAACTTTACGATCGATCAGGCTGGTGATTTCATCTTTAGTAAGCTTAACGTTACCCCAGACGTGACTACGCATGCCGGAATCTTTCAGCTCCTGAGAGAAGGTAATGCCGGAGCGACCTTCACGCAGGGACGCCAGGACTTCTTCCTGGTTGTTACCAATGCTGGAAACGATTCCCAGGCCAGTAATCACTGCACGTTTCATTCAATACCTCATCACTTCTTTATTAGGATACGATTATCAAGATTCGAGGAGCACTTTAGCTTACAGTTGTACGCCGAACAAGTCCGATCAGCGGTTAGCTTGTGTAAATTTGCGTAGGTGAGATCACACCGTTACAATCGCGCCACCGCCTGATAACCGAGCTTCCGCCGTGAAAACCACGCCTGTTGAACATGCTGAGCTGAACTGGAATGAACAGGGTACACCTGTATCCCGAGCGTTTGGCGATGTGTACTTCTTTAATGAAAACGGCCCGCAGGAGACCGCCCACGTCTTCCTTGGCGGCAATCGGCTTCCTGCCAGGTTTAGCGACCATCCGCGCGATCTTTTTATCACCGCCGAGACAGGTTTCGGCACCGGCCTGAATTTTCTGATGCTGTGGCAGTGCTTTGATGTTTTTCGACAGCAGCAGCCTGAAGCCAGACTACAGCGTTTGCACTTCATCAGCTGTGAGAAATTTCCGCTTAGTCCGACCGATCTGGCTCGCGCCCACGCTCACTGGCCCGAGCTGGCCGACTATGCCGCTGCGCTACGCGCGCAGTGGCCGTCGGCAACGCCCGGCTGTCATCGGCTGCTGCTGGACGGCGGACGCGTGACGCTCGACCTGTGGCTGGGGGATATTAATGCGCTGACAGACAGTTTTGATGACAGCCTGAATCAGCAGGTCGACGCCTGGTTTCTGGATGGTTTTTCGCCGGCGAAAAACCCGGAGATGTGGATGCCTGACCTGTTTGCATGCATGGCGCGACTGGCCCGCCAGGGCTGCACAATCGCTACCTTTACCGCCGCCGGTTTTGTGCGGCGTGGACTGATCGACGCCGGTTTCAGCATGGAAAAACGTAAAGGTTTCGGCCCCAAACGGGAGATGCTGGGCGGCGTGATGACCCGGGCAGATGCGACGCCACCGCGAACGCCCTGGTATGCACGGCCGCAGGCGCAATGCGGTGAGATCACGCTAATTGGCGGCGGCATCAGCAGCGCCCTTCTCGCTCTTGCGCTGCTACGGCGCGGCAAAAAAGTGACGCTGTACAGCGCCGATGCGCAGCCTGCCGCAGGCGCATCGGGGAACCGTCAGGGCGCGCTCTATCCGCTGCTCAATCATCACGATCCAGCGCTGGCAACCTTTTTCCCTGCGGCCTTTACCTTTGCACGACGCCTGTTAGATCAGCTCGATGTCACGTTCGATCATCAGTGGTGCGGCGTTACGCAGCTTGCGTGGGATGAAAAGAGCGCCGGAAAAATTGCGAAAATGCTGACGATGCGCCTGCCGGAAGCGATCGCCCGCGCGGTGACGCAGGCGGAAGCGGAAGCGCTGTGCGGTGTTAAAACCGGCTGCGGCGGCATCACCTATCCCCTCGGCGGCTGGCTCTCTCCGGCGCAGTTGACGCCCGCGCTGTTCCGG
>NZ_JNVB01000090.1 GCF_000770305.1 Erwinia oleae
CCGCCGCGCCCGGCAGGGAGAGGCGCCGGGGCATCCCCGCACCACGTATTTTGTCTGGGAAGGGCTGCGTCTGTTGCAGGAAATCCGCGGGGACGTGCCGCTGACGTACGTGTATGCGGACCCGGACAGCTATGAGCCGCTGGCCCGTATTGACGGGGTGAGCGACCCGGCGATTTACTGGTATCACTGCGCGCCGAACGGCACGCCGGAGCGACTGACGGATGCGGCGGGCGGGGTGTGCTGGCAGGGTGACAACAGCGCGTGGGGAAAACTGCTGCGCGAGGCACCGCTGAAGGGGCCGGTTTACCCGCAGAACCTGCGGATGCAGGGACAGTACCCGGACAGGGACAAATTTGTCGGGAACAAATTTGAACAGCGCGCAAGCGCTGGCCCCGGAGGGGCGAGCCTCATGGATGAGGCGAGTATTCGGGGCTTCATTACACTCTGTTCCGGTACTACGATCCGGACTGCGGACGGTTCACGCAGCCGGACCTGGTGGGGCTGGCGGGTGGGTTGAATGAGTATGCGTATGCACCGAATGCGCTGAACTGGGTTGATCCGCTGGGGTTGAGTGGGTGTTCTCTTGGGAAAGAGACTGGCAGATACTCAGCAATAAAACCTGGGCCTTTAGATAAAGACTTAGCTGAAACTTTCTCTGGTGGGAAATATAGAGAAATAATCCTTTCTCAAGATACATCTTTTTTCCGGGCTGGAGTGACAACAAATCCATTTGGTCGTTTCTTTAGTTTGGATAAGCCACAAAGTATTATCCAGGCACGAGTAGATAAAGCAGTATTACCAAAATGGCCTAATGGCTCTGCTTCACCACTTGATAGTGTATATGAAATAAAAATCCCTGTGGGTACTAAAGTTTATGTGGGCGAGGTTGGTTATCAGAATGGTTTCTATCTTGGTGGGACAGAGCAGATAGTTATATTAGAACCCTGGAACGTAGGAACAGTGATAGGAAAATGGCCGCTGCTATGAAAGATGAAATTAAACGAGTAGTAAAAGAAATAATAAGAATGCTATTAGATAATGGCGAAGTACCCTGGGTCAGATATTTTGACAAGTGTTTAAGACAACTGGATGATGATTATCATGAAGGTGTTTATAATATAAGAACGGCCTATGGTGGCATGGGATCTTTCAATGATTTAGTTTTGCACAGTAATGGAAATCCTTTAAAAAAGGAAAATGAACAGTTAGATAAGTTGCGAAAAGAACTTTATCAAATAACAACTTAAAATATTCATATATCCGGAAGTGATCCTGACGATCCTTCCGGCTTTTTTATTTCATCTGTCAGCCTGCGGCTCAACGGTGATAGTTCGACGTCCTTCGTCGATCTTCACCGTGACTGGGCCGCCGGTATCAAATCCCGCCTCGCGGAGCCAGGCGCCCTTCAGATGCAGGCTGGGGCTGCGTAAGTAGCAGGTGGCGGTAATATGTCACCACCCCGCATAATCGTGCCATTCACTTTTGGTAATCTTCCGGCATGATAATGTGCGTCAGCAGATGCGGCAAAGCAGAGCGCGACGTCCATGCCGCGATCTGCCTTAATTACGTGAGTATGCTAAACATTACAACGTTAATGACTGCCCTGATTCATTCCTGTTGCGATGCCATCGCCCGCACCGTCTGATGCCGATGCCAGTAATAACCCAGCGTGTTTTTAAAGTTTTCAATGTCCTTTTTCAGACCCGGCAGGCGGATCTCACTGCGTTTTTTGCCTTGCGCGTCAGGCTGCTTATGTTGCACATAAAGCGTATCCCGTCCAAAACTGCGGGTCACATTGATGTTTTTAACATTATCCCACGCCAGTAACTCAGCACTTTCCGGCTTCACAATGCCCTGGTAGGTGATTTCGATCTGAGAACCATTTTTCAGCGTAAAGAGCACATTCGGGAAATGTTTCAGCACCAACGCCGTTTCTTTTTCACCCGTCGGCTGAAAACGCCATGCCAGGCTCTCCTCATGGGCGGAAGAGAAATTACGCTCGTATTTCTGCCACAGCTGTTGCTCAATATGTTCAGCAACCGGCATCAGATCAACCCAGCTTTCTGTCGGCAATTCAGATGCGATAGCGGCATAGCCAGCTTCTTCGACCGTATAACCCACGTTGCGCATCCTGTCGGCCAGCGGTGGGTGTGAGTCAAACGGGTGCGGTACATTCTGCTCGCGCATCATGCTGACAAAATCTGGCGAACTAACGTGCTGAGGCAGCCCGCCGGCAATCGCTTTACCGATCCCCAGCTCGTTCTCATGCAACGTTCCGTTCTCGAAAAGATTTCGCTCAACTTCAGTGCGATAGCTGGCATAGGCGGAAACTTTGATCAGCGATTCAACAATGGCAGCGGGTGAAATCAGCGTTGATGCGTTGAGGTCAGCCACAAACTCGCGTTCACGACTGTTACGCTGCCACGCCAGTTCAAACAGTATGCGATACAGGTATAGCGGGTAAAAGACGATGAGCGTCGCCACATTCCTGCCCATTAACTGCATATAGAGATCGAAACGGTGTAGCTTTGGCCCCAATAAAGCGCCCGAGGCGGTATCGCCCTCATGCAAGTGTGTAAGCTCATGCACCATGACGCCGTCAGCCTGTGCCGTGGTCAACTGGCGAAGAAGTGGAATACTGACGTAAAGCTTACGACCAGAAAGCTGATGCTCATTGACGCTAAGTGGCGCTTCCGTGACGTAGAAGTTGATATCAATACCGGCAACGATGTGGTCGGGCGGCGTGGTACCCACTTTGGCAGCCAGCGCATCAACTCGTGACCAAAGCGCAGGCGCGGCTTCACGCGTGACCACTTCGCCTTCAATGCTCTCCTCAGGTGGCAGCTTTTTAAAGATGCCTTTAATGATGTAGTAAATACCACCCAACACCATCAGACCGACCGCAATCACCACTTTTGGATAGTAGGTTTGCGTGAAAAAGGCAGTGCACCAAAAAGATAGCCACACCAGCATCGCGCCTTGCACCAGCACTTCCAGCGTGCTGGCGAGCATCAGAAACGGACGAGCCAGCGTCAGGCTCAGCAGCTGCCCCTGACGGCTTTTAAATGCCAGGGCGCTGAAGAGCAGTACCATCAGTACCACTACAACGCTGGCGATCAGCGTCCAGAATGCCAGTTTATCCATCATAGAGAATTGCCACAGTTCAGAGTTCTGTGCGCAGACTGCATTTTTATAATCGAGCAGGTTCTCTGCGACCGGCCCGCAAACGCTGGAAGGGGGATTCTGATGAAGGAATGCTGTGAGCTGACCGATATCCTGTCTTTGCGCTCGGGCATCCTCAATAAAGATCTGCGTATATTGCTGGTTAAGCTGGCTCTTGCCATATTCAGCAAATACAAGCGCGATCGCAGGAACTAAAAATAGTGTGATCAGAAGCCAGAGGCATACCTTTGCATAACCTTTCTTCAATGCCGTTAATTTATCCAAAATAATAAACTCGCTAACTGTCGATAGGGAAGAAGCTGCGTGTATCAGGCAATGTAGAAAAGGATCCCCGGTATAGTGAAAATGGCGTGAGATCCTTCTCTGCATATGTCAGCTCAAGTTGATTTATAAATACCACAACCTGGCTATAAGACAATTTTCAGGCGCCCGGAACAAGCAATAATTAAAGTTTCAGACATTTTTTTATGGCATGCACTTTTTTCATGTTTTCCATCGACAGGATGCTCAGTCGCTGTCAGCGAAAACTGAGTGACAGCATTACCAGCGCATTCCTTTAAAAGGGCTCCACCCCTGCTCGCCTTTTTTCTCTTTCAGGTAATACGCATAGTTAGTCGCAATGCCGTACGCTACATTAAATCCAAACCCCAACCCGGCGTCGAGATACTTTGGCCAGGCTGTCCCTGACAAAGTAAAGGTTATATTCAGGCCAGTACTAATGGCTATGATAAGCACAATTAGCGTTATATTTTTCTTCCAGAGACCGAGAAAAAACAGATAAATCGGCCCAAAGAAGAAGGCAATAAAATTGAAATTGATTTTAACTTTTTGCTTGTAGGGCAGCATTTTTAGCGCAGGTTTGTAGCCCGGTGCGTTGGGCGCACCATGTAAATCAAAGAAATCAAAACGTGCCCGCCATTTAGCACTGTAAGCTTTCTCCGGTTTACCTTTTTCAGTGCTTCCGATCCGCTGATTCATTACGACTCCAACGAGTTATTGGCTGGTTTTATAGTTAACTTGCTGATTTAAAGTATTTTGTGTTTTGTGAAGAGGAAAGTAACCGCACAGATAACGCATATCGCTAAAGCTGGCCACTGCATTGGAATATAAAAAAAATGATGATGCACGCCATCATTATGAATTCTTCGGTTAAGTAAAAATCCCACTACGGTATTAATCGCAGAGCCAATGCCCACGCCGATAAGAAACTGCGCCAGTGATGTATTACCGGCTTTGACCGTCGGATCGGGAAATAACCACATTATCAACAGGACCATACAGACTGGCGTTAAAAGCGTCATAATTCCGGCACCACGATAAATCATAAGTAAAGAACCTCTTGCCATAATGTAAAAAATACGTTAATTTTAGCGGGAAGTATGCCGGGTTCGATTTAAAATTCAAGGATAAAACGGATGATAGTCTGGAGCGGAGTGGGTTTTTTCATTGCCGTTTTAATTTGTGCGGCCTACGTTCTTTGTAAATGGCTGTTCGATATAATTTGGGTCGATGGCTATTTTGCCACGCACTTATGGGCAACCGGCGCGACGTTTATCGTATCCGCTGTGCTGTGCACCGCCTTTGTTTATGCGATCAAACAGGAAAAACTGCTGGATTACCTTGCTAAGGTGACTCAAAGCCAACCAATGATTGCGCCCGAAAAAACACATAAGTTCTTTTTGATTCCGGTTCTTTATTGGCCGGTTATTCTGTTTTTGTTTGGTGCTGGAATATGTATTTACGACCTGATGAAGTAACTCTCTCCTGTATTGTGGATATTTAGCGTACTGACGATACGCCAGCGCAACAGGGAAATTAACAGCATGAAGGAGTTCGACGTGAAGTTGAGAAAAACGTTAAATATTATGGGCGCGTTATGCCTGGTGACTACGCTCGGCGGAATGGCTGTTATGGCATCTGCCGCTGAAGTCAAACCAGCGACCACGGCTGAAGCAAAGACCGAAACGCTGACGCTGCTGGACGGTAAACTGCCTTTTAAATTACAGGGTTACGAAGTCCAGCCGGTTCCGGGCGGTGCGCCAGGCAAAATGTATGTTAACAAGCAGGCCAAACGCGTGCTGATTATTGGCGAAGAGGACGTTCCGTTGGTGGCCCGCGGTATCAGCGAGACTGATTTTCTCGACAGCATGAAAGTCATCAAGGACAAACAAAAGCAGGCCTCGCCGGCTTATCACGTCACCAGCGAAACCACTGAAAATGTTAAGGGTATGCAGGTGTATCACATCGAAGCGACCAGCAATATGGGAGTTAACGATGTACTACAGGCGACGTTACTCGCCACCGCTAACAAGAAATTTACCATCATCCAGGTTATCTCCAATCACAGAGACAAAGCGGGACATCTCGCTGCGGTGAATAATATTCTCGGCAGATAAACTGACGACGCGCCTTTTTACAGCGGCGGATTCGAAAGAGAGCTGCAAAACAGTTCTCTGAGATCACGTGGCGGAACGCATCCGTGCTCTTTAAAGAGTAAGAAAAAACGCCCTACATCAGGTAAACGCCAAATCGCTTTAGTAGTCTCGCCCAAAGTAAAAATATCACGATGGTCATCGCACACGATATGGCCAGCGTAGGCCAGAAGCCGATGCGCTGATAGAAAAAAGGAAACAAAATAAACATCGGCAGGGTCGGCACGACGTACCAAAACGTGTACCAGGCATGCGCGGCAATTTTTGCCTGCGGCAGTCCTTCCAGCTTCATCCAGATGAGCACCAGCACCGTTACCAGCGGCAATGCCGCCAGCAAGCCGCCCAGCCTGTCGTTATGTTTTGCCGTCTCGGAAATCAGCACCACCAGCAATGCGGTCAACGCGTACTTAGTAAAGAGCCAAAGCATCTATAACCTCCGGGACGAGCGGATAATCAGTGCAGAAGACGGCTGCGTAACGCCGGCAGTCTCAACCGAGCAGGTGTTTACTGCTCCCTGTTATTGCCGAAAGGCAACATTCTGAGCAGCGTATTATCGCGAAGGAAATAATGATGAAAGAGCGCGGCCACTGTATGCAGCCCGATAAGCCAATAGCCAGCGGGTGCCAGTGTTTCATGCCAGTCAATCAGTGTGGAAGCAAGATCGGGATTGGGTAAACCCGACACATGCATGCTGATGCCGAACAGTTTCCACTCATTCCCTCGCAGGTAACGCGAGCTGAGGCCCAATACAGGCAACGCGATAAAGAGCGCGTAAATGCAGGTATGGACGAGATGAGAAAGCCCGATCTGCCAGCGTGGGGCCGGTGGCACGATTTCCGGCGTTTTGTGGCGCGTACGCAGGTATAAACGGGTTAGCATGATCAGTAACACACAAGCACCGGCGCTAAAGTGGGTGATGATTATCGCACTTCTCTGCCAGGTACCGCGCTCTGCCAGCCCTCTCAGCTCAATTGTTGAATAGGCAATAATCAGCAGCAAAACCGTTAGCCAGTGAAAAATCATTTGTGACGCCGCATATTTTTTATGCATAACTTAACCTCATAAATAACCTGGGTTTACTTTACCACCTGATTATTTACAGAGCATCAGAGTTTATTTCCACCGTCCGATCGAAAAGCCGGGCAGAGGCGTGACAACGTCAGATGCGGCAGGAAGAAATGCGAATGCGTTCACTCCATACGCGGCGCCTGCACCACCGTATAGGTCGTCAGGTGATGACCTTTGCTGTCCGTACTGTACGCCACGTCGGTGGCGACAATTTCAGGGCTGCGCACTTCGATCAGATCTGCCAGCTCACGGAGTTTCTCGGCCAGGCAGCCGGGCACGGCGGAGATGTAAGGGGGGGAGTTGCTCTGGCCATCGCTTTCTTCTCTCGTAACAGGGGGATTTCTACTGTTATCGGTAAAAGTCGCTAATAGCTGAGCACTGCTTCGGTAAAAGTCCGGTTGATGCCGTCGCCATGCGAACAGCAAACTCTGGCCTGACCCACGTCAGACCAGTTTGTCCTGCTTTCTGCGGCGTTACTTCGCCAGCTTATCCTGCGTTTTAAGGTCGAAATCGGCGGCGTCATGACGTTCGTGTAGCTGCTCTGAGGGTTCGCCAAAGGTGCGATTTACTATACGTCCGCGCTGCACGGCTGGCCGCATCGCAATCTCTTCCGCCCAGCGGTTGACGTGCTGATAGGAACCTGCATCCAGAAACTCTGCGGCGTTGTAAACCTGCCCGCGAACCAGCGCGCCGTACCACGGCCAGATAGCAATATCGGCAATGGTGTATTCATTACCTGCGATATAGCGATGCTGCGCCAGTTGGCGATCCAGTACGTCAAGCTGGCGTTTGGCTTCCATGGTGAAACGGTCGATGGCGTATTCAATTTTCTCCGGCGCGTAGCTATAAAAGTGGCCGAAACCACCGCCGAGGTAAGGCGCGGAGCCTTGCAGCCAGAACAGCCAGTTCAGCGTTTCGGTGCGGCCTGCGGCGTCTTTTGGCAGGAAATGCCCGAACTTCTCGGCCAGATAGAGCAAAATAGCGCCAGATTCAAACACGCGCGTTGGCGGAGTCGTCGAAACGTCCAGCAGCGCAGGAATTTTTGAATTCGGATTCACCTCAACAAAACCCGATCCAAACTGGTCGCCTTCGCCGATGCGGATCAGATACGCGTCATATTCTGCATCATTAACGTTCAGCGCCAACAGCTCTTCCAGCAGAATCGTCACCTTCTGACCGTTCGGCGTGCCCATTGAGTAGAGCTGGAGCGGATGCTTGCCCTGCGGCAGCGTGACCTCGCTGCGTGGCCCTGCGGTAGGGCGGTTAATGCTGCCCCAGGTGCCGCCGGTGCCTTTCTTTTCTGTCCAGACTTTGGCTGGCTGATAGTCATTGTTGCTCATAACCAAAAGTGTCCTTATCGTTAGGTGAGTGGCTAACCATAGCGTTCTTCGCTGGAAAAAACCAAACCAGAGGGGGCAGGTATAGCATTACCTCTGGCCTGACGTTTGTCCTGAACGAGCACTTGAGGAGAAAATTGATGGATGAAAAGCACGCTGATGCAGGCCTGATCGAAACCAGCGATGGCCGGATTTGCTGCTACTGGCAGCCTGCCATGCCGGACTATCATGATAACGAGTGGGGCAGGCCGGTGGTTGACGATCGCCGTCTGTTTGAAAAGGTCTGTCTGGAAGGTTTTCACTCCGGCATGTCGTGGCAGCTTATCTATAACAAACGCGAAAATTTTCGGCGGGCCTTTGCGGATTTCGATTTTCACATCGTGGCGACGTTTACCGATGAGGACGTGGCCCGTCTGCTAAACGATAAAAGCATTGTGCGTAACCGCGCCAAGATCCTGTCGACCATTAATAATGCGCAGCGGGCTATTGAACTGGTGGATGAAGCGGGTTCGCTTGCCGCCTGGTTCTGGCAGTTTGAACCTGCGCCAGAAGATCGCCCGGCGCGCATCGATCCCCACTACTGGCGCACCACGAAAACCTCACCGGAGGCGAGCCGTATGTCGAAGGCGCTGAAAAAGCGCGGCTGGACGTGGGTCGGGCCGGTCACCACGTTTTCATTAATGCAGGCGCTTGGGCTGATCAACGATCATCTTGAAGGCTGCCAGTGTCGCGACAAATTTGAGAAGGCGCGGCAGGCGCTGACGCGGCCTGTTGGTCTTTGAAGCGGAAGCTGCCACGCAAAAAATTTTAAAATTACCGGGCAACTTGCAGCGTGCTGCGGCACGTTTGCCATTTCTGCGCTTTACGCCGCGTTCCGCATTGTTTATCACCGCCGGATCGGTGAAAATGCCGGCCATTGATGATTAATTACCTGTGATTTTTGCCGTCAGGCAGACACAGCACCGGACCAGAAGAACTGTCATGTCAAATGCACCCTTTATGCAAGAGGTCGCGCGCCGTCGCACTTTTGCCATTATTTCTCACCCGGACGCCGGTAAAACCACCATTACCGAAAAAGTGCTGCTGTTCGGGCAGGCCATTCAAACTGCCGGAACGGTAAAAGGCCGCGGCAACGCGCAGCATGCCAAATCAGACTGGATGGAAATGGAGAAACAGCGCGGCATCTCTATTACCACCTCGGTGATGCAGTTTCCCTACCGCGAGTGCCTGGTCAACCTGCTGGATACGCCCGGCCACGAAGACTTCTCGGAAGATACCTATCGTACGCTGACCGCCGTGGACTGCTGTCTGATGGTGATTGATGCGGCGAAAGGCGTTGAGGATCGTACCCGTAAGCTGATGGAAGTGACGCGTCTGCGCGATACGCCGATCCTGACCTTTATGAACAAGCTGGATCGCGATATACGCGATCCGATGGAAGTGCTGGATGAAGTCGAAAGCGAACTGAAGATCGCCTGCTCGCCCATCACCTGGCCCATCGGCTGCGGCAAGCTGTTTAAAGGCGTCTATCACCTCTATAAAAATGAGACCTATCTTTACCAGTCGGGCAAAGGCCACACCATTCAGGAGGTTCGCGTGGTGAAAGGGCTGGATAACCCGGATCTGGACGACGCCATCGGTGACGAACTGGCGGCCCAACTGCGGGAAGAGCTGGAACTGGTGCAGGGCGCGTCTCATGAATTCGACAAAGAGGCGTTTCTTGCCGGTCAGCTTACGCCGGTGTTCTTCGGCACCGCGCTGGGTAACTTCGGTGTGGATCACATGTTGGATGGACTGGTGGACTGGGCGCCCTCACCGATGCCGCGCAAAACCGATCTCCGTACGGTCACCGCCAGCGATGAAAAATTCACCGGCTTTGTCTTTAAGATCCAGGCCAACATGGATCCGAAACACCGCGACCGCGTTGCCTTTATGCGCGTGGTATCCGGTAAATATGAGAAGGGCATGAAGCTGCGTCAGGTGCGCCTTGGCAAAGACGTGGTGATTGCCGATGCGCTCACCTTCATGGCCGGCGACCGTTCGCACGTGGAAGAAGCCTGGGCGGGCGACATTATTGGCCTGCACAACCACGGCACCATCCAGATTGGCGACACCTTTACTCAGGGCGAAAATATGAAGTTCACGGGTATTCCGAACTTCGCGCCGGAACTTTTCCGCCGCATTCGCCTGCGCGATCCGCTGAAGCAGAAACAGCTGCTTAAAGGGCTGGTCCAGCTCTCGGAAGAGGGCGCGGTACAGGTGTTCCGCCCGGTGCACAATAACGATCTGATCGTTGGCGCCGTGGGTGTGCTTCAGTTTGACGTGGTTGTGGCGCGACTCAAAAGCGAATACAACGTTGAAGCGATTTATGAAGCGATTAACGTTGCCACCGCACGCTGGGTCGAATGCAGCGATGCAAAAAAATTCGAGGATTTTCAGCGGAAAAACGAAGTCAACCTGGCGCTGGACGGCGGCGATAACCTGACCTACATTGCGCCGACCATGGTGAACCTTAATATCACCCAGGAACGTTACCCGGACGTCATCTTCCGTAAAACGCGCGAGCACTAAGCCCCACTTCCCCTGACAAAAGCGATGCCGGGCGCATCGCTTTTTTTATCCGATGCCCCCCCTCAGGTCACTGAAATCTCTCCAGACTCATCTTAAAAAAAACCTTTTTGTGTATTTATCCATCATATCAATCGCAAGCAGCGGTGAATTTCTGATTACCGTCTATATTTACTTCTACAGGACGCAAAATATGCGGCGCGGTAGCTGCAACGTCTTACTACTCCAGCCACGTCGTTTGTGGTTGAAAGCCTGTAATTGCAGGTGCATGTACAAATAAGGAAGAAATCGATGAACAAGACTAAGATTGCTAAAACTCTGATGGCTGTACTGGTGGGTTCTGCGCTTGTTGGTGGTTCTGCAATGGCAGAAGACATGTCAACCAAGGCACAAAATACTGCCGACAGCGCGAGTTCGAAAGTCGATAGTTCTATGAAAAAAGTCGGTGGGTATATGGATGACAGCGGCGTCACTGCCAAGGTCAAAGCGGCCCTGGTTGACGACGACATGATTAAAAGTACGGATATCTCGGTAAAAACCCACAATGGCGTTGTTGAGCTGAGTGGTTTTGTTCCGTCGCAGGATCAGGCAGAACGTGCTGTTGCAGCGGCGAAAAAAGTCGAGGGTGTCAAATCCGTCAGCGATAAACTACACGCAAAAGACAGCACAAAATCAAGCGTTAGCGGCTACGCAGGTGATGCAGCAACAACCAGCGAAATTAAAGCTAAACTGTTAGCGGACGATATTGTGCCCTCACGTAACGTAAAAGTTGAAACCACTAATGGCGTGGTGCAGCTTTCAGGTGAAGTGAAAACTCAGGCGCAGTTCGAGCGTGCTGAAGGCATTGCTAAAGCAATTGAAGGCGTTAAAAGCGTTAAAAACGATCTGACCGTGAAATCGTAACGGGCATTCAGGCCGCTGTGAAAACAGCGGCCGGGCAAGGAAGTTCAGCAACACAATAACCAGCTATGCCGTAAAGCGGCAGGTTTTAATAACAGAAGCAGTTCATTTTCAAAATAGGGTAAGGAGAGGCTTATGTTTCGTTGGGGCATTATATTTCTGGTTATCGCATTGATTGCGGCGGCGTTAGGTTTTGGTGGTCTGGCTGGTACAGCCGCGTGGGCAGCCAAGATTGTCTTCGTTGTAGGTATCATTATCTTCCTGATCAGCCTGTTTACCGGCCGCAAGAAGTTATAGCCTGCAATTCGCAGTATGCTTTAATGAAGACCAGCCCAGGCTGGTCTTCTTTGTTTCAGGGCTGGCTCACAGCGGTAAGGAACACTGGTATGACACCTTCATTTGTGGATACCCATTGTCATTTTGATTTTGCCCCTTTCTGCGGCGACGAGGCGAACAGTCTGCGGCTGGCGGCTGACGCTGGCGTGGAAAAAATCATCGCCGTGGGCGTGTCTGCCGACCGTTTCGCGGGTATGATGGCGCTGGCAGAGCGCTATCTGCCGGTTTATGCCGCGCTGGGCATCCATCCGATGGCCATTGCGGCGTATCACGAATCGCATCTGACGCAGCTGGAAGCGTGGCTCAAAAAGCAGCCTGAAAAAATGGTCGCAATAGGTGAAATCGGGCTGGATCTGTATATGGATAACCCTCAGTTTGAACGTCAGCAGGCGTTGCTGGACGATCAGTTACGGTTAGCAAAAAAATACGATTTACCGGTTATCCTCCACTCGCGACGCGCTCACGATAAGCTGGCGATGCATTTGCGAAAGCATGATTTGCCGCGCCGTGGCGTGGTACACGGCTTTGCCGGCAGCGAGCAGCAGGCGCTGGCTTTCATTCGCGCCGGCTATGCGATTGGCGTTGGCGGCACCCTGACTTACGCGCGGGCGACGAAAACCCGCAATACGCTGGCGCGTCTTCCGCTTACCTCTCTGCTGCTGGAAACCGACTCGCCGGATATGCCGTTACAGGGATTTCAGGGGCAGCCAAATCGCCCGGAGCGCATTAAAAATGTCTGGCGCAGCCTGTGTGACATTCGTGATGAGTCACCGCAGGAGATCGCCAAAACCCTTCGGGACAATACCCGCCGCCTGTTTCACCTTTAACCGTTCCCGCCGGTTTAAATGTTACAATTATAACATTTTCTGTTTGGTGCATTCTCAGACTTCTCTTTTATTGACGTTCATTGAGTGTGAATGTAATCACTAAATTCCCGCAGCTTTGCATGTTATAATTTTAACATTGAGTGCTTACATTCCTGGAGAAAAAAATGACTGATGCAACCCAAGCCGCCGTTCGCGCGCTGAAACTGATGGATCTGACTACGCTGAACGATGACGATACCGCCGAAAAAGTGATTGCGCTGTGCCATCAGGCCAAATCGCCTGCGGGCAATACCGCAGCCATCTGTATCTATCCGCGCTTCATCCCTGTCGCCCGCAAGGCGCTGCGCGAGCAGGGCACGCCGGATATCCGCATTGCTACCGTCACCAACTTCCCGCACGGCAACGATGATATTGAGATTGCGCTGGCTGAAACACATGCGGCCATCGCCTATGGCGCCGATGAAGTTGACGTGGTTTTTCCCTATCGCGCTCTGATGGCGGGCAACGAGGAGATCGGTTACGAACTGGTCAGCGCCTGTAAAGAAGCCTGCGCCGACGCCGACGTGCTGCTGAAAGTGATCATCGAAACCGGCGAACTGAAAGAGGCCGCGCTGATCCGTAAAGCGTCTGAAATCGCGATTGATGCAGGCGCCGATTTTATTAAAACATCCACCGGGAAAGTGCCGGTAAACGCCACGCCGGAGGTGGCTGAAATCATGCTGCGCGTTATCGCGGACAAAGGCGTGAAGCAGACCGTTGGCTTTAAACCTGCCGGAGGCGTGCGCACCGCCGAAGACGCGGCCCTCTATCTGCAACTGGCCGATGAGATTCTGGGCAGCGACTGGGTCAGCCCGCGTCATTTCCGCTTTGGCGCCTCAAGCCTGCTCTCCAGCCTGTTGAATGCGGCGGGCCACGCCAGTGCTGAAAGTAAATCTGCTTATTAGTCCCGGGGGACACCGTGTTTCTGGCACAAGAAATTATTCGAAAAAAACGTGATGGTCAGGCGCTGAGTGAAGAAGAAATTCGCTTCTTTATTAACGGCGTGCGTGATAACGCCGTTTCCGAAGGGCAAATCGCCGCGCTGGCGATGACTATCTGGTTTCACGATATGACGCTGACAGAACGCGTGGCGCTGACCATGGCTATGCGCGATTCCGGTTCAGTACTCAACTGGCAGGCGCTGGATCTTAACGGCCCGGTAGTGGATAAGCAC
>NZ_JNVB01000091.1 GCF_000770305.1 Erwinia oleae
TTTATGCATAGAGGAAGTACTGATGTTCAGTTGCTCAGCGATTTCACGGTAAGTCAGGGCGTCGTTAAAGCGCAGGCTGAGTGCAGCTGTGATCCAGGGCCTTCTGGTGTAAGGCGTGTTTCTGTCCACGGTAGTGTCCATGTTCGCGAAAATGTCCATGGTAGGAAACACGGGGAAAAATAAAAGACGGTCTGAACGATACGCTTACGCATTAACGGGGTGGCTGCGGTATCACAGGAATAGCCCGGAATACTGCCGCCAATCAGGGACGTGGCCGGGTGGCCAATCGCATCGGCATACTTGAAACGAACGGCGGACTTGCGCTGGCCGGGATTTTTCATATCGGCCGGATTAGCTCCGCCGGCAGAAACACCGGAGAGCCCGCTGGTCGCCGCATTCTCCAGCCCGCCGGCAGTCTGGCTGACAAACGCCATTTCCTGCCACGGGTTGCCGCCCGGCGCGACATAGGTCGAAACGACTGTCTGAGGAATGAAGTGGGTGACTTTGACCGACGTGCGCACCTTGCAGCCAAAGGGGGTGCAGAACAGCCAGTAACAGATGCCACTGACACGCCAGCTGATACAGTTTTGCGACACGGCGCTGGCGATAATCTGCGCCGTGTTAAGTGCGGCTATAGCCGCAGGCGCGGTTGCCGTACCCAGTACGGTGGCTACCGCCAGCGAGCACACTGTGGTTTTAATGCGGGAGGGTTTTGTCATCACTGGCCACCTCCCCGGTTACGCAGGGAAGTGGCCACGTCAACATCCGTGGTGCCGTACACCACATCGCGGTCATCGAATACCACCGCCGGCACTTTTTTGATGCCCAGCTCCCACGCCCGGACCACCTGGCGATAAGAATCATCCAGCTGCAGCTGTTTTTGTTGCCAGGCAGGTGATGCCATAACCTGCCTGACCTGTGCCTCAGCCTGCTGCGGGTCTGCAGGCAGCTCTCCGAACATGTCGGCCTGCAGCCGGTCTGGACCATCGAGAAGCACCACCGGCACGCCCGAGGGCAGGTTTGCCGGCAGGTGCTGGCTGTCAGTAAAGAGAACAGTGCCGGCCAGTACGGATGCCGGCAGAAGAGCCGGCAGGAAAACAAGGGAGGTCAGTTTCATGAATCGGGACTCCGTCAGACTGAATCGCCTGACAGCGTGCCCGTGGCAGCTCAGAAAAGCCGCAATAAATTCAAAATCACAAATTAAAAATTAATCTGATGGTCTAGGAGCCTTAGGTGCTTTAGTAGAGTTTACCTTGATTATTAATCTGCATATTGGCCCAGATCTCCTCAAAGACTGCGTCATCTGCATATCCCATAAACTAGATTGAAAATCGTTTAAAATATGCTTTGAGCGCACCCTTATTTTTAACCATACAATCAAACAAAGAACGCGCTTTTCGAAGGTAATCTGATTTTTCCTCTGGACTCATCTGAGTCCATTTATCTTTCATGAGTAAAATTGCTTGCGACAAAAGTTTCTCTTTCCTTTCCTGTAACGCTTTGCCTTTATGACCACGAAGCATAGCTTCATGAAATGCCTTGTGGAAAATATAATCGGAATTAAAGGTATAAAAGAGTTTTGCATCAACTTTACCGGCTGAGGCTGTGATGTCTCCCGTTGATAAAAGATTTCTATAAAACGTTTGAGATGCTCTTTCAACATCGACAGCATCAATTTTCTCCTTTGGAGCTATACAAAGGTAAGCAGGGGTAAACCTGTTTAAGCTATGGTTATTATAGATAAAATGAAAACCAAAGCAGGTTCCGATGAAAACTATAAGCGAATTTTTCATGAATCTGTTAATACACCTAAGGTCTTCAGCAAGCTCTTCCCAAGGAATTACGCTTCCATCAGCCAGTCTCATATGCTCTGCTGAGCCATGAGCTTCAATGTGGATGATTGGTTTGAACCCTGTATTTATATCTGGGTCAAAGTTGTCTTTTATCATTTGGATAACATCACGAAATGACTCTGCATCTGGAGCATTTACATATGCTACCCCTTCACCATCACATTGAACATTCACATCCTCGTACAGTCTTGTCGCAGAGTGATAATCCTTCTCAGATAAAGAATCGATGATAATAATTTTATTAAATTCAACTTTCTTACGGAATGTATTATGTTTCATCACTTACTTAAGCCTGCCATTAAGGAACGTATGTATGAAATGATAGTTACTTGAAAAGTGTAATCATTTCTTTAAAAAAAACCACTATCAGCATGGCTTTCAATAAATAAGTAGTTAAACTTAAACCTTAGCATCAAGGTTAGAGTACTTTAAAAAACTTTATATACAAAACAGTTATAACAAAAAAACCGGCCCCAGCGGCCGGTATCAAAAAAAGCATTATGTTATTTTTATTATCAGGCCCCTGGTGAAGGCAAGTTTCTGTTTTAAACGTCCAGCCCGTTGATCCACAGCATAAGATACACCAGGTCAGCCGAATCCGGCACCGTGATATACCAGCGCGGATGCGCATACTCCTCTTCCTGGGGCCAGCTCGCCTGTCCCGTCACGGTGATAAGAATGTTTACCGCCTGCTTCAGCTTTCCCTCAAGGTAGATGGCCACGCTGCTGCTGAGCCCCACCCGGTGCGGGTGACAGGTCATTCTGACCGGGCCGGTCAGTCGCTGTTTGATCATTGCCCGCAGCCTCATCAGGTGCTGATGGGTCGCCGGGAGCACGCCGGGCTCCCCCTGGGGCGACAGGGTGAACAGCGCACCGCCACTGTGCTCATGAATGGCGGGTTCAGGGTACTTCAGTGTCATCATACCGTGGCATGCTCCTGTTGATTCTCCGTCAGACCGCGCAGACGGTCCAGATTCAGTGCGACGCGTTTTGCCGCCTCCAGTTCGCTGCAGTTAAACTGATTCATCAGCGCCCGGCGTTCGGCTTTCTCCTCTTTTTCCGTCATGCCCAGAGCCAGGAAGAGGCTGGGCGGCACGGCACGAAACAGCGCTTCAATCCGTTTCGCCAGTACCACGCCCTCGGTATAACAGCCTGACAGTTTACTGGCGGACAGCAGCACCGATTCCTGCTCCGGCGTGAGCGCGCGGAAGCGGCTGATATCTTTCACCTCCTCCGGGGGCATGGTCAGACAAATCCACCATTCCGCCATGTTCAGCATTTTCTCAGCGATATCCGGGTAGTCTTTAAGGTTCTGGGTGGCCAGCCACAGCCAGGCCCCGAGCTTACGCCACATCTTGACCACCTTGGTCATATACGGCGACAGCAGCGGGTTGACCGTGACGATATGTGCCTCATCCACCGTGAAGACAATATCCCGGCCAAGGAACTGGTCACGCTCCGCGATGTTGTTAATCATGTTGGTCATCGAAACCATGGTCAGGGCCATCTGCGCTTCATAACCCTCACGGGCCAGATGCCCCAGGTCAACCAGCGTCACGTCCGCTTCCGGCCACAGCGCCCCTTCGCGGTTGAACAGCTCCGCTTCAAAGCTGCCGGCCTGGGTGAACATGCCCAGGGATTCCGCCATCTCCGCCGCTTTCGCCTTGCGCTGGGCATTGCGGACATTAATGACGCCCTCATCATTATCAGAGGCGATGTCATACAGCGCCTGCTGCAGGTCAGACGGCAGCATCTGCCGTCCTTCTTTATATGTGGCATGCGCCGCCATCAGCAGCGCTTCACGTATCATCGCCCTGTCGGCACGCTTCAGGTCAGCCTCTTCTTTCGGGTCGCCGCCGGTGATCATCATGCGCGCGGAGATTTCCATTTCACCAAGAATGTCACGTTTGTCATCCTCGCCATCGTCGTCCGTGTCGATATCCGGCAGGTCGCTCTCATCCACGGCCTGGGCGGCCAGGCCTTCTTCCACCAGTTTGTGAGCATCAGCAAACGGCGGCAGGCTGACGCCGCTCCCGGGTCTGACGCTGATTTTGTTCACCGTCAGCCCGAGGCTGTCAAAGAAGTCGGCCAGCAGGCCAAACGAGTTCCCGGCTTCCGCAATAAACAGTCGCGGACGATGCACAGCCATCAGCTGGGAGAGCGCGGCACACAGCGTGGCCGACTTGCCCGCCCCGGTCGGGCCGAACAGGAGCAGATGCGCATTCTGGGTACGGTCATGCTTGTTGAGCGGATCGAAGGTCAGGATATCCCCGCCGCGGTTGAAAAAGCTGAAACCGGGATGCCCCGTGCCGGTTTCCCGCCCGGTCACCGGCAGGAGACCGGCCAGGTGCTGAACCCAGGTCAGACGGGTGTACCAGTGTTTTTTGTCACTGTCCGGGTTAAAGCACATCGGCAGCGCCCGCAGCCAGCTGTTCAGCGGCCCCTCTTCAAATTCCGGGCGGACCGGCTGCAGGCCCGCCCCGAGCAGTACGGTGGACAGCGCCAGCCGCTTGCGCTTCAGGCTGGTCATGTCATCACCGCGCAGCAGGAAAGTGATCCCCGCCCGGTACAGCTTGTGCCGGTTGCCCAGGTACTCTTTGACCGTCTTCACATCCTGGCGGACGCGGCCCGACTCGGTATTCTCCCCGACCGCGTTTTTCGACAGCCGGTTAAACTGCTCTTCAAGCCGGTCCTGGGGCTGCACCACCACCGTCATGCACACCATGGTCCCTTCCGGAAACATATCCATCAGGGCATTGATTTTCTTCTCACCCCGGCTTTTCTCCCCGGTCAGCGTGCCAGGCTCCGGCGGTGTACGCAGTTTTTCCACCGACACCGCGCAGTGCGGCTTGTTGTCAATCCACCACACGCCGTTTTCCGGGTCGGAGACCGGCGGCGTGAACCACAGGGTTTCGGCAAAATCATTGCTGACCGGCACGGTCCCTTCGGGTGTCTCACGGGGGTCTGCGTAAGCGGCCTGACGATAAAGCGTGGTTTTCTCCACCCAGTCCGGTGACGGATTGAACAGCCGCAGCAGCCAGCCATGCACCTGCAGGCCGTTCTGTCGGGTACAGCGGATCCCCGCCCCGCCCAGGGCATTCACTACCCGGTCGCACACCTGGTTGAGCATCGCCACCGGCGGCATCGGATCCCGGGTTTTTCCCAGCCAGCGATAAATCACCATCCGGGTGCGGCGCTGCTGCCCGCGCCAGGGCTGGCCGGTGATCAGTGAGTCGGTGAACAGGCCTTCAGGCCGGGAGATACTGCGGATATGGCGCTCCATTTCACCCAGCCAGGCGTCGGTAAACGCCGTGCGCTGCGCATGCGGCCGGACATACCCGCGCAGCCTGTCGAGGTACGCGTCAGTGTCGTCCTCGTCCTGGCAGAAGAACTGCACGACCCAGGGATTCACGTCATGTTCATCAAAGCTGTCCTGAAGGGCATCCTCAACCGAATCACGGATCTGCTCCAGACGATCTTCGGTTCGCCCTTCGGTCGCTACCGGCGTCACATCATAAACCGCCCCCACCGACACACCGTCATCGAGCAGGAGACACTGCTCTTCATCGAGAAACTCCGCCCAGGGCAGAAAATCAATGATGGAGGGACTGGCATGATAAATTTTTGCTTCATCCTGGCGGGACATTTTCCCGGGACGCGTCAGGGGCTGACGGCCCTTCACGCCCGCGCTCAGGGCCTCATCAGCCTGACCGCCATCAGCCGGCGTCTGCCGGCCAGGGGAGGTGGTGCGGGTAAACAGTGAAAACATTACAGGGCCTCCGTGCGCTCGCCAGGCATGGCATACTGCGTCTGGCTGTAGAACGGAAACACGGTGCTGTAACCCGGCACCGGCGTGTTACCGTCGGCCAGATGGGGATACAGATACATCACCATGTCAGGGTTAGGCAGCCGGGGAAACTGCTGCGAAATTTCACTCTCCTGAGTCCGGCTGTAGCTGCGGTCGGCCTGCGCGTCCGCCTGCGTTTCACTGCCCGTCAGCGGACGGCGCAGCGTGTCCCGGGCCTCTGCTGACTGGCGGGCGGTACTGCCGCCACCGTCCGCGCCGTTCCACAGTTCAAGCATGGTGTTATCGCCCGCCGGCAGCATTTCCTCCTTGGAGGTTGAGCAGCCGCTGAGCTCTGAACAGGCCAGAGCCAGAATGAAAACCGTTCTGTACATTACCGGTATCTCCTTTGTGAGGCGGCCGGTTCATAGCCGCTGCAGATAAAAACAAATGCACTGACATTCAGCAGGTGCGCCAGCTCCTGCAGGGACATATAAGGGCAGTGAAGCCGGCGCGAAAGTTTCGGGCTGTACCACGATACGGCACAGTCGCAGGCACTGAGCGGCAGGGAAAACCGGCCGGTATCCAGTAAAAGCCGGCCCCGCTGCCAGCGCAGTAAAGGCAGACGGGCAGGCAGCAGCGCCACCGGACGCAGCTGCAGGACGGCCGACGGCGAGGGCCGCACGTCAATGTGCCAGCCCGCGCCATCGCTGAAGGTCCGGCACACGGATGACATCGGCAGAAGCGTCATGTGCCCCGTCATGACCGTCACTCAGTCCAGCCCGCCGCTGTCGCTGACGCCACCGGGCAGGGTGAAGTCGTAACGCACCTTACGGCCCTTGTCTTCATAATCAATGGCCAGCTGACGGGTGATATGCACCGCGAGACGGGCCCCCGGCGGCACATAAATGGCATCAAACGTCATCCCGTACCGCTGTTTGATCCAGTCCGTGGTCTCCGACATGCCGCCGGAAATGGCCTTGCCCAGCGCTGCCTGTCCGGCGTCGCCGGTCATGGTGGAGGAAATCCCGTTGACGTTGTTCTGCGTGGTGTACTGGCCCTGACTCAGGGCATCTCCTGCCGCACCGGCCGCTGACAGGCCAAAGATGGTCGGCAGATAGGTGGAGGCGTTGGACTTGCGTTCGCCCCCGATGCACGGGATGCCGTTTTCATCCGAAATCCAGCCGATACCCCCACCGGTGCCGGTATCCTGTTTAGCCTGACTGTTGTTATTCTGCCCGCCGCTGTTAACGGCCTCGGGTTTCGGGAGGGTGCGCACCGTACCGTCGGAAAAGACAAACGTGACGCTGGTCACCTGGCCGCGCACGCAGGACAGCGTCCAGTCACCGCTGGCCGTTCCGGAAACGATGGCCCCTTCAACGTCCGGCAGCTCGATGCCGTTCGCCGTCAGGTTATCCTTACCGATAAGCACCTTGAACGGGTAAGGATCGGTCACGGTACCGTTGATGGGCACCCGCCCCAGCAGCGCCGTCATGGCGCGGCTGCCGACCAGCGTGGAGTTTTCCGGCAGGGTGTACACCGGCTCGGCACTCTCTTCCGCCCCTTTCTCATTCGTGTGCCCCTTCACTTGCTGCTCATAGGCGGCTTTCTGGCGGGTCAGCTCATTGTCCCCCAGAAACGAAGTCGGGAACTGGGGTGACGCCTTGCCGCTGGCCGCATCACGCGGATCCGTCTCTTTCTGGTCTGTCGGCGTGACCCACATCATGCCGTCACTGCCCTGAGATGCCGCGCCGCCGGTGCTGCTGCCCATACCATCCAGGCCCAGCCCCAGCGGGATATCGCTGTCTGCCGCCTTTTTCCCGGCGTCGGGCTGTTTCAGCTTGTCGGTCAGACTCTGGATCTTCGCCGTCAGGCTGAGCTGCTCATCCTGCAGCTGTGCCTGGCGTTTGTCGTACTGCTCGCGCAGACCGTTCACGGCCTCATTCACCTGCCCTGACACGTCCTGATTGCGCTTACGCAGGCGCTCGTTCTCCTTCACCAACTCAGCATTTTGTTTATCGAGGGTTTTCTGACGGTCACGCACATCGTTCAGCCGGCCGATGAGCGTGCGCAGCGTGTCCTCCGGGGTGTCGCCTTCCACGCCCAGCGCCTTCAGCTCATCCGGCGAGAGGTTTTGCAGGGCACCGCCGCTTTGTTTTGCCTGCGGTTGCTCTGCCGGTTCGTTTTTGCAGCTTTTGAGCCCCACGGCCAGCCCGGCAATCACCACGGCCGGCACGATGACTTTCACCAGGGCATTGGATTTAATCTGCATGGCGGGCCTCCTGTTTTACTGCACGGGCCGCTTTACGCAGCGCAGATGGTTCGGCGATGAAGGCGCTCTCCGGACGACCGGCGGTCACCACATACACGGTGGTGGTGTCTTCCGGCGTGCCGGCAGGACCGACCCAGCGGTGCTGGAAAGTGGCGGACACAAACTGCCCCTGCAGCGCACGCGGATCGAGAACCACCTTACGGCCGCCGGTGTTCGTGAGCCTAAGAGCCACCACGCTGCGGTTTGCCACCCCCCAGGCCGCCAGCGGCGTGACCGTCACCGGCTCTGAAGGATACAGCGTGCTGACACGTCGGGGCAGATGCGGGTTGACCGGATGAATACCGGGCACCGCCTCAACCGTACGGGCCGGCGCATACAGGCTCTGGGCGGCATAGCGGGTCAGCAGCACCGGAATGGGGGCGCTGTAGCGGATTTTTTTGCGCCTGGCCTGCGTGCCGTCATCGCTGCCGGTGGGGGCTGACGGGCCTGATCCGGAAGCAGCCCGGTCTGCACCACATAACTGACCGGCCGCATCAGACGCCTGGCTCAGCGTGCTGACATCACCGCTGTAGACCAGCCGGACCGGTTCGGTCGGCCCTTTTTCATCGGCGGCGATATCAAACAGCAGGACCTCGCCGCTTTCCACATCCTGCAGCTGCACCCGCGTCTGCGGGAAGGCGCTGTCGGCTTTCAGGTAGACGGCCCCCCCCGTGCTCTGCACCCGGAGTTTGCCGTTAAGCGCCGGCGGAAACCCAACGCGGACGTTTTTATCTACAAAGACCACCCGCTCCTGCCCCACCTTCAGGGGGATCTGCAGCGGAATACGCTCCCATTTCATCAGCTCATCTGCGCCGGCAGGACGTGATACCAGTATCGCCAGGGGCAGCAGGGCGAGGGACAGCGCCATCAGCCCGGCGCGGGCGTGGGGATTTTTACTCATCACTGAAAGACTCCTGACTTCTCCGGTTTGGGTGCAGGCGGTGCCGCTTCCAGACGCTGGGGCACACCGGCATAACAGTCCAGTGCCAGGCCGAACGGGTTGCGCTCCGCATCCCCTTCCCAGCGCACCACTTTGAGCGGGTAACGCACCAGGGCGCGTTTGACCGGCTCGGCATGGAAATATTCGTCGGCCACCACGTCCAGGCGGGCAATCCAGTGATCGCGATCCTGTACGGTCACACTCTGTGACTGGTAACCACGCCCGGGCAGTTCATACACCACGCGCACGCGGTCGGTGAGTTCGCCGGCGTCACCACGTTTCTTCGCGTCCGCTTTCAGGAAATCCTGACAGGACGGCGTCAGATACGGCGACAGCGCATTGATTTTGGCGGAATAGTCCACCTCGCCATTTTTCGGCCAGGCATTCAGTTGCTGGAAGATATAGAAGGCGAAAGAGTAAACGGTCGGGGGCGGCACCTCCCACCAGGGTCGCGTGCTGCCGGAGCGTAAATCCGGCGGGTTATGCACGGTCAGCTTGCTGGGTGCCAGCATCCAGCCGGCACAGGTGAATAAAAGGAAAAAGGCGAGTACGGCGCAGGCGATGCGCAGCGTCTGAATATGCTGGTCGCGGTCTTTTACCGCATGGCGAAAACGGCTCATGAGGCTCTCCTGTTACGTTTCACTGACCAGCCCCGGGCATCCACTATCAGTTTCGGATTGCCCATTCCCAGCCGGCGTTTTTTGGTCTCCAGTCGCTGCCAGAGCCAGTTCTCGGGCTTACCGCGCTTGAGCCTGGCCATCCAGCGGCCGCCAAACCAGACCAGCAGCAGCGGCATGACCAGCAGGCCGGTGGGAACAACAACCCAGCCGGCCAGCGGGATAAACGGCAGTGACAGGAGCAGACCCACTCCCGCGCCGGCAAGGGCTGCCAGCCCCATCTCATGGGTGGTAAACCCGCGAAACACCACGGGCTCACTGTTGAGACGGTCAGGGAGAAAACGAATGGTCTGCATCGTCGCGGACTCCTACAACAGAATGTCGGCAGACTTGCCGACCAGCCAGATAACGGTAACCAGCAGCACCACACCTACCACGATAATGGCGCCGAATTTGGTCCAGGTGGCCCGCTCGTTACGGACTTCGGTAAACGTGTGCAGGGCAGCAATGGCGACGTTGATAAAGGCAACGGCGGCCACGACCAGCCCGCCGATAACTAGGCCATCCTGAATGTACCCCTTGATTTGTCCGGACAGGCCGCTTCCGCCGCCCGAGGTGGGGGGTTCAACCTGGGGTAAATCCGCAAAGGCCGGTTTGCAGGTGAGCCAGCCCAGAATAGCCAGCGTACCGGCGCGGGTCAGCGCACGGCTGCCAAGACGGCGCAGGCGGGCAACAACAGACTCAGATTGGTGCATGAAATGTATCTCCTGAAATGATTTGAATGCGTTAACTGGCGAACATCCAGATACACGCGAGCAACAGCAGCACGACGCGGATAACAAAGCGCCCCAGCGCCGCATCCCGCACTTTGGTGTTACTCCACCCGGTCCAGACATCCGACAGCCCCCACGCGGCCCACAGAAAAAGAAACGCTATCAGTGCCCCGATGCTGAGCAGATTAAGAATGCTCAGGTCAAGGCTGCCGGAGCCGGCCTTAAACGCGTTGGTTTGCTCGGGTGTCATGGGCATCAGGGCCGCTCCCGCCGGTAATTACCGGCCACAAAAGACGGGTCACGCGGTTGCGCGCGGGAGGGTTCCAGATAGCGGTCAATGCCGCTGCGGATGGTGTTGAGATCGGATGTGGCCTGACGGTAATCAAAGAAAAAGCGGCCACGGTCAGCCGGGTCGGCCTGTGCAGCTGCCACGCGGGCCCGCTCAAGCGACGCCTGCACCTGGTCCAGCTGACGCTGAACAGACGCAAGCTCGTCTTTCTCGGATGCCTGTGCAGCAGCTGACGCCAGACAGGTCAGCAGTACCAGGCCGGTGATGCCCGGGACACGACGGTTGTGCCGCATGGCCGGACGATTTGAGTTCATACGCACCTCCAGAAGGATTAAGGGGTGCGGACAGGATGCGGAAGGAGAAAGGACGGGTCAGCGATAAACCCTAAACAGGATTTTGAAAATTAATCGATAAGGCGGCCCGGGTCGGATTTAATCATCATATTCGGCGGCGACCCAGGTGCTTCCCCCTTTTGATGTCGTCACGGTTGTGACCAGAAAGATATGCCCTTCGAGGCCTTTTTCTGAAAAATCGATCCCGCCGTCTTTGGGGGTATATCGTGTCGTTCCGTCCCCCAGGCGGAACGCTGACAGCCTGTAACGCTGCGAATTATCAAGGCACGTCATATAACAGACAAGATGGCCGGCCGTGGATTTACTGGACCATATTTTGAAATCCAGCCGTGCCTGCCATGTTCCCTCAGGTATATTTTTCCAGTCATATTCTCTGGGTTCGAAGCCTTCCCGCAATGCCATGTCCCAGGTCAGGGCTCTCTTTGCCTCTTCAGCCATACTCTGGTTCCCCTTTTATTCATTCAGTTTTAAACGTAATAAAAACAGACCCGATGTGACACAGCAAGTTATCCGGGGATAAGCTGTATTGTGCTGTTTATAATTCAGACATCTGATAAGGGAGTACAGGAGCATGAGTGATACGAATGGCCTCAGAATTGCCCTGTCGCCAGTGCAGCTGGCAGCCACACTTTCAGAAAAAAGTATCAGCGAAGGCGAAACGCTCAGCAACCGTTTATGGGGCGGACTGGGTCTGGCAGGCGGTGTGGTGGAAATGTTCGGTGCCGGTGTGATGTGCGTGGTTCCGGAGCCCACAATGTTAACCAAAGCAGGGTGTGTTGTCGTCGGCACGCATAGCCTTGATACCGTCCAGGCTTCATTTCGCCAGATATGGAGCGGCAGACAGATAAATACAGATACCTACAATTCAGCAGTTCTGCTGGCAGAATCGCTGGGAGCCGATCGCGATACGGCTTTAAAAGTCGGCATGACAGTGGATCTTGCCATTCCGGTTGGGTTCTCCGTGGCAGTGGGAGCTGTACGTGTTGTCGCCGTCAGATCAGGGAGAATAAAACTGGCAGAACATGAATCAGTTACCGGTCAGCACCCGGGCGGCCATACTATCGAAAGGCATATAGGTAAAACCCCTGAAGAGCTTGCTGCCAGACTTCAGCGAAGGCCGATGCTGCCTGCGACCAGCTCATTCAGAAACCTTGACGAGGCTGAAATTCTCACGACAAAAGTGCTGAGAGCCCATAAAAATGAGATAGAAATGTTCGTCAAATTTCAGCCCAAAGGCACCCCATGGCGGAAAAAAATATCCATGCAATTCACACATCCTACCGGGATTGTGATGAAAAGAGGAAGCTCAGAAGTCAGAAACTGTTACCGTGTTGAAGTGTGGCTGGAGCTCACTGAGTACAATGGTAAGCCTTATTTTATACTGACGTCGATGCCCCTGGAGTGAATGATGAAACAGCGTGATACCCCCCTGGAGCTGGATAATCTGGTCTGTAATTATTTCGGGCATGATTACGACCTCATTGATGACAGTGAGGCACTCCAGCCCAAAATTGACGCCTATAACCGGCAGTCGGGAAAGGCGATGCAGATGGCGCTTCTCGAAGATATTGACGATTTTCTGGCTCTGGGGGATACGATGAATATGGCCTTCAGTAAAAGATATGGCATGTATTTCGATCCGTTGCTGTGGGGCATCACCCCCCATGATTTTCTGGTTCTGGTCAGGGAGCAGGTAAATATTGCCTTAGCGCGCACCCAAAACAACTGACGCGCCAGTAACGGTCGTTTCATGGCTTGTCTGCTGACGGAGGCGTGCAAAACACGTTATGCACGCCTCCGTCCAGCCCCGGTAAAGATAATGAAATGAGCGCCTCCCTTCTCTTCAGGTGAGGCAGTAGCGTGGCGCAGGCAAACCACGGACAGTTAATCTTTCAGATTGGGTAAGCGTTCCAGTTCCCCGGATTGTGCCGCACAAACGGGCTGTACTCCGGTGAATGAGGTTTTAATGTTTTGTCCTCATTGAAATCTTCTTCTTTATTGAAAGGAATAATGGGCCAGTCATTGATAGCGATAAGCCTGCTTTCGAAATCTTTCACTTTTTGATCGAGAAATTGCTGCTGTTTTTCTTTGGCTAATCCATCAAGGCCGCCGCGTACGCCATGGATGAGGTAAGGCTCCAGCATGCTGTAACCTATATAATGCAGTGCATGTATGGGCGGCCATAACAGAAACCGCATATCGCCATGGCGTCCGTTATGGCCACAGGCATTAGCAGGTGCACCGGCCGTTACTGTAAGCAAAGCCCGTTTACCTTTCATGATGCCATTTTCGTGTCGATGTTTACTGTCGTATATCCCGCCATACACAAATACCCGGTCCATCCAGCCTTTGAGGATCGCCGGCATACCAAACCACCAGAAAGGAAAATGCAGCAGCAGTAGATCAGCACTTTTTAATGACTCAATATGCCTGACAACATCATCAGACAGATTATGCATTTCCCAGTGATGCCGCTGTTCCAGCAGGGCATCAAATCTCTGGGGGGCCTGCCTGTCAGGGTAAAAATTCTGTCCCTCACACGGTTCGAAATTTTCACTGTATAAATTGACTGTCTGAACCAGTGAGCCTTGTTTTTCAAATACACGCGCGGCGCTGGATGCCAGGAATGAGTTAAATGAATCCGCCTCAGGATGCGTGAATCGCCACGGGTTTAACAGACACCTCGGAGTCATTTAAGATGGCTTAAAGAGAGGTGCCCATGAGCGGTAAGCGTTATCCCGAAGAGTTTAAAATTGAAGCAGTCAAACAGGTTGTTGATCGTGGTTATTCTGTTTCCAGCGTTGCAACACGTCTCGATATCACCACCCACAGCCTTTACGCCTGGATAAAGAAAT
>NZ_JNVB01000092.1 GCF_000770305.1 Erwinia oleae
GTATTTCTTTATCCAGGCGTAAAGGCTGTGGGTGGTGATATCGAGACGTGTTGCAACGCTGGAAACAGAATAACCACGATCAACAACCTGTTTGACTGCTTCAATTTTAAACTCTTCGGGATAACGCTTACCGCTCATGGGCACCTCTCTTTAAGCCATCTTAAATGACTCCGAGGTGTCTGTTAAACCCGTGGCGATTCAAAAGCCATTCATCTTCATGACTGAAAAAATCACTGTGAGGAGAAAAATAAAGAGTGAAAAAAAATTGGTCGAGTATGTTACCAATTTGGTTGTTGCAGTATAGGCATTTGAGTTTGGCATATCATTAAACACGCGCTTGAGAGATAAAACTCCCAGCATAATTTTGGAATATTGCTTTAAGTATGCACCGAAGGTGTTGACTGGCGTCATCGTGGGATATTCCATTATTGTTTTTCTACGAACTGCCAGCAGGTCGAGCCGATAGCCCAGTTCTATGTCATCAGAATATTTAGGAAATCCACCTGTCCTATCCAGCGCGCTGCTCTTAATAAGTAAGCAAGCTCCCATGCCCAAACGCAGGTAATACTTGCACTTAAAGTGGTTAAGGAAGCTTTCAACAAATAATACACGGTATAGATGGTCTAATGCGCTCAGAGATGAGAACCATCCCATTCCCGGTTTGGCAGTGGTGACGGGGATCGCCTGAATCATCTCTATGCCCTGCCCGGTACGGGTCTCTGCTATGGTCCGTTCAATCAGTGTCGTTGAGGGCCTGGCATCAAAATCAAAAACAAATATCCAGAATGGGTGGGAACTGTTAGCTTTAATTTCGCGGTAGATGCGATTTAGCTTCTCCTGCTTAGATTGGCTCACTCGATCGTGTTTTAATGTAATAGGATAGACTTCCTGCAGACGTTGAATGCAGCTATATGTGCTATACTCACTAGCTTCCGGTGAGGTAATAATTACCAGCTCACATTCATCTGAATATGGCTTTAATAGCTCGTAGTAATACGAGACAGTTTCCTCTGCAATCTTTACCTCATTCAAGGCTGGTAAGACAAACCAAATTTTTTGAGAATTCTCCAGCTGCAAAACAGAGGTCGAACCGGATCTCTTTAGCTTCCACCATGTCAATATCAATACAATTGATCTGATTATGAAAAATGTAAGTACAACGATGTAGAATAAATCCATCTGACTATTCCTTTTCAATGAATAATTCGATGACGATTGAAGTATGTCGCAATTTAGCTTTTTAACGATCTAAAGTGATTGAATTAAATTCTTCTTTATAATTTTTATGTGATGTGAACATCAAATTGACAAAGCTGCCGTTTGTCTTAATTAGCTTGCCTTTATGCTCAATAAAAGAATGCTGTCTGGCTATGCTGTCTAGATCCATCTCGCCTTCACATAGCGCTGAGCAAAGCTGAGTTATCAGCTCGCATAAAGCATGCGTCTCGTTATCAACGTTATCAACGTCGCTATTTAGGCGATTGAGCAACATTACATCTATCACAGAAGTCAGATAAGGAGGCCTTTTTTGCAAAGAAGTGAGGAAAACACATTCACGGTACAAATGAAGCAGGGTATGTAAATAGTTATAAAAGGGCTCAAGGAATGATATGCCATTTACCTCAGTTGCCTTGCGCAATATTTCTTCTGTGGATATCTTGTCCTGTTTCGTCGTCCAACTGAGCGTAAAAGCTATATCGATGACGATCGGTATTCCGTCGACTATTTTAACATAGTGAGGTAGATGATCCGGACTCATACGGTATTTAAGTAGAGTTTCAGGTTTGTGTGCATGCACAGCGCGCGTTTGATGGTGATAGAACCCGCAGGTAAAGCCCGCTGCGGCCAACAGTGATTTCAGGTCATCTGCACTGGTTACATCAACCAGCAGATCTACGTCGTTTGAAGTACGATGGCTGGGGTGGTGGTAGAGCGCTGCCAGCGATTTTCCCTTTCGCAATGCATAATGAATTTTTTCCTGTTTCATCATTTTTGCCAACGTATCCAGTTCTTTGTCTGCAAAACTCTGTTTTTTTTCAAGATGGGAACAGTAACTGGCAATAAGCTCACAATCTTTATAGCCTACTTCCTTATACAGGTTCTGCTGATGGATAACATAGTTTAACAGGGGCAATAATTTATGCTGATTCAGGAAGGAGATATCAATGCCCCTAGTATTTTTAAAAGTTTCATTATAAAAGTAAGCGTCGTATAATTCTCTAAAAAGGGTTAATTCACTCTGTCCTGACATATTATCCTCCTAGTTACTCTAGATTTATAATTTCTCTGATTTTGGTCTTGCCATGAAATCCGTTCAGTGACGCATTGCTACAGTAAGCCCCCAGATTGTCACAGTGTAATAAGGTACCTATACTGATAGTGTCCGGGGACAGCGTTGCATAGCCCAGCATATCTAGCGCTGTACAACTTGGGCCATAAACCCGACAGCGGACAGTCGCCGTGTGAATTCCTTTAGGCGCATCATAATAAAATTCTAGGTCGGGCTCTTTTATTCTGCGCAGCATATAAAGGCCGGCAATTTGCGCAATTCCACAGTTGATAACGATATATGGGCTGGCAGAGTTGAAATTGTAGTCGAGCACACTGCAGCTTAGCCTGCCTGCGTTACCCGTCAACGCTCTACCACTTTCAAAAATCAGAGAAACCGGCGGAAGGTTACTTTCGTTGATGACTTTTTCCAGCTCTTCTGAGAGCTTAAAAGCTGAAGTAATCACCTGCTGATTCATCTTCTGGCCATAGGGAGCAGGAAATCCACCACCAACGTTTAGCATATTGATCTGTGCAACAAATTCAGGATCAACTCTCTTAATTTCTTCAATTGCACAGCGCAGGGTTTCACTTAGCTGGTTCATATCGGAAATTTGTGAACCGATATAGAGATGAAATCCTACTACTCTCTGTTTTGCTCCGGGATGAGCTCGGGATAATAACGTGTTAATCGTTTCCGCTGTCATGCCAAAAGGGCTATCTGGCAACCCGTTAAAAATTCCATAGCGGACTGAAGGAAAATATGAAAGTCGAAACAGACCTTGAACATCAATATCATGCTCTATAATTTTGCAGAAAAAAAGAAAATCATTAGGTGATTCAATAGAATAAATTAGGTTATGCTTTGATGCGGCATCGAGCAGCGCAGACATCGGTATGGAAATTTTCTCGTTACCTGTCAGGCAGAGAGTTCTTTTTTTACCTACATAACTACTTATTAATGCTAGTTCTTCTTTCGATGCAATATCAAATCCGTCCACTGTATCACAGAAAAATTTTATTATTTCCGGATTGTTATTTGCTTTCAATGAATATAGGAGTTGACTGTTATAAGGTAACACCGTCCTAAGATAGTTGACATTATCGTTTAGCTTTTCAGTTTTATACTCAATATACGCCCCTGTTATACTATTCACTGAAGGCATTAATGATCTCCTCAAAGGTAAAATCTCCAGAAATCAGTCTCTCTAATTTATCTTCAGGTAAAATTTTCCCGCTTTTCGCTTCAAGCTCTACGATCAAACCAACCAGTAATAGAGAATCAAGGCCCGCATCATAGACATTCATTGTTAATAACTTATTATTGAATTGATGTCCTGTATTGCGTGTTACAAAACTGTTGATAATTTCAATCATTTTTATCTCGCTTGAATTTTATTCAGAATTTGTAATGTTTCGATGTTAATCTTATTTAAATCAGCATTGTTAAACATAAGTGGAGCTGATAATAAGTCGGTGTAGGCCTGTTGAAACCAGTCATTTTCCTTTTTTGTCAGATAGCCTTCTTTAAATCCAAGTATATCGAGTATGATTTTCATCCCGCTACAAACATTCTCTGCAATGATTATTTTTGCGGAGTTATTTTGAATGTGCTGCTCAAGTACATCAGTGATTTTTTCTTTATCTAATGCAGGTGGGTGCTGTTCAAGACGTTCAATCAGACATGAATTGATGAGATCAAAATTTATTACCTGTTGCATTTTTTCATAATGGTAGAATTTATATTCTTTTACTATATGCCTTACATAGTGCAATGCGCGATTGAACATAGCGGCCCAAGATATTCCCCAATAAAGATGAGCGTAAAAGGCTAAAACATTATTAGACAAATTCAAATTGTGATCGTCTATAATATGACAAGATTTCTTCTGAACGCTGAATTCGACCCTCTCAATTCGATTTTCCTTCATACCCCATGTATTAATCGACTCCTCTTTTTCAATATGCAAATCGTTCTTATCACAAAATACGATAGAATTTCTAGTACCGACCAGCCCAGTGAAGATAACATGAGTGGCTTCAGCGAAATAACTTACAAATGGGCAATTTCTAGTCAGTAATTCAGCATTAACTTCAAGGCATACCCTGCTATTCAAACTCGCCCCTTTTATTGAGGTCGTAGCAGAAGCAATCAATCCCGTATGTTTTAGGCTACTGATGGAGGACATTTTCAGCACATTTACAGCCTGCATGTGCTGGCTGAAGGTCACTGCCAGTGAAAGTGACACAGCTGTCAGTTGCTCAATTATCGACCGAACATCATTATGTCCGAATTCATTATTTAAATAAAGGTCATTGAAATGACTCTCATATAGTCGATAGGATAGTTCGTCAACGGTTTTAGATTGGATAATAAAATCTACTAAAGTAAATTTATCTTGAAATTTCACTGATAATTCTGGATTCTTCATTAAGGTTTTCCATCAACTGAGTAATGTGAGGCGTAAGATTAAAGTTTTTCTCTTTAATAGCCATCTGGTTTATAGATACAGAGAGATCATGATAACTCTGGCTCAGTGCTAGCATTTTCGTTTGTAGATAATTATTTTTAAGAACTTCATAAGCAAACAATGAAAACCAACCTCGAGTGATATGCATTTTCCAGATGTTACGATTCCAAAGAGGGATTGCTGCAGATGATTTATTAATTAGCATATCTTCAGTGATATCATTTTGTATTTTTTGATGAATATCAGGAGTATTATAGTGAGGATACAGTGCACAGCTTTTACTAAACTCTGCCAATATCTCGTCGATGTCCAAATGTTTTTCAGGTTTTTGCATTACGAAGTACACAGAAATTTTCTCATTTTCCCGAGAAAACAAATGATTCCAGGACATAAGTTTAAATTTTTCATCACTGGTTTTCATGACTAGCTGTTCATTTTTAATATTTACCTCTTTAGTATAGATCATGTGTGGAATGTCAATAGGCAAACCGGTCTTGATCAACCTCATTCTGAGTAGAAGACTGCTATATGAATGCTGAATGACCGCACCCTGCGATAGCTTGAGATCATTAATAAACGATTGTTTTTCCGAGTGCAGATAATGTTTCTCTGTGATGAGAAATCCATAACGTTTGAGATTTACTATTGGATGCCCATATTCAATGGCAAAATTTTTCCTGCTATCCATATACTTCAGGTAAATTTTATTATAGGCACAGCATCCTACTATTTCTCGATATACTGAATTTTCAAGTACGCTGATAATGGATTGCATTCTACAGTCTACTGGCAGTAACATTACATCCCCTTAAGGTTTAAATTTTCTTTTTTTCTGAGAACAATTTCTCTTAAAACAATGGCATGATGTTCATAAAAGTATTTTTTTAAAACCTCTTTAATACTTTCAGCTGGTAGATCATTTCGTGATGTGATGATAATTTTGTTATCTCGACTGGATATATCATTAATGTCAGGATAAGTCTGTTGAATGAAACGCTTAACTGTTTTGCTATCGATTCTCTTTCCATTAATTTTAATAATTTCATTCGACCTTCTAAGAAAGGTTATGAAGCCGTTATTGTCGATATGGATTATGTCGGTAGTATTAAGCTGTCGTTGCCCCTCATGCTCCGTAAATTGACAAGGGCCCCCAGATGCATAACCATTGATCACATGTGCTCCCCGCGCAATGCATTCACCCGCGCCACTTCTGAGGATACGTTCGTCTTTATCTTTGATTAGTACGCAGGTGCCCGGTATCGCTAATCCCACACAGTTGCTCTCTATCACACAGATTTCAGGAGGTGTAATGCTCACCCGCTTACATTCCGTAATGCCGTACATCGTAATGATATGGGTTTCCGGTATAAGCTGATGACATTGCTCTAACGTCAGTTGTTCCAAAAATTCACCTGTCAATGTTATGTAGAGAGGCGTTTTTCCCGATGCATTAAGCTTGCGCAGGTTGAGATATTGCTTCAATAAACCAGGAATCAGCGCTATATAGTTACAGTCGTAACGAGAAAATACATCAAAAGAACGGTGAGCTTTGAGTCTGAAATCACTGTATATAACAGAACCGCCACTGGCGATAGCCATCAGAAACTGATAAAGGCTATAATCAAATGACAGCGGTGTAGTAACACCAATTCTTGATTTATTATTATATTTAAGTGTTGCAGAGATGCTGGTCATCGAAAAAAAAATATTATCCTGAGACACAGTCATTTCTGTTGGCTTATCAGACGTTGTTCCAGAAGAGTGAAACGAGAGAGTTGAATTGCTTTGTTTACGGTTCATTATCTCTTCAGTCAGCATCTTCTGAAGTTCCATGCTGGATGCCTGATGCTTATAGTTCTCTATCGACTGCCAATAATCATCGTCTACTGTCGTACCTTCCCAGCCACGATGAACTAAGGCTACGCTGACATTATTATTTAGCAATGCCAGTAACCTCACCAGTGTAGAAAATGCAGTGCTCTCCCTTAGAAAGACTTTTTTTTCTGTACTGGTGTTTTCTCGAATCGTCTTAGCATAGATGAGTATAGATTCCAGGAGTTCGTGATAGGTGATAACCCTGTCATTTTCTATCAGGAATGTGTTTTCCCGGTGGCGATAGATGTTCATTAATAGATAGTCTGGTAAATTCATTCCCCCTCCCTCACGATTATGTATGTTCTCCGCCTAGGCGAATTATTCTGTCAGCAGAAAGAATAGTTTCATTACGATGGGCAATGATAACCCTAGTCATCTTTAATGATTTAACATTTTCACTAATAACGCTTTCATTTTTTATATCAAGATGACTAGTTGACTCATCCATAATGAGTAATTTGGGCTTTTTATATAATGCACGGGCAATAAGCAATCGCTGTATTTCCCCTCCAGAAAAAGCATCCGATCCTGAGTGATACCAGGTTTCATATTTCATGGCTAATGTCTCTATCTTCTTATCAATATTTGCCATAGCGCAACATTCAATTACACGCTCAATGTCAGGATGCTTCTCAAAGTTTGAAATATTTTCGATCAGAGAGCCAGAGAGCAGTCGATCATTTTGAAATACGGAAGCTACATTTTTCCTGTATGTCTTTATATCAATATCTTTAAGTTCAACATTCTCAATGCATATACTGCCTTCATAACTATCATAAAATCCGGCTAAAAGTTTTGCCAGTGTTGTTTTGCCTGTGCCAGAGTCACCGGTAATAGCAACGGATTCACCAGCCTTTATTTCCAGGTCAAGCTCCTCAAAGATTGCTTTTTCATGCTGACTATACTTAAAACTTAACTTACTTATAGCAATATGAAATCCTTCCTCTTTGCTTTTAATTGCAATATTCCCTTTTCTCTCATTACTCATGCAGAGTATTTCGTTTATCCTGTCGCTATAGACTGACATTAGTTTAATTTCAGAAATCTTTAAAATAAAATCTACAGTGCGTATGAAGAAGAAACTTCTGATAAAAAGATAAGTGAATACACTTCCTATCGTCAGTCCGTTCCCCCACATAAATGCAAATATTACGAAAACGGTAATGAACTGATCTGCATTGTTTAGGCTTGTCTTCAAATCAATTAACAATAATGCATACTTGTCATAAGTGTGCTTATCACATTCAGCATCAAATGATTTATCAAGCCAGCGTCGGTATCGATTTTTTTCACTCTGCGCCATTTTTATGCTGGCCATTGCAGTTATGGACTCCTGCACAATAGAGTACAGAATTGGAGCTTTGGCATATTCACTGTTTCTTGCATACATTTGATGTTTGTAGAATATCATTCTAACCAATATAAATATTGTAAGAATCACTACCGTTATTAGCGGGAGGAGATGATTTAAAAAAAATAGCGTTGCAAGCGATACAACCGAAAGCAGAGCATTAGTAACGATGTTGGAGGATTCAGTGCTAAATGTTCTTCTTATGTAGTTGATGCTATTTAATCGCGCCGCTATTTCTCCGGCATTCTTTTTTTCATAAAAACTCAAAGGAAGGTTGAATATTTTGTTTTGTAGTTCTTCCTGCATGGTTAAATAGAATTCACTCCCCTTGACCAGTAATATTTTGTTTTTTATTACCGAGACTATAATAGTTAGAGTTATTAATATTGAGGATAGCATCACATATCCAGCGATGACACTAGATGACGTTTCTTTAATGACTTTGTCGATGAGCCATCCATAGGAGAAAGGAATTGCAATATTGATTGTTTCAAGAATCAATGAAATAACCAATATATATGGTATAGTAGACATGAAAATTGGGAAAATTATTTTCTTCACATGATCTTCATTCTTCTTTTTTCTCTTAACAAGATCTGTACTAGGCATCATAATTAGGCAGATACCATTAAACTGTTTTTCAAACTCCTGCTGTGGTATTTTCCTTCTGCCGCTGACTGGATCTATTATGTAAAAGTTTCCCTTGCGGTATGCCTCAAAAACAACATAGTGGTTCTTATTCCAATGCAAAATAGTAGGCTCTTTCTGTTTGGTTAGCCTTTCTGTTGAACATTTAATAGCAGTGCTGCTAAACCCTATTTCTGTAGCGATATTTTTGAGAATTAGAAGGTTTGTTCCGCGTACACTCGTTGAATAAGCAAACTTTAATTCTTCAAGTGTCAACTCCTTGCCCCAGTAACCAGATATCATGCACAGGCATGCATGTCCGCAATCGGCTTGCTCACTTTGTAAAATAACTTTAATTTTTTTTCTCATCATAATCTGACTATTTTTCAAGTAGAGAGTGAATTAGGCTCTGCTTGGTTGCGTTGTCAATATATATCACAGATATATTTTTGCGAGGTGTCAGTTGGACTGTGTTTGTGGAAAATTCTATCGTTACACCACAGTGTGAATTATTCTGTTTATACATTGGTTGATAATGATAAGTATACTGGCCGTTGCTTTCCTTATAGGGATTTTCAACCCTTAATTTAGACTGCACGGCGTTCAGGCACTCTGATTCAGACATTTTTCGTGGAAGCTGAGAGGTAAGTTGATAGGTGCTTATAACTTTACCCTTGGCTACCTCGCTGGCTGCCAGCGAAGCGTTTAAATCAACTTCTTTTCTGCTTATAACTTCAAACTGCGTCAGCAAAATGGCAAGAAGACTCAGACTGGCAGCAACGCTCATTCCGGTTATCAGGATAAAAGATCTACTGATGAATTTTTTATTCAGACGCGTGGTCAGCTCTACCGACATATCGAAAGAACATCCTGTGAAATACAGGGGAGTCACCTCCCCTGCGTGGGTACTATCAGGCTTTCATACCACCCGCGATGGCAATCATCTCTTCCTCAGTCAGCTCAACAGCTTCGTGAGTTTCGTTTAACTCTAATTCATCATTAAAAAGCATAATGTATCTCCGTAAGTTATTAACTTTTATATTACACAACCTTAATACGAACACATTTTAATCGGTGTTACATATTTGACGTGTACTTCATGGGCATCCCCATGGCTACCGCACAACGCTATGATAATTAGCGTCGTTTTGGTTTAGCATAAAAAGTTATACAAAACTTACATTTATTTAACAATGCTGAACTTATAGCCATTTTGTAATATTATGTAAATTTATGAAAGAAAACATTATATTCCATATGTCGACTATACTGTCTTTGGTGATCAGGTAATGAGAGTTTTCCTAGATGAACAATCTTCCATGAGGTTATTGGCTGGCGAGTTAGAGGATTCGACAAATAAACGATGATTCTATGGGGGGAAGACAACCGAAGGTGAGGACGCTGGGGTTGCAAACGCGGTTTGTGCTATCACCTCTTATCGGGATACGTTTTGGGTCAGCATTTCAGCCAGAGTACGTCTGCATAACCCCGGCCCTGGTTCCATGTCGGCATGTTTCGCTGTACAACCTGACTCGTGCCGGAGTTTGTTTAGGCGGCTTTCTAACTGACAAGCAATCTACCATATCATCCTTGCGATGAATTAACCCCTGACCTGCAGCCACTTTGTTGACACACGATTACTTTAGAAAGGCCTGCTTCTGGCTGTGAGTTCAACTGATGGACGCAACACACTTATTGAACCGTTCTGCGGGTGATTCATAGTCTAGCGTTTTCTCGGCCTTTCGTTGAGCTGTCTGGCAACACTGTTAAGTCTTTGCTGGCTGTGAACCGATAAGTCAGTTCCTTTTGGAAAATATTGTCTGAGTAATCTGTTTGTATTTTCATTTGAGCCGCGTTGCCAGGGAGACTGAGGATCACAGAAATAAATCTGAATATCTGTCGCTACAGTAAATCGGGTGTGGCCAGTCATTTCCGCCCCCCGATCCCATGTTAGTGTTTTATAAAGTTCAACAAGTAATTCCCGGGCTTGTCTGATGAGTGCAGATATAACCGTTATGGCTTTGTTGTCTCTGATTTTTGCAAGCATAACAAAGCGGGAATGGCGTTCTAGGAGAGTGACAATATAGGAGTTTTTCGAGCCCTGGATCAGGTCACCTTCCCAGTGACCCGGTATGGCTCTGTCTGCAACTTCAGGTGGCCTTTCGCTTATTGATATCGCATCCGGGATTGATCCTAACCCTTTACCTTTAAGCGATGACGTTCTGGATCTACGAACTGCTCTTCCGCTTCTGAGATATTGCTGCAGCTCTTTTTTAATGCCCCCCGGGTTTGTATACAAAGCGTTTTATAAATCGTTTCGTGTGACACATGCATTTCCTGATTATCCGGGCCGAAAGACCGGAGGTAGCACAGATGGTCTTGCCTGATACCAGCCGTTGCTGGGTAATGAAAGAGCTGGCCCGGTAACTCTAGAACCGGCGGTATGACGGGCACAGCAGACGCCTGTGGCTGGAATGGATCGCGATGGCCAAAGACGTGGGAACCCCGCTGCTGAGCAGTGCCGCCCGGACGTTACGTAAACGGCTGTACGGGATCCTGAATGCCATGAAGCACCGGGTATCAAACGGCAACGCAGAATCACTGAACAGTAAAATACGGTTGCTGAGGATCAAGCCCAGAGGATACCGGAACAAAGAACGGTTCAAAACCGCAGTGATGTTCCATTACGGCAGGTTAAACATGGAGTTATGAGCCTCCCACCATAATCGGGGAAGACCCATATAAACATAGTATAATGATGCTTTTTTAATGATGACAAGTCGTAACGCATTGAAAAAAATTAACCCGATGATTTTAGAGAATTTATTAGTAACTCTGAGTACTGAAGCAGTAATTAGTAATTGCTCAAAAAATCCGCTATAGTCCCTTTAGAACTCACCTAATTCGGAGGGGGAGATGTATCAGTCTCAAGAAAAACGCGCCTGGGAACGTGGTGTTCGTCTCGCTGCAATATGGAAGGGTATCAAAAAAATTTTTACACGTTTAGATCAGCGCTGCGTCATACTGGCTAAACAATACAAACTGCCGAAGTGGTTAGGCCACATACCGCTGCTTTTAGCTGTCCTTTGTTCGTTAGTTGCACTTATAGCAGGCGGTCTCTTGATAAGCTGCAGCGCAATTTTATTATGGACTTTTATTGCTGCCATAACACATATAGGATCTAGCTCTAAAGATGCTTCAATAAATAGTTTTAATGAAACGAAAGATGAAAATAATTTTCATGATGAATTTGTAATGAATAGCGCCATCAATAATGAATATGATGGCGCTCCTTACAAATCCCCGGGTGAAGATTAGGCCCAATTAACTGGGCCAGTAAAACTACCCTTTGGTTGCTTTACTGCCGATAGCATTACCAGCAGCTTCTCCAAGTTTCCCGCCTGTATTCTGAGCAGTTTCAGCACCCTTTTGAAAGGCAGCGCTAACAGCGACACCCAAGCTGGCCCCTGCCCACGAAAGAGCTCCCAGCCAAACGGCAGGCAGTACAATAAACATCGCTCCCATTACCAGATTCATAATGAGGTCATCTGAGCTGTTCTGCAGTCCCGCCATATTAAAGCGGCTGTGTGTGTCTGAACTGTACAACGCTGTCAGGAGCCAGCTGTCGAGCCAGCGCGCCAGTTCCCACCAGAACGTCAGGAAGTTCAGGGCGAATATTACAAAAGTCAGCGTAATAACGGCCTTGAACTCGTAAGCCGCAAACGCCAGAATCAGCGGCAGCATGACATACATTGCCATCAGCAGGATAGCCTGCACCATTGGCAGCGCCTGTCGCATCGCATCGAACGCCGGAAATGCCGCCAGACTGCCGAGAGATGTCCCGCCAATAGCCGCCAGGCGTGCCGCGGCATTATCCAGGGTAAAATCGGCGTTGCCGCCATAGCCGGCATACACATGGCCACTCTGTGAGACCGTCAGGCTCTCCGGGCTTACCAGACGCCGTATGACAGCTTCCTGATAGTCACTGTCGTTAAAGCCTGACATTTTCATTGCGGCCGTAAGCGTATCGTTCAGACCGTCTTTTATTTTTCCCCGTGTTTCCTACCATGGACATTTTCGCGAACATGGACACTACCGTGGACAGAAACACGCCTTACACCAGAAGGCCCTGGATCACAGCTGCACTCAGCCTGCGCTTTAACGACGCCCTGACTTACCGTGAAATCGCTGAGCAACTGAACATCAGTACTTCCTCTATGCATAAAATGTTCAAGCGTTTTCGCCGCACGGGTATTAACT
>NZ_JNVB01000093.1 GCF_000770305.1 Erwinia oleae
CCGTTCGAACCGTGCGTGCGGCGGCGGCAAAACAGGGTCGGCAAATCAGCTTCAACATCTCTTTCCGGCCCATCATTGCCGCGACGGAAAAAGAAGCGTGGGAAAAAGCCGAGTATATTCGCGAGACGGCGCGCAAGAAGCTGGCCGAGGTGGGACATGATTTTGGCCTGCCCAAGCCGCAAAGCGTGGGCGCAGAGCGACTGATGGCGGCGGCCAGAGAAGGCGAACGGCTGGACCGAAATTTGTGGACCGGCATCGCTAAGCTGGTTGGCGGCGGCTATAACTCCACCTCGCTGGTGGGCACGCCGGATCAGGTTTCCGATTCGCTGCTCGACTATTACGATGCCGGTATTGAAAGCGTGCTGATCCGCGGTTTTGATCCGCTTAACGATGCGGTGGAGTATGGCAAAGCGCTGATCCCGCTGACGCGTGAGAAAGTAGCGGCACGCCGCATCGCGAGGAGTGCCTGATGCGTTTTGCTCTCTTAGCGGCTGCCCTGCTCTCTTCCCTTGCGCTTTGCGCCAGCGCGGCGGAAAAAACCACGCTGCGTCTGGGCGATGTGAAGGGCGATCGCTTTATCTCTCTGCGAGCGTCCGGTCAGCTTGATAATCTGCCGTACGATCTCAAACTCACCTCGTTTGATTCGGGCGCGCCGGTTCAGGAAGCGCTGAACGCAGGCGCACTGGACGTCGGGTTTACCGGCGATTTGCCGTTTTTATTCGTCTTTGCTGCGGGCGCGCCGGTGAAAGCGGTGGACGCGTGGCAAAACAATCCGGACAGCATCGCGCTGCTGACGCGCCCGGACAGCGGTATACGCAGCCTGAAGGATCTGAAGGGCAAGCAGATCGCCGTCAATCGCGGCGGCTGGGGCCACTATCTGCTGCTGGGTCTGCTTGAACGCGCGGGCCTGAAGCCTGACGACGTGACGCTACGTTTTCTCGGCCCGGTTGATGGTCACGCCGCGCTGGCCAGCCATTCGGTTGATGCCTGGGCGGCATGGGAACCTTATATCTCTTCCGCCATTGTCATCGATAAAGACGTGCTGGTGCCGCAGGGCGGCGGCAACGGTATTCTCTCCGGCTACTCCTATGCGCTGGCGCGGGAAAGCGCGCTGGCGGACCCGGCAAAACGTGACGCCATCGCCGATCTGATGACGCGGCTGGCGAAAGCGCAGACGTGGGCGGCGAGGCATCCGCAGGAATTTTCCCACGCGCTGTCTGCATCGCTGGGTTTTCCTGAGCCGATCACCGCCCGCTGGATCACCAGCGCCCGCATTCGCCCGGTTGACTTCAATCCGAGGGTTGCCGCAACGCTCCAGCAATCTGCTGACTTCTTTTATGAAAAACGCGTGCTGCCCAAAAACGTCGATGTCAGCAAAGCGTTTGACTACAGCCTCTCACGCGGCGCAAACCACGTCGCCGCCAGCGAAGGAGCGAAATAATGTCATTACAGCATCATCGGCTGCGTGAATTTGTCAGCCAGCTTGCCGCGTTGCTGGACACCCGACCGGCAGAAGCTGAAATATTACGCACCGGCAGCGCGCTGTTAGGCAGGCTGATCGAACATGACGACTGGCTTGCGCCTGAATTCCCCCGCCCCGATCCTGCCCGTTATCAGCAATACCTGCTGCATGCCGACGCGCAACAGCGCTTTTCAGTGGTCAGCTTCGTTTGGGGGCCGGGCCAGCGCACGCCGGTACACGATCATCGCGTCTGGGGCCTGATAGGCATGCTGCGGGGCGCCGAAGTGTCGCAGGGCTACCGGCGGGACGCGCACGGCCTGCATCCTGAAGGCGAACCAGTGCGGCTGGAACCGGGCAGCGTGGAGGCGGTTTCGCCGCAGGTGGGCGATATTCATCGCGTCAGTAATGCGTGGGACGATCGCATCTCCATCAGCATTCACGTTTACGGCGGCAATATTGGCGCGGTGAAGCGTGCTGTTTATCAGGAGGATGGCAGCGAGAAAACCTTTATCTCAGGCTATAACAATGCCTTTTTACCTAACATCTGGGATCTCTCTCATGGTTGATACTTCCTTTGCCGTTCGTCCCGCGAGCGACATCCGCCGCGCCCTGCTCCGGCAGGAAGAAGTTGCGCTGATCGACGTGCGCGAAGAGGCGGATTACGCCACGGGGCATCCTCTGTTTGCCGTCAATATCCCGCTGTCAAAACTGGAAATTGCTGTTCTGGATCGCGTACCGCGACTGACCTGCGCCGTCACCGTATATGATAATGGCGAAGGTCTGGCACAGGTCGCCGCCCGTCGTTTAGTGGCGATGGGCTACCGCGACGTTGCGCTGCTGGAACACGGTTTACAGGGCTGGCGTGAGGCCGGCGGCGAGCTTTTCATCGACGTCAATTCGCCCAGTAAAGCGTTCGGTGAGCTGGTTGAGAGCCGGAGCCACACGCCTTCTCTGCCCGCAGAGGAGGTCAGCGCATTGCTGAGCAGCGGCAGGCCGGTAGTGGTGCTCGACAGCCGCCGCTTTGATGAATACCAGACCATGAGCATTCCCGGCGGCGTGAGCGTGCCGGGCGCCGAGCTGGTCTTGCGCGTGCGCGATCTGGCGCCCTCGCCGGAAACCACGGTGATCGTCAACTGCGCGGGCCGAACCCGCAGCATTATCGGCACTCAGTCGCTGGTCAATGCCGGGATCCGCAATCCGGTTTATGCCTTACGCAACGGCACCATCGGATGGACGCTGGCGGGCCTGGCGCTGGAGCATGGCCAGTCGCGACGCTATGGCGACGTGAGCGAAACCGCGCACCGGCAGGCAGCGCGCAGCGCGCGTAACGTGGCCGATCGCGCGGGCGTAAAGCGTCTTTCACCGGCCGGGCTCGGCGACTGGCAGGCGGACCATCAGCGTACGGTGTATCTGTTTGACGTTCGTGACGCCAGTGAATATGTCGCAGGGCACCTGCCCGGCGCGCGCCATGTGCCGGGCGGGCAACTGGTGCAGGAAACCGATCACTACGCCAGCGTCAGAGGCGCGCGTATTGTGCTGGTCGATGATGACGGCGTGCGCGCCAATATGAGCGCGTCATGGCTGGCGCAGATGGGCTGGGACGTAGCGGTACTGGAGCAAGTCGGCCAGCAGGATCTTAGCGAAAAAGGCAACCGGTCGCCCACGCTGCCTGCCCTGCCGACGCAGAACGAAGTCGCACCTGCCGGGCTGGCGGGCTGGCTGGATCAGGGCAATACCCAGGTGCTGGATTTTACCACCAGCGCAAATTACGTGAAGGGACATATTCCCGGGGCGGCGTGGTTGCAGCGTTCGCTGCTGACGTTGTCGGGCAGCACGGCGCTTCCCGCGGCCTCGCGATATGTGGTGACCTGCGGCAGCAGCATGCTGGCACGCTTTGCGGTGGCGGAACTGGCGGCGCTGACCGGCAAACCGGTGTGGGTGCTGCAAGGCGGCAATGCCGCCTGGAAGGAGGCCGGTTTACCGCTGGAGCAGGGCGAAACCCTGTTGCTTCAGTCACGCAACGATCGCTATCGCCGTCCTTATGAGGGTACGGATGTTACGCCGGATGCAATGCAGGCTTATCTCGACTGGGAGTTTGGATTGATTGCACAACTGGACAAGGATGGCACGCACGGGTTCAACGTCGTGACGGGAAGCGGCGCTTAGAGAGGTTATTGTTTGCTATCAATCAGAACAGTGAATGGTGGAGATAAGCGGGATCGAACCGCTGACCTCTTGCATGCCATGCAAGCGCTCTCCCAGCTGAGCTATACCCCCACATACAAAGATTGGTGTTTTCGGTTCAAATCTGCTGGTGAAGATTTGGTGGAGATAAGCGGGATCGAACCGCTGACCTCTTGCATGCCATGCAAGCGCTCTCCCAGCTGAGCTATACCCCCGTACCGAAAAACCTTGTCATCCTGACGGCGGGGATAATATGAAACAGCGTCGGTGGTGTCAACGGCAAATTGTTAATCTGTGGTCAATCGCTGAAAAAGCCGTCAACCCTGCTCATGCCACCGACGCGTTATGCATTTGGTTATCACTGAACCACGCATGGCCGCTTATGATCGCGTGAAATTTCAAATTATTTACGATGTCGCCTGGCCTGTTGCGCAATGGTAAATAAGCCATTAATTAGTTGCCTGATTATATTTGTTTTCGGCTTTATGCCGGGCCCCCTTATCGCCCCTGGTTTTTTATCTGACCGTCACCTTATTAACCCGCGACCTGTCGACCGGAGATCGTTCGGCTGCCTGCCTGTTGCAGGCGCGTCGATTTTTTTCCTCACCTTCTTAAACTGTTAATGTTTCCTGTTAGTTGTCCAATGAATATTTTGCTGTAATATATTCCTGTTACATAAATAGCAAATAGGAATTGCACAATGAAAAAGGAATGGCTTACGCCAGAAGAACTGGCACAGGAAACAGGTTTCAGCAGGCAGACAATCAATAAGTGGGTTAAGCGAGAACAGTGGACGACCGCTCCCAAGCCCGGCGTCCAGGGTGGAAAAGCAAGGATGATTTACATCGATGAACGGGTAAAAACTTTTCTAAAGTCTACGCGTCATGCCGCTGAACCGACCGCAACCTATCGGGTAACGCATAACTCCCTCCCCGCTTTGTTATTAACGTCACTTCAGCAAATGAAAGCCGAAGAGCAGGAGCAGCTTTATTCATTGCTGCTGCGCGAAGGTATTCAGGGTTTACTCACCCGGCTGGAAATTGGTGACAGTGACAGCGAGAAGTAAAAAAGCCGGCCCCTGGCCGGCTTTTTTTGCTCTTACGTTAACATTATTACAAATTGGGGAAGGTGATATTGTTTCCCGGCGCTTCGCGATGCAGATGTACAAAGTTCAGATGGCGCTCATACTGATCGAGAATATCAATAATCACCTGCTCCTTGCTGTAATCCATCAGATCGTTACCCTGGCTTCCCTCAAGCAGAAACGTTTCCAGGCGGTAGTAGGTCGACTTCCCGCTGCGGGCGCGATAGGTGAAGCCGGGTACTGAATACTGCTGCGGCCAAACCTGATATACAAAATCCTGTTCTTCGCCAAGGTGAACGCGCAGATCGAGATAGCCGATACTGTTGCTCTCTTCCGGCGGCATATTTTCCAGCGTGACATTGCCTCCCCGCAGTTCCAGCTCTTTTGCCACATCCTGCATCGCCGGGAAAACCACCGTTTCCATCATCTGCTGGGTGTAGCGCGTTCCCGGATAGTTCATCAGTCGCGACAGACGTTTTTTCCAGCTCAGGCGATCGTGACCGGTGACCAGATAAGGAGCGGTGTCACGCGTGGCGCTGGCGCGGCGATAATCTTCCACTTTAAGAGACTTATAAAGCCCTGCCATCACAAAAAAGATCACAAAGCTGAAGGGCAGGCCCATGATCACCGTAGCATTTTGCAGCGTGGTGATGCCGTCGGCCATCAGCATGCTCATGGTTAATATACCAATTGCCACCGACCAGAAAATGCGTAGCCAACTGGGCGCGTCGCTGTTGATATCTTTAAGCTTTGAGGTGAAGTTACCCAGCACCAGCGACCCGGAATCCGCCGAGGTGACATAAAACAGCATACCGGTAATGGTTGCCACCGACGCGCTCAGTTTGAACGCCGGATACTGCGCCAGCAGGCTGTAAAAACCGCGTTCGGCATGAGCCATGACCTCTTCGGCGAAACCGGCATTGCCGTGAATGATTTCATACAGCGCCGCATTACCAAACACAGACAGCCACAGTAGCGTGAAGGTGAAAGGGATAACCAGCGTGCCCAGAACGAATTCACGAATGGTACGGCCTCGCGAGATCCGGGCCAGGAACAGGCCGACAAACGGTGACCAGGCCACCCACCACGCCCAGAAAAACAGCGTCCAGCTGTTCATCCACTGCGTCGGGCGATTGAAGGCAAAAGTATTCATGGTCATGCCCATGAAGCGATTAATATAGTCGCCGACATTCAGCACCAGCGCGTTGAGTAAGAAACTGGTATGGCCAAAGAACAGCACAAACAGGATCAGCGCCAGCGCCAGCGCAACGTTCAGTTCGGAGAGAATACGGATGCCTTTGTCCACGCCAGAGGTCACGGAGATGGTGGCGATAATCACCGAAAGCACAATCAGCGCGGCCTGCGCGGTGAACCCTTCCGGCACGTCGAACAGCACTTTCAGGCCGTAATTGAGCTGCACCACACCAATTCCCAGCGTGGTGGCGATGCCAAAAATTGTCCCGACCACGGCGGCGATGTCCACCGTATGGCCGATGGGGCCGTTAATCCGCTTGCCGAAAATAGGATAGAGCGCGGACCTGATGGTCAACGGCAAATTGTAGCGGTAGCTGAAGTAGCCCAGCGCGATGCCCATCAACGCATACATCGACCAGCCGGTTAAGCCATAGTGGAAAAGCGTCCAGACCATCGCCTGGCGCGCAGCTTCATAGGTCTGCCCTGCGCCTTCCGGCGGCTGCATATACTGCGTGACCGGCTCAGCAACGGAGAAGAACATCAGATCGATGCCGATGCCCGCAGCAAAAAGCATCGCCGACCAGCTCAACACGCTGAACTCCGGTTTTGATTGCTCCGGCCCCAGCTTGATGGCGCCAAAACGTGAACAGGCCATAAAGAGTACAAAAACGATGTAGAGCGTGGCGGCCAGCATATAGTACCAGCCGAAGGTAGCCGACACCCAGTTCACCGCATGCAGGATCGCATCAGCGGCGCGTTTACCAAGAAGAACGGTCAGGAGTGAAAATAACAGAATCAGCCCGGCGGAGACGTAAAAAACCACGGGGTTGATTCTGTCTTTTTCACTGGCAGGTGGATTATTCATCAATTACCTCTGGTTGATTTTCTCTGGATATATTGCGGAAAAGGCCCGCAACAGCAGCGCAATCAAACCCTGAACGATGGGGTTTTCATGATGGCGTTGATCACACGTTATTTCACTTTTTTAACAATTCAGGCCCGGCATACTAACAACTTTTCTTTTTATATTGAACATTCAATCAAAAAAAGATTTAATATTACTTCAAACGTTAATGGAGAAGTGACAATGCCAAAGGTAGGGATGCAGCCAATCAGACAGCGACAGCTTATTGATGCGACGCTGAGCACCATCAACGAAGTGGGAATCAACGATGCAACTATCGCCCAGATAGCCAGACGGGCGGGCGTTTCTACCGGCATCATCAGTCACTACTTCAAAGACAAAAACGGCCTGCTGGAAGCGACGATGCGCGACATCACGCGTCAGCTACGTGAAGCGGTGATGGCGCGTTTACAGCCGCTGGCGGACGCCCCGGCTGAAACGCGCCTCTGCGCTATCGTGGCGGGCAATTTTGACGAAACGCAGATGCATAATGCTGCGACCAAAGCCTGGCTCGATTTCTGGGCCAGCAGCATGCACAAACCGCAGCTTAATCGGCTGGAGCGCGTCAGCAGCAGACGCCTTTTCTCATCGCTGGCGGTGGAGTTTCGCCGCGAGCTGCCGCGTGATAAAGCGCGCCTGGCCGCCCACGGTCTCGCCGCGTTAATTGACGGCCTGTGGCTGCGTGCCGCGCTGGTCGACGGCCCGTTCGATCATCACGCTGTGCAAACGCTGACCACACAATTTATTCGCCAGCAGCTCGCTGGCGGGCAAGATTAACGACGAAGGAGAGAGCATGTCCCGATTCGCAGAGCAGAAGTTATATATCGACGGTGCGTACGTTGCGTCCGTCAAGGGTGAGACTTTTCAGACCATCAACCCCGCTAACGGCGAGGTGCTGGCTGAGGTTCACGCTGCCGGTCGCGAAGACGTGGAGCGCGCCGTCCTCGCCGCGCAGAAAGGCCAGAAAGTCTGGGCCGCCATGACCGCCATGGCGCGCTCACGCATTTTACGCCGCGCGGTAGATATTCTCCGCGCCCGCAACGATGAGCTTGCCGAACTGGAAACGCTGGATACCGGCAAGCCCCTCAGCGAAACCACCAGCGTGGATATCGTTACCGGCACCGACGTGCTGGAATATTACGCCGGACTGATCCCCACGCTGGAAGGCCAGCAAATCCCGCTGCGCGATAGTTCGTTTGTCTATACGCGCCGCGAACCACTGGGCGTGGTGGCCGGTATCGGTGCCTGGAACTATCCCATCCAGATTGCCTTATGGAAGTCCGCGCCTGCGCTGGCTGCGGGCAATGCGATGATATTCAAACCCAGCGAAGTCACGCCGTTAACCGCACTGCGCCTGGCGGAGATCTACACCGAAGCCGGCGTGCCGGACGGCGTATTTAACGTACTGCCGGGGCCAGGCGCGGAAACCGGCCAGCTGCTGACGGCGCATCCCGGCATTGACAAAGTGTCCTTCACCGGCGGCGTGGCCAGCGGCAAAAAGGTTATGGCGAATGCGGCAGGCTCCACGCTGAAAGAGGTGACGATGGAGCTGGGCGGCAAGTCGCCGCTCATTATTTGTGATGATGCCGATCTCGATCTCGCGGCGGATATCGCCATGATGGCGAACTTCTACAGTTCCGGCCAGGTGTGCACCAACGGTACGCGCGTCTTTGTTCCTGCCGGACTGAAGGCGGAGTTTGAAGCGAAAATCGCCGAGCGCGTGGCGCGGATCCGTCCGGGCGATCTTCACCACCCGGACACCAATTTCGGTCCGCTGGTGAGCTTTGCCCATCGCGACAACGTGATGCGCTACATTGAAACCGGCATTTGCGAAGGCGCCCGCGTGCTGTGCGGCGGCCAGCGCCTGACCGGCGACAGCTTTGACAACGGCGCCTGGGTTGCGCCTACGGTGTTCACCGACTGCCACGACGAGATGACTATCGTGCGCGAAGAGATCTTCGGGCCGGTGATGTCCATTCTGACTTATACCCACGAAGAAGAAGCGGTACGCCGCGCCAACGCCACTGAATTTGGCCTCGCAGCTGGCGTGGTGACCCGCGATCTCAACCGCGCGCACCGCATTATTCATCAGATTGAAGCTGGGATTTGCTGGATCAACACCTGGGGCGAGTCGGCGGCAGAAATGCCGGTCGGTGGCTATAAGCACTCCGGTGTCGGACGTGAAAACGGCCTGATGACGCTGCAAAACTACACCCAGGTGAAGTCGGTGCAGGTTGAGCTGGCGCCTTTTCAGTCCGTATTTTAATCAGGGGAGCAACGCATGGACTATGACTACATCATTATTGGCGCGGGCTCCGCAGGCAACGTCCTTGCCACCCGTTTAACCGAAGACCGCGACATCAGCGTACTGCTGCTTGAAGCCGGCGGCCGCGATTATCGGTTTGATTTTCGCACGCAGATGCCCGCCGCACTGGCTTACCCGCTTCAGGGCAAGCGCTATAACTGGGCATATGAAACCGATCCCGAACCGCATATGAACAATCGCCGCATGGAGTGCGGACGCGGCAAAGGGCTGGGCGGCTCGTCGTTGATCAACGGCATGTGCTACATACGCGGCAACGCGATGGATCTGGACGGCTGGGCAGCAGAGCCTGGCCTGGCGTCCTGGAGCTATCTGGACTGCCTGCCCTACTACCGCAAGGCCGAAACGCGCGATATCGGGCCCAACGATTTTCACGGCGGCGACGGCCCGGTCTGCGTCGCCACGCCCAAAGCGGGCAATAACGTGCTTTTCGAAGCGATGATCGAAGCAGGCGTGCAGGCAGGCTATCCACGGACTGACGATTTGAACGGCTACCAGCAGGAAGGCTTTGGGCCGATGGATCGTACCGTCACGCCGCAGGGCCGCCGTTCCAGCACATCGCGCGGCTACCTTGACCAGGCGAAAGACCGACCAAACCTGACCATCGTCACCCACGCCACCACCGATCGCATTCTGTTCGATGGCAAGCGTGCTGTCGGCGTGGATTATCTGGTGGGCAACAGCAACACCGCCACTCACGCCCGCGCGCGTCGGGAAGTGTTGCTGTGCGCGGGCGCCATTGCTTCACCGCAGATCCTGCAACGCTCCGGCGTCGGCCCCGCCAGCCTGCTGGCGCAGTTCGACATTCCGCTGGTACACGATCTGCCCGGCGTGGGTGAAAACCTCCAGGATCATCTGGAGATGTACCTGCAATATGAGTGCAAAGAGCCGGTGTCGCTTTATCCGGCTCTGAAGTGGTGGAATCAACCGAAAATCGGCGCCGAGTGGATGTTTAACGGCACCGGCATTGGCGCCAGCAACCAGTTTGAAGCGGGCGGTTTTATCCGCAGCCGCGAAGCGTTTACCTGGCCGAACATTCAGTATCACTTTTTGCCGGTGGCGATTAACTACAACGGCTCCAACGCGGTGGATGCACACGGTTTTCAGTGCCACGTTGGCTCGATGCGTTCGCCGAGTCGCGGACGCGTTCGCCTCAAATCGCGCGATCCTCATGAGCATCCGTCCATCCTGTTTAACTACATGTCGTCGGAGCAGGACTGGCATGAGTTCCGCGATGCCATACGCATCACGCGTGAGATTATCAACCAGCCTGCGCTGGACAACTTTCGCGGTCGTGAAATCAGCCCCGGTCTTGATTGTCAGACGGATGAGCAGCTTGACGAGTTTGTACGCAATCACGGCGAAACAGCCTATCACCCGTGCGGCACCTGTAAAATGGGCAGTGACGAGATGGCGGTGGTTGACGGCGAAGGCCGCGTGCACGGCCTTGAAGGGCTGCGCGTGGTGGATGCTTCCATTATGCCGCTGATCGTTACCGGCAATCTGAACGCCACGACGATTATGATCGGTGAAAAAATTGCCGACTGCATTCGCGGACGCGAACCGCTGCCGCGCAGCACTGCCCGCTACTATGTGGCCGGTGACGCGCCGGTGCGTACTGAACCGCTGCGGTAATCGGTTGATACCATAAAAAAGCCGCCTGGCGCTTATCGCATCAGGCGGCTTTTTTTACGTTGAATCGCTTACTGCTGCGCTTCCCGCGCCGCAATATACGCCAGCGCTTTTTCAATACGCGCTACCACACGCGCTTTGCCGATGGCGTGAACGGTAACATCCAGCGCCGGAGACTGCCCCGCGCCGGTTGCCGCCACGCGCAGCGGCATGCCGACTTTGCCCATGCCAACGTCCAGCTCGTCGGCAGTCGCCTGAATGGCATGATGAACGTTTTCCGCCGTCCAGTCGCTAATGACGCTCAGCTTATCACGCACCACTTCAAGCGGCTGACGCGCAACAGGACGCAGATGCTTCTTCGCGGCATCCGCATCGAACTCGCTGAAATCCTCATAAAAATAACGACAGGACGCCGCCATCTCTTTCAGCGTTTTGCAACGTTCGCCCAGCAGCGTCACCAACTGCGCCAGTTCCGGGCCGGTGCGGGTATCGATTTTCTCCTGTTCGATGTGCCATTGCAGATGTGTCGCCACGTACTCTGGTGCCAGCGAATTAATGTAGTGATGGTTCAGCCATTGCAGCTTTTCGGTATTGAACGCGCTGGCGGATTTGCTGACCGCGTTCAGGTCGAACAGCGTCGTCATCTCTTCAATACTGAAGATCTCCTGATCGCCGTGCGACCAGCCAAGACGAACCAGATAGTTCAGCAGCGCTTCCGGCAGATAGCCGTCGTCGCGATACTGCATCACGCCAACCGCGCCATGACGTTTGGACAGCTTTTTACCATCATCGCCGAGGATCATCGACACATGCGCGTAAACCGGCACCTCGGCGCCAATGGCTTTAAGAATATTGATTTGACGCGGCGTGTTGTTGATATGATCTTCACCACGAATAACGTGGGTGATTTTCATATCCCAGTCGTCGATAACCACACAGAAATTATAGGTCGGCGAGCCGTCGGTACGGCGAATGATCAGATCGTCCAGCTCCTGATTGCTGAATTCAATCGGCCCACGGATCTGGTCGTCAAAAATGACTGAGCCCTCTTGCGGGTTGCGAAAGCGCACCACACAAGGCTCGTCGTCAGCATGATGCGCATGGCTGTCGCGGCAGCGGCCATCGTAGCGCGGCTTTTCGTTATTCGCCATCTGCTCTTCGCGCAGCGCCTCCAGCCGCTCTTTGGAGCAGTAGCATTTGTAGGCCGTGCCCGCATCAAGCATCTGGTCGATCACCGCATTGTAGCGATCGAAACGTTTGGTTTGATAATACGGACCTTCGTCCCAGTCAAGGCTCAGCCAGTTCATGCCGTCCATGATGGCGTCTATGGCCTGCTGGGTTGAACGTTCCAGATCGGTATCTTCAATGCGCAGCACAAACTCACCGCCGCTGTTGCGGGCAAACAGCCAGGAATAGAGGGCGGTACGCGCACCGCCAACATGCAGATAACCTGTCGGGCTGGGTGCGAAGCGGGTTTTGATTTTCATTAACTGCTGCCTTTTTTACGCTAAAGCCGGCCGAAACCGGAAAGATGGGTGAGTGCTTAAAGTGACCAACATTCTATCATCTGAAGGGGAATCCTCAACGGCATTCCCCGCTTTCTCCATCCTGCTTTACCCTCAACGCCAATGCGCGCGGCATTTTCTGCATAATTCACCAACATCTTGTTTAAATTTAAGACGAACGGTGTGTTTCGTTTTAAAAATCGTTGACTCATTTGACGCGTTCCCTATAATGCGACTCCACACAGCGGGGGTGATTAGCTCAGTTGGTAGAGCATCTCCTTTACACGGAGGGGGTCGGCGGTTCGAGCCCGTCATCACCCACCACTTAAGTAAGTGGCTCGTTGTGTCAGCAGTATCAGGAATTGGGTGATTAGCTCAGTTGGTAGAG
>NZ_JNVB01000094.1 GCF_000770305.1 Erwinia oleae
CCACATCATCGCCATCGTTAACATCGACGGGCACGTCGGGCGCGGCGACCGCGTCCTCATTTGGCTGCGGCGCTTCCGTTGCTGCCGTGAGCATGCCGGTACGCTGAAGGATTTCACGCAGCGCCGGGACGTCTTCGCTGAGCTGACCGGGGCGCAGCGTTTTTTGACCGCTGAGCTGCGGCCACGGACGATTGTCCGCCAGCAGCGTTTTCAGCGCCTGGTGCATGCGGGTGTACTGCGGATGCTGAGGCGTTAACGACGCGACAAAAGCGGCGGCGGCCCCGCCGTTTACCGCACGCTGCCACTGATTGATCACCGACAGCGCCGGTAGCTCAATTTTGTAAGGCACGTTGCTGTAGAGCCAGGTTTCGCCTTTTGTCGGCACGGTGGAGGCAAACTGCAAATAGCCCAGCATCGCGTCGGATAAGACAATATCGCGCGCTTCACCGGTAATGGCCGGATCGGTCAGCAGTTTGATCCACTGCGTAAACTGCGGCTGCACGCCGGAGAGGGCCACTTCCGCCAGCTGCTGCTGGAACTGCTGCACCGCCTCACGATCCTGCCACAGAGGCTGCATATCGCGCGCGGCATAGATCGTCGCCAGCGTGCTGAGATAAACGGGCCGGTAGCCATGCGTGAAATGGGCTAACAGCTGTGATTGCGCCTCAGCGTGTGAACGCGTAGCGTTGACCGGTGCCGAAACAGGAGGTATGCCCGCAGCGACGGGGGCCATTTCCCCCATAAAGAGCGCCAGGCAGCAGCCCAGCAGTGGTAACTTTGCGGAAAGCGATTTTGTCAGCAACATCCCTTGCCTCCTGTAGTTTATCAACAGACAGACCCCATCTGTTGTAGCGTCGTTGTTATAAGTTTAGAAAAGAAAACGGCATTTGCTGTAAAACCAGCAAATGCCGTTACGTAGATTAATGCGCTGACAGATTTTTATCTATATCTGACAGTGGAATTTTTTTAACCCATTGTCAGGAAGATACCTGTTGCTCGTGACCTTCCGACGTGGCGTTGACCGCCGTCGTGTCGGCCGCGAAGCCGCGAAGCCCCACCACGTGCACATGTTCAACGTTGTTAATGACTTTACGCACCAGTTTATAGGTGGTGCCTTTTTCCGGACTGATATTTTCCGGCGCCGCAATAATGAGCTGCATCTCCAGACGATCGCAGAGCTCGAAAAGTGTGGCAATTGACCGGGCATCAAGACGCGCCGCTTCATCGAGGAACAGCAGGCGACACGGCGAGATATCTTTTCCACGCAGGCGGCGCGACTCGTCTTCCCAACTCTGCACCACCATCACCAGTATCGACATCCCGGTACCAATCGCTTCACCCGTGGAGAGCGCGCCGCTTTCCGCACGCAGCCAGCCTTCCGAGCCGCGATTTACCTCAACTTCCATCTCCAGATAGTTGCGGTAATCAAGCAGCTCTTCGCCGATGGTTTGCGGCGTACGCTGTCCCATATCCACCTGCGGATTCAGGCGTTGATAGAGCTTTGCCAGCGCCTCAGAGAAGGTCAGACGATTGCTGTTGAAGAGATCCTGATGCTGCTCATGCTGTTCAGACAGTACATCCAGCAGCGTGGCGTGGGACTCCCGCACGTTAACGTTAAGCCGCACGCTCCGCACCTGGCCAAAGCTGACGCTTTGCAGGCCCTGATTCAACTGGCGAATACGGTTCTGTTCGCGCTGGATGGTTTTACGGATGATGTTAGCCACGCTTTTGGAACTGATCGCCAGCATCTGTTCGCGGGCCGTCAGCTCTTCGGTCAGGCGATTCAGCTCAATCTCCATCTGCTCAATGGCCTCGACCGGATCGTCGGTGCGGATGATATCCTGACGGATACGCTCGCGCAGATGCTGATAAACAGCGATGAAGAACTGAATTTTTCGCTCCGGCCGCTTCGGATCTTCCGACAGGCGCAGCACATCGCGCAGGTGTTCGTTGTCTGCCACCGCCAGGCGCAGCGCGCCCAGCGCCTTATCCGACATTGAGCGCAGCTCATCACCGCTCAGGTAGGCCAGCTCACGACGATGCAGCCTGCGCTCGACGCCGTTGTCTTTCACCAGCCGCAACACGGCGACCCAGCCCGCTTTCGCGCTGACCACCTGCTCGCGACTCTGATGATACTCACGTTCGACGCGTTTGAGTTTTTTCTGCAACGCGTCCATTTCGGCTTCGCAGAAGGTGAGCTGTTTTTCCAGCTGATTGCGACGCGCACGGTTATTGCTCAGCGCGTTATACAGTTCATCGCGACGGACGCGGGCGCGCTCTTCCGCGCTGGCGTCGGCGTTGACGCCAATGTCCTGCATCTCCTGCTGAAGTTCTTTCAGCATGTCACGTTTGGCATCGAACGAGCTTTTAAGCGACGCGAGAAGCTGGCTGTACTGCGTAAAGCGTGCCTGATGTTCGCGTAGCTGTTCGCGCGCGCGGGCACGCTCGGCTTCGGCCTGCTCCAGCCGCTGACGCAGCTTCTCGTTCAGATCGCTGTTGCCGTCGAGCATGCCGGCGGAATCCACATAGCTGAAATGCGCGCGGCGCTGCACGACTTCGGTCAGCGCAAACGCCTGCTGACGCGCGGCCTGCTGCGTCTGGCGCGCCTCTTCGTAATCCAGCTTCAGCTGCTCGTGCTGTTCAGGATCGTTTTGCAACACCGACGCCATAGGTTCCAGTTTTGCCAGCTGGCTGCCGTGTTGTTGCAGAAAACGTGCCGCTTCCTGCGCTTCATCAAGCTGCTCCAGCAGTTCGTCGTAGCGATCCTGAAGCGTCTCATCCAGCAGCAGGCTGATGCGCGGCATCAGACGGTTAAGCTGGGATACGCCCTCTTTCGCCTGCTCAAACTGCTGACGCTGCTGCTGGTTTTCACTTTCATGTTGCGCAAGGCCGCGCTCCAGTTCGGTACGACGGCCGTTCAGCTGACGAATTTCCGCTTCCGGATCGGCCTCAAAGGCCACGCCAAGGTGACTGCCGATAAAGCGGCTGAAGGACTGATGCAGCCGCTGCGTTTTCTGCACGTCGAACGACAGCGTGGCATAACGCTCGGCCAGCGTTTCGCGCTCGGCGTGCAGCAGTTCAAGCTGGTTTTCGCGCGCGGCACGGCCAAACAGCGGCACTTTCGGGAAACGCGAGTAGCGCCACTGGCGCTCGCCGGACTTCACCACCACCGCGCGCTGCATCTCTTCTACGTTAAATACGCTGTCATCAAAGGACTGCGGGTCACCCTCAATCAGATAGAGATCTTCCGGGCACTCCTCCAGCCCTTCCAACTGCTCGCGCGCCCTGGAGAGATCGGGCACCACGATAGCATGACGCGACGGGCCGTAAAGCGCCGAGAAATAGGGTGCGTCTTCAAGAGTGACGTCGTCATAGATTTCCGACAACAGCACGCCGCCAAAGCGCTCGGCCAGGTGGTTAAGCCGCGCATCTTCCGCGCCGCCGGGCTGGCTCAGACGTGCGATCTGCGCCTCCACATCGCGCTTACGGGTCGAAACCTCATCGCGCTCAACGGTGGTTTCGCGCTCACGCTCCAGCAGTTGTTGCATGAACTCGGTAACCTGCTGGCTGTTTTCCAGCGGCCGATCGGTTTGCTCGCGCAGTTGGATTAATATTTCCTGTCCGGCCAGCCACTGCGGCGCCTGGCGGGTCAGGCGGGCAATGCGTTCCCGCACCTGCTCCAGCGTCTGACGCATCTCCATACGACGCTCGCCCGCGAGAGAGACGCTTTCGGAAAGCTGTTCGATCTGCGCTTCCAGCGACTGCTGATAATCTTCAAGCTCCTGCGGATGATACGCCTGCCCCTGCCGCTTGCAGAACTCGTTCAGCAGGCGTTCAGCTTCCTGCTGCTCGCGCAGGCGCTGTTCCATTTCGGCAATGCGTGAGCGCAACGAGGGCATCTGCTCAGCGTGATAGCGCTGGTTTGCGGCTTCACGCAGCAGATCGCGCGCGGTTTGCCACGCATCGCTGCGGCTGACCGGCCCGTTAATGCGGGTAACCAGATCAAACGCCTGTTCAAACTGGCTGTGCGCCGCCTCGGCCACGCTCATTTTTTGTTCTAGCGTCAGCAGTCGTGCGGTGGCCTCTTGCTCTTTCGCCTGGAAAGTTTCCTGCCACTCTTCTGCATTATCGATAGCGAGATCGGGAAGCTGGCAAATCGCCTGCGCGCGCTGAAGCGCCGCCAGCGCCTGCTGATACTGAATTGCGCGCGTCTGCTGCACGTCCAGCGCCTGCTGGTAATCGGCAAGCTGGCTTTTCAGCTCGTCCACTTCCGCTTCGGCGCCTTCCAGACGCGCTTCGTTCTCTTCCTGCACTTCACGCGCTTCCGCCACCACCTCGTTTTGCTCTTCCAGGCGGTAGGTCAGCTCATCGATGTCGCCCTCGTAGCGTTCGATCTTCTCCTGCTGACGCATGGCGGTTTGCACCAGGTTCAGGTGATCGCTGGCGCTCTGATAATCGGTTTCGAGATCGCTTTCTGCCGCGACGTGCTCGCTCAACTCGCGCGACATCTCCACGTGGCGATATTGCTCGACGCTGAGCTGCTTGCGGCTGTCGAGAAGGTCATGACGCTGCTGTAGCGCACCGTCCAGATGGATGCGCCGCTCATTGGCGTGGCGCATGTAATCTGCCGCCACGTAGCTGGTTGCTTCGGAGATCAGATGTTTGAACAGATCGCGATCGGACTGCGTCACGCGGATCGCTTCCAGCGTCATCCGGTTTTCGCGCAGCGCGGCTTCCATATCCTGAAACGCCTTGCGCACGCCGCTGTTTTCCGGCAACAGGTAGTCACGCAGCGAGCGGGTAATGGCGCTGGAAATACCGCCGTAAAGCGACGCTTCGATCAGCCGGTAATATTTGCTGCGATCCGAGGCGGAGCGCAGGCGGCGCGCCACAATGCCCAGGTCGAACATCAGCGAATGGTAATCGATAATGGAGTTGAACTGCTTAAACTGCACGCTCTCCATCGCCTCGAACTTCTCTTTCAGCTCGCTGAGCGGCAGCACGCGCGCCTGGCGTGCGTTAACGGTTTCCGTGAGGATCTCCGTCGGGTTGATCGAGGTGGGCAGGCCGTGAATGCTGAAGGGTTTAATATCAACTTTACGATCGCGGCCGGCCACCTGTTGCAGACGCACGCCGACGATCACCCGCTGGTGAACCGAATTCACCACGTCCAGCGCCGCATAACAGACTCCCGGACGCAGCTTGCCGTGCAGCCCTTTGTCACGCGAGCCTGAGGTTGCGCCTGCTTCCGTCGTGTTGCGGAAGTGCAGCAGCGTAAGATCGGGGATCAGTGCGGTGATAAACGCCGCCATGGTAGTTGATTTACCGGCGCCGTTGCCGCCGGAAAGCGTGGTGACCAGCTCATCAAGGTCAAAGGTTCGCGCAAAAAAACCGTTCCAGTTAATCAGCGTCAGCGAACGAAACTTCCCGCGTTCAATCATTTACTCATTCTCCGCGTTGTCGGACGGACGGCCCGAAGCCTCTCCCTCCTCATCGCTGTCATCGTTCAGCGCCAGGCCATTCTCAATCGACATCGCTTCGCCGTCCCTGATCATCCTCAGTTGCGCTTCTCGCGCGTCGTCGCCGCTGCGAACGTCGGCGCCGAAGCGGAAAACCGTCTCAATGATGCGGAATTTACTGCTGTCGTTGCCCATAAACCACACCATGCCCAGACGGCGCAGGCGGTTGAGCGAGGCGCGCATTTTCTCCTGAAGCTTCTGTCGGTCCAGATCCGATCCGGTCGATCGCTGATTCACCAGCTTCAGCAGCTTGTTTTCATCGGCCAGCGACAGCAGCTCGTCGTAAAGCTCCTGCTGGGTGAAGATCCCCTCGTTGGCCAGCCGTTCAGGACTCAGGTAGAGATAGCAGAGAATTTTCCCGACCATCATGTCCAGCTCAGAGAGCACCGAGCGCGGAATAAGCGTGGTTGAGCGAGGGCGTAAATAGAAAAAACCTTCCGGCGCGCGGATCAGCTCAACGTTATAACGCGCGTAGAACTCTTCCAGATACTCCTGGTAGTCCATCAGGAACGCGTGATTATCTAACTCTTCAATGCCGATGTGGCGCCCCGCGCGCAGCTGACTATCCAGCGCCGGAAAAAGGGAATTTGCCAGCGCCTGCGCCAGCTTAACCGGCATCACTTGTTCAATATTTATCGATGACATGCGCCTGCACCTTGGCTCCGTAATCATTAATGACCTGCCATTCTGCCGGCAGGCCTGAGAAATCTGCTTCGGCCACGCCTAAGCGTACGGCCTGATCGACCACGATGCGCGCCAGGTCAAAGTGACGCGCCCGTGGATACTGGGCGAGATAGTCGCGCATCACCGCCCCGAGGTTAAGCGGTTTTTGCTGCGTTTTGTAGATGGCCAGCGCCTCTTCGATCATCGCGGCAAGCTGCTCGCGGATCTCATTAAACTCTTCATATTCCAGCTCGGACGGCAGCTCGCCGGTCACCTCTTCGTTGCGCAGCGTCAGCTCTTCGTCGCGCACGTCGTACAAACGGTCGGCGTTGGCACAGGTCAGCGTCCACGGCATATCGAAATAGTTTTGCACCGACAGACGCAGGCGCTGCGCAAAGACGCGGTTTTTATCCATATCAATGGCGGTTCGGATAAATTTATGCACGTGGCGGTCATAGCCAATCCACAGATCGATCGCCTGCTGGCCCCAACTGATGATGCGGTCGAGTTTGCTTTGAAGGTCGAACACCAGCTTGTCGATAAAGTGAAGATCCGGGCTGTTCATGATCGCCTCCTGAATGCGCAGCAGGTTGGCCTGAAGCTTATCGCCTGCCGCTTCAAGCGTGTCCTGAAGTTCGCGCAGCGTCCCGGACGTTTCGCTCAGCAGCAGCTCACAGCTGGAGATGGCCGCCTGCCAGTCTTTATTCAGCAACTGCGCGATATCATCTTTTACCGCCTGCTGCTGCTCGTCCATAATGCGCTGTGAGATATCAATGCTGTCGAAGATCTCCGCAACCGAGTATTTGAGCGGTGCGAAAACGTTGCGGTGCCAGTGAAATTCGTCGCCGTTTTCTGCGGCGGCATCGGCAGCCCGCTTCAGTTCGCTGGCCACAATCGACAGCTGCATAGAGAGCCGCAGCGTGGAAAATTCGCGCTGGCGGATATAGTAATCGGTGATGCCAATCGCCAGCGGCGTCAGGCGATAAATCGCATTCCCTTCGGAAAGCTCGCTGGTAAAGCGGTTAAGCAGCCGCTGGCGCACCATATCGTTGATGGCGTTGTTCGCGCGCGTATTCAGGGTTTCGCTGGTTTGATCAAAGCCTTCGCTGACGTGACGGAAGGCATCAATCAGCTCACCTTCGCTCATCTCTCCGTCCATGCGCTCGCCGTTAAGGGTGGCGACAGCCAGCAAAAAAGCCAGACGTTCAGTGGGCAATGAGACAGAAAAGTCGTTTTTTCTCGCCCAGGCAACCAGTTCAGGCACCGTCTGGGAATATTCACTCATTGTTCGTCCTTACGGGTTTCCGCGCCGTCACATGAATGTAACGGCCCAGACTTAAAAAAGGCTCCTGGCGACACAGACGCTTTTCCAGCGCCAGAATTTCCTCAAATCGCTCGGTTTGCTTATTTTTTTCGCGCAGGTAATCGTGGAAAACGCGGATCCCCGCTTTCTCTTCAACGATGAAGCCGGCCTGTTCCAGCCAGCGATAAACCTGCTGCGGCTCGCGGGGGAAGTCGGGCGAAAGCGTTTTTCTTTTCCGCTTGCGTAAATCGGCCTGCATGTAGCCGAAATTTCCCAGCACCAGCGTCTGCATCATTAATCCGTTGACGTTGTAAAACATCAGCGAGAGCACGCCGCCCGGCGCCAGCGCGGCATAGAGCGCGGCCAGAACCGCTTCGGGTTCAGCAACCCATTCGAGCACAGCGTGAAACAATACCAGATCGACGGGCTTATCCAAATGTTGCGCGGCGTCTTGTGCGCTAATTTGTTTAAATTGCATGTGATGGCTCACACCTTTTTCTTCGGCGTTGAGGCGCGCACGCGCTAACATTTCCGCCGAGAGGTCACAAAGCAGCACCTGATGCCCTTGTGCGGCCAGTCCGCTGCTGATTTGACCCTCGCCGCCGCCCGCGTCAAGAATGTGTAGCGCCCGGCGCGGCAGGCTGGCTAAAATTGTTTCAAGCTCCTGCCAGACGATCGCCTGCCGGATACGGCCTTTGGTGGTGCCATAGATATTCTTCGAAAACTTGTCGGCGATATCATCAAAGTTGCGATCCTGCATGCCGCGGCCCCACGTAACTCAGTCAGGTGGCTATTTTGACATACACGGCGCGATAATGAACCTTTCCGTCGCCACGTGGTGAGTAAGTGACGTTTTTTCGGACAAAAGGAGTCCGTTTTCATGCTTTTTACCCTGAAAAAGATCGTCGGCGGCCTGCTGCTTCCCCTGCCCTTCCTGCTCATTCTTATGGCGACTGGCATTTTATTGCTCTGGTTCAGCCGCTGGCAGAAAACCGGCAAAATCATCCTCTCTTGCAGCTGGCTTTTCCTGACGCTGCTCAGCCTGCAACCGATAGCCGATCGGCTGCTGGCCCCGGTTGAAAATCGCTACGCCACGCAGCGCGAGATCCATAACGTTGACTACATTGTGGTGCTGGGCGGGGGCTATACGTGGAATGACGCGTGGGCGCCCAGTTCGAATATGCTGAATAACAGCCTGCCCCGACTGACCGAAGGCATTCGTCTGTGGCGGCAACATCCGCAGGCGCGTCTGATCTTTACCGGCGGTGCCGCGCCGCATAATCCGGTCAGTTCAGCGGAAGTCACCTCGCGCGTCGCGCAATCGCTTGGCGTACCGCAAGAAAAAATTATTACGCTCGACCACCCGCGCGATACCGCACAGGAGGCGCAGGAGGTGGCAAACATCGTCGGTGCACGCCCTTTCCTGCTGGTGACGTCGGCTTCACATTTGCCGCGCGCTATTATCTGGTTTGAGAAACAGGGACTTCATCCCATCCCTGCTCCGGCCAATCAGCTCGCCATTAACTCGCCGCTTCCGGCCTGGGAGAGAGCCATTCCCGCCTCGTTCTGGCTTGGACACAGTGAACGCGCGATTTATGAAACGCTGGGGCGCATCTGGCAGCGCCTGACGGCGCAAAGCGATATACCGTCAACGGAGCCAGGGCATAAGTGACTGCGCTGCCTGATGAAAGCGGGTGGGTTCGAACTGTCCGGTATGGATCAGATTATCGACCTGATCCCACATCGTGTAGAGCCAGCGGCGGGCGATAAACCCTTCCGCCACCGGCGCCTGCTTCAGATAGTGGAAGAGTAGCGCCTGTGACTGCCCTTCGTCGCTGAGGCGAAAAAGCTCATATTCACGCGGCGCCCAAAGTATCATGCCCGGATTGATCATCGACAGAAGCTGATCGCCTCTGGCCTCTTTCAGCATGCTGCGCAGCGTAATGTTGCCGTGCACCAGCACGCAGGGATCGTCGAAATCCGCCATCAGATCGGAAAGATTTTCCCGGCTGCGCCTGAGCATGTGGAGATCGTCGTCGGTCAGCCCTGCCGGACGCATAAATTTGAGCGTTGACCACAGTACTTCGATGCGTTGCGTATACCAGGCGGTCCAGTTGTTCTCCTGCGTGCTGTCGGCGCGCCCCACCAGACCGTGGCTGTCCAGCCGGTGCCAGGCCAGTAGCGCTTCAACAATCTGTTCCTGAAGCTGTAGCCAGCGGTCGCGCGTGCGCGTTGGCGCCTCGACGGACACGCCGCCCATGCGCTCAATAAGCAGCACTTCATGCTGCGGCGAACGCTGGCTGACCACCAGGCCATAAACTGACGGCAAACGAACGAGACTTTCACGCGCCAGCATCGAGAGCTTGTACGCTTCCTGTGCTGCCACGCCTTTCACGTTGAAGTATTTTGCCACCACCGGCATGGCGGTGCCTTTCCCGTCATAGAGCGAGTAAAGGCTGGCATACGGCTGTTCGCTGATACACTCCAGGCGGCTGAGGGGCTCACCCAGTACCAGCGAAAGCTCTGAACGAAGCTGTTCCATTGTTACCTCCTGTCAGGCAATCATTTAATGATGGACCCGTTCAGGAGGATTGCATGGAAGCAGATCAAGGAAGTGGGATAAAAGTGAATCTGCGTTATCGCATAGCGATTCGGACACGTGCGAGATCTTCAGGCGTATCAACGCCCACGCTGGGAACAGCCTTCGCCGCCTCAACGTGAATTTTTTCGCCATACCAAAGCACGCGAAGCTGCTCAAGCAGCTCGATCTGCTCCAGTGGACTGGGCGCCCAGCTCACGTAGCGACGAATAAAACCGGCACGATAGGCGTAAATGCCAATGTGCCGCAGGAAGGTTTCACCTATTGTCTCGCGCGAATGGGTAAAACGTTCGCGATCCCAGGGAATAGCGGCGCGTGAGAAGTAGAGCGCATAGCCGTTCGCATCCATCACCACCTTCACCGCGTTAGGATTGAACGCCTCTTCCGCCGTGTCAATCGGCACCGCCAGCGTCGCCATGTTGGCTGCACTGCGCGACAGATTATCGGCCACCTGGCGAATAATCACCGGCGGGATCATCGGCTCGTCGCCCTGCACGTTAACAATGACGGTGTCATCGGCAAACTGATAGCGTTCCACCACTTCCGCCAGACGTTCCGTACCGGACTGGTGATCCGCGCGGGTCATGCACACTTCGCCACCGGCGGCTTCAACAACGCGCGCCACGTCAGCGTGATCGGTGGCAACGATAACGCGCGACGCGCCGGACTCCAGCGCCCGTTCCATTACGTGCAGCACCATTGGCTTGCCGTTGATATCAACCAGCGGTTTTCCCGGCAGCCGCGTTGAGGCAAAGCGTGCCGGTACAATAGCGATAAAACTCATGGATGGCTCTCTTCCAGCGTCAGCGCACGAGATTCGCTTTCCAGCAGCACAGGAATGCCGTCGCGCACGGGATACGCCAGGCCATCTGGTTTACAGATGAGCTCCTGCTGATCTTTAATGTAATAAAGTTTGCCGTGGCAAACCGGACAGGCAACGATTTCAAGTAAACGGTGATCCATATTAGCTCCTGAACAGAACCCGGTCAGACAGAGCGTCAGAATATCACAGCTTGCATCAGGAGGTTACCCTGCGCGAAAGGCAAAATTACAGCGACCACCCTTTTTGCCAGGCATGCTCCAGCGCGTCAGGCAGCCGGTCCAACACCACCGTTTCAGCGCCCTGCCAGCGGGCAAAACGTGAAAGCGCCTGCTGCATGTCGTTGAGAAAAGCCTGGCTGACGCGCGCGCCCGGTTCCAGCCAGAATGCCTTTATCAGCAGAACCTTCTCTTTACGCAGCATTTTTGCGTCCAGCCTTCCCTTCAGCGCGCCACGGTGCAAAACGGGCAGAACAAAATAGCCAAACTGCCGTTTCGCCTCTGGCGTGTAGCACTCCAGACGATAGTCGAAATCAAACAGTTCCAGCGCCCGTTTACGATCCCAGACCACCGGATCAAACGGCGAAAGAAGAGCGGTATGCGTCGCCGCAGGTGTCGCTTCAAGCTGTGGCAACAGCGCAGAGTGCAGATAGCAGCGGCCCAGTTTTTCGACCTCCACCTCCACCACCTCGCCCTGTGTAACCCAGTCGTCGAGGGTTGCTTTAACCGGTGCGCGCTTAAGCCGATAGTAGTCCGCCAGCCAGCTGGCGCGAAACAATCCCAGCGCGGCGGCGCTGTTACGCAGCATCTGCTGCACCGCCTCCTGCTCGCTCAGCGCATGTCGCGCATCGTCCCAGTCCGGGAGCACGCGACGTCTGAGATCGTACACGCGCTGAAAATTGCGCCGTTCCTTCACCATCAGTTCCCCGGCGGTAAAGAGATTTTCCAGATGCCTTTTGTGCGGTTTCCATGCCCACCAGCCAGCCTTTTGCCCTTCCGGCGCAGCGAAGTCAGCCGATTTCACCGGCCCGTTTTGCTCAATATGCTGCAAAAGCTCGCCAATCTCCTGCTGCCACGTTTCCATCCATGCGTGATTGTATTTCCAGCCCAGACGTTGTGGATCGAGCATGCGATGGCGCAGCAGCGAATAGTCTTCCGAAGGAATGAAACAGGCCTCGTGAGCCCAATACTCAAACAGGCTGCCGGAAGCGAGCGCATCGTTCAGCCATGTTTGATCGTACTCGCCGAGGCGGCTGAACAGAACCAGGTAAGGGCTGCGCGCAACAACATGGATGGTATCGATTTGCAGCAACGACATGCGCCGGATTGCGGCTAATACGTCGGCGGCGGTTGCCTTGCGTGTCGGTGCGCGCAGCATACCCTGCGCGGAAAGATGAAGGTGGCGAGCCTGCTTCAGTGAAAGTTGCGGTAACGACATAATGCACCTGATTGCCAGAGACGTATTGAGTGTAGCGTCTCAGCGCGGGGAGCGGCAGATCCGGGTGATACAATCCAGCAATACCGAGGCCTGCGGGTCCGGCAGCCTGGCATCCACCGGTAAATACCACCAGTTTTCGGCGGCGAAGGGACGCGCTTTTACCGCGTCTTTTTCGGTCATCAGCAGCGTCTGGTCAGGGCCGGCCAGTGCGCTAAGCTGCGCCTCGCTGTAGTTCTGATGGTCGGCGAAAGCAATTTCTTTGACCGGTGTAATGCCCTGCTGCTTCAGCGTGGTAAAAAAGCGCGGCGGGTG
>NZ_JNVB01000095.1 GCF_000770305.1 Erwinia oleae
CCCGTGAGGCCTATCTGGCTATTGTACAGGATATACGTATCCGCTTAACGAACAAGAACCTCACGCGCGTCTTTCATCAGGGCCCGAATCGGTGACGATTCATCATGGCCGTTTATAGTACCGCAGTCTCTCCCCTTTATTTTTACTGAAGAGCAGACAGAAACCATAAATACCGGCTTTGACATGCCGGGGAAGCCCTTATAGTACAATAATTTTCGATATCCAAACTGCCCCCAGAGTACAGAAGTTCGCTGCTAGTTATAAATTAACCGTGTCCGTTTTAGCGGGGGCAACTCCACGCTCCTGACCCCATTGGCCGACGGGATCTATTGCCGCCCTAGGGTGGAGACCTGTTTCGAATAAGATCTTGCCTTTTGGATGGTCAATCAAAAAAATTGGTGTGGGCGCTTGCATCCGCTCACCCATTTCAAGCGTGTGAGTAAATACACCCTGATCGAAATGCAGGATTCCACCAGTCATGCAATATAGTCTCATCGGCAGCATGATTAACTCCGTAATAAGTTGCAGCACGTGTAAGAAAGGAGCGCCGTCCAAACTTGTCGGCGCCTTTTTCAATTATGAATTAGTTCAAGGGAGCATTGATCCAGTCAATTAGCTTCTGGTTCGCGGAAAGCTTGTTGAAGTAAGCCTCCTCAACGTCATTTTTCGAGGGGTCGACACCGTGTGGAAGCTGGTCTGCATTATGATTCTTGTAAAAGTCGACGGAGCGCTCCCAATAAAGATACGAGTCCTTGTTGAAGATCGTTTCCTTGGAGCTTTGGAGCGAAGGGAAAGCCATAAGCGAGAAAGTTGTCTTCAGCTCGTCGACCGTGAAAGATGCAGCTGCTCTTTCATTTGTGGCTCTTACCCAATCCGGAGCAATTGCATCAAAACGCTCATTAGCATAGCGAGAAACGCGATACCAAATAGCGGCGAGCTTCAACGCGGTCTCGTCGTTCTTTTCTAGCCAGCCCTGTGTGGAAACCATAGTCGAGTACCATAGCCCGGCTGGACCAAGGATCTCTGACCCGCCGACATTAACATACTTGTCAGGCATTGAAAGTAGTTTCGTCTCCTGCGGGAGGCTGCCCATATAGTAGTCGCCCGTGCCCCTTTGGAAAGCGAGAGCGGCTTGGGCATCATCACCGGATTCAACAACGTTGATATCCGATATAGTCATCCCGACTTGCCCAAGAGCTGAGCTCAGCAACTGGCGATATGTCGAAAGAACCGTCGGGAATGACTTCCCTTTAAAGCCCTTTAAGATTTGCTCCTTTGCCTTCTCCGCGCCGATTTTCTGTTCAAGATCGGCAAAGGTTTCAGCACCCTTACGACCAACGATGATGAAGCCCTTGAACTGATCTGTTATCAGAAAGCTTCGAAGTGACGGAACCGACTTATATAACGGGAAGTCACAAACGTGGCATGACGAGACAACGTCAAGGCTGCCTTGGCGCATAGCGGCTACCCCGCCGGCTGTATTTGTGATCGTTACGAGGTCAAGGTTGATGCCAAGATCCTTGTCGAAGCCTTTTTCTTTGGCAATAACCCAGGGCATATAGTCGAAGTAAGGTGTAATACCAACTTTGACCGTAACCAGTTCATTGGCGTTGGCCGAGACAATCATTGTGCTCGAAAGGATGGCGATAGAAGTCACTACTGCATTCACGAACTGTCGAAGATTGAACATATTCTCACCTCTGGCTGTTCTTATTGGTTTTAGACATGGCTCTTTGTTATTGGTGTTGCTAAAAACACTCAGAAATTTTCAGTCAGCGCCGGTAATCGAACCAACGACACCTTTGCCAGCGCTCTTCTCTGTCCAACGCGTAAGAGGTCGCTCGACTGCAACAACGATTTTGTCGAGTATGATGGCAAGCAGGCAATAGATAGCTACGATCACAAGGATACCTGCCGTATCGAGGTATTGGACGCGAATGATCATAAGATGACCGAGGCCCACCTGCGCACCAATGTATTCAGCCGCAACATCCAATCCCCATGAAGACGCAGCTGCGACTCTGACTGCACCGAGCAGATGAGGAAATATCGCAGGAAGAATGATCGACCGGTAGATTGTCCAGCGGCCAGATCCCAGCACGAGGCCAGCTCTAATATAGACAGCCGGGACATTCTTGATGGCTTCGATCGTTGAGACGCCAATTACAAGCGATGTTCCAAGGACGATCAGGACAACCTGAGGAGTCGTTCCAAGTCCAAACCATAGAATGAAAAGCGGTATTAGCGCGAAGATCGGAATCGGACGGAAAAATTCCAGTACCCCACCGAAGATTTCTCTGGCCAATCGGCTGTATGCCATCGCCAGTCCCATGGCGAGACCGAGAATACTCCCCCCAATGAAACCTCCAAGTGTCATCACAATGCTTGCCAACAGGCTTTCTGGCAACAGTGGGGCTAATGAAACAAAGGAGTTCCAAACGTCAACCGGCGACGGCAGGAAAATCGGGTCTATCGCACCATTCCATGTGACGCCGAACCAAAGCCCTATCATGATAACAGGGACCAAAAGCTGGCGAATGAACTTGTTTCTTTGAGCTATCTTTCCAGAAGGTGCTTCCGTTGTGATGGTCGTCATATATGTTCCCTTTTTTGGGCATAAAACATCTATCAGACAATGAGATCGGAGACTTCGCCGCGAAGCTGCTGAAATTCCGGGGAGCGTTTCAGGTTAATGGATCGGTGTTCTCCAAATGGCACATCAATGATATGTGCGATATGACCGGGATTTCTCCCGAGAACGACGATGCGGCTGCCAAGGAAAAGAGCTTCCTCGATATCGTGCGTGACAAACAAAGCTGTCGCGCTCGTCTCTTCACAAACTTTCAAAAACTGAATTTGAAGACGTTCTTTGGTCATTGCGTCTAAGGCACCATACGGTTCGTCCATCAGGATCATCTGAGGACTGGCCGCGAGTGCGCGCGCTAGATCGACCCTTTTGCGCATCCCTCCAGAAAGTTCGCGCGGATACTGTTCTGCGGCATGTGAGAGCTCGACAGTTCGGAGTTTCTCATCGACGATGCGCTGTCTTTCAGCCGGAGCAATTTTCTTTACCTTTAGGCCGAACTCAACGTTCTCCCGCACAGTCATCCAAGGGAAAACTGCGTCGTCCTGGAACACCATGACACGGTCTGCAGAAGGCCCGACAACGGGCTTACCATTGAGCATGATAGATCCAGAACGCGGTGGAACTAGACCAGCAACTGCATTCAGCAAAGTAGATTTACCGCACCCGCTTGCGCCGATCAGGCATATAATCTCCCCGCCTTTTACCGTCAAATTAATATTGTCTAGGACCGTTTTGGCCCCATAGGCAATCTTCACGGACTCGAGCCGCATCTCCTTCATCATGGTTGTTCTCCAAGCAAGTGTTCGACGGTCCGGATCCGAAGTCGTGTGACCTCGGATAATTCAAAATTCGCGTCTCGTCCATGAACCAGCATCCACGTCGCGAAATCGCAACCGAATCCTGCTGCTGCGACTGCATCAAATTTCTGCATGAGGAGGCCGTGAATGAACCCGGCGTTGAAACAATCTCCGGCTCCGACCGCCTGAACTGGGACATCGATCTTGGCTGCTGGCACGCTCACGGTAGGGCTTTCGCCTTCCCGAACGATGGCGCCATGTACGCTATTTTTCACAACAAGAATCGTGCCGTGCTGAAGCTGACCGTAAAGCGTCTCAATCGCCTGGCCGAGGTCACTTTCGCCAGTAAGAGCTCTAGCCTCATCGGCGTTCATCAGAGCTATATCGACATGAGCCAGTATTTTCAGTACGTCATCGCGGACGGCCCAGCTTGCTTCAGACCAAGCTAAGTCCATGGCGACTTTAGTGCCAGCTGCCTGCAATTTTTCAAAGGCGTTCAGCAGTGTTTGCATGCAAACGCGTGGCGGCTGACACCAGCCAGAAAAAATTGCGTAGGCAGCTGGAGGAAAGACGCAACGCTCCAGCATGTCACCAAGTTTTGTGAGTGCGCCCGGGAGTGTAATAAACAGGCGTTCACCGTCTTCCCGAACAAGTGCCGTTGTTACGCTCGTCGCAGCATCCTCACGAATGTCGAGCGAACTTGTATTAACCCCTTGCATCGCAAGTTCGCTTGTCACCAACCGCCCATTACTATCGTTTCCGATCGGACCGAGGCATTCGACATCAATATCCAGAGTTTTTGCCGCGAGCACGAAGTTTCCGATATTGCCGCCCAGTCGGACTTCCATCGATCCGACTTCTGTCTCTTGGCCCCACGCTGGCAATTCACGAAGAGGGCCAAATATCTGGTCTACGGTAATGTCACCGATAGCTAAAATGGCTGCTCTCATTCCACCCTCGTAACTTTTGGAATCAGGGAAGGTTCGATCTTTTCCATATTTAACGCCTGGCCAATCGACACATTTAGCCTCTGTAGGGCAGCGGCGAAAACAGCAGGCGTTAGTTCCGGAATCGTCTCAGGAACACGGATGACTTCGGCTTCTCCAGGCAGTTCGATACCATCCGCAGCAATAGCCACGATTCTGGCTCCGAAGCCCAAAATATCTGAAGTAGCTCGGACCATAACGTCAGTCATATGATCCCGTGGTATGAGGATGACGAGGACGCTGTCAGACAGACTTAGAAGTTCCATCGGACCGTGCCTCAGAAGGCCGCCGGGAATGGGAATGGCACCAATACGAGGCCCCTCTTGCAAATCCAGAGACGCCTGCTGTGCGACACCGATGAGGTGGCCCCTAGCAGAAATTAGAGCGATGCGTGATTCAGCGATGATTGCCCCTGCCTTTGCAAAAGCTCCCTGCTCCCGCTCGGTGACAATTCCGACTTTCTCGGAGAGATCTTTCAGCCAGCTTTTAACTGCCAGATCACGCCTGCCGGCAATTCCCGCTGCGATAGCGGTCGCCAGGCAAAGAGTCGTCGTGAAGGATGACGTATTGTAAAATGCCTCCTCGGCAGCCTTGAACTCGAGAACACGGGTAGCCCTTCTTCCAAGAGTGCTGCTTGCATCACCTGTGATCCCAATAATCTGACGGTCCGCCTCTACAGCGCCCAAAAGGTTCAAGATCTCGGCGGACTCTCCAGAGCGGCTGGTGACTATGAGCGGAGACCGGTCTGTATCAGCCGTACCATAGCGATGGTATTCGCTGGTATCCACGATGGAATGGCCAACCTTGGCAGCGTCCAGAATTATTCCCCCGGAATGCCAAGCCCAGAGAGATGTCGCCATTCCAGTGATGACGACGCCCTTTCCACCGTTCGTCCACTCTGCCGCTTCCTCGTAGGCATGGTTCAGCAGGTCTGAATTTTCAATCAGCGTACCCGGCTGGCTACGGATGTCATTGATGAGATCAAGCATTTTCGCGAGCTCCTGAGCCGTAAGCAGCAAGTGAGACAGACGTAACTTTGCCTGACTTCAAGTCAGCTTCGACCGACTCGCGATCGCGCGTTGCTGGATCTCCATAGCCAGCTCCCCCACCGATTGCCACTTCAAGCTCGTCTCCCGCATTGAGGATTGCGGCACCTTTAGGAGGAAGCTGCTCCTCGCTGCCGTCCTTGCGAGTGACTTTGATGTACGCGTTCGTGCCGTCTGCACCACCTTGAACGCCGGGCGCCTTATTCACAAAACGATCGGAATAGACACTCATGTGTACTCCGTCCTGAAGGAAGCGGTATGTCCGGATAGCCCCCAGGCCGCCACGGAAACGACCCGCCCCACCTGAATCAGGTCTCAGCTCGTAGCGCTCAACGCGGAAGAACGACTGCGAAAGCTCCAAAGCTTCCACCGGAGTATTGCGGCAGTTGCCTAGCGGATCGTCGAGCTGGTCGGCACCATCATTCGCGGGGCCTGCACCATAGCCACCACCGAGTTGCTCGCTGATGGCGTGATAAGTGCGCGCGCCCTGCCAGTGAAGATCGACTTCAGTACGGGTATCGTAGCCCGGCGCTGGAATGCGATCCGGAAGAGCTTTGGAAAGTGCCAGAAGGATCGATTGGAAGACACGCATAACCACGACGTTACGGCCCTCGACAGGCGCGAACGGAATAGGATTGACCAAACTGCCTTCCGGGGCGGAGATGCTGATGGGACGATATGAGCCATCGTTCAGTGGGATTGACGGCTTCGTTAACAACATCTTAAGTGCTGAATATGCCGACGAAATGGTCGAGGCACGTGGGCAGTTAATAGCGGTCTTGACCTGAGGGGATGTTCCCTCGAAGTCCAGATGCAGGGTGTCACCTTTTACAGTGACCGCGACATGCACTTCCAGGTTTGTTTTGTCGAGTCCGTCGGTGTCGATATAGTCGACGCCTCGGTACACACCATCCGGCACCTCGCTGATCGCATCACGCATGAAGGATTCAGCGTAGTCGAGAAGTTGGTCGGAAGCTGCAATCACGATGTCGACCGAATAGCGTCCAATTAACTCCTTCACGCGGCGACGTCCGGTTTCGTTGGCCGTCAGCTGGGCATTGAGATCCCCGATCGTATCGCGAGGAATACGGACATTCGCACGGATCAGTTGTTCGAGGATGCCGCCATTCCAATCCCTTGAAAGAGAAAAGACCATAGGAGTAAAGCGCATGCGCTCTTCGAAGACATCCCGAGCATAAATATTGTAGCCAGGAGAGTGGCCAAGATCGACGTGATGCCCTACTGAACCGGAGAACCCGATTAGGGTTCCCTCGTAGATAATAGGCGAAAACAAGTACACATCGGACAGATGCTGACCGCCATTATAGGCATCATTGAGGATAATTACGTCGTCCTCGGTCAGTTTGGAAACATCTGTCTTGGCTAGTGCGCCCTGAACAGCTGGACTCACAGAATTAAGGTGGAGAGGAATGTTCTGCGATTGCGCCAGAACGCGTCCCTGCCGGTCGACAAGGCAGGTCGAGCAGTCCGCAGCCTCACGGATGACCGTGGAGTAGGCTGTGCGGATGAAATCGTTGCTCATCTCCTGAGCAATCGCCTGAACGCTGTTGGTGAAGATGTTGAATGTGACGGTATCGACAATAGTCATCAGTTATTCCTCTCAAGAAGAACGCTGCCGCTTTCGAGCAGGCTTGCGTTCCAACTTTCTGGGACGAAGCATGTGGATGTATCCGCTTCGAGAACGGCCGGGCCGGCAATCGTGGTTTCCAGTGTCATCGTTTCGCTTTTGCAGAAAACGGTCGTACATTCTTCGCCACGCAGGAGAACGGAACCAGTATCTGTAGAGACAGGTGTCGTCCGGTTGATATGCGCTGAGACGTCCTTTGTTTTGCGTGGGATGACCACCTTGAGGCGATAATTGACAACCTCAGCACTTTCGCCCTCAAACGCAAAGCCATATCGTTTCTGGTGGGCCTCGTGCAGGCGGGCAGTCACGAGCTCGGATGTCACAGTCTGCGGGTCGATCGAGATGGCTAGCTCAAAGGCCTGCCCTTCGTAGCGAACGTCCAGACCAGCAAAGATCTTAAGTTCAGTTGCGCCAAACCCGTGAGCGTCAAATTCTTTCCGCGCTTTCTCCGCCAGTGCGTCGATCTTGGTCTGGAAATCCTGAGGCGTGAGGTCAGATGCGAGTGAGACATCTGTCTGCACATAATCGCGAGCGATGTCGGCGACCAGCAGTCCGAACGCCGACAACACACCAGCGTGGGGAGGAACGAGAACGCGCGTAATTCCGAGTTCGTTCGCAACGGATGCGGCATGGATTGGTCCCGCGCCACCATACGCTACCAGTACGTAGTCTCGCGGGTCATATCCACGTTGCGTCGACACCAGACGAATGGCCTGTGTCATGTTTGCTTCAACGATGCTGGTAATCGCTTCAGCCGCTTGAGCACGAGACATACCAAGATCCTTACCCAGCCGTTCGATAACGGTGTGGCTAGCTTCAGAATCGAGCTTAAAGTTTCCGCCGGCGAAGGTCTTAGGACGGATGATGCCACGTGTGACATTGGCATCAGTCACCGTTGCATAGGTTCCCCCATGCCCGTAGCAGGCTGGGCCAGGATCGGCACCTGCGCTTTCGGGGCCGACATGCAACATGCCATGTCGATCGAGTGCAGCGATGCTTCCGCCGCCAGCACCCACGGTCGCAATATCTATCATCGGTACGGCCACGGGAAGATTGTTGAGCTGATTTTCCGTGGTGATCAGGGGCTGGCCGTCGTTGATCAGGCAGACATCGGTACTAGTACCACCCATGTCGAAAGTAATGATGTTTTTGATGCCAGCGCGCTCGGCTGCGTAGATGGCACCGGTAACGCCCGCTGCTGGTCCAGACAGCAATGTTCTGACGACCTCACGACGGATCGCGTTTGCCGGCAGGACGCCTCCATTTGACTGGGTGATGAATAAACTGCCACCAAATCCACGTTCCTGTAGCTTTTCTGTCAGCTGACCGACATAATGCGACATGATGGGGGATATATACGCGCTCATCGACGCAGTGCTTGCCCTCTCGTATTCACGAAACTGAGGCAACAGTTCAGATGACGTGAGTACAAGCATTTCAGGTGCCATCTCTTCGATGATTGCCCTGACCCGATCTTCATGAGCTGGGTTCTGATAACTGTGAAGGAAGCAGATTGCCACTGCTTTGATGCCGCCTTCCAAAAGACGTGGAACGATATCTCGAACCTCCTCTTCGGCAAGCGGAGTCAAAACCTCGCCACGGACATCTAACCGTTCGGTGACCGACATCACCCATTCGCGTGGAACGACGGGCTGCGAACGCTGATATAAGATGTCGTAGATATTCGTCTTGTCGCCACGTTGGATTTCAAGGATATCCTGGAAACCGCGTGTCACGATCAGAGCTGTGGGTACACCCTTACGCTCCAGCACAGCATTCGTTGCAACAGTCGAACCATGCAACACGTCATGCATGTCGCCCCAAGCTATATCCAGCTTGTCGACACCTGCAAGGACTCCCTTCTCAGGTTGACGTGGTGTGGATGGTACCTTCAGCGTTTTGAGTTTGGGCTGCTGTCCATCATCTTCAAACAAGATAATGTCCGTGAACGTCCCCCCAATTTCGACCGCTAGTTTCTGTGACGATTTCAGCATCGCAAACCTCATCAAGTTATAAATCGTGAGTGGTTTAGTCTTCGATCAAACGAGCGTAGGTGGATAGACTTCCGAGCTCGATGATAAATTCCATCATGTCAGACCGGAACCAGGAGTCCTCGACTTCAATAGGAGTGCCTGAATCCGTATAACTTACGCCTGCAACTCGCATCACAGGAGAACCTGTGTTTACCCCGAGTATGGGGGCGAGATGTTCGTCCGCAATTTCCGCGCGCAGCGCCTGATGTGCCGCCGTGATATTCAGATTGAATTTATCAGCGAGCACACGGTATACGGAGCCCTCCACATCATCCTGTGAAAGCGTCGGGCAAACCCTTTGAGGAACCCAAATCTTTTCGAGTACGACAGGTGTACCGTTGGCGAGACGCACACGCTCGAAATGAAATACTGGCTCGTTCTCGGATATGTCTAGCTGTTCTGCAATCCGTGCAGAAGGTTTCTCAATAGCGAAAGCGACTACTTTTGTACCAACGATTTTTCCGGCTGCTTCAAGGATGTTCGTAGTGCTCTTGACGTCGGCCATGTCGCGAGTGACAGACACAGCCTCATCAATGCGCACCAACCCTTTAGGGTTTACAAAAGTACCAACACCTTGCTGTCTCCGGATGAAACCCTCATTGACGAGTTTCGCCAGTGCAAGCCGGACAGTCATTCGGCTGATGCCATACGTTTTTGAGATCTGTTCTTCAGTAGGAAATTGGTCGTTTGGCTGCAACTCACCGGACGCGATCTTTAAACGAAAAATTTCGCTGAGCTGGTAAACCAACGGAATTCCGCTTTTAATTAATTGATTATTCAAAGCAAATTTCCTTCCTACTATCGTTTGAGAATCTATAGACTGTGCTAGCACGATATTTTTCACCCGGACGCAATACTGTCGATGGAAAATTCGGCTGGTTTGGAGAATCTGGCAGATGTCGTGGCTCAAGCGTGAAAGCATCACCTTGTCGGTACTGCCTGCCGCTTGTTCCAATAATTGAACCATCAAGAAAATTTCCAGAGTAGAACGCCAAGCTTGGTTCGGAAGTTTCCACTTCCAGGATACGGCCACTCACTGGATCATAGGCGCGCGCCACATGCCGCAATTCGGGTCCACCATCAAGTACGAAGCTGCAGTCATAACCTTTGGCGAACTTCGTGAGTAAATGCCCGCTTCGTATTCTTGCGCCTATAGTATGAGGCTGCCTAAAATCAAGCGGGGTACCTTCAACATTCAATAATTTACCGGTCGGTATGAGTTCATCATCTACCTCAATGACTTGCGCCGCCTCGACTGTCAGGACGTGTCCCTCCACTGAGCCACTGCCCTCGCCACCGAGATTGAAATAGGAATGATTTGTAAGATTGAGGACGGTAGGCGCGTCGGTGACTGCCTCATAATCAAGCCTGAAGCAATTATCGCTTGTAACGGTATAAGTTACGGATACGTCGAGCTTGCCTGGAAAACCTTCTTCCCCGGCAGGACTGGTATAGGTCAATTTGGCAGAAGCGCGCGAAAGAACTTCTACAGCCCAGAGTTTCTTATCGAAACCTTGGAAGCCCCCAGCGATGTGGTTCTTTCCATTATTGGCGGCTAGTTGGAAAACAACGTCTTCAAGCTCAAACGCTGCTCTAGCAATTCGTCCACTGAACCGGCCAACCAAAGCCCCAAAATAAGGGTGGTCGCGATGATATTCTTCTTCTGTACCAAACCCAAGGACCACATTATCCAATTGTCCATTACGGTCAGGAAATGTAATGGACTTCACACACCCCCCCATATCTAGAAATTTCACGGCCAGACCCAGCCCGTTTGACAAATGATATTCCATGATTCACCTCATTGTGCTTCATATGGCTCATTGCTATATCGGCATGTTGTTATAACAACATATCGATAGCAACAATTATTTCACTTTAGTTTAATTTTTATGCCTTAATCTGTTTGGAGCATTGATTTTACGAGGATTTATCAGTGCGTCGTCTGTACAGGACGCACTCAATGCCGGTAAAGCCCTAGGCAAACTCGTTGATACTGGCTAAATCTCTGACTTCATTTCGGTAAATTTGCATTAGATATGCTGTGACGACGTAGATAAAACTCAGGCAGATCAACACTCTTTCTCCGCATATGTCGAATACAAGAGTCAACATTCTTATATTCGGCGGGTCACATAAGCGCGTATCTAAAGTTGAAAAATCCACTCTTTCAGAACAGCGTAAACTTCCGGATTGAAGTATCGCGGACCATCGTGTTCCAGGTTCGTATCCCTTCCTCGAAATGACACAAGACGTTGGTGTAGTTCAGGATCAAGCAGTTGTTGTTAACGTGTAAGAACCGTCATCCGGCAGGAAAACATTGTGTTGTTAGCTAACGCGCTGGAGGGATGATGGCTGCGGTAGAGGAAGAACAGGCTGTTCACTTCACCCATTACTGTCGAAGGTTTTCGTCTAGTTGCTCAAAACGATAGGTGCAGGTGCTGAATCAATTCGTTGCGTAGCGCGATTGGTTAAATAATGCGCTTAACGTACAAAAATTTCCGATATCCAAACTGACCCCTAATAAGCCTTGATTTGCCTACAAGTCACATTGCCCTGTCCACACCATCAGCTTATGACTTTACTCATAGTATGCTCCGGGCAGTGAATAATATGATGCTGGACATGTTAGCTGCTATCGCCCGTAAAGATTATGAAGATCGTCGCAGAAGGCAGATGGAAGGAATTACAGCCGCCAGGGAAAAAGGGAAATACAGGGGGAGGCTAGCAGATAAGGAAAAACATGAGTTAATTAGAACGCTTCGCAAGAAAAACGGAAAATCAATAAATGAAACGGCAAGGCTCGCCGGCGTTTCACGCATGACAGTTATTCGAGCATGTAAAGATACGGATTGAAATTTAGAAAAGCCACAGCCCTGAATGAGCTGTGGCGCTACGTCCTGAAAATTCAGTAAAGAAACAACTTATTCTGTTTCACCGCGAAAATAAACTTGTTTAATATAACGACCACGGCCATCTCCATGCCCCAAATCCATCGATACTAATGCTTCAGCTTCGTCGCGGCTCATTCCATTTTTAATATGATGATTTACAGCATCACGTGAATAAGCGTAACGCAAACTATGCGGGGCATTTTTACCATTCATCCCTGCCTCTCGTACAATATTTCGGTAACGATCTATTGCAGTATGCAGAGAAGGTTTATCAATCAGTTTTCCGTTATGTTCACTGACATAATGAATTGCCTTATCAAGAATTGATAAAACTTTTTCACGATTGAAAACTGTTGTTTCTCTCGGCCGCCCGCCTTTAGTCCCGAAAACAACACGGACACGCTCATTATTGTTAATCAATGACTGCTTCCATGTTTTTAACGACTTTGCGGACTGCACGGTTTCTTCTGTTCTCAACCCAAGGTATCTTGAAAGTTGTACCGCGAGCGCAACACCTTCATCTTTTTTAAGCGCAAAATTCACAACCGCATTAAGTTTTTCATCTGTAATAGGGAGTTTAGTGCCATCCCGGTTAGCACCAGAAATTCCCAGGGCCTGATTACTCAGGCTGGTATGATTGGGATCGGCCAGTTTATTTCTTCCTGCTGATAATAAAACAGAGCGGATAGCAGACATCTCATTCTGTAACGTCCTGAGAGACAAACTGTCTGCCTTCCTGCTCTCAATATATTTTTCAATATGGGAAGTTTTGATATGTTTTACGTCCCTAATCTGAATATTCAGTTCAGACAGACGTTCAGAAAAACGTTCTGCAATTCTTGAGCGGTCAGCCACAGTTTTATAACTTCCCCTTCCCTGACGAGCAAGTGTGACAAGTTGTTTGCACAGCTGTTTACTGAATCTGGACATTCCTATATCTCCACAGGGATACACGTCCCTCGGCTTGTAAATAAGCAGACGGATCTGTACCCCAGTAATTCATCCCCGACGACACGGTTGCTTTTGCGCTTCCTGCGTCTCAACTGGTATCTGTGCATCGGGGCGGCGAATTGTTGAGTTCTTGCGAGGCACCCCAGATCTCTGATCTGTTTGCTGCTTATGCAGAGCTGACTTACGTCAAGCTGCCTCCAACACTACTGTTCGTAGTGTCGCCATCGATACCGAGTCGATTTCCTCCTTACTGATAGTTGAACGTTCAGACGGCCTTCCGTCGTGCTTACGTTGATGTAAAAGTGAGTTTAATACCGTACTGACACGGACTACATGTTGGTCAGATGGTAGTAAAACGTTGAAAACCACGTCGTACGTGGGTTGAGACGTTATGCGCTGCGCGCGTCACTTGGTAGTGTCTTCGCCACTTCACAAGTGACGCCGCGCAGCCTCGTGCTCCTAATGCAACGCCGTAAGCGGCCAAATGTACCAAATGGCCTTATCCGTCGATGCAAAAGTCGTACGAAACTCAGGGCGTATCCCTGAAAAGAATCATAACGTAGTGAAAGATCAGAGCCTGATTCAGCTCCTTTAGACAATTCATCACCATAAAGACGTGAATCATTGATGTGATAGCCGGTCATTCTCAACCGGTAACCTTGACCAGATTCTGGTTCCCGTTTTCAAAGGTTAAACGGGTTTCCCGCCCAAAGGCGTCCCTCTCAGGTTTTCGGGACTTTAGCTGGCAGTCACCCGAAGGCGCTTCTCTCAGACCGCTGAAGCATTAGCTGGTAACCGCCCGAAGGCACCCCTCTCAGGTTACTGGGGTTTTGGATGGTCGCCGTAGCGACTTCTAAGCAAAGTGGATATTAGCAATGGCTCAAATAACCGTCAACTATCTTGCGTTATTTAGAATCAGGATCTGGATAAATCACTATGGCAATTGATTTTAGCTCCTCAATATCATTAGCGAGGAAAGGTATAAATGAATTTTTTTGAATTTTTTCAATGATTCTGTCTCCCAGAATCATTGGTACGTACTGATGGCCAGGGAAAATTTCATCAGGCTTACCTACCAACACTCCCCCTGCAAATTCATGACAATCAGAATAAAATCCAGCAATACTACTCAGATAAGAAATATCGATTAAATGACCTGTATCTGTTGTGTACCATGCATGGAGATTTAAAGCTGGTCTGTCCAGAAAGTCCTCATGCTGAAATCCCTTACTGGACCATTTTTCAAACTCATCATATGATGGGTTATAAATACTTTGATCACCTTTCCATATTTGCCCAACAGTTGTCCATATTCTGCAACCTAAGGCATCTTCAAAATAAGGTTTTAAAAAATGACACCACTTAATACATTGTCCTGCGGAAGATTTGAAATCTCGCAAGCCCGTTGCAAAGCACACATATTCCATCATATTTTCAAAATTAAGCGGCCTTTCATTTATATCTTTAATCGTGCCTTCGTTAAATCCTAATTTTTTCGTAAAGTTTAAAGCATGCTCAAAGTTAGCAACATAGTCCAGCGTGTCACTATATCCTACAGGACGATGTACTTTCTTTTTTCTGAGAAATGATAAAAGATTAAACATAGTGCCCCCATTAAATATCGAGTGTGGACGCACCTTATCCACACTCATATAAATATTATTTTCCTTCAGCAGAGCTTTTAATATTTTTTATTAAATCCTGCAATCCGGAACTCGCCAGTCTTTTTTGAGATGATGAGCTATATGTTACAAAAAGACGGCTCCCTGAACCATTTTTTTCGAGCTCAATAGTAAGGTGATCATCATAATCACCCCAGTCGGAGCCCATTTTATAATAGCTGCCGGGCATTGAATCCCATTCCTGATGGCTGTCAGTTATTGCGCCAGCTACCCACTCGCCGTCGTTATTCCTTTCTCTGACCGACCTTAACTCATCGTTGGATAAAAACTTGTACTTTCGCTTTATTCTGGCCGCTGCCGTATCAACATCAACAGGGATCTTGAAGCTTTTTGAAGTGGATTCTTTTTTTTCTGACTGACGAGGAGTCATGACCTCAGAAGAATTATCTGAGCCATCCCCTCTTAAAGAGCTCATTAACCCTGATGCACCATCACTAATTTTTTTATTTGTTTCTGCTATCTCACTCATACTACAGGCAGTCAGTAAAACAGGTAGTATTAAGGCTAGTCCGACACTCCTCATATTCACTTTCCTCCTTAATTTAATAACTTTTGCGCAATGTAACAAGCCGTAAAACCCTGACGCATTGTTCAATGAAAGTCAATAATTCGGGGTGGACGGTTGAGCACATTAATAGAACTACCTCACCTTGATGATGTCATCCAGCCTGGTTGTAAAGGCAGGCGAAAGTCTTTCTCTTCGCATCTTCCAGCCTGTGGCATCACTTTTAATGCCCTGCCCTGCAAACCAGACCGAACCTTTGCCTGAGTGATTAATGCTATCGATTAATGCCATCAGCTCTTCGCTGTTTCGATGGGGCTGAAAGTTATCAAAAAGGGTCAATTGAGATGCAGCAGCGCTTCGGAAATCAGTGAGCATCACGCCAGCACGTTGATAACGGTGCCCTGGGACAAATATCGTTTCAAATGCCTTTATAGCCGCGTTGATGATATCCCGTGAATCCTGAGCGGGTACAGCAAGCTCTGTTACCGCCTGGTTCTTATAAAACACCTCCTTTTCTGAGAAAGGGCTGGTACTAATGAAAACTGCTACCCGTTTACAAAATTGATGCTCTGCACGGAGTTTTTCTGCTGCACGTTCAGCATGAGCGCAAATGGCCTGATGCAGGCTGACTTCGTCAGACGGTTTTTCTCCAAAAGATCGGGAGCATATGATTTGTTCTTTTGGGGCAGTAAATTCTTCTAAACCGAGGCAAGGAGTGCCGTTCAGCTCTCTGACCGTGCGCTCAACAACTACTGAGAACTGTTTACGAATGAATGAAGGTGACAACTCAGCCAGCTGAAGTGCATTGGTAATGCCCATAAATTGTAATTTTTTACCCAGCTTCCGTCCGATACCCCAGACCTCCTCAACTGGTACTAAAGCCATTAACTTACGCTGACGCTGTCTGTCACTGAGATCTACCACACCTCGCGTTGCGGGCCAGCGCTTACTTGCATACTGAGCCAGTTTGGCGAGCGTTTTTGTAGGGCCTATTCCCACTCCCACAGTCAGATGTGTTCTTCGCTTAATCTGAGTACGTATATGATGGCCAAACTCTTCAAGCGACAACAGATTACTCACCCCTTGAAGATCACAAAATGCCTCATCAATGCTGTATATTTCCACGCGCGGAGTCAGTAACTGCAAAATAGTCATCACTCTGTCTGACATATCAGCATATAAGCTGTAATTACTTGAAAATGCTACAACTCCTTTTCTCTCAGCCTCACGACCAACCTTGAACCAGGAATCGCCCATTTTTAACCCAAGTGATTTTGCTGCTGAGGAGCGGGCTATTATGCAGCCATCATTGTATCTGAATGCCACTAACAGTTAGTAGCGCTTAAGTGCATGATTTAGACATTAATTCAATTGCTAACTTTTTTGTGTGTTAGTTCTCGGAGGGATGCTTTAGTTAGCAAGTTATAAATAGGTGAATACTCAGTCACCGTCCGCTGTGAGCTAGAAGCGGACATAATAAAATGCGTATCAGTCTTTCCCCGCAGCCCATTATTAGCATTGCCCAGCTTCAGACCGAGAGAAATTGTCAGACCGATCACTTATTTTCTGCCGCAATACTCTTTCTTATACTGGCAATAAAATTATCCCGCGTGACATCCTCCTTATCTCCGTTCCAGGCGACACCCATTTCCCAGCTTACTGACTTACCTGTTAGCGGAATAATAGTCCGTTCCGGTGGGGCGATATGAACAACGCTATAGGGGAGAATGGCAACACCCGCACCCGCGATCACCAACGCAACAATAGTTTGTATATCATCAGCCAACTGGGTGGATGATATAAAAATGCCGTTATCATGCAGAAAGCGATCTATCTGCATATCTAAACCCTGGCCTCGTTCAGTATGAAGACGTAACAAAGGGGATTTTTTTAGCCAGTCAGCGGCAGACAATGATAACAACCGTGTTGCGGGTGCAATCAGAACCAGCCGATCGGTAAATAATGGCAGGTAATCAAGCTCTATCGGTGGAGGTACCCTGACAAAGCCTACCTGAAGCTCATCTTTTTGCAGAAGTTCATATTGCAGGAAGGAGGGAAGATCCGTCAATGACATCTCAATTCCCGGATACTCTTTGCGAAATTCAGCAATACAGCGTGGTGCCAGATAAAAGCTTGAAAGGCCAAATCCTACCTCTATATGCCCCTCAATACCGGCTGATACCCGCCCTGCCTGCTGCATAAATAACTGGGTTTGCCTGAGCACTTTTTTAGCCTCTGGCAACAGACGTTTGCCCCCGGCGGTCAGTGTTGCGCCATGACGGCCCCGTGAAAAAAGTGACACCTTCACCATCGACTCAAGAAGATTGATCTGCTTGGTCAAAGCGGGTTGTGAAATACAAAGTTCGCGTGCAGCGTCGGCATAATTTCCTTTTTCAGCCAGTATCGAAAAGGCCTGAAGCAATCGGATATTCACTTTTTCATTCCAGAAGGTTATCGAAAATGGAAATATTTTGATTATACAGTTATTGGAAACCCTATGTAATCCAGTTTCAACAACAACTGGAGAAACAGCATGCACGAGCTTAAGTCCTTAAAAGTTGCAACCGTACAGTTTCAGCATCAGGCAAATGACAAAAAATATAATCTTCTGATAATGGAGAAATTTATTGAACAGGCGGCTGTTCAGGAGGTGAAGATCCTCGCATTTCCGGAAATGTGCATCACCGGCTACTGGCACGTACCAAAACTCACTACCGCGGAGGTTCATGCGCTTGCAGAACCGATTGCAAACAGTACTTCCCTGAAATTAATTCGCACTCTGGCGATAGAACATCAAATGATTATTGGTGCCGGGCTAATTGAGCGAGCTGAAGATGGCCGCCTTTATAATGCCTACGTTGCCTGTATGCCGGACGGTTCAATGCAGACGCACCGTAAACTTCATGCCTTTGAGCATCCGGCTATCAGCAGCGGTGACAGGTTTACCGTTTTTGATACTCCCTGGGGAGTAAAGGCAGGGATCCTGATTTGCTGGGACAATAATCTCGTGGAAAACGTGCGTGCTACGGCATTGCTGGGTGCTGATATTCTTCTCGCGCCACATCAGACAGGCGGTACCGATTCCCGTAGCCCTCATGCGATGAAACCCATTCCGCTAACACTCTGGGCGGAACGGAAAACCCGAAAGGAAGAAATTACTGCTGCATTTAAAGGGGAAAGTGGTCGGGAATGGCTGATGCGCTGGCTCCCTGCCCGTGCGCACGACAACGGGTTATTTCTTATCTTTAGTAACGGTGTCGGCGCAGATGACGACGAGGTCCGCACAGGCAATGCCATGATCCTGGATCCCTATGGCAGGATCATTAATGAAACCTGGGCTGCTGAAGATGTAATGGTTAGCGCTGAACTGGATTTAAGCCTGCTTGCCATGAGTACCGGGCGTCGCTGGATCCACGGGCGACGTCCTGATCTATACCAGATACTGACTCAACCCCAGGGTTATGAACGTGATGCGATCAACGCACGATTTTCGGATGAGATACCTTAAAAAGAACTCACACAGAATCGCATCTGACTGCGGCGTTTTGTTCTTGGAGCAGGTCAAAAAATGTTCATTTGACCTGCTCCAGGTTAAAGAACAGGCGGCCACATTAACAAAATTTTTATCTGTTGCAGAACAACTGCGTACTTCCGCTTCCGCTCACAACGGACCTTCGACCGTTAGCTGTCCTCTCTGTGCCAAGAGAGGACATCAATCATCCCCAACTGCCCCAATAAAAGTTATTTTTTACCATTGTGGATAGGAAAGCACTCCAAAAGCCGTCATTTAGGGCATGGCTGCTGTGCGTTACGCCTGTCCAGCATTATTTACACGCTGCCAAATATGCTACAAAAACAAAAAAAACCGCCCCAATGGGGCGGCCAGAACCGCAAAGCTTTGACTTTATTTTGTCAGGTCATTGCTGATTGTTTTCTGAGAGACACCTAGTCTGTCAGCTATCGCCGTTTGCGAGAGACCCGTATCTCTAAGTCGTCGGGCTTCATCCCGGCGTTCTTCGATACTCCCAGGCACAAATACTGACATTGAGCCTTCGGAGAACCCATTATTGCCATTATATTTTTCAACACGAACGTGCTGTCCGTCTGTCGTTGTAGCAGTAATAGTGGTATGACCTGGTTTTTGAGTAATAGTGTAATCTCTCAGTTCGCCGGTCCCGAGATTGAGATTCGCCATCAAATTTTCAACCTTGATCACTGGTGGTGCTGGCAGCGGTTTGGCTGGGAGAGTGCTGCGTGGTTTAGTACCTTTTGCCATAATCATCTACTCCAAAGCGAGCAATTACTGAGTAATTCTAGTATTTACTAGTAACTTTATTATTGCAAGAACATATTGGTTTATTGGAAAAACCAGAAACTTCCCTAGTTAACAGCGCCCTTTGTGTCTGTTCGGTAACCGAAATGTCATTTCTGTTCTAAGCATCACGTCCGCACCTCGCTCATAGCGGACCATTCAATTCTTCAAAACTGAAGAATTGAAAAGCACGAAACTAACTAACACTTATCACCACTCAGATCGTTATTAGACAGCACCACCATAGGTTTGCCACGGAGATCGGGTCTGAAAACTGTCTCGCAGGAAGCGTAAAATGAGTTAACATCGACCAGGGCAAACACTGTTAAGCGTCCCTGAACTTGAATGAATGCACAAGATGGCGTACCACGCCGAAGACAACTGTTTCAATATCGTCATTCAGTGCTATAGCTGAGTATGCCGGGTTAGCCGGCATCAGGGCTGGTGAAGGCAGTAGTTGTAGCCTCTTACAGGTAAACTCTCCATCTACAGCTGCGATAACAGTGTCACCGTGTTTAGCTTCACGAATACATTCAACTATGAGTAAATCTCCGTCTCTGATGCCGGCGTTACGCATTGAGTCACCTTCTGCACGCACCAGGTAGGTGCTTTCCGGATAGCGAATACAAAGGTCATCAAGGGAAAGACGCTTTTCGACATAATCCTGAGCAGGAGAAGGGAACCCACATGAAACCCCATCACCAAACAACGGAACGCATGCCAGTGATGAATTGCTGCCTGTAAGTCTGGCGATCGCTGCCATCATCAAAAGCGGGGTGTTTGCTGAATTTTTCTGCAAACTATTATCCCAACACATCGTCTGTTCTAAGGTATTGGCATAACTCGCCCCCCTCAACTTATACTGTTTATAAATACAGTATAATAATGCATTTTCAACGATGACAAGCTGTAACTATCTTGAAAACAGTAACCTGATGAGTATTAAAGAATTAATCAGCGTTCTCAGTCAGATATCATGGATGTTCGTAATTGCTCAAAAATTCCGCTATAGTCGGATGTATACTCCCTTAAATAGGAGAAATATATGTTTCAGACTCAAGATGAACGAGCTTGGCAGCGGGGTTATTCATTAGCCCAATGTTGGAAGAAAATCAAAAGGCAATTTTTCCGTCTTGACCGCCGATGTGTTAGCTGGGCCATGAGCCGTAATATGCCAAAATGGGTAGGACGCCTACCAATTGCAGGGCTGCTTATTTTGTCTGTGATCGCTCTAACTCTGGGCGGTTTTATGATTGTATCCTCGGTGCTATTTTTTTGCGGCCTCGCTATAGCAACTTCTTTTGTGAAGGGTGGGGTATCCAGCACTGCGGATAAAACTGACAGCAGTGACTACGTTATGGAAAGCGCTCGTCATGGCCAATACGATGCGCCTTACCAACCACCAAGAGAGGATTGAAGTCACGGAGGCTCTCATCACCGCCGTGACGTTCTTTATTATCTCGTAGTTTTGCTGGTTATCGTATTAGCCGCTGCATCACCTAATTTTCCTCCGCTATTCTGAGCTGTCTCAGTACCTTTTTGGATTGCGTTGCTCAAGGCTACAGCGACGTTTACCCCTGCCCATGATAATGCCCCTAACCAAACAGCAGGTAGTACGAGAAACATAGTGCCCATAACCAGATTCATAATCAGGTCATCGGTACTGTTCTGCAGCCCTGCCATATTAAAGCGGCTGTGCGTGTCTGAACTGTACAATGCAGTTAACAGCCAGCTGTCCAGCCATCGGGCCAGTTCCCACCAGAACGTGAGGAAGTTCAGGGCGAACATCACAAAGGTCAGCGTAATAACGGTCCTGAACTCGTAGGCCGCAAACGCCAGGATCAGCGGTAACATGACGTAGACTGCCATTAGCAGGATGGCCTGCACCATCGGCAGCGCCTGCCGCATCGCATCGAACGCCGGGAATGCGGCCAGACTGCCCAGAGAGGCCCCGGCAACAGAGGCCGCACGCGCCGCGGCATTATCAAGGGTAAAATCAGCGTTGCCGCCATAGCCGGCATACACATGCCCGGTCTGTGAGACCGTCAGGCTTTCCGGGCTCACCAGGCGACGAATGACGGCTTCCTGGTAGTCACTCTCATTAAAGCCTGACATTTTCATGGCGGCCGAGATACGCAGCCACATATCCGGGTCAGCCTGGTCTTTCACGCGGGCTTTCAGACCGGTATCCGCACTGCTCCACCACTCGCTGCAGGTGGGATAACCGCCTCTCCCGGTGTTGGGCCGGCCGCTGTCCCGGCTGTCACTCCACGGGAACGCAGCCCGGGGCAGTTTCGACTGCAGCGAAGGATAGTACCGGCTCAGAAAGGTACTGCTGCCGATCCATTCGATATCACGCAACGTAGTTTTGTCCTTTGTCTGCCCCTGGTCCTGCTGCTTCCAGAGATAGAGCGCAACTGAGTAACAGTCGTTGGTGAAGTCCTGCAGCTCCTGCGCCAGCGCTTTGTTATCGATGCGCGTGTGCTGCACCTCAAAGCGGATTTGCCGCATGTCCGGCCGGCAGGGGATGGTCGCCACGGCCGCCTGGGTGACCCCTTTAGAGAGTTTATGAATCAGCACCCACCACACCGGTGCCGCAGCCGTCTGGTCGTTGAGACTCGATACCACGCCGGCATAACCGCTTTCATCTGGGGCTTTCGGGGTCCAGACGCCACAGGTTTTAGCCCGGGTCGTGTCGTACTGCATCGTGCTGAGGCTGACGTTGATCAGCGGCACGCAGCAGGCAATCATCACCAGGAACCCGGCATACAGCGCGTTTTCAATACGGGGCAGCGACAGCATCCCCTTGTTACCTTCATCCTCCCCCTCTTCACGAACCCGCATCCAGATACCCACCACCTTAAACGCCAGCGGCAGGACAAAAAGGCCGGTCCCCAGCAGGACGTTCCACAGGCCATTGTTGATGACCCAGCCGAGCAGCGTGAGAAAATACTCAAGATAGCTGTTTGTTGTCATCGTCAGACTCCCGGACCGGTTAACATCGCGTACTCACACAGCGCGATAAAAAGCACACTGACCACGCTGATGCGCAGCAGCGGCCGCCGGAACTCCTCCCGGAAACCCGGCGCATGCCGGATTTTCCAGAGGCCCCAGGCAACCAGCGCATACAGCGCCAGTCGCCATATCAGCCAGCCGTAACGCGTCGACTGCATCCAGTGCCGGAATGCAGCAGCCTCCCCCGGATGTTTCATGGCGGTGTCCGCCACTATCAGCGAAACCACCATGAACAGCGCCATACAGGCCAGAAAGATGCCGGCACGGGTCAGGACTTTCCTGACAGTCATTTTATTGTGCATGCCTGTTCCCTCATTCGGCCTGTTTCGGCGTGGCCATCTGATTGAAGCGGCTGTCGGTATTGTCATCCGCCTGGGTCTGCGGGTTGGTTTCAACACGCTGGTTTTCGCGCTCGATAATGGTCAGCACCGAGTTACGGGACAGCTCGCGCTTCATCTCCATCTCGGTTTTGAGCGCCGCGATTTCCCGATCCAGCGCCTCGATACGCTCACCGGCAGCACCGAGTGCTTTTGGCTGGGCGGCAGCATTGGGCTCTGACATACCGGTGACCATCATACGGCGCATCAGCAGGGCCGTTTCCACTGTGTCGGACATGGCCAGCTCGCCGGCAAGGCGGGCGGTCAGGGCCGCATTATCCGGATCACGCTGCAGGGCTTTAATCACGCCTGCCGTCACCGGCAGCCCGCCGGTTTTCAGCTTCGCCAGATTCTCCGCCGTGGGCTTCTCCGTGCCATTGACCAGTTTCACCAGTTGTTCCGCGTTGGCTTTGGTTGCGTCTTCCAGCAGGGGCGCAAAGCCGGTGCCGGCTACGGTCGTCCCGGGCTGGTTCCCGGCATCACCACTGGTGCATTCGCTGGCGTTGGCACAGGTGCGCATGGATTTGTCGCCCAGCACCTTCACGGTCATGGCCGCCGCCTCTTCCGCGCTGCCAAATTTGGAGCACGCGCCGCCGTTACAGCTGCTTTCGCCCACCGTTGAGTTAGCCGTAACCGGCAGACCGTTCATCATGTTATAGCCGGCAGCGATCAGGTCATGGGTAACCCGGATGGCAGGCTGGCCCGCGCCGCCGCGTTTTTCTCCGCCGATCCAGTTGCTGCCCGACGCGCCGGTGGCGTTCCTGCCTGCATCATCGACCCGGACCGCATCAGCGTCGCCGCTGTTCACGATGGACTTGTATTCATCCATCATGGCCTGCTGTGTCCAGTTACTGCTGTCGCTGAAGTCCATCATCTTTTTCGCCATGTTCTGGCAGTTAAGCTGCGCCTTGTCGAATGACACATTGGCCTGAAGCACACCGTTGGTGAGCATGTCATACAGACCGGGGTTGGCCCGCTGAATGACCATCGCCGGCAGACTGGCCACCGCACCCGTGGCCCCCTGAATCACATCGCCCATCAGGTTTTTAAAACCGGACGTCACGCCGTTGAGCTGGTTGCCGACGGTGGTTTTCAGGTCGAAATTGCCGCACATCATGTCACTGCTCCAGCCGGTATTAAGACCCAGCTTCTGCATATTCCCGCGTGTGGCCGGCTGGGAAATAACCGACCCGCCGCCGAGGGTGTAGAACAGTTTGTCCGACACCGCACCATCGACTGACTTGCCGTAACCGATGGCGCTGTTGTTCACCTGCGGCAGGGACATGCCGAGGATGGTGTTGTCATCATCGGCTGCGTGTGCCGCCGGAAGAACCGTCAGCAGGGAGCCGGTCAGCAGCAGGCTAACGCGAACGGCTGAAAATGAAGGTGATTTTTTCACGGTTTTCCTCATCAGATATCAGTGCTGCCCAGAAATGTCTGCCCGCGCTTTTTGCAGCAGCTGTAGGGCTGCCAGAGCGCAAAGGCTTCGTTGTTATCGCTCGCGGCGGTGTGGCTCCCGTCCGGGAACATGGCACATGACTGTGTCATGTGGGGAGCAAGCCGCTGCCATTTGTGATTGCGCGTGCCGGTGTTTTCCGTGACCGCCCCCGGTGGCCAGTACCCGTCATGGCGGTTGCCCTTAAGCACCTGATACACATGTGGCTGCCCGGCGCGGGTGATAATGTCTGCCACGCGCTGTGCCACCACGGCAGAGGCTTTGTCATCATCGGTCTGGCTGACAAACCCCGAACGGGGATAGACGTTGCCCCACATGTTTGCTGCGGCCTGACTGCCGATTTCCCGCTGGCCGGGCACAAGCGCTTCCGGATACAGCGACTCCGGTATGCCCGTGCGCCAGGCCGCTGAATCCATCGTACTCAGGAAGTAAGGCATTAACGTAACCGTCACATACAGACCGTATTAAGTTTTGTATTGCATTTTTACGGTAGATGGTGGTTCATCATGTAGCCGTTGAATTTGTGAGTAATGCACTGGTAAGTTGAATGAGCAGGTAGATGCAACGCTTAACGAGCTGCAGCAAAACCTTATACGTAATAACCGCGAAAGGAATAACGAGCATGCTTGAAGTCTGGGGAAGAAAGACCTCGTCCAATGTGCAGGCATTGATGTGGTG
>NZ_JNVB01000096.1 GCF_000770305.1 Erwinia oleae
TTCTCATAGAGATAGGAACTGTCGGCATAAGTATCCTTCACCGGAATGGCAAAAGATACAGTTCAACACACCTGTGAAGTTCCAATAACATCGATGGAGATCACCGAATAACAAAGTGAGTCAAAAGTGATCTCCATCGATGTTATTCAGCGATCTGCTCAAATGTTATTACCCGATCTCGATGGATGTTATTGGGTGATCTCCATTAATGAAAATACGCACGTGGTTGCCCAGGCGTTCCCACATTGAGTTCCACTCATCGTCACCAGTCTTGACAAGTGTCAGTGCCATATCAGTATGGTTCATGGTTAAATCCTCTTTTCAGTACGAATTAAAAAGGGATTTCGCCCCTGTCGGGCGTTAATCCCTGCAGGGGTGAGAAATTAAGGCCGTTCAGGCCGAGGTAAATCGATAGCGCAGGTGTGCCAGGTGCCGTGCCTGACGGCAGGCATAAAGGTATGCGTTTCGACGACCTGTTATTCCCTCCGGAGAGGAAACCGGCAGGCGGTGAAAAACATACTCAGCGCGGTGACAACCTCTGCGGACAGTAAGAAAGACCCTGAAGCCCTGGTCTTTGACAGATGTGATATGCGCACGGACGGCATAATTGCCCGAGCCGTTGACATACCAGCCGCTGCTGCGATGTAGATAAAAGAAAGATTTTAGTCTCCGGACAGCTGCGTCAGCAGACTGCTGAAGTTGCGTAAGAAGGTATTCAGGGAAAACCGCAGAAGAAATGACAGGCATTGTGTTTCTCCATAAAAAAAGGGAAACACCTGCCCGACCGGGAAGTGTTTCCCGTCGGGGAGTCAGAAAAAACAACATTCTGACTGTCTGGTTAGTACAGAAGGAACCTTTATCGTCGCGTCATAGTGCGCTTAAATTGACGATATCTGCTCTCAAAGGTGTGCAGATTTACCAATTTTTTGCCCCTTTTCAGGTTACAGGAGCTTTTGTTGTAGCCACCCGAAGGCGATTCTCACAGGCTACTGAATCATTGGTGGTTGCAAAAGCAACGTATAAGCCTGTTCATTTTCAAAACAAAACGCAGATCTGTCAAGCCGCAGATAACCTTGTGTACTGAATCATACAACAAGTATTGGATGAGACTTATACTGAACCATCCCCCCAACCATATCAGGAAGATGATCATGGAACTCATTACCCGCCTTGTTTATATCGATACATCTGCCTATGAACGAAAGCATTTTCAGTTTGGTTTATACATTCTTGAAAAACTGGAGAATTTTGCATCACATGATAAAGTGCGCATCCTTGTTACTGATATCACACGCAGAGAAATTGAATTACATATTCGTAAAAACGCTGAGGAAGCCTTAAAAGAACTTAATAAATTTCAGAAAACGTATGCCCCGATACTGAGAACTACTCCGGCGCATGTACCAACAGAGATATTCGTAAAACCAGATGCAGAAGCTGTTATCAGCGATGCACTTGCCAGTTTCAAACAGTTTCTTAAATGCCGGGGAGTTGAAGAAATAAGCGTACAAAATATCAATCCTCTTTTGGTATTCGAGAAGTATTTCACTAATGCACCTCCGTTCGATCAGCCCGGAAAGAAAAAAGAATTTCCGGATGCTTTTACGCTTGAGGCCGTAAACGAGATAGCTGAAAAACGTACGCATAAAGTGTACATTGTTAGTGAAGATAAAGACCTTATATCGGCTTCAGAAAAAAATGAAAGCTTTATCCATTTAAGCAGCATCCAGACATTAGTCGACCTCCTGATTCGTAATGATAAAGACTTAGAAGACATGGCTTCTTTTGCAGATGGTGTTTTTGATAAACTCCGTGACAGCATCACTGAGCGTATAAAAGAATACCTTAGTGAAATGGAGTGCATTCCCGAAGGGGCCGACTATCATGATATTGAGATAGGAGAGTTAGAAATTAAAGACGTTGTTTTATCCTCTCCAAAGCTCACTGATGTTAACAGGGATTCAGCAAGCTATGAACTTTCTGTTAAAGTGTCTATTAATGCTGACCTCCACTATCCAGAATATGAGCGTTCCCCCTGGGACCCAGAAGATAAAGCATACGCCTTTGTATTTGAATCAATATCAAGTTTTATTTTCCATCAGACACTCGGATTAAACATCGATATCGGCTTTAACGATGGCATAAAAGAAAATGCTGAAATAATAGATTTGCAGTTTGATGACAGTTACATTCTTCTGGATGCAGATAAAGGAACTTTAGTCAGTCAAACTGATAACTTTGTTGATGATGATAATGACATGGGGTTTGAATAACACTACAAATACTCTTTTTTCTACAATTATAATTTTAGGAAAAACACTGTAGCACTCAGTATGCTACAGTGTTCATCACGTCTTGATTTAACTAAATCGCTTAATCAATCGGACACATCTCCCCTGAAATAAACTTGTTTTATATAGCGTCCTCTTCCATCTCCATGCCCCAGATCCATTGAAACAAGTGCCTCGGCTTCCTCACGGCCCATTCCATTTTTAATATGGTAATTTACAGCATCGCGGGAGTAAGCGTAACGTAAACTGTGCGGCGCATTTTTACCATTCATCCCTGCCTCTCTTACAATATTACGGTAGCGATCAATAGCGGTATGCAAAGAGGGTTTATCAATCAGTTTCCCGTTATGTTCACTGGCATAATTAATTGCCTTGTCAAGAATTGATAAAACTTTTTCACGATTAAAAACTGTAGTTTCCCTTGGACGTCCGCCTTTAGTCCCGAAAACAACACGGACACGCTCATGATTATTAATCAGTGCCTGCCTCCATGTCTTTAAAGACTTTGCAGACTGAACGGTTTCTTCAGTTCTCAATCCAAGATATCGGGAAAGTTGCACAGCAAGAGCAACGCCTTCGTCTTTTCTATGAGCAAAACTAACCACAGCATTAAGTTTTTCGTCTGTAATTGGAAGTTTAGTTCCATCCCGGTTAGCTCCAGAAATCCCGAGCGCCTGATTACTCAGGTTGATGTGACTGGGATCGGCAAGTTTATTTCTTCCTGCTGATAATAAAACAGAACGGATAGCAGACATCTCATTCTGTAACGTCCTGAGAGACAAACTGTCTGCCTTCCTGCTCTCAATATACTTTTCAATATGGGAAGTTTTGATATGTTTTACGTCCCTGATCTGAATATTCAGTTCAGACAGACGTTCAGAAAAACGTTCTGCAATTCTTGAGCGGTCAGCCACCGTTTTATAACTTCCCCGTCCCTGACGAGCAAGCGTGACGAGTTGTTTACACAGCTGTTTACTGAATCTGGACATTTCACTATCTCCAAAGGCATACACGTCCCTCTGCTTGTAAAGAAGCAGACGGGTCTGTAGACCAGCAATTCATTCCCCGACGACACGGTTGCTTTTGCGCTTCATGCGTCTCGACTGGTATCTGTGCATCGGGGCGGCGAATTGTTGAGTTCTTGCGAGGCACCCCAGATCTCTGATCCGTTTGCTGCTTGTGCAGAGCTGACTTACGTCAAGCTGCCTCCAACACTACTGCTCGTAGTGTCGCCATCGATACCGAGTCGATTTTCTCCTTACTGATAGTTGAACGTTCAGACGGCCTCCCGTCGTGCTTACGTTGATGTGAAAGTGATTTTAAAACCGTACTGACACGTGCTACATGTTGGTCAGATGGTAGTAAAACGTTGAGAACCACGTCTTACGTGGGTTGAGACGTTATGCGCTGCGCGCGTCACTTGGTAGTGTCTTCGCCACTTCACAAGTGACGCCGCGCAGCTTCGTGCTCCTAATGCAACTCCGTAAGCGGCCAAATGTACCAAATGGCCTTATACGTCGGTGCAAAAGTCGTACGCAACTCAGAGCGTATCACTGCAAATGAGAAGACGTTGAACTGATGCCGTTCACCGAACGGAAGTGAATTGAAACTGGCAGCTATGCTACACAGTAAACCTTCATCGTCGCGTCATAGTGCGCTTTCATGGACGATATCTGCTTTCAAAGGTGAGCAAATTTGCCACATTGTTCATGTACTCCCTTTCAGGCTTAGAGAGTTTTATTGTGCAGTCACCCGAAGGCGCTCCTCACAGACTGCCGGAACATTAGTGGTCGCAGCTTAAGTGCGACTGTAGCCACCCGAAGGCGCTCATCACAGGCTACAAGAGCATTGGTGGTCGCCAGTGCGACATTACAACAATTTGATATTACCAACAGGGAAATACGACGTCAAATGGATGTAGACACCGTTTTTTTTGATCACTAACATGTAGTTTTCTCCGATGAAAGTGGTTGATATGGATATTTTAAAACAACGCCTTATGATTCTGATTTTCGGATTATCTAACTTTTTATTCTTTTATTTATTATTAACTTCTATTGATCTAAACATATTCTTAATGAGCCGGCTTAATTTCTCAATATTACATTTGCAGATAATTAAGCCTCTGATGATGCTTTTAATTTTTTCATCCATAATTCACTTATTAAACAACACCTCACTTTACCAAGGATTAACCTGGGGGAAACCTAACAAGCAGTCATTTGTTTTTTTCTTGCTCATAATTATTGCTTACGCTGCTTCATACTACCTTACGCCGAAAGAACCCTTCGTTACAGAATTTACTAAAGGTTTGTCACATGAAATGGCAGCTGTAAAAATCGCAGCCACAATTATTATTTTCCCTCTACTGGAGGAACAGGTTTTCAGAGGAATTATCCTGAGTTCTTTTTTAAACGCCCTTGGTGAAAAGGCGGGCTATATCATCGGTGGGCTAACTGTTTCTGTTTTGTTTGCAGTTATACACACACAGTATTCATTGCCCACCAAAATCCAAATGTTTGCACTTTCATTAATTTTCTGTGGAGCAAGATATCAAAGCAGAGGGCTTCTTTTACCAATTCTACTGCATGCTTTTTGTATCGCGCTTGGCCTATATATTGAGTTAAAATAAACCAACTAAAAAAAGGTAGTTATCATTAACACATAATGATAACTACCTTTTTCCGGTACAATATCACTCACCTTTAGCCACGGAATGAATTTCCTTCATCAACTTCTGTACGCCAGATCCCGATAGCCTTTCTACAGATGCCGATGAATATGTTATATAGAGTTTACTCCCACTCCCGTTTTTTTTTTCAATTTCCACATCTAAATGATCGTTATCATTCCAGTCAGAGCCCATTTTATAATAGCTACCAGGTATTGCCTCCCAAACTGGATGTGCATCATCTTCAGCGGCCGCTTTCCATGACCCGTCATTAGAGCTATTCCGTAAACTATCCAGCTCCTGACTTGACATAAACTTGTAATGTCTTTTTATTCTGGCAGCATTAAGTTGTCGCTCTTGAGGTATCGCATTTAGGTTATCCGAGTAAGGACAAATCCCCTTAAAACGGCGTATAGCGCGGGAGTACACCCTACCGCGATAACGCAACCGTACAATATTGTGCGGTTCCCAAACGCAGCCCTAAAACCTTTCTGCAGCCAGCTGCAAGTGATCCGTCTGAGGTTATAATGACCTCAATCCTGGGTTCACGGCAATGAACAAACGGGCCAGATCACAGACCCGTTTTTTACGGGTTACACCTGCCCGGGCTGCAGAAATTCGATTCTGGCAATAGCCGACCAGGGATATCAGAGCGTGACGGAGAAAATAAGCCGCCGCCCGTCCCCCTGTAGCGGCGGGTGCTGATTGTGCTGGCCGCCCTCGATGCGAAACGTCCGGGGCCGGTGGCGATGCGGGATATAGAGCGGGTGCTGGAGCAGGGCGGGGATGCCCCGGTGTACGGGCCGAACCTGCTCGCCCCGAAGCTGCAGCTGACCGTCGAGCTGACGGATGCCGGTCGCGGCATTGCAGAACCGCTCTACCAGGAAGAACGCGAGGCTGAAACGGCACGACAACGGCTGACAGACGTCCGGCGTCTGCCGTTACGCCAGACGGCTGCCGGTGACGCTGCAGCTGTGTGACTATTCGCTGGCTGCTGAAGACCAGCACCAGTAAGAGAAAGCCTGAAGATATCATGACCATCGATGTCACTGATCTGCTGGCCACAAAACTCCAAGAAACCGGCAGTAGAAGCGTCAGTAATCGGTGTCAGTAATGATAAACTCACAGTACACACCTGGATGGTAATGACTTTGATTTTGTGACGCAGCGCTACGTAGCACTCTGAGCTTTAAAACAGTGTTGCGATCATGAATAATATCCGAATCGGAATCTCCATAATATATAGCAATATTATTCCTTTTAATAAAATAATCTTTATTTCTTTTTACACCATCTATATAAGATTTAAATATAACCACGTTCCTTTTATAAAAAGGAATATTGAAATCATTTGCCAGGCGAGAACTTAATCCTTCCGTGTTTGTGCGCGGGCGATCGGTAATGAAATAGATATTGTCATCTCTTTTTAGGTGATAGTTAATTATTTTTTGCATCGACTCTTTCTTCTTAGAATAAACTAGCAAGTCATTGTTAACCTGCTGCCAGAAATTGGCATCATGTGACCACGCATCGCTGTTTATTGAAAAAATAGCTTTCCCCAGTACAAAAGAAGGCGTCGAGAAAAGCAGTGTGTCATCCACATCGAATCCCACATTCTCAGGCTCAGGGAATTTTGAACTTATAACGGAGCTAATATCTTTTGGGGTGTAGAATTGCTTAGTATCACATAGAGATTTCTGAGCTGAAGAGGAAAAGGAAAGTACAATGAGAACGGAAGCAGTTAAGATAGTTTTAGGTTTTGTATTAAACACTCAAGTTCTCTCTTTGATTTGATATAGTAAACAGGCGCGCTTATGTCTTTCAACTGTTCTTTAATTCTTTCTAGCCGGCCAGAATAGGTAGCTAATATAAAGCGCAAAAATTCCATATCTATCTTGTCCGGGCAACCTTCTGGTAAGTCTTTACGTACACCTCCACTTTTTACTCTGCGGGCAACGACACGCCATAAGCTTTTCCACTTACCAGCCAGAATAACGATGACCAGATCAGCTTGCAGCGCACGTTGCCGGAGGGAACTGATGTAACCGCCTTCAATAATCCATGATGAATTATTCATAATATCACTTTGACGCTGCAGAAATTCTTTTTCGGTGATTGTTTGCCAGTTGTATTGCCAGAAAATTCGATCAAGATGAAATAGTGGTATGTCGGTTTTTTGATGCAGATGCAACGCCATGTAGGTTTTTCCGCTGCCGGGGGAGTTTCCCGTAATTACAATGCGCTTAAAACAATGTGGTGAAGGATTCATAACTGTTATTTCCTATAATACGCCAGATTATTCAGTAAGAACTGTCGCAGAGGTTCTGGTTGTAACGGTAGATCGTTCAGCTCTGACATGCTGACCCAGCGGCATTGTCGCACAATATGGTCTTCATGGTTGATCACATCGCTAGCACAGCACGAGTCAAAAATAACCATCGTTTCATTATAAAAACAATCATCAATGTTAAAGTGGTTTTCGATCATTCCACGGAAAGTGATATCAGTCAATTTAAGGTTCAGCTCTTCATAAATTTCACGCTCTGCAGCATCATACCATGATTCACCCGATTCCTTTTTTCCACCGGGTAGTATCCAGTAATCATCACTATTTTCTTTGATAAAAAGAAACTCGCCACGATTATTTTTGAGTAAAACGCAGCTGCGATTTTTCTCTTTAAAAAATTTCATTTTTTATTCCTGATGGTGTCGATGAGCTCTATGAGTTTAGCTAAAGAATCTTCTGTGTACAATGAAGATTTAAAGGTATAGACAGGCACTTGTCTGAAGTGGCCATTTTGACAAACCCATTCATATAATGACTTCATCTTAACAATATTTTCTTTCCGCATCCAGGGAGAAGGACCAGAGTGACATGACATTGAAGGAAAACTAACATGGTCTTGAGCACCGATAAAAACAATGATTGCATCAATCGAAGAAAGGTATTCGGAACAAAAGAAGCGGCGTTGCTCAACCTGATCCACAACCCATGTGGATAGTGGTGAGCGATCAATCAGACAGTCGTGGCCTTGTAATCGCTGTTCCAGAGTCGCAAGATGCTTATAGTAATCATTAAGCTGAGCACTCTGTCCATCGGTCACATCGATAATCGTCTCTGGAATATAGTTACGGCAGAAACCGTTGTGCAACAGAGCCTTCAGTGCAGACGTTTTACCAGTGAATGGCATCCCCTCAAAGGCGATCGAGGTAATCTGTGACATAAGAAAGTCCGTTATAGGGGTTAAAATGTAAGCTGTGACACGGTAAGCCGTGTAGAACATTTGTGGTTAACGGCACGGAAGAAGAGTTTCCAAAGATAGACTCAGGATAATCCGGATCGCGCACCGAAAAGAAGTTTGCGTTCAATAGCTCAGAATGGGATGACATCTGAGAAGGCTGAATAGCGCCGGAGTTACCTGGTTCAGACCGTCGACTGAATACGATTAAGTCCACGCGGGAGTGATCGATGATCTGTGAATCAAAGATATAATTCATTTCAGCCGGCGTGAGTTCGAGTTTTTTTTTGTTACCCCAGTAATCTCCTTTCTGGTCTAATTCACTAAGAAAATTTTTAACACTACCTGAACGCTCGGAAATAAGTCTCGATAGTCGCTGATTGTTCATGTTCCTCAATAACCCACCACCAAGACGGAATGACGTCACATGAGGCCAGGCAGCGGGTTTTCCTTCAGCATCATAGCCAATAAATAATTTGTCATTAGAAAGCACTTTACCGCCTGCGCCCGCCAGATGGAGGGTCAATGAAGTCTTACCTGCGCCAGAATCCCCTACTATTAGAATGCCTTTATTTCTGTAGTTCACCAGTGCAGCGTGATAACACCTTCTGTCGGATAAATAGTGAATATCAGCGATCAAAGTGCGTAGAAAACGGATGACATATATAGACTTCGCCAGCGATGAAAGGAAAATAGAAAAGCTGCATTTTTGCTGAGGAAAGTTTATATCAATGTGATAGCAATAATCAGGTGCTTCTTGACCAATGATGTAGGCTTTGCCGTTCTTACACTTTTTTTGGATAAGTTTGATATCATTTTTGTAATTGATGATTTTATGATTGTTGAATTGGACGATTTTATTCAGGCATTCAGGGTCGACTGAAACATTAATATTAAATTCCTGTTTATAATTACTAAAAGGCGGAGGGTAAATGCTGGCTGAAGGATAGTAATGCTTAACTACTGAGCTAATTTCAGAGCAGCAGTTTATAACAATAATATTATTAGGAACGATAGGCAAATATAGGGTCATTTATATTTCCATGTAAAATAATAGGTTTGTGAATTAATTACTCGATTTAGTGCAATTATACTAATAAGTAGAAATTCTGGTAGCCAGCTACGTTGGTAATGGAAAGGAAGTACACCTGCCAGTAGCAATGCACCAGAGATATAACTTAGCCATCCGCCTTCTGTCTTTTTGTTGAAGTAATCTAGGGTTCCATTCAGGTTATGATGGTTATTTTCTTGCTGTAAATACCAAGATTTACCATCGTAAAAAGACCGGAATTTCCCAGAAACAATATTTGAGTACTCAAAAAAAACATCGTGTATGATTTTACCTTCATCATAAAGAGGAGAAAACCATGCGCTGGAATTAATAAACCTACCTCGTGGATCTATAAGTTTAACGTCTTTACCATTTGTCATTATGTTACCTGCATGGGGATCGCCATGACATAGAGTGGCCATTTGCGGTAATGCCAGTAAAGTGCAATGGCCCTTTATAATATGCTCAATGCGTTGCAGGCATGATATGATGCTGAGATAGGTATTATCGTTTATTACCACGTTATCATATGTCAACTTATTGATGAGTGGGTTTTTTCGACAGTATGACATGATGCGATTACTTGTTTGTTTAAACAAATAGGTCAACCATTCTCGATGTGAAAGCACAATGTTACTTTTAAAGCTGTGCATTTCATCGAATATCATATCAATAGCATGGCAATAAAGTGTATTAATATCACTGCAACAACCAGGATAGCTAGAAAACTGATCAAGCAGACTTGTGTAACCCACAAGTCTTTCAATCGAGAGGCTTAGGTTGTCATTTTCCTGAGATGACGAGTAATATTTTGGAAAAAAACTAAACTTGCTACTATGCGCCTTATACCAATATATTTCATCCAATGCTTTTTGACGAAGATGGTTAGGCCATGTTTTGATAAAACTTCTGCCAACAAAACTGTACGCAGCGCCGGATGCTCCATTCATATTCTCACCTGTTGATATGAGAGTGGTATTGCTCTGGTGTACCGAGAATGATTGTCTGGTTTTCGTTGTAGATAGTGTGTGCGAATACATAGCTATCTTTGATAATAGCTTCTTCTATTACCTGACTAATATACTTTTCATTGTTATAGAATGAAGTTGTACAATATAGTTCTTTGTAGAATGAACCTGATGAAAAGCCATAAAGGCCACTCGAAGCATAATCTGATATGACTTGTTTTTCTTTAATTTCTGTTATTGAGTCACCATGCTTTTTAGCATAACTAAAGTCGCTGGTTTTAATTTCAGGTTCAAAAAGATCAACATAACAAGCCCGTTCCGAATGCAATCTTTTCCCGATATCATAAAAATTGCGCTGCTTTATTATTGTGTCATTATTCATAATAATGATCGGTTGGTCGTTGTCGATTTGGCTTATAGCAATAAATGCAGTTTCAGCCTGCCCTGTTGTATCACTGTTATAATCTAGAGTGAATCCATAGGGTAATGTGATCTTTTCAATAACTGAAAATGTTTCCTGCTCAAATTTACGATATTTTTCATTAAAAAGAAAATGAACGGTTGATTTTTCTGGAAAAGTAATAGCAGCCATTATGTGTTCGATAATTGTTCTGTTATCATTTAATTTCAGAAGAAACTTAGGTTTTGTGAAACCTTTTTCAAGAAACCTTACTCCGTTACCACAAAATGTAAATATAAAGTTCATTTTTAACGCTCGGTAGAGTAATTATTAACGTATCTGTCATTCACGGTTAAAAAATAGCCTAAGGTAATAGCTTGCAAGACAGGCCGGCTAAAAGGAGAAATGATAAGATGAACTAACGTCATGCCCAACGTGGGGAATGTTATGAGCTTCCAGAAGTAACCGATAATAAAAATTTGAATGCAGAATTCAACTAACCAGTAAGCTAAAACATAAAATGAATCGCCACGGATAATCTAGACACTTCTGAGCCGTCGATAATATTGATTTTCATATTCCGTCGGTGGCATCTGATCACTCGAACCATGCCGACGCTTACTGTTATAAAACATTTCGATGTAATCAAAAATATCGCTGCGGGCTTCTTCCCGCGTTCCATAGATCTTTTTCTTTATCCGTTCACGCTTCAGCAACTGGAAAAAGCTTTCTGCAACCGCATTAT
>NZ_JNVB01000097.1 GCF_000770305.1 Erwinia oleae
TGCGGCGAAAACGCTTGAACATTTTATGCATAGAGGAAGTACTGATGTTCAGTTGCTCAGCGATTTCACGGTAAGTCAGGGCGTCGTTAAAGCGCAGGCTGAGTGCAGCTGTGATCCAGGGCCTTCTGGTGTAAGGCGTGTTTCTGTCCACGGTAGTGTCCATGTTCGCGAAAATGTCCATGGTAGGAAACACGGGGAAAAATAAAAGACGGTCTGAACGATACGCTTACGTATCTTCTCCAATATTGGCCGTCGTTTCCGGCACCATCACAATTTCAGCCAGCGGTTTATTAACCGGCTCGTCCAGAGCTGAACTCAGTAAAGTATCGGCCAACGTTCTTTCACCACCGCCCTCCTGCCCTTCGGTGTCAGTCCTGGCCACCGTTTGAGCCAGCGACGACTCAAGGGCCGGCAAATTGACCGCACTTTGCAAATCAACCGCAGGAACCAGTGAGTCGGCAGTTGCTGTGCCAGCCTGAGACGGCATCGGGGTCGGTGCCACCGGGCCGTCACCCAAAGGTATTGCGGGCAACAGACTATTCCCCCGTGCCAGCCTGACGGCCTCCCGGACGATGTCATCGATCACCGGTAACGAACCCGGCTGTCGTGCAGCAACCAGCATCAGCGCCTGTACTGCAGCGGGTAGCTTTGACAGCCAGTCGATGGCTTCGGCCGGAACCAGACGCGCGGCAATCACTGCACTCTGACTTATCGTCAGGGCGTTCTCTGGCGGATACCCCCTGAAACGGAAGCGATATGGCTCACCGGGGACCGTAAGTCCTGGCAACCAGACCCGGCCACTTTGCAGCTCGCCTTCAAGTTGATTAAACAAAGGCAAATACCAGCAGAGGGCAGCATAAAACACCACCGCATTCCAGAGCACGTTCTGGGCTGACTGGTTTTCAGGTGCAGCGCCCGGGGGCAACATGTGACCCTTTGCCAGACGGACGGTGAATGTCGCGGTCTGCAGCGTGACATCAACCAGCCCCCCTTCCCTGGCATATTCCCCCTGCTGTGTTGCTGGTAACACCTGCATCAGTGCTATCAGGTGCTTCAGAGGCTGCAAATAAAATTGCTCATAGAGATCTTTGGGCAGCGCGCTGTTTTCCCACAACTGCTGCAGGCACTGTTTGCGGGAAGCGGTGTTGAGCAACTGCTCTGCAGAGGCGGGCATAAAATAGCCGGCAGGCACAACCATTGATGGCTGAGCCGTGTGTTTTGTCGGTGTACCCCGGGCACCGGCGATCAGCGCTTTAATCGCTTTTAACATGGCGATCCCGTGGGCTTATTTTCCTCTTCTGAATCCAGCAGCGCCTGCAGTAACGCATTAATTACCAGCGTTTGTCTGGCGCGCGTCACGGCCACATACAGTAGATTAGTTTCATCGGTACGCTCGCGCTCTGACAGCAGGGGATCGGTGATATCGGCAAAGTCGTCATTCAGCACAACCACCGGCCACTCCAGACCTTTGCTACGGTGTGCCGTAGAAACGCTGACCGTTGCCTGGCTTTCATCCGTCACGGCATGTTCACGCATGACCTGCAGTTTCTGTGGCAAGGGGAAATACTGGTCAAGTAACCGCAGTCCCTGATTCATTTCCGCGTCTTTGGTCGCCCTGGCCACCGACTCAAACTCCTCGAAATTGCGATATTCCCGCGCTAACGACGGGGATTGCATGCGTTCAGGCATGTCTGCCGAGAACCAGTACAAATCCTCCAGCTCTTCCGTTTTGTACCCGCTAATGCCTCCGACCCAATACACCTTTTTACCGGCGAGGCTGGCCTCAAGGGCTACACCAATAACGCCGGCAACGGTCCGACTCAATATGGCGACGTGCTGCTGGTTCACATCTTCAGATAAACCGGTAACGACACTATCGTCGCCTCCGTTCCCTGTCACAGACAGCGTTTCGCCTTGTCGGGCAAGAAGCCTGTTTGCCACTCTGGCCACGGCAGGGCCAAACCGAAAACTGTGCGTCAGGTAAAGTTGATCCGCATCAGCCAGCTGCGGTGCATCCAGGGCATTTTCAGCGCCACGGAACCGGTAAATTTGTTGATGACGGTCGCCGACCAACACCACATGACAGCGCTGTGCCAGTACCAGAGATTGGGTTACCGGGTTCGCATCCTGCCCCTCATCAAACAGCACCGTCTGCCAGCGCTTTGAGAGATCGGGCTGAGAGAGCTGATAAAGCTTGAGATAGACGTCATGCGTGACCGGGAAATTCCCCTCCTGGCGGGCAGACTCCCGCCAGAGCAACTGCGCGGCGGCGAGAATTTTCTCTGCGGACAGCCCGCAACGTTCATCGCTGTCCGGCAGGTGCGAATGTCCGAGCTCAGTATCGGCACTACAGAGAAAAGCATTGAAGGTGGTGATGGCCACGCGTGCCAGTGGCCAGTGGCGGGTATTGAGTTTACGGGCAACGTCGGTGATACGCAGATTACCCGTCAACCGTTGCTGGTAATGGCGACCAAAGTTGGGCCAGGCCAGTTGATGAGACGTTTTGCATTCAACGTTGAACGGAAATTTTTGCTCGGCGTCATCTCTGACCGCCCGGTTATAAGCGAGATAAAGCATCCGGCTTTCAGGATTGGCCTGTGCGAAACGCACCAGCGTGGAGGTTTTGCCCGTGCCGGCAAAAGCCCTGACGATCAGGCGGTGCCCGGACCAGCCAATCACGGCTGCCTGTTCAGGCGTATCAGAATAAGACATTTGCAGCACTCCATAACTTAATAACAGGCGCTATCCTGCACAGGCTGATATGCCGCTACCATATGAAAACCTTTTCCTGTACAAAAAAAATTTACTGGGGTCAGGTGAGCCTGTTACTTAATTCTTTCAGACACGCTACCGCTCATGGAAGTTAATCCAATAACTTACATTGCCAGATAAAAAAGGTTATTTATCACGCTAAAAAATCTGCGCCATTTAATAAAATTATTAAAAGATAATGATTTAACCCTATCGAAAAATAACCTCTCCTGAAAGCAGGTAAGGGCAAGTCAGAAAAAGTCGGAAGAGTTCCTGGGGGTTCAGAGTCAATAAGAAGAAGTCAGAATGTGAAGCGCATCACAATTTCAGAGAGGAAGCAAAGAATCATTTACAACAAACGTGCAACTATTAATAACGCGGCATGGTATTACGTAATTCTTAGGGGTTTATCGTAGTTAGCTAACTTTTCCGGATGAAACATTATTGAATCGCCTTCACAGGTAAACAAAAGCCTGCGGAGTTCACATTTAAACCCCATGGCATCTCCCACTTTCGACAGATTCACCGTCCGTCCTTTTAAAACTTCCTTATCCAGTTCCTCAAAAGCGATCCGTCGGCCAGGATTGCAGTAAAGGTATTCAAATAATGATCGATTAAGAGAAGAATAACGAAAGGTAGTTACAATAAAATATCCGTTGAGAATAACCTGCCTGGTCTCATAATCATATGAAACAGAGGGCCTCACTGTAGTATCTTTGTCATTTGGCTCACTGTATTTAAACAGAGAGAAAATTAAGACATACAGCAAGACCTCTACTACAATTGAAAATATAAACAATTCTTTAGCTCATTTCGTCAAGTTTTGAAACAAGTTTATAAATCCCCATCCTTGCCTCTAAAACACCGTCAGCAAGCATATAAGCCGGTGTGGTTACGACCCGATTGGAAGTATCAACCACGATATCATCAACTTTGGCAACTTTGTGAATGCCTCCGAGTTTCTCTATAACATAAATCGTTTCATCATCATTGCCAACCGTTAAAACAACACCAGGGCCATACACGGCGGGGAGCAACACAGGAGCGATGCACATATACCCGGCAGGTTTTTTAGCGGATTTGAAATCTTTTAACACGGTTAATACTTCTGGATTAATCTCAAACGCCTGTCCTTTAAATGCATAGTCAGATAAATTTTTTGCAACGCCAAATCCTCCTGGGACAATAAGCGCATTAAACTCCTGCGTTATACATTCTTTTATATTCCTAACTTTACCACGAACAATTCTGGCTGATTCATTTAATACATTACGCGTATCTGCAGACACCTCGCCCTTTACATGATTAACAACATGATGCTGTTCAATATCGGGAGCAAAACACTGATAATTAATTTTACATTCTTCGAGAGCAAGTAACGTTAATACGACCTCATTAATTTCAGAGCCATCATAGACGCCACTTCCGGAAAGAATTACTGCAAATCTCTTATTGCTCATCTGGAACTCCTTGTGTTTCAGTTAGGCTATCAATTAACTTGCGATTAGTAATGTTTTGATATTCCTCCATAACATCCGTTGCATTACGGACTTTTTCTTCAACAGTAAGTCCACTATCAAATACAATTTTATATATATCCTTTAAGAAATTATCGAAATCAAAATGACTTTGATACCAGTTCCCGAGGCTATTTATCGGTGTATTTAGCGCGTTTAACTCGCGAATATAGGCTGAGGATCGGTGCATAAGCATATTCTTAATTCTGATTTTAATACGTTCGCGCTGAGATAAATCATCATTAAGCAGGATAGAACGAAGCTCTTGTAGTTTGCCACGGGAATGATACCAGACCATCGCCCTGACATAATTTACCGTCATATCAGATGAAAGATTATCTACCGTTTCTGCTTTTGTAATGGCCGGACGCCGCAGCAGGGTATCGTACTGATACCAGCCTGCAATGCCAATTATGCCATAAAGGGCAAGCGCTAATGCCTTCGCTAAATTCAACATAACGTCCCTGTTATTCCTGCTTTCCTACGCACGCCTAATATCTATCAAAAACTTAGATATGCTTAACACAAGCGAAATCAACAACAAAATACTCAATCTAAAATTTGCAATCTGCATCACAATTACCCAGAAACTTATACTGCGTATTGATTTAAATAACACAAACCATCTATAGATTTAATGGTAACTACTATGAGCGATTCATCAATAGTATTTCACATCATGATTTATGGATGCATTTGGAAACTCATCGATTTAATCCTGCCCCGCCTCAGTTTTAACAACGAAAAAAAGTCCCACTTAATCTTCTCTTTGCACACACCATATTCACGTAAAATAGGCAATGTTATCTCACTAAAAGGTAGGGTTAACTTTTGCCCGCGGTAGTCAAGCATCCATATATTGAAAGGCTTGAGCCTGATCAAAATCAACTCATCCGGCTCTGGAAAAAACACCGTACTCACTCTCGCATACATGTATTTTCTGTAGCGTTTGAATAACTCAAGTCTATTTTTTCCCTCAATAGCCACATAGAGAGGTAGCCGACCAATTTTTGTATATTTAGTTTCTGTATCAGGAATGCCGTTGGTATATTTAAAACAGGCACTTTCCAATGAATTCATTACTTCATCAGGAAAAACATCCTGAATATCCTGGTAAAAATCACGGTTGTACTGATTGTAACTACCTGATAAAACAAGTTGAGGACGGATTAGTCGTATTTCATAAGGTTCAACATGTTTACCATTATCAGAAAAAGGTAACGCAGCTTCTACAAAACAGGAAGGCATTATAGCAGTTGCCTGAGCGCGCGGCCGCCGAGGGTTTGGGAACAATGCTCCGAAAGCGCGTCGAAACCACGATGGCTTCTTTTCAAGGTCTCTATCATAGAAACCAAACAACTGGCGGATCTTTCTGAGCGGTAGATCATAAACCTCAGTAGCGCGATTACTCGTATCCAGATTGTCTTTAAACGATACAAAATTGTTGCAAGCCTTCACCAGCGGATCTGACCATTCAAATAAATCAGTTCTGACGTTTCGTTCCGGTTCCAATATAGCATCTCCCATATGATGGTCCGCGATATTACATCAATATGGTACCGCAAATATTAAAATAAATAACGCCCAATTTCAGGGCGTTATCATTATTTCTCAGACTATTTTAGCACGCTGATGTAGCCGCGAAGGAGTTCACCACGCAGGGAAACTCCCCTACGGGTAAACAAAGGCCACCGTTATTCGCGGTGGCCATACGTGAGTTAATGAGCAGAAGTCAGTGCTTCACTGGCTGTTGCACAGGAGGGTAACGGTACTGAGTCCTTGTCGGCATAAGTCAGATAAATCACCTCTCCCTCAGAAGACTCATCCGTTATTCGTCCACCATCGACATGCTCACCATGGTCGTAGCGGTCATAACCACTACGCTCCGCATCTGGCATAGTCCAGGTGTGTTCAGCCTGGCAGCTGAACTTTTCTGACAATACCCCGATGACCTCACCAGCAGGCGGATACCACGGCGAATCGAAGTGCACCGTCAACGTATTGATACCGTCGCGAACGCAACCAACATTATGGCCAAACGGCCATTCGACCCCGTACTGGCGACCGTAAAGTTCAGCCATTGTCGGCACGTCCCGAAGCAGCCCCCCGGCACCGTTCAATTCGGTAGCCAGGCGGGAAGGTATCAGCATCAACATATCGCACGGGGCGGTATATTCAGGCATCAAACCGAGATGTTCCCAGCAACGGCCAGCATCAATGGCAGAACTTAATCCGACGACACCGAACCAGTCCGCATACTGACGGCTAAGCACATCGGCAATGCGTTCCTGTGCCAGGGATGGGATGTTTTCCCACTTCACCGCGTCAATACCCGACTGGCGATACAGACGTTCAATCAGTCGAATATTCTCCGCAGTTAACGGTACATCGGCTTTCAATAATCCAACCCATTGTTCAAAGGCCAGATTCTGTGGTGAGGCTACCCCTGGATGGGTCAGCAGACCAGGCCAGGGTAGATAGGCGCTGGTTTTTACCGTTGCCGGTCTTAATATCCCGGCACAGCCGGCCAGGAAAAGGCGGCAGCTCTGCAGGATGGCATGGCGATAGTCAGGTATGACATGACCATTGACCCATTGCTGCAGCTCATCCACAAACACGGATTGGCCAGTGATGATCAAACGATTGTTGCACCAGTTCGACATGGTAGTTCTCCTCTTCTTACAAGAAAAAGAGGGAGCTTTCCCCAGCGGGGGAAAGTCTCCCCTGTTGGGTTAGGTGTTAAATATCAGCGGTTGTGTAACGGTAGGTTATCCAACCTGTCTGGCACTCTCTGGTTTTCCCGGGCAAGTGCCGTTAGTGATGAATCCCAGTAAATACTCGCTGGCCTCACGCGCCTGTCGACAGGCGCGAAACAGTGCTTTTTTGTCAGACTTAAGGATCTTCAGCCAGCCTTCCACATAGCTGTCGTGTCGCACTTCGCCGAACACACCGAGCTGTGCGCATAAAAACGCACTGCCCATTTCGGCGATAAGTTCCTCGAACGCATAAACCGGATCGCCAAACTGGCGCGACGAAGCGGTTATCCCCTCCCTGTTCAGGCGCTTTGCATGACCGGTACTGTGTACCAGTTCGTGCAACAGCGTGGACCAACAGTCCGCTTCGGTAAAAAACTGCTCCGCCATCGGCATCAAAATTTCATCCGTCAGCGATCGATAATACGCGCGGTTCTGGGACAGCATCCGGTGCTTAACACCGGTGGCGTTAAATATCCGAACTATCCTGTCCATCACTTCCGGGTTGAGTATGCCATCCTCATTCATTGTCTGAGGTGGCTCAGATGGAAAGGCAATATCTGCCGACAGGCCCTCACACTGCTCTGCATTAAACAGCTGCAGAGGTTTGAGCATTGGTACCGTTTCCAGCAGCGGTTTTCCGTCACTGTCATACAGGCGGTTGCCATCACGGTCTTCCGCCTGTTTTGTCCAGTCCTTGTAAACCACCGCCAGCGTCGCCTTCTCACCTTTGCGGATCTGACCACCGGCCTGCTGCGCCTGCCGGTATGTCAACCAGTGGTTATTGCGAAACCCCTGCTCTTCCGCTGACATCCAGAGAAGCAGGACGTTCACGCCGCTGTAATGACGGCCGGTTGTAGCATTCAGTGGCAGACCAGACGGTTCGCTGCCAGCGACGGTGCGCCATGGCTTCCGCCAAGGTTTCACACCGTTCTCCAGCGCGATGATTATCCGGTCAGTGACCAGACGATAAATATCGCCGCTGCCAGTGAGCGTCGCGGCCGTTCCTGCCTGGCGACATTTACCGGAGGAGGTTTTGCCTGCCGCTGGCTTTTTACAGACCCTGGCGGTGGATTTACGGTTATCAGTTTGCATAGAGCACTCCTTAAAACAGGCGTGCCCCTCCCCTGCGGGCGTGAGGCACGCCGCAGGCGGGTGGTCGTTAAATCAGGCGCTCAGAATCAGCAGCGCCCCGTCAGGTGAAACACATTCTGTCCGGCGTTGCAGATTATGTGCGGCCATCAGAAACCGGTTATGGTCTGCCGGTTTTGCATGACGGCAGGCGACGGGATAAACATCCTCAAGCAACCGTAATGCAGCCATACGCCAGTACTTCAGCTCGCTGCCACTGCAGCAGGCACCGAAATGCCTGGTAGCCGTCACATGCAGTCTGTCCGTCAGATCCCGGTAACCGGCCACCGGCACATAACGCTTTTCGCCGGTGTATACCGCAATATCGTTCTCTGAAAGCATCAGAGTGAGCTGATGATTCTTCGTCAGCATGTCCCATATACGCCCTTCCGTCAGGACGAGAGGTTTAGTGAAAACAGCATTGTTGACCAGCACAGGGGCCAGCATAGCCCATCCCTGATCCCTGTCGGGATGACAGCCATCTGCAAATGCCTGGTGCCGTAACGGGTCTTCACATCCGGGGGCCGAACGGAAACGTTCGCCATCCTGAACAGACAAAGACACGGTTACGTCACAGGTGAGTACCACAGGCCTGTCGTTACTTAAGGACTCGGCCAGAACCGCTTTCAGGTCTTTTCCGTGAAAACGCAACATATTTGCACTCCTGAAAGACAGGGACCTCCGGCAGGAGGTCTCCCTGCCGGGTTGGTGTTATTCAGGCGGCGTTACAGCACCGCTAAAGGATTAAGACGAATCAGCATTTACCAGATCGCAAACAGGAAAACACTTTCCCGCTCCATATCCAGCGTACGGATGCAATAATTCGCCCACAAGGCTATCAGTTGCAGCTCAGTGCAGAACGTCTCCCCCCAGGTTGGTTCGTTGTTGTACGACGAGAACCAGCCGTTGCGGATGTCATCGCGCAGTAATGCGAGATGATTACGGGACAGAAATATCGGTTCCTGGTCCGGAACACCCTTTTCATATTCCGGCATATTGACGCAGACCCAGTGAAGCAGAGCATCTAAACCACTCAACGTCACCAGCTCACCGGTACTGGAGCCTAAAACAAGTTCCAGCGAAGAGGTTTCCGGGTCGGCTGAAAGACGCTCCTGGTCCTGGGGTTCATACAATCTGAACTCCAAAGCGGCAATATCCTCCCACTGTTCACGGGACAGATTTATTTCCACACTCAGGGTAAGGTTTCCAGCAATAGCCTGTTCAGTCAGCCGGGCATTTTCCTGCGAAAACGATGTGGCATACTGCACCGCATCAGGAACTTTCCAACCAGAAAACTGGTCGTCACGGGCCCGGTTCAGGATGGTCAGCGGCAGCGCCCATGAACAGGCTCCTGCCGTGGAATGAACAAGAAAATGCGCACCGCAGATATTGTGAAGCGCCAGCATTACCAGGCGGGTAAACATATCGACTGACATCTGATGCTCTGTTTCTATCTCATCCAGGCTCAGCACATCCCGGGTACGCTCGCGCGATACCGTGATGATACGATGCCTGTAACCTTCACCTGTTTTACCGCTGAAAACCAACTCGTCAGCCTTTGGACTACTGTCGAGATGGAAAAGAGAGAAAGCACCAGTGCGCTCATTGTTCCGGCGCGGATTCACCGGCCGCATGCAGCATGGCAGGCAGTGGTATAGATCGATAATCACCGAGGTAAACTTGTTCCAGGTCTCGACCGGAACGGTACTCCGCTGCTCGATAGTGTAAACAACAGGGTGGCCTGCTGGTAAGAAACGTTCAGTCATGGATAAATCCTCTTTAATAGTTAACAAAAAGGGGATTTATCCCCCGAACGGGAAATAAATCCCCGTCAAGGTGGGTCACAGACTACAACTGTTAAGCTGACATCAACTGCTTAGATACCCGTCTGATTGATGAACAATACACAATGCCCGGATCGCGCCATAAATGGCCAGATTCCGGTGTATATCGTCGGGTTGCCAGGTTTTGTACCTCCGGCAAACAGGCATATCGCTTGTCTGTCAGATACATCTCCAGCCTTGTTGCCTGAGCACGGAGATCCCGGGCGGTACTGTAATTATCCCAGCCAGATTCAAATGCCGCCTCTTCGCGCAAACTGCATTGTTTCGCCTGCAGCGTCGCGATGTCCTGCGGCGTCGTCAACGGCTTAAACCAGACCAGTCCACGAGAAAAGTCACCACACAGAACCCGGCGATTTTGACGATCGTAAACTTGTGCAAAACGTGGGGAGAAAGACCGGGGGCCACAGTCATGTCCCAGGTCAGAGTCATAATAATCTTCGCCTTCATCGCGAATGGGCCAGCTGTCGGTTTCATAAAGAAGAACCAGCTTTTCCACTGCACCACTAATGGTCGAAAATTCGCAAACGGTCAGGGTTTCTTCAAGATAGTATGTGCCATATATCGGATCATCTTCCGGATACTCGGTCATACCAGTAACCCGAATCTCAAACTGCCTGTGAAAGAGATCTTCACGTAAGGCGACTCCGTTTTGATACGGCGTGTGAATAAAGTTCATGGTGTTATTCCTTCTTTTAAAAAATAGACAGGAGAAAAACACCCCTGAAGGATGTTTTATCCTTCAGATCGCCAGGCAGACATGAAGCGCTCAACCGGCAGTGCGATCGGCCTGGTTCCAGTTACCGGACGTTAAATATACTTACCGGAATCGATACCGCAGATAAGCTAAATGCTCAGCTTGTTGACATGCAAGTCGCCAGGCTTTTTGCGGTCTTATTTTCCCTTCAGGGAAAGCGATAAGTCGTCGAGAATAAACGTAGCTATCTTCATGCCAGCCCTCGCGAAACGTGAGCCAGCCGTGAAAGCCATCGGCTGTTGGGACAATATCTGCCCGAACCGCTAAATTTCCTGTGCCATTTGAATCGCCACGGGTTTAACAGACACCTCGGAGTCATTTAAGATGGCTTAAAGAGAGGTGCCCATGAGCGGTAAGCGTTATCCCGAAGAGTTTAAAATTGAAGCAGTCAAACAGGTTGTTGATCGTGGTTATTCTGTTTCCAGCGTTGCAACACGTCTCGATATCACCACCCACAGCCTTTACGC
>NZ_JNVB01000098.1 GCF_000770305.1 Erwinia oleae
CATTGGACGAGGTCTTTCTTCCCCAGACTTCAAGCATGCTCGTTATTCCTTTCGCGGTTATTACGTATAAGGTTTTGCTGCAGCTCGTTAAGCGTTGCATCTACCTGCTCATTCAACTTACCAGTGCATTACTCACAAATTCAACGGCTACATGATGAACCACCATCTACCGTAAAAATGCAATACAAAACTTAATACGGTCTGTATGTGACGGTTACTTGCGGCCGAGATACGCAGCCACATATCCGGGTCGGTCTGGTCCTTCACCCGTGCTTTCAGTCCTGTCTCCGAACTGCTCCACCACTCGCTGCAGGTGGGATAACCTCCTCTTCCGGTGTTGGGCCGGCCGCTGTCCCGGCTGTCGGTCCACGGGAACGCAGCCCGGGGCAGTTTGGACTGCAACGAAGGATAATACCGGTTCAGGAATGTACTGCTGCCAATCCATTCGATATCACGCAGCGTGGTTTTGTCCTTTGTCTGTCCCTGATCCTGTTGCTTCCACAGATACAGCGCAACCGAATAGCAGTCGTTGGTGAAGTCCTGCAGCTCCTGCGCCAGCGCTTTGTTGTCGATACGCGTATGCTGCACTTCAAAGCGGACCTGCCGCATGTCAGGGCGACAGGGAATGGTCGCCACGGCCGCCTGGGTTACCCCTTTCGAGAGTTTATGAATCAGCACCCACCACACCGGTGCCGCAGCCGTCCGGTCGTTGAGACTGGTGACCACGCCGGCATAGCCGCTTTCATCCGGCGCTTTTGGCGTCCACACACCACAGCTCTTCGCCCGGGTTGTATCGTACTGCATCGTACTGAGGCTGACATTAATCAGCGGTACGCAGCAGGCAATCATCACCAGGAATCCGGCATACAGCGCGTTCTCGATACGGGGCAGCGACAGCATCCCCTTGTTGCCTTCATCCTCCCCCTCTTCACGGACTTTGAGCCAGATCCCCACCACCTTAAACGCCAGCGGCAGGACAAAAAGCCCGGTGCTCAGCAGGACATTCCACAGGCCGTTATTGATCACCCAGCCTAGCAGCGTCAGAAAATACTCAAGATAGCTGTTTGTCGTCATCTTCAGGCTCCCGGACCGGTAAACATCGCGTACTCACACAACGCGATAAAAAGCACACTGACCACACTGATGCGCAGCAGCGGCCGCCTGTACATCTTCCGAAAACCCGGCGCATGCCGGATTTTCCAGAGGCCCCATGCAACCAGCGCATACAGCGCCAGTCGCCATATCAGCCAGCCGTAGCGCGTCGACTGCATCCAGCTCCGGAATGCAGCTGCTTCAGTCGGATGTTTCATGGCGGTGTCAGCCATCATCAGTGAGACCACCATGAACAGCGCCATGCAGGCGAGGAAGATGCCGGCACGGGTAAGGACTTTCCTGACAGTCGATTTATTACGCATCCTTATTCCCTCATTCAGCCGACTGCGGCGCTGCCATCTGGTTGAAGCGACTGTCGGTATTGTCATCAGACTGGGTCTGCGGGTTGGTTTCGACGCGCTGATTCTCCCTGTCGATAATGGTCAGCACTGAATTACGTGACAGTTCACGCTTCATCTCCATCTCGTTTTTCAGCGCCGCGATTTCCCGATCCAGCGCCTCGATACGCTGACCGGCGGTATCAATGGCCTTTGGCTGGGCAGCGGCATTCGGCTCCGACATACCGGTAACCATCATGCGACGCATCAGCAGCGCCGTTTCCACCGTGTCAGACATGGCCAGCTCGCCGGCAAGACGGGCGGTCAGGGCCGCGTTATCCGGATCACGCTGCAGGGCTTTAATCACGCCGGCCGTCACCGGCAGTCCGCCGGTTTTCAGCTTCGCCAGATTCGCGGCCGTGGGCTTTTCCGTACCGTTGACGAGCCTGACCAGCTGCTCAGCGTTGGCTTTGGTTGCCTCTTCCAGCAGTGGGGCAAAGCCGGTGCCGGCAACGGTCGTACCGGGCTGGTCATCCGCATCACCGCTGGTACACTCACTCGCGTTGGCACAGGTGCGCATCGAGCGATCGCCCAGCACCTTCACGGTCATGGCCGCCGCCTCTTCCGCGCTGCCGAATTTAGAGCATGCGCCACCGTTACAGCTGCTTTCGCCCACGGTCGAATCAGACGTGACGGGCAGACCGTTCATCATGTTGTAGCCGGCAGCGACAAGGTCATGGGTGACACGTATCGCGGGCTGCCCTGCTCCCCCACGTTTTTGGCCGCCAACCCAGTTACTGCCTGAAGCGCCGCTGGCCTTGCGACCTGCGTCATCAACACGAACTGCGTCAGCATCACCGCTGTTTACGATGGATTTGTATTCATCCATCATGGCTTGCTGTGTCCAGTTACTGCTGTCGCTGAAGTCCATCATCTTTTTCGACATGTTCTGGCAGTTGAGCTGCGCCTTGTCGAATGACACATTGGCCTGAAGAACGCCGTTGGTGAGCATGTCATACAGACCGGGGTTGGCCCGCTGAATGACCATCGCCGGCAGACTGGCCACCGCGCCGGTGGCCCCCTGAATCACGTCGCCCATCAGGTTTTTAAAACCGGATGTGACGCCGTTGAGCTGGTTGCCGACGGTGGTTTTCAGGTCAAAGTTGCCGCACATCAGGTCACTGCTCCAGCCGGTATTCAGCCCCAGCTTCTGCATATTGCCGCGCGTGGCCGGCTGGGAAATGACCGAGCCGCCGCCGAGGGTGTAGAAGAGCTTGTCCGACACGGCACCATCGACGGACTTGCCGTAACCGATGGCGCTGTTGTTTACCTGCGGCAGGGACATGCCCAGGATGGTATTGTCATCATCGGCCGCGTGCGCGCCCGGGAGGACAGTCAGCAGGGAGCCGGTCAGCAGCAGGCTTACGCGAACGGCTGAAAATGAAGGTGATTTTTTCACAGTTTTCCTCATCAGATATCAGTGCTGCCCAGAAATTTCTGCCCGCGCTTTTTGCAGCAGCTGTAGGGCTGCCAGAGCGCAAAGGCTTCGTTGTTATCGCTCGCGGCGGTGTAGCTCCCGTCCGGGAAGACGGCACATGACTGTGTCATGTGGGGCGCCAGCCGCTGCCATTTGTGATTGCGCGTGCCGGTGTTTTCCGTGACCTCGCCCGGTGGCCAGTACCCGTCATGGCGGTTGCCCTGGAGCACCTGATAAACATGGGGCTGCCCGGCGCGGGTGATAATGTCTGCCACACGCTGCGCCACCACGGCAGAGGCTTTGTCATCATCCGTCTGGCTGATAAACCCCGAACGGGGATAGATGTTGCCCCACATATTGGCTGCTGCCTGACTGCCGATTTCCCGCTGGCCGGGCACAAGCGCTTCCGGATAGAGGGACTCCGGTACGCCCGTGCGCCAGGCCGCCGAATCCAGCGTACTCAGGAAGTAAGGCATTAACGGGGTGGCTGCGGTATCACAGGAATAGCCCGGAATACTGCCGCCAATCAGGGAGGTGGCCGGGTGGCCAATCGCATCGGCATACTTGAAACGAACAGCGGACTTGCGCTGGCCGGGATTTTTCATGTCGGCCGGATTGGCTCCTCCGGCAGAAACACCGGAAAGCCCGCTGGTCACGGCACTCTCCAGCCCGCCGGCGGTCTGGCTGACAAACGCCATTTCCTGCCACGGGTTGCCGCCCGGAGCGACATAGGTCGAAACGACTGTCTGAGGAATGAAGTGAGTGACTTTGACCGACGTGCGCACCTTGCAGCCAAAGGGGGTGCAGAACAGCCAGTAACAGATGCCACTCACACGCCAGCTGATACAGTTTTGCGATACGGCGCTGGCAATAATCTGCGCGGTGTTAAGTGCTGCAACAGCTGCCGGCGCGGTTGCCGTACCCAGTACCGTGGCAACCGCCAGCGAGCACACCGTGGTTCTGATGCGGGAAGGTTTTGTATTCACTGACCACCTCCCCGGTTACGCAGGGAAGTGGCCACGGCAACATCCGTGGTGCCGTACACCACATCGCGGTCATCAAACACCACGGCCGGCACTTTTTTAATGCCCAGTTCCCAGGCCCGGACCACCTGGCGATAGGAATCATTCAGCTGCAGCTGTTTTTGTTGCCAGGCAGATGATGCCATAACCTGCCTGACCTGTGCTTCGGCCTGCTGCGGGTCTGCAGGCAGTTCCCCGAACATCTCGGCCTGCAGTTGGTCAGGACCATCAAGAAGGACCACCGGCACGTCCGGCGGCAGATTTGCCGGCAGATGCTGACTGTCAGTGAAGACGACCGTGCCGGCCAGTACGGATGCCGGCAGCAGAGCCGGCAGGAAAACAAGAGAGGTCAGTTTCATGAATCGGAACTCCGTCAGACTGAATCGTCTGACAGCGTGCCCGCAACGGCTCAGAAAGGCCGCAATAAATTGATAACGCAGTTCTAATAATTTAGAGGTTAGCTACAGCTAAGTTTTAGGAAGTTAGTTAAAGTTATTATTTCAAAGCGATGATTAATTAGGAAGTGGGTATTTTTTAGCCCGCTTTAGATTCGAATGGAGAAAAAGTTTGGAACTATACACAGCCAACTCTCTGAATGAACTAGAGAATATGCTTTCCAAGCATGGTACTGATGTCTTATTCCGTGGTCAAAATACTAGATACGGAGATCCAGGGTTGCCTTCGGTCAAAACTTCTTTTGACCGACATGGATGTATACCTAGTGAAATGCTCAAGTGGAGTCGTTACGCAAAAAATGTTCTTAGCACGACTATCGGGCATCACGTTAACGACTTTAAATTTATACAGGCACTCCTTCAACATTATGGTTGGCGCTCTTTTTATATTGATTGCTCGTCGAACGCAGCTGTTGGGGCGTGGTTCGCCAGCCATCAGTATGATCAACAGCATACATTAGAAATGAGTGAAGACTTTGCAGAGCGACCCGTCTGGTTACGAAAGCTAAAGGCGCGATATACTCATAGCGAGGGTGTGGGTTATCTTTATATCCTAGATAAGAAAGCAGCCGAACAGGTTGGTTTAGTCGATTTAGCTTCTTTAAAGTTAGAGGGTTTCCATCCCAGGATGGAGGCTCAGGCGGCATGGTTAGTGGGACCTCTACAGCAAACTGATCTCCCTCAAAATTGTTTTCTCTCTGAAATTAAATGCAGTAGTGAGATTTTGCGTAAGTACTCTTCAAAGAATGGCTTTGATACAACAAGTGACCTTTTCCCTCCTATAAAGGACGATCCTATTCTAAGGATGTTACTCGGATTACCTTGGAGAGAATTAGCTGACGTAAAAGATAAATCATTCCCCATCCCTGCGTTTCATAGGGCCCTTGAATTACCAGAGTATCATGAGAGCTATGTTAAGATTGCATGGCCTCAAGCTGCATTTTTTCGGGGTGCCAAAATATCACAAACCTTTAATTCAATTGATGGCGACCCTAACGGCTGTGTCATAATTAACGTACCTGAGGAGGCTCTATATGGTGAGTCTGATGAAAACGCTACATTACACTTTTCTAGAATTGAAGATCTGATAAATATTAAAGGTTCAGTTGCATTCGAGATAGACGATCTTATCCAACACGTAAATATGGGACACTTATCTCTTTATCAAAAAGGAATTGGTGTTATATCCCGTGGTGCCAATTTATTTGAGGTAAGCGAACTTATGGTTGAACATCCAGGTATGGATATGACCCGAGTTGGGTTTGTTAGAGGATGGTTTTACCGAAAGGATGAAAATGGTTTATGGGCAAGGGAACAGCATACAATGGAGTGTGGCTGTGGGGAATCAAGAGTCCACAAAGCCCACATCTCAGCACTTCAAATCATAGAAATTTACTTGCAAGAGCAAACTAACATTGTTGGTGAGCTGAAAATATAGCCAAGTTCAGATGCGAAAAACCCCAGCAGAGCCGGGGTTTTTCAATACTTTTGCCTAATGTGCTTTCACTAGAACCCATGAAACATGGGGGAAGATTCGACACTGGCTCACTGGCTAACGTTGTGCTTATAGATTAGCTTATGATGACGGAGTCGTCAACTAGCTTGTGAAGCATGAAAAATGCCCAGTAATAATGGCTAAAGCATCAGGAGATACTATGCCTAAAAGCATACAGGATTATACGCCAATCCTTTCCTTGCTCTCAACAGCAAGGCTAGGGGCTGTTCAAGGTACTTTCAACGTCCAGCCCGGATTAGAAACGTATGGGTTTAGCCTCTGGCTACAGAATGCAGCAGCTTCCCTGTACCCCTTAATGCAACAACTTGAATTGGTTTTGAGAAACTCAATTGATAAAGCGGCCAGGCAGCGATTCCAAGATAAGTGGTGGGATAAGATTAAATATGACACTACAAAAGATAATCACAGCAAGTTTATAAACTGCATTAGAGAGGCGGAATCCACTCTCAAAAAAAGATGGAAAGAAAAAGAAGCTGCGCGTCTAGGACTGGCTAGCTCAAACTTGGTAACCGCACAACCTCCGGCATTTGATCATGATGATATTATCGCCACAACAACATTCTCAACATGGGAGTCAGTCCTGTTAGAGGCACTTCATACAGATGATAATTCTGAAAAAAATGATTATCTTTGGCCCCTTTCTCTTTCAAAAGCCTTCAGGCGATTAAATTTAATCGATAACAAACCTATTGAAGCACGCCGCAAACTAATTAACATGCTAAAAGAAATTCGTGATTATAGAAACAGACTTTTTCATCATGATTGCATCTGGATAAAATCTAAAACAGTCGACGCTCAAACGGCCATCGAGTCAATAAGGGAAAAAATTAACCTTATAGAAAAAATAATAAGAGCGATAAGCCCGATAACTTGCAACGCGTTAAACGCATGGGGAATGTTTGAAAATGCCCGACGCATATGCTCAACGTCCGAATTAGCTATATATACGAATCTCGATTATGAAACTATTAAGGACGAAGATCTAAAGGTACTAAACAAGATATTTGAGCGGACAAATGGTGGAAGATCATCTGTACCGATGTACGTAGGTGATAACTCGTGTGTTTTCTATAAAATAAGATGATAAAAAAACCGGCCCCAGCGGCCGGTATCAAAAAAGCATTAAGTAATTTTTATTATCATGCCCCTGGTGAAGGCAAGTCTGGAGTTATACGTCAAGCCCGTTAATCCACAGCATCAGATACACCAGGTCAGCCGAATCCGGCACCGTGATATACCAGCGCGGATGCGCATACTCCTCTTCCTGCGGCCAGCTCGTCTGTCCCGTCACGGTGATAAGAATATTCACCGCCTGCTTCAGCTTTCCCTCAAGATAGATGGCCACGCTGCTGCTGAGACCCACCCGGTGCGGGTGACACGTCATTTTGACCGGCCCGGTCAGGCGCTGCCTGAGCATCGCCCGCAGCCTCACCAGATGCTGATGTGTCGCCGGGAGCACGCCGGGCTCCCCCTGAGGCGACAGGGTGAAAAGCGCACCGCCACTGTGCTCATGAATGGCGGGTTCAGGGTACTTCAGTGTCATCATACCGTGGCAGGCTCCTGTTGTTTCTCCGTCAGACCGCGCAGACGGTCCAGATTCTGCGCGACGCGTTTTGCCGCCTCGAGTTCGCTGCAGTGAAATTCATTCATCAGCGCCCGGCGTTCGGCTTTCTCTTCTTTTTCCGTCATGCCCAGTGCCAGGAAGAGACTGGGCGGCACGGCACGAAACAGCGCTTCAATCCGTTTCGCCAGCACCACGCCTTCCGTATAACAGCCCGACAGTTTACTGGCGGAAAGCAGCACCGATTCCTGCTCCGGCGTGAGCGCGCGGAAACGGCTGATATCTTTAACCTCTTCCGGAGGCATGGTCAGACAAATCCACCATTCCGCCATGTTCAGCATTTTTTCGGCAATATCCGGGTAGTCCTTAAGGTTCTGGGTGGCCAGCCACAGCCAGGCCCCGAGTTTACGCCACATCTTGACCACCTTGGTCATATACGGCGACAGCAGCGGGTTGACCGTCACGATATGCGCCTCATCCACCGTGAAGACAATATCCCGGCCCAGAAACTGGTCACGCTCCGCGATGTTGTTAATCATGTTGGTCATCGAGACCATGGTCAGGGCCATCTGCGCCTCGTAGCCCTCACGCGCCAGATGCCCCAGGTCAACCAGCGTCACGTCCGCTTCAGGCCACAGCTCCCCTTCGCGGTTGAACAGCTCCGCTTCAAAGCTCCCGGCCTGGGTAAACATGCCCAGGGATTCCGCCATTTCCGCCGCTTTCGCCTTGCGCTGGGCATTGCGGACATTGATGACGCCCTCATCGTTGTCAGAGGCAATGTCATACAGCGCCTGCTGCAGGTCAGACGGCAGCATCTGCCGCCCTTCCTTATACGTGGCATGCGCCGCCATCAGCAGCGCCTCACGTATCATCGCCCTGTCGGCGCGCTTAAGGTCAGCCTCTTCTTTCGGGTCGCCGCCGGTGATCATCATGCGCGCGGAGATTTCCATTTCACCGAGAACGTCACGCTTGTCATCCTCGCCATCGTCGTCCGTGTCGATATCCGGCAGGTCGCTCTCATCCACGGCCTGGGCGGCCAGGCCTTCTTCCACCAGTTTGTGAGCATCAGCAAACGGCGGCAGACTGACGCCGCTCCCGGGTTTGACGCTGATTTTATTCACCGTCAGTCCGAGGCTGTCAAAGAAGTCGGCCAGCAGGCCGAACGAGTTCCCGGCCTCCGCAATAAACAGCCGCGGACGATGGACGGCCATCAGCTGGGAGAGCGCGGCACACAGCGTGGCCGACTTGCCCGCCCCGGTCGGGCCGAACAACAGCAGATGCGCGTTCTGGGTGCGGTCGAGCTTGTTGAGCGGATCGAATGTCAGGGTATCCCCGCCGCGGTTGAAAAAGCTGAAGCCGGGGTGCCCCGTGCCGGTTTCCCTTCCGGTCACCGGCAAAAGACCGGCCAGGTGCTGAACCCATGTCAGACGGGTATACCAGTGTTTTTTGTCGCTGTCCGGGTTAAAGCACATCGGCAGCGCCCGCAGCCAGCTGTTCAGCGGACCTTCTTCAAACTCCGGCCGTACCGGCTGCAGACCGGCCCCGAGCAATACGGTGGACAGCTCCAGCCGCTTGCGCTTCAGGCTGGTCATGTCATCGCCGCGCAGCAGGAAGGTGATCCCCGCCCGGTACAGCTTGTGCCGGTTGCCCAGATACTCTTTTACCGTCTTCACATCCTGGCGGACGCGGCCCGACTCGGTATTCTCACCGACCGCATTTTTCGACAGCCGGTTAAACTGCTCTTCAAGCCGGTCCTGGGGCTGTACCACCACCGTCATGCACACCATGGTCCCTTCCGGAAACATATCCATCAGGGCATTAATTTTCTTTTCACCCCGGCTTTTCTCGCCGGTAAGGGTGCCCGGCTCCGGCGGTGTACGCAGTTTTTCCACCGCCACCGCGCAGTGCGGCTTATTGTCAATCCACCACACGCCGTTTTCCGGGTCTGAAACCGGCGGCGTGAACCACAGGGTTTCGGCAAAATCATTGCTGACCGGCACGGTGCCTTCAGGCGTCTCGCGCGGGTCTGCGTAAGCAGCCTGCCGATAGAGCGTGGTTTTCTCCACCCAGTCCGGTGACGGATTGAACAGCCGCAGCAGCCAGCCATGCACCTGCAGACCGTTCTGCCGGGTGCAGCGGATCCCCGCCCCGCCCAGGGCATTAACGACCCGGTCGCACACCTGGTTGAGCATCGCCACCGGCGGCATCGGATCCCGGCTTTTCCCAAGCCAGCGATAAACAACCATCCGGGTGCGGCGCTGCTGCCCGCGCCACGGCTGGCCGGTAATCAGCGAGTCAGTAAAAAGTCCCTCTGGCCGGGAGATACTGCGGATATGGCGCTCCATTTCACCCAGCCAGGCGTCGGTAAACGCCGTGCGCTGTGCATGCGGTTTGACATACCCGCGCAGCCTGTCCAGGTACGCGTCAGTGTCGTCCTCGTCCTGGCAGAAGAACTGCACGACCCAGGGATTCACGTCATGTTCATCAAAGCTGTCCTGAAGTGCATCCTCATCGTCTGCCTCCTTTAGGATTTTACCGTCGGCCCTGCGGGTATACGTCCCCTTTGCGGAGCCGGCTTCCCTGCAGGGCTGAGAATGATAACGCAGGGCATCCGCCAGTAAGCGCCAGAGCACATACAGGACATTCGACAGAATGAAAAAAATGATCCATACGGCCCGCAATGACAGCAGGTAATTGTTCGCCGCGGTTTCTGTGGAGACGGCAGTGACGGTACAGGCTGCCGACTTTGCCTCAGGCGGAGCCGCATTATCAGGCACCGGGCATTCCTCCCACATGTAATGTCCGGGCGGCGCGGTGCGCCATGCCGTTGCCTCCTTCTGCAACTGGTCGTTCAGGTCACTGACCGGATGGCCGAAAACAAGCCAGGCGAGCAGGCAGACACCGCCGAAAGCGGCAGGCACGAAAACGGCATGACGGAATAAACAGAACACAAGCCACAAAGCGTAGCGCAGGCTGTTCACGATGATATGCATAAGGGATTCCTCAGAGATACTGCCGGACGTCCTGCCCGGCGAGAATGGCCAGCAGGCGTTGCCCGCTGATGATGCGCAGGCGCGGTGACGCCATATGAAGGGTGCGGCTCAATTTTCCGGTACGGCCCGTGTGGATAAACAGCCCCCGGCGGCCGGACTGCAGGAGAAGCCGGTTGAAGTCCTCAACATGTGCGGGGGAAACAGCACGACTGTACCGTTTGGCCTGGATAAGCCAGTGCTCGCCGTCGATGATGACCTGGCCATCAAGGCCGCCGTCACCGCTATAGGAGGCATTGCGCACTACGGTCAGTCCCTGACGTTCAAAGGCAGACAGCAACAGCTCTTCAAAGACATAGGGGCTGATTTTGCGCAGATAGGTCAGACGCTGCCCGTCTCCCGGCAGGCTGTTAAGCTTATTCAGTACCCGCCCCGCCGTTGCCCGGTATCGCCGGT
>NZ_JNVB01000099.1 GCF_000770305.1 Erwinia oleae
CAGGGGGACGGTATCCACCAGTCTGGTGAATAGTGGGCATTATAGAAGAGTGGTATCTGTCGAACATTCTGGCGATATCATGCAGAGAATCACCTTGCTTATATCTGTCCCAGATAATCGCTTTCTGTTCGGGCGTGTAGTAAATGCGCGTTCTTCGTTTCATTGCAACGTCCCCCCCTTGATTAAGGATAGCGTTGCATCGACCCGTTGAACTCACAGCACAAAGCGGACAGGCACTGAAAGAGCAGCTCATGGGCAAAGATTAGCATTTTCCATTGCAGCTTTTACTCTGAGAATGGTCTGGCGCGTAGTGTTAAATTCACGGGCGATCGCACTAACGCTTTTTCCTTCATTAAGACGCAGAAACACAGATTTCTTTTGTTCGTCATCCAGAACTGGCGGGCGACCAAAACGCTTTCCCGATGCTTTAGCCCGTGCGATACCAGCATGGGTACGCTCAAGTAACAAGTCACGCTCAAACTTAGCGACCGCAGAAATAACCTGCATTGTCATTTTTCCGGCCGGGCTGGTGAGATCCACACCGCCTAATGCCAGGCAGTGAACGCGTATTTCTGACGTGGCGAGCAGTTCCACGGTTTTCCTTATATCCATCGCGTTACGACCGAGGCGATCCAGCTTGGTTACGATCAGGAGATCGCCATGTTCCATCCGGTCAAGCAGGCGCATAAACCCCGGGCGTTCACCAGCAGCGACTGAACCACTGATGTATTCCTCAATAAGACGCTGCGGCCGGATAGCGAATCCGGCCGCTTCAATCTCACGACGCTGATTCTCAGTATTCTGTTCGAGGGTAGACACCCTACAGTAGGCAAAAAATCGTGACATTACATTACTTTATGTACGAAAAAGATGTACTAATTATAACGCATGTACTAAATAAAAAACATTCACTTTCGTACATCCCATATTGTATGTGTACGGAACCGGTCATATTCGTACGGAAGATTTAATCGCGAAACGGTAACATTGCCGTCTTTTTAGCGCACATTATTTTTAAGTGTTATCATTACGTCTAATGAGCCGTGTAAGCTAAACGTGATTTGAAATGAGGTATTTATGTCCGTCAAACAACGAGCAACACAAAGCGTGACCATGACCGTAGAACGCTCTCTACTGACTCGCGCGCGTCAAGCCGGAATTAATCTAAGTGCCACACTCGTTGCAGCGCTTGACGCTGAATTGCGTCATTACGAAACCAGGAGGTGGCAGGAAGAGAACCACGAAGCGCTTGAAGCCCTTAATCGCTTTCACGACGAACACGGTTGTTTCAGTGATGAATACAGGACTTTTTAAATGCAGTTCACTGTATACAGTAACACCGGGAAAAGCGCCGTTTATCCTCTGCTGCTTGATGTAACAAGCGATATTATTGGTCAACTAAACCGCAGGATTATAATCCCATTACTGCCGGTAGAAAAGTATCCCGGCAGTGCACGACCGGAACGACTGATTCCGCTAATCAGACTCACTGACGGTAATGAATATGTCGTGATGACCCATGAAATGGCGAGTATCCCTGCCCGTTCGCTGGGGGCCGAATTCTGCGATGCATCCCCTTATCGTATGCAGATTAAAGCCTCAATTGATTTTCTTTTTGATGGCATTTGATCTTTTTTCCGTAGCTGATTATTTCCATACATCTCAAAAAAATTGGTTCGCCCAATAAGAAATTATGTCAGAAACAATCCTGTTCCAAGGCTGGTTTACCGCGCACATGATGCTGATGCTCAAGAAATCACGCAGTACGGCCTGGAGCGGAACTTTATGTCAGACAAAAAAACGGGCGATGACTATCTGGCGGATATAATTCGTCATACGGCTGCCACGGGCGGTTCTGCGGGAACAGTGCTTTCACTTGCAGGCGAATATTCAACAGCAAATCGCTTCCTCCACAGTAACAGGAGTCTGGTTCAAATTGACACACACCTGTTACCAGGGCGTTTCAAAAGCGCAGCGCAGATTCTTTTAGAGGACGGGAACAGGCTGATAGACAGTGGGAAAGTCAGTGTCGCCCTCGTGAGAAAGGCGCTTGAAAATCTGCTGAGTGAGATGGAAGAGAAATCTTCTGTCTGGACGGAGACATCCCTCCGCAGGCTGTGTCCGTTATGTTCTGACCGCTATAGTCTCAGGGGCAGCCTGGACAAACGCTGCCCCACGCGAACTCAGCCTGTATGCAGCGAAAACGTAAACGGAAAAGGTCTAACCTGCGTCTGAAATGGCACTGGCCGGTAAAAGACTTACGGAGCACGAACAGCGAAATGAAAATGCATCATGAGAAACAGGAATCGATGTACGATCCTGAATATCGTACCGCCTTTGAGGAAGAAACCGTTCAGGCGCTGTTGAGTGTAGTGTTTTACTGAATTTGGCCACCTGAACAGAGGTGATATGCTCACCTCAGAACAACACAGGTGCTCCAATGAAAAGAAGAAATTTTAGTCCTGAATTCAGACGTGAATCAGCCCGGTTGGTTGTCGATCAAAATTACACAGCCGCTCAGGCAGCGAAGGCCATGGACGTTGGCCTTTCTACAATGACGAAATGGGTAAAACAGCTGCGTGATGAACGGCAGGGCAAAACGTCAAACGCCTCTCCGATAACCCCGGAACAAATCGAAATACGTGAGCTAAAGAAAAATCTGCAACGTATTGAAATGTAAAACAAAATATTAAAAAAGGCTACCGCGCTCTTGATGTCAGACTCCCTGAACAGTTCTCGATAATCGGGAAACTCAGGGCGCGTTATCCTGTGGCCACACTCTGCCATGTGTTCGGGGTCCATCGCAGCAGCTACAAATACTGGCAAAACTGTCCTGAAAAACCAGACGGCAGGCGGGCTGCATTACGAAGCCAGGTGATGGAGCTGCATAACATCAGCCATGGTTCTGCCGGAGCAAGGAGCATCGCCACAATGGCAACCCGGAGAGGCTATCGGATGGGACGCTGGCATGCTGGCAGACTGATGAAAGAGCTGGGACTGGTCAGTTGCCAGCAGACGACTCATCGGTATAAACGTGGCGGCCATGAACATGTCGCTATCCCGAATCACCTTGAGCGGCAGTTCGCAGCGACAGAGCCAAATCAGGTGTGGTGCGGCGACGTGAGGTATATCTGGACAGGTAAGCGCTGGGCGTACCTCGCCGTTGTTCCCGATCTGTTCGCAAGAAAACCAGTGGGCCGTGCAATGTCGTTCTCGCCGGACAGCAGACTCACCATGAAAGCGCGGGAAATGGCATGGGAAACTCGCGGTAAGCCCGTCGGGGTGATGTTCCACAGCGACCAGGGTAGTCATTATACAAGCAGGCAGTTCCGGCAGTTATTGTGGCGGTACCGGATCAAACAGAGTATGAGCCGGCGTGGAAACTGCTGGGATAACAGCCCGAGGGAGCGCTTCTTCAGGAGTCTGAAGAACGAATGGGTGCCGGTGACGGGTTACGTAAGCTTCAGCGATGCTGCCCATGAAATAACAGATTATATCGTTGGGTATTACAGCGCGCTCAGGCCGCATGAATATAACGGCGGGTTACCACCCAACGAATCGGAAAACCGATACTGGAAAACTCTAACGCGGTGGCCAGTTTTTGTTGACCACTACAGTTCTGGTTCAGGAGCTGGCTGTGATGGGCTGGACCGGTAAAAACTCATTTCGCCAATATTGGTTTGTGGCTCTTCTGCTGTTCCTGCATCAGTATTGCCAGTACCGCGAAGCACTGATTTAGCAAATACCAGTACTGCCGTAGAGGCAGCAACAGCGGCACCCGTCAGACTATTTTCGGGCATTATATCTTGCCGGGCTATCAGGGCTTTCTTCTCTGCCTCCCTGGCTCGCTCTGCCACGCGACCAGCATTACAATCACTTTCATAATAGTGTGAAAATACTGTCGGAACGAACCGGGCCCGGCAGGGACAGGAGCTGTAGCTATCCAGCGACCCCGCCCACTCTTTCAGGACACCACCGACTTCATAGGTGTCTCCCATGCCACCACAGACGCGGAAAAGCCCCTCATGCTTCCCGCAGGTCACCGGGTCACCCTCCCGGACCTGCTGCCGTAAAATGCCGCCTATTTCGCAGTCGGTGTCAGACGCACCGGAAAGAATTCGTCCCCCACATCTGGTTTTATCCAGATGATACAGAAAGTATCCCGTAGCCATAATCCCTCATGAACCATATTGATATCGCAGGAACAATACCCAAGATGTGACTAAAGCTAAATCATGGCGAGTAAAAAATGTTCGGTTTGGTGCAGCGGCGATTGTCGTTATGGATACCTGTCAGACGATCTGTACGGGCCTGTGAGCTGCGTTCAGGGGTGAGGCATACTCCTTAAGAAAGGTCGGGAGAGGCTGGTATGGCTTCTGGTGGTTTCTGACGTGAAAAGAACTTTTGGGGAGTGGAGGGGGCAAAATTCAGTAAACCACTACATTTCGGCTTGTGCTTACCATCGTACTCTCCCCGGCCTGTTAAAGGCTCTGTAATCATCATGTGTCGCGAATCGGTCATCCGCCATGTCAGCCTTAACTATAGAAAACAACGATACTGAAGCAGCTTTTTCACTTCTGAAGATATTTCGCGCCTCAACAGCAGGGTAAAGGCAATAACAGGCTGAACAGAATAAGTGAAATGTACCGTTTCAGGCATGCGCGGACCGCGACACATTCCGTTACGTCCTTATCGCAAAATTACACGGCGGACCTTTCATTTTTGATTAGGCTTTATTTACTTTACTTTACATGCGGGGTATCCGTGAAAAAGAACCATCGGGGAATACTGACGTTTATTACCGGCATTTTTGTGTGTCTGTGCGGTATTACGCTGCTCGCGCTGGGCGGCTGGCTGGTCATTGAGGGCGGGACGGGCTGGTATTTACTCACCGGCGCAGGTTTTCTGTTGTCAGGGGTTCTGCTTGTGCTTAAACGTCCGGCGGGACTGATCCTTTATCTGCTGACGTTTATTATCTGCACGATTCAGGCACTGACGGAGGTGGGACTGGATGGCTGGCAACTGATGCCGAGGCTGTTTTCGTTCGCCCTGCTGGGCATCTGGCTCTGTCTACCCTGGATTCAAAAGCCGATCGTCACCGTTGCGCGCAGGATACGCTATGGACTGGCTCCCGGCGTGTTTTATATGGCGGTGATTATCACCATTTTCTGGAGCGGCTGGCACATTACAGGCGAACGCTTTGTTTCGCACCATCCCTTCCCCGGTTTTACAGCTCAGCCTGGCACGCAGGCGGATAGCAGCGACTGGCGTTACTATGGTAATAATGCTGCCGGTCAGCGCTTCTCGCCTCTGACACAAATCACGACGGTGAACGTTGCCGAACTGAAACCCGCCTGGCGCTATAACACCGGTGATGTCATGCGTAAGGGGGAGGATAGCGCGGGTCGGGAGTTCAGCTTCGAGGTGACACCCGTCAAGGTGGGTAATAGCCTGTTCATCTGCACGCCCCACCGCCAGATTATTGCGCTGGACGCCACTACCGGACGGCAGCGCTGGAAATTTGATCCGCATAGTGATACTTCAGCTAACGAATATCTGGCCTGCCGCGGAGTCGCCTACAGTGCAGTAAATTCAGACAGCGACTGTCCGGAGAAAATCATCAGTACCACCGCTGACGCGCGTATGGTGGCGCTGAATGCAAAGACGGGCAAGCTCTGTAAAAACTTCGGTAATAACGGCTACGTCAGCCTTACGGACAATATGGGGGACGTACCGCCAGGCTTTCATTTTATCACTTCTCAACCGATGGTGATGGATGGAAAGATCGTTCTGGGTGGCTGGATTTATGATAATCAGGCCAAAGGCGAACCTTCCGGCGTGGTGCGCGCTTATGATGAAGCCACCGGAAAACCCGCATGGGCGTGGGATATGGGCCGGACCCCAGCCAACGCCCCGCTCAGGCCGGGAGAAACCTATACCCATGGGACTCCCAATGGGTGGGGAACCTATACGGCGGACGCGAAATTGGGACTGATCTTTATTCCGTTGGGGAATGCAACGCCGGATTATTATGGCAGCAAGAGGAGGTCATTCGATGAAAAATATTCCAGCGCCATCGTTGCGCTGGATATCCACACCGGTGAAGAGCGGTGGCATTTTCAGACGGTCCATCATGACGTATGGGACTTTGACCTGCCGGTGGGTCCCACCCTTATGGAACTACCGGGTCGTAACGGAAGCACTATCCCAGCGCTGGTGCAGACGACCAAAATGGGACAGCTGTTCCTGCTGGATCGTCGGACGGGCAAACCCCTCGCAGACGTCAGGGAAAGGGCGGTACCTACCTCTCCCTCCCTGCCGGGGGAGCATTTGTCGCCCACGCAGCCTGATTCATCAGGTATGCCCGATCTCTCACCTCCTGATCTGAAAGAGACTGATACGTGGGGGGCAACCCCTTTCGATCAGCTGTGGTGCCGCATTCAGTTTCACCGCTATCGTTATCAGGGGAAATTCACACCACCGGCCGAAGGCACATCCATTGCCTATCCTGCCTTTGACGGCGTGATGGACTGGTACGGTGGGTCTGTCGACCCGCTACATAACGTGCTTATCGCCAACACCAGCTACATCCCGTTCACCATGCAGATGATGACTAGTCAGGAGGCTATCGCTAAAGGTCTGATGAAACCCTGGGCCGGCTGGCACAGCGGGCAACCCTATCCCAAACCGAAGGAGTTTGCGGTCGGCCCGCAGTATGGCACCGGCTGGGCAGCTGTGGTTAAACCCTGGCTGACGGTACTGGGATCCCCCTGTAGCGCGCCCCCATGGGGTAAAGTGTATGCCATCGATCTGACCACCCGGAAAATCATCTGGGAACGCCCGGCGGGAACGACACGGGACATGAATATCTTCGGTACGCATACCAATGCGCCGCTGCCCACCGGTATGTTCATGATGGGCGGAAATATTATTACCAAGAGCGGCCTGATCTTTATGGGGGCAACCGCGGATGATTATTTACGGGCCTTTGATGAGAAAACCGGCAGAGAGTTGTGGCGTACGCGTCTCCCGGCTGGCGGCCAGGCAACGCCGGTCACTTATATGGGCGATGACGGCAGACAATATGTGGTCATCGCCGCCGGAGGGCATGGCGGGCTGGGAACCCGGTCTGGAGATGCACTGGTGGCCTATGCGCTGCCCGAAAAGTAGTTGATACAAGAGACCTGCGATCTGCGGGGCCGCCCCCTTACGTGTGCGCGGTTCCCGCTGATAGAGCAGAGCGCGTGCTTACTGTTGCCGGTGAGGGCGATAGTTGTGCAACCCGCCTGGAAAAGGAAACGTATTCTACGTTAAGACTATTTCTTAAACCGTCATAACAGACAGCTATGAGCGAAATATAGTCATTCGCACCCTAAGAATTACACTTTTAAGTGATTCAGGGTATGCGCTTACTGGTTACGAATATTGAGCGAGAATCATGCGATGATCGCCGCTAATATTGTCTTGATATAGTAAAATTAGACGTAGCGGTTTTGTTGCTCATTATCAGCCACCCAAAAAAAACGTTGATTGCGACTCCTGACTGGGCGAGTGCAAACCTTATGCGTCCTCTTCCGTTGGTTTACTCTGGTTTTTCTACAGAGAGACCGGGCTTTAAAGAATATGGTCTGGAATGACTTCATCTTTACGCAGCGTTAAGACTTCAAAACCATCAGCGGTCACTGCTATGGTGTGTTCCCACTGAGCAGAGAGTTTTTTATCCCGGGTCACCACTGTCCAGCCGTCTTTTTTAGTTTTTATTTTGCTGTCGCCCTGATTCACCATCGGTTCGATGGTAAAAACCATTCCCGTACGCAACACTTCACCTGTACCGGGTTTACCGTAGTGCAGCACCTGCGGTGCTTCATGCATTTCTTTGCCGATGCCGTGCCCGCAATATTCCCTGACAACGCTGTAGCCACTGTTTTCAACATGCCTCTGAATGGCATGTCCAATATCACCCAGCGTCGCACCCGGTTTTACCGCTTTAATGCCCAGCCACATGGCTTCCCAGGTTTTCTTCACCAGGCGGCGAGCTAAAGGAGAAACGTCGCCGATCAGGTACATTTTGCTGGAGTCAGCAATCAGTCCCCCTTTCTCCAGGGTTATGTCTACGTTAACGACAGCGCCAGATTTCAGGTATTCGTTAGCTTTAGGGATGCCGTGACAAACGACTTCATTTACTGAGGTATTTAGTACGTAAGGATAATCATATTGTCCTTTGCTGGCCGGGCGGGACTGCAACTGCTCAACAATAAATTTTTCTGCCCGGTTATTGATGTCTAAAGTAGTGACGCCCGGAACAATAAACGTATCCAGCATTTCAAAGACGGAAGCAAGCAGTGTCCCTGCATGACGCTGACGGGCAAGTTCATCGACGGTTTTAATGGGAATTGATGGCATTGATCACCTCCATTAAACGGTCAGAACCTGATTTCAGCATCATCAGCTTGATTTGTTGATAGTTAAGGTCCGGATAAAGCTCGCTCATCATACCAAGGCGGATCCAATATTCGGCTTGCGCGTTCACTGAGCGCGACATGGCTTTACTGGCATCGCGGACGTCTTCATGCAGCAAATCCGAAATTTTAACAATACCCATAAACATATACTCCGTTACTTTACATATATGAATCGTATATCCTTCTCAGGCAGATGTCATGGTGATTTTTGTCGTTATCATTAACGTCTGCTTTGAGCTGTAGATTCAATCTGTCAACGCAACCTCCCTTTCAATTATCTCTTTCGGTGTTTGAACTTCAGTGTCTTTCTCGGTCTGTTGTTTAGCTGAGCTGCAATCTGATCCAGCTCATGTTGAGTACAGTGGGCAAGGCATGTCTTTTTGGGAAAGTACTGTCGAATTAACCCATTAGTGTTCTCGTTTGTTCCCCGCTACCAGGGACTCTGAGGATCCCAGAAATAAACTTTAACGCTGGTGCTGCCAGTAAATTCCAGATGCCTGACCAGCTCCATTCCTCTGTCCGATGTCAGTGATTGCCGGAGTCCAGGCGGCAAGCTCAGGAATTTTTCGGTAAGAGCCTGATTCACTGAGAAAGAATCTTTGCCCCTGAGTCTAAGGATGATCGTATAACGTGATTTTCGGTCTACAAGTGTGGCTATAGGCGAGTTTTTTGTGCCTGATACTAAATCGCCTTCCCAGTGCCCCAGAGAGCGTCTGTTATCGATATGCCGGGAGCGTTCGTGAATTGGCGTTCCGTTCACTATGTTGATCGTACCTCTTTCACCTTTGCGGGTATGGCGTCAGCCGGATAAACTGGGCCGCCAGAGCCCAGACGTTTGCCCAGCTCAACCGGGTTCACGCTGATTTCGCGTTTCTCCTCTCTCGCCTCCTCACGGCATCGGTTTCAGGCGGGGCGTCTGAGAAGATGTCATCTGCAGCGGAAAGTTGATGGCACCGGAAGGTGCATGTATGAGGAGCAGCGCAACGGCTATTACCTGTCAGTCCTGTTCCTTTTTATCAATGCTGATGGTAAGCATCACATCCGGCCGACTTTTATTTTTCCCCGTGTTTCCTGCCACAGATACCGAACTTTTTACGCTTAACAGACACTCAGGGGGCACGACTAATTTACTACTCAAAACTATGCAACCTTTACGTAATAACGCTTCGACCGGATATTATAATCCACAGACCGGCTACTCCCAATCGTCTGCATCTACTGCTGGCGGTGGCATCAGTAAAGGAGAGCCAATTCCACAGCACATGATAAGCCCTGCGACCCACGCCTGGCTCGGACATGTTGCGGCAAGTGGCAGTCCTGAACATCAGTATATCGCCACGCAGGTTCTGAATGGACTGACCGACGGTACCCTTGTGAAAGCAGGGAAAGGGCAAAATTCAGATACGCGTGATAACTTCGCGAAATCCTTACCTATGGGCCGCGAAGGTAACGGGCTTCTGGTGGCTAAGGCCACCCTCAATACCGAGCAAAATTATGATATTTCAGAAATTGGCTTGCAGTGGGAGTCAGGCAGGGCAATGAAGTTTCCCCTGACAGACGATTTTGCTGAGCGGACCAAATTTCGTGAGGCGCCTTCCCTGCAGCCCCCGGCTGGAGGTAGCCTCAGCAGCACTGCCCGGGGTAAACAGCCTGAATATCCTTCTGACAACACCCGGAGCAGTCAGCCGGCGGCATATGCGGCTTCGTCGTCTTCTTATGGCTACCAGGCCCCCCCGGACCTTCCCGGGCGGCTGAAGCCCCATCTGCGCCGCTGCAGCGCTCCCCCTCAGTGCAGCCCGGTATCTCCCGGTCAGCGATTTCCGGAGCAAGCCAGAAAAGTATTAAAAGTGTGGTCAGCAGGCTGAACAAATGGGATCAGAAAACAGCCAGAGGCCTTATTGAAAGCAAGCTGCACAGTCAGCCTGCCGAAACGCATCAGTTGCTGATACAGCATCTGCAGAACCAGCTGTCAAACCGGGCTACTGGTAAGCGTACACCGAGGGCCGTATTGACGGGGATGTGTTATTCAGTTGGCGGTGTGATGCGCCAGGGTAGCAGTTCGCTGACCCGGTTGACCGGCCAGTCGGCGATGACGTCAAGCACATAGCGGAGGTAGCCTTCTGGATCCACGCTGTTCAGTTTGCACGTTCCGATCAGGCTGTACAGCAGTGCTCCCCGCTCACCACCATGGTCAGAACCGAAGAACAGGAAGTTTTTACGACCCAGAC